>CAYPLH010000009.1:0-94553 GCA_964411505.1 uncultured Clostridiaceae bacterium | reverse complement strand
TTTCTTTTTGCTGATAGAAAAATACCCTTATCGTTAGTTAACTAAATGACATTGGTTGACGGGGGAACACGTCAGAATGTATTTCAGAGTATAGTAGATTCTTCTGCTTCACGTATTCCTTCTCCGACACCAACACCTACACCTGGAGGAGGAGATCCTGTAGCACCGGAACCACCGCTTTTATCAATGTATGAGCAGGATATGGTGTATCACGGAAAAGCAGTCGGAGATTGGCAGCAAACTGTTTCTACACAGGACAGTCAATATTATGACGGGCTGCGTGTCCATCAGCAGATCAGGGATTATGCCCGTGCTAACATTAGCTCATCGCAGGCTACCTTGTACCTTAATAATGTTGCCAGATATATTTCAAGGAGTATCCAGGTCGTAAGGGATAACTATGTAATTCCAAATGATGGCGGGGTTCAGGATTGGCGGCGTTTTCCCAAAGGTCTTTACTATCATTATCAGGAAACCGGTGATCAGGATTCCTATGACGCTCTGCTAATGCTTCGTGATGGTAAAACAAGCGGAACAGGAGATCCACTCAATCATCCGGAATTTGGGCAAGCTTCTTGGATGCGTGAAATGTCCTATTGGCTGCAGGCGCATATTTGGGGAGAAAAGCTGAATGGCACACGTAATGTGGCTAAAGTGAGCAAATATGTTGAATATTTGGAAAGCCAGCTGCGTCAGGTCAGGAATAATGATTATACCGATGTGCAGAACCTGATCACGCCTGTCTATTACTGGATAGGCATGCACTTTAATGATGCTGAATTTATTGAGCTTGGTGACAAGGTTTTTGCAGGAGCTGCATATCATCAGACATACTGGATAGACGGCATGTATGGAAAGAGATTGGGAGAAATGTTCCTGACCAGTATGGATGGCTTAAGGTGGCGCCAAATGTATGTTGATGCAAATAACGACTGATAGGAGAGGTCACAGCCTCAATAATCCAAGTATCAAGATTACTTGTTTTTAGTATGAGAAAATATATAAACGGGATGGTTTTCTAAAACCGTCCTGTTTGCGTCTCTTACCAGTGGCTTTCCAGCTTGACTTAATAAAAAGTATACAAATCGTGTAAAAGTTCACTTGAAAGTTCGCTTATTAGTTCACTTTTCAATGAAAAGTGAACTTGATATGGGTAAAGTTATTGGATAAAATTGCATCTATGGAGACTGTTGATTCTGCTTACAGAATTATTGAATAAAATGTCCATTCTTAATAAGTGCGGTGTTTTAAATAGTTTTAAATAAATAATTCAGCTTTTCAAAACAATAGTAGTGTTGCAGCTATGGTAAGGCTGATTATAAGAGGATAGGAGTGTTTGCCAAAATGAGTGTTCAAGTCAGACTGGAAAAAGATGTTTTTACAGTTGGGGAAAGTTGCGAAGTACGTATTGCAGCGTCTTCTTCGCAGACCCTTGAGGTTGGGGATACCATTGAGTTTCAGTTTCCAAACAGCTGGTCTTTAATTTCAGGACCCAGCTTCACCCGGGGATTCCAATCAGAAGCCTGTGAGAAAAGTCATTTTATAAAGGTTTTCTCAGGGGTTCAAGGTGTTGAATTTGAAGTGAATATAAAGCGCAGAGGCTACCCTTTCACCAAAGGAGCGGCAAGGCATGGGAGGCTTATTACGGGCAGGCTTATTAAAGGAACAGTTCCTGCAGGCTGCGATATCAATTTTGTCTATGCCAATACCTTTGCACCGGATGTGGCGGAAGTGGATGAAGTATGGATAAGCTTAAAGGGAGAGGAACCGGAAACTAAACCCAAGCTCAGAGTTTTGCCCTTAGAGGCTGAACGACTTCGTGTTATTGTGCCATCAGGAGTGCAGCCCGGACAAAAATTTGATGTTCTTATTGTTTCTCTGGATAAGAACGACAACTGTTCAAAGACAAAATTTTCCGGCGAAAAGCTTTATATGCTGCCCGGAGAGCTGGTAGCTGAGGGGTTGAATTTTGAAGGATGTGTCAGAGTTCCGGTATCCATTTTAAAGGAAGGAATATACCGCTTTAAGATAAGGGATTCTGTTTCAAATGCAGTTCGTATTAAGGAAGGAGTTTCGGGACCCTACTGGGGAGATACTCACATTCACTCCAAGCTATCCTGTGACGCAGAGGGAAGTGATCCTTATACCTATGCGAGAGATGTAAGCGGGCTTGATTTTGCAGCTGTTGCTGATCACTATAACTCCATCGGCAACGTGGGATATGACATGTTAATTAAATGGGCTGAGGATGCTAATGAAAAAGGAAGATTTGTTACCATACCTGCTGATGAAAGAAATCCAAAGGTTATGACAGGTCATCACAATATTTATTTCAGAAATATTGAATTGTTCAGAAATTTTGCCGCTTTAGAGGAAAGTGAATACCTGAAAAATCCCGGCAGCATAATGGAAGGTATCAAAGCATGCTGCAGAAAGGAGGTTATGTTAATTCCTCACCATACAGGAATTTGTTTTGGGAACCTTGAACAGGAAACAGATACTGCTGCAGTAAATATCGATGCTCATGAAGATTATGGGTTAAGACCGGTAATGGAAATATATTCTCATCATGGACAAAGTGAAGTTTATTGTCCACAGCATATATTGGCCTATGAATACAACAGGATGAGAAGACCAGAGCGTCGTGCCAATGTATCGACTCCCGGACCACACTACGCGCAGGATTATTGGATAAAGGGAAGAAGAATGGGTGTAATAGCTTCTTCCGATGAACATTCGGGACAGGGAGGCAGAACACGTGGAGGCATAGCTGCAGTATGGGCTGATGAATTAGGCAGAGAGGCTGTTTTTGATGCATTAGCAGACAGGAAATGCTACGCGACTACGGGTGAGCGAATCTTACTGGATTTCTTTGTAGACGGGCACAGTATGGGTTCTGAAATAAACCGGGTAAAAGGAAACAGATTGAATCTTAAGGTTAGCGTTTGGGGAACGGATAAGCTTTTAAAGGTAGAACTACTAAGGTACCGCGAAGGCATAGACCTAAGATTTGAATCAATACTCTCGTTTTATCCCGGTAAAAATGCATGGGATGCGGATTATGGACTGGAGGATGTAGTTGAAACAAATACAATATACTATGCCAGGATAACACAGGAGCCCATTGGGTGGGTTTCAATGGCATGGTCCAGCCCGGTATGGGTTAATGTGGAGTGAAGTAAATATGATCGGCGATGGAATTAAAAACTATAATTATCAATAGATGTGACTATCAAAAGGAGGGGGAAAATGTATAAATTATTAAAGTTCAAAAAAAGGTTCAATATTAGGCTCGCTGTAATGCTGCTTATCCTTTCAATTGTTTCGTCAATATTCTTTTTACCGGGGTGCGACAAAGGTGGTGATTTACAGAATCCGAGCAGTACGCAGAGTACCGTGGGCACGAGCGGAGCAAATTCTACAGAAAGCGAGGATGCTGAGCAGAGTACCATGGAAGATAATAAAGGAGAAGAAAGTAAAAACAATGAAGAGGATAACGTAACAGTTCCTCAAAAACAGGAGGATGAAATGTTTTGGGATGATTTTAACAGTGATAAGGATTATACCTTAAGTGAACATACTTCATCTTCAGGGCATACATACAGCGGTTCTGATGTTAAGGATGGCGCAGTGGAAGCGTCAAGTGGAAGACTCCATTTCCCTTTGGATCCTGATGGTAATGTTGCATGGTGGGCAACACCGGACGTTACGCCTGAAAGCAGCAACTACCGTGCGGCAATATCCGATGCGACACTTGGTGGCACAAAAGAATGGTTTCATCTGTTTGTAGGGGTGCGTCACGATGGGAAACTAAGAGGTACCGAGACTGTTTATGACTTGGAGCTGCGAGGCAGTAATCCCGGACTGACCCTTCGAAGGACTAACGCTGGAAAAGTTACTGTATTAGCTTCGGAACCAAACTTTGCGATCAATAATAATATTGGAGCGGCAACATCTGTAAAAATGGAAATTGAGGCAGTTACCGAAGGCGATGTGGTGATCCTTAATGCATGGGTAACCATATCAGATGGTAAAAGGATGAATGTATTCCAAAATATAGAAGACTCAGCTGATTCCAGAATTACCGACACAGGACGACCAGCTTTTGGCATGAGCGTAATTGTTCCCCGTATCGGTAAGGTGGAATTGCTTGCTGCTGTTGGGGCTGACTCTTCAGATGCTGTAAGTAATGAAGGTGAAGAAGCCTCAACGCTTTCAAAGTTTGAACAGGCAATTAAAAGGTTTGAAGAGGACATGATGTATCATGCAAAAGCAGTCGGTGAAGCGCAAAAGAATCAAACGCACCAGGACAGCTTTTATTATGACGGAATTCGTGTACACCAGCAGATACGTGATTACGCCATTGCTAAGCTGGATAATGAGCAAGCAAAGGAATATCTGGATAATGTGGAAGGTTACATAGAGCGCAGCATAGAGGTTGTACGTGACGGTTACGTGATTCCCAAAAATGGTGTTGTTGAGGACTGGAGAAGATTTTCCAAGGGATTATATTACCACTATATGGAAACCAAAGATCAGCTATCCTATGATGCTCTTATTATGCTGAGAGACGGACGACAGGTAGGAACAGGAGATCCTGTATCACATCCTGAATTTGCAAAATCATCATGGATCCGTGAAATGTCCTACTGGCTGCAGGCACATACATGGGCTGAAAAGCTTGATGGAAAACGGAATGAGGAAAAGGTCAGCAAATATGTTGAGTACCTTGAAAACCATTTGTATCAGATAAGATATGATTCAGACAGGACACAGTCATTTTATATGGGGCTTATTGGCACTGCGCTTATAGAATGGTATGCGTTTGCAGGTGATACTTACTGGCCGGAAGATAACTGGACTACTATTCCCAATGCTCTTAAGGATGTCTTTGGATGGATGATCGATACAGGTCCTGATGGATGTAAAGTTGTGGATGCAGGGTATGCTGACCCCAATATAGGGAAGCCTTACTGGATAGAGGATTATAATGGTACCGGATATGGATTGTTCCGCAATTTTACCAAAAAGAACAATGCATCCTCTGATACAGGACCTTACACTGATACTGCAAATCTGATTTCACCGGTATATTACTGGATTGGTATGCATTTTGATGATGCTCAATTTATTGAATATGGAGATAAGGTATTTATGGGTTCTGTTTACCACCAATCTTATGCAGGAGGAACCAGCTATGGTAAGAGATTGGGTCAGCAGTTCCTGACAGCTCTGGACGGACTAGAATGGCGTGAAAAGTTTATGGAAGCAAATAAATCAAGTGAACGCAAATAATACTACAACAAAACAAACATTTGGTTCCCGCTGGGGTGTAACACACTTCAGCCGGCAAGCCTGCATAGAGGAAGAAATGACGTAACAGGGAAATAATCATATAATAAAAAAAGAGTAAGAGCTGGATTTAAAAAGGAATCGGATGGTGATTTTACTGGGACAAATAGACAAGTTACCTGACTACATAATAAATATACTTGGGAAAAAGGGAGTTGTGGCTGAAAATATACGGCTATCCGCCTGGGCAGACCTTTCACATGAAGGTGATTTTTGTGAAACTTGGATTTTGGTAACTGATGAGAATCTGATGGTTTTTGAGGGTCGGAGGGAGGATATTGAACACCGGAACACATGGTTTTTATCTGAGAAAAAAGAGTTGAAGGACAGAACCATGAAGTGGAAAGAGACCGGATTTAAGGAGTATTCTGTACAAAATATTAAGAAGCTTAAAGCTGAAAATATGATATCAACCGGAATGCTGACGGCGATAATTAACGGAGAGGATCATATTATCTGTTGTTACTCAAATACATTCAGCCGAAAATTTGGTATGTTGGCAAAACTCTTTTCGAAGATTAAAGAAGGTAAAGAACTTACTCCGGAAGACTATAAAGATGAGAGGTCAAGAGGCTCATGCCCGAAATGTGGAATGCTGTATCCTGATCCGGAAAGGAAAATTTGCCCAAGATGTCTTAACAAAAAAGCGTTGTTTGTAAGAGTTTTAACTTTTACATCAAGGCATAAGCTTCAGTTGGGACTTATACTCCTGTGCATGCTGGTTAACTCAACTATGAGCTTGGCATCTCCTTATATGAGCGGAAAAATATTATATGATGAGGTGCTGACTGAAGGCGGAAAGTATTATGGGCAAATTGGGAGCACGATATTTATTATGCTCATACTTCAGCTAAGCGCCCAATTGCTGGGAATAATAAGGGGGCGGATCAATTCAAAGCTGGCAGCCGAAATAATTTTTGACATCAAATGCAGTATATTTGCTTCCATGCAAAAACTTTCCCTTGGCTTTTTCAGCAACAAGCAGACCGGCAGTCTTATGAACAGGGTGAATAAGGACGCTACGCAGCTTCAGCACTTTTTTTTGGATGGTTTACCCTATTTTATTTTCAACCTGATAAATATCATTAGTATAAGCCTTATCATGGTTAGTATTAATTGGAAGCTTGCAATTTTAGTGCTAATTCCAATACCAATTCTGGTTAACTGCATTCGTGGTGTTTATCCTAAGCTTTGGATTATGTTTTCAAGGAGGTTTAAAAAAAGCTCATTTCTAAATGCTCTGATAAATGATACATTATCAGGCATCAGAGTAGTGAAAGCTTTTGGGAGGGAATTGTCCGAAGTAGAACGCTTTGATGCAGCTAACAACGAACTCTTCGGTATAAACCTTAAACTGGGACGGTTTATGTCAACTATATTTCCGCTTATGGGACTGTCTATGCAGCTTGGTGGTTTTATAATATGGGGCTTCGGAGGCTGGCAGGTTGTAGATGGAAGCTTATCTTTTGGTGTTCTGATGACATTTATCGGATATCTTTCCATGCTATACGGACCTATTGATTTTATGACTAACATAGTGAGATGGTGGTCAGATTGCATGAATTCCGCTGAGAGAATTTTTGAAATTATTGATGCAGTTCCTGACATAAATGAAGCAGAAAATCCAGTAAAACTTCCGGAAATAATGGGTCAAGTTGCTCTTAAAAATGTAACCTTCAGCTATGAACCAAATAAACCGGTACTTCATAATTTGAATTTTGAGGTAAAAGCAGGTGAGATGGTGGGACTTGTCGGTCATTCGGGTGCCGGTAAGTCAACTATAACAAACCTTATTACAAGACTCTATGATTTGGAAGAAGGCTCCATAGTGATTGACGGAGTTAATATTAAAGATATTTCAATTTCGGATTTGAGAACGCAAATTGGGATGGTATTGCAGGAAACTTACCTTTTTTCAGGAACACTTGCTGAAAATATTGCTTTTGCAAAACCGGATGCTTCCATAAAGGAAATAATCCAGGCTGCCAAAATAGCAAATGCTCATGATTTTATTGTGAAACTGCCTGATGGTTACGATACGGTAGTAGGTAGTGGAAATCATAGCCTTTCCGGCGGAGAAAAGCAGAGAATATCGATAGCACGTGCAATACTGCATAATCCCAGAATACTTATTCTTGACGAAGCAACATCATCTCTTGATACTGAAACCGAGAGACTTATACAGGAAGCTTTGGAAAAACTTACTATAGGAAGGACTACTTTTGCAATTGCCCATAGGCTGTCTACGTTGAGAAATGCTGACAGATTAATAGTTATTGAAAAAGGAAAAATTGTTGAAGCAGGAACCCATGGCGAGTTGACTGCTTTAAAGGGCGTATATTATAAGCTTTTACAAAAGCAGAGGGAAGCATTAAAAATCAGAGGAGTTGCATAAAAAAATGTTGAATTTGGCTATTGAGAAGAAAGAAAATATACCTGAGTCTGATATTATAAGGTACATAACGCCACGCATGGCGAGATTTTATCGAACTGAAGGCGGTTTTTTATCCTTGGAAATTGAGCCCGGTGAGGTATATGCCAGAGTAAATCTGTACAGAACATTTCCACATAAGGAAGCAAGGCGGTACATATCGGTTCTCAATGATAAAGGAAAAGAGATAGGGCTTATCAAATCAATAGACGATTTTCCTCCGGAAACTGTAAGATTGATGGAAAAGGAACTCTCCAGAAGATATTTTGTACCTGCAATTCTAAAAATTCGCTCCATAAAGGAAGAATTTGAATACTCTTACTGGGATGTGGTTACCGATTCGGGGGAAAGAAGGTTTACCGTACAGGGTAGGCATAACAGGCTGGTATCTATAAGCGAAACCAGACATCTGGTAATTGATGTTGATGGGAACAGGTTTGAGATTGCCGATTATCGGAAGCTGGATCCGAAAAGCATAAAAATTATTGAAACTCTGATTTAAAACTGATAACTGTTATTAAATAAACGGAGGTTTTCATGAAGCTAATTTTTGAACTGCCGCAGAAAGAGAATGGTATCATTGAGAAACGGCTGGGTACTGAAGAAGTTTTATATTGTATTCCTTATGACGTTGATTTTAAAGGAAACTTTGCCGAAGGATGGATGGTTGTAACACAAAGTAGAATAATTCTTCTGTTGAATGGCAGCTTGGAGGATGAATTTGAAATATCAAGAGGAAGCAATTACAAAGCTGTAACATATACCGGCAGCGGAGTGCTTGAAGGTAACTTTGATGGCACCTTAAAACCTGTTACGGGATACTCAATGACCCATGTGCCAAGATATATGTATATGGCCAGGATATTGAATGAACTTGCAGAAGGAAAAATACCTAAAATATTTTTAACAGAAGATGATCATGTTTGCTCCCAATGTGGCAGGGCATTTATCAGGGGAACACATATTTGTCCTTTTTGTACAAGCAGAATAAAAATAATTAAAAGACTTTTCAAAATATCAAAGCCTCATTGGCATATGTACCTTTTGGTTATATCAATTTTTTGGGCGATAACCGGTCTATCAATGATACCCCCTTTCATAAACAGGCATCTTGTAGATGATTACCTGATTCAGGGAAAAAGGGAGCTTGCATCTATTTTGCTCCTCGTGGGTGGACTTTTTGCATGTGCTGCCTTAAACACTGTGCTTGTTATGGTGCGGGGCCGGATAATGGCTCGAATTGGTGGACTTCTGTCCATGGATCTTAAAAATATGGTTTATAAAAAGATACAATCACTTTCTTTGGGGTACCTTGACAAAAGAAAAACAGGTGACCTGATGAACAGGATTAATGGAGATACTAGAGAAATACAGTCATTTATTCAGGATCATGGAGCTATGGGTGTAAACGAAATAATCCTTCTTATCGCAGTAGGAATATATCTTTTCTTAAACAATTGGCTTTTAGCTCTTTTTGTATTTATACCGGTTCCGTTTGTAGCTATAGCATGCCGGAAACTTGGAACTTCTATTGGTAGAAAATTCAGGACTCAACGACGAGTATGGGATAAGACAAATTCCTTTCTTCAGGATATATTAAGTGGAATAAGGGTAGTGAAAGCCTTCGGACAGGAAAAAAGGGGGATAGAAAGGTTCGGCGAATTAAACAGGGAGTATGCCGATGTTACAATAAATAATGAAAAATACTATAATACGCTGTTTCCAATAATCAATTTTATTCTTGGTGCCGGTAACTTTTTAGTTCTTTATATGGGTGGAAAGCTCGTGCTTGGAAACAATATGTCAATTGGGGAGTTGGTTCAGTTTTGCATGTATGCAAACTATGTATATAAACCTTTACGCTGGCTGGGATTTATGCCACGGTGGTTCAGTAATGCAATGATTGGAGCAGAAAGGATATTTGAAGTAATAGATGAGGAACCTGAAATAAAGGATGATGAAAACCCAATACAGCATGGGATAAGGGGAAAAGTAACCTTTAGGGGTGTTACCTTTGGGTATAAGTCTTATGAGCCTGTTCTAAAGGATATAAGTATAAATGTAGAAAAAGGTGAAATGATTGGGATTGTAGGTAGATCCGGTGCAGGTAAGTCAACAGTTATAAATCTGATCATGCGCTTATATGATGCGGATGAAGGTGAAGTTCTAATAGATGGCATCGACATAAAAAAGCTTTCTCAGAAAGATTTCAGATCCCAGCTTGGCGTTGTACTTCAGGAGACCTTCCTCTTTTCGGGGACAATTTATGAAAATATTATATATGCTAAGTCTGATGCATCATATGAGGATGTGATAAGAGCTGCAAAAATTGCCAATGCACATGAATTTATTGTTAAATTTCCAGATGGCTATGATACAAAAGTGGGAGAAAGGGGGCAAAGGCTATCGGGTGGTGAAAGGCAGCGAATTGCAATAGCCAGAGCTATTATCAATGACCCGAAGATACTAATACTGGATGAGGCTACAGCGTCGGTCGATACTGAGACCGAGCAGAAAATTCAGGAGGCTCTTGGGCGGCTTGTAAAAAACCGCACAACTTTCGCTATTGCCCACAGGTTATCCACACTCAAAAGTGCAGATAGACTAATGATTATTGATAATGGAAGTCTGGTAGAAGTTGGCACACACGATGAGCTTTTCAAGGCAAAGGGTTTATACCATGATCTTGTTGTTGCCCAGAGAAAAATGTCCAGAATGCAAGGAGCATAAAATAGAGACTGTAAAAATTATTAAGTATATGACGATGTGTTTGTAAATCCGCATACTTAAACTAAATTTATATGGATTAATATGCAGGATTTGGGTAGCGCTTTAATGCAAGTTCAATAATCCCCTAAAAGTTCACTTACAAATAGAGCTTTAAAATTGACTTATCCCTTAAAAGTGAACTTGATATACTAAATTTCTGTATGTACAATAGGATTGTGCTCAAGAGATTGAAGCTACAAGTCAGGTAAAAAATTACACATCTGATTCGTGAACAGAGCACCAAAAAGTCAATTATCAACTAGGCACATTACAAAGAAGGAGCTTGACTAATGAAAGGAACTTTACGGAAAGAAATTAACAAACACAAGATTTATTATTTGTTGCTATTGATACCGATTATATACTATATAGTCTTTCATTATATACCAATGGGAGGTATAATACTTGCATTTAAAGACTATTCATTTTTTAAGGGTTTCAATAAAAGCCCTTGGGTAGGTTTTCACTGGTTTGAGTATCTTTTTACTGCACCCGGCTTTATGAGATCTCTGAAAAATACTATACTCATAAGTCTCTATACTCTTATTTTTACGTTTCCTGCGCCCGTAATACTTGCATTAATGCTAAACGAGTGTGAGCAATTGAAATTTAAGAAAATTGTGCAAACAGTATCCTATCTCCCGCACTTTTTGTCATGGTCTATTATTACTGGTTTGATAGTAATTTTGCTATCACCTTCAGTTGGAATTGTGAATAAGTTTCTGGAACTCATCGGAATGGAATCAATCTATTTTATGGCGGAGCCAAAGTACACCCGGAGTCTGTTTGTCGTTTCAAAAATATGGAAGGAAATGGGATGGGGTTCCATTATATATTTGGCGGCAATTACAGGAATAAATCCAGAGCAGTACGAAGCTGCAATGATTGACGGTGCCAGCAAGTTACGGCAAGCATGGCACATTACTATTCCCGGGATAAGCAATCTTATAATAATGATGCTGGTTTTCAATTCGGCGGGACTGATTAATGTAGGCTTTGAGCAGGCATATAATCTGGTAATATCTCCAACCTATGAAACCGGGCAGGTAATAAGTACATATGTATACTCAAAGGGGGTACAGGAGATGAAATACAGCTTTGGGACAGCTGTGGGCCTGGCTCAGTCGCTGGTGTCAATTTCTCTTCTGGCGGCTGCAAATACTATAGCAAAGCATTTTAGTGAAGATGGTGCAGTATGGTAAGAAAGGAGAAAACTATCTATGCGAATATCCGGTATTAGGAAATCAAAAGGCGAGAAGTTATTTCTGGCGGTTAACAATCTGATATTATTCTTTCTTGGAATGCTTACACTGTTTCCGTTTTATGTGGTAGCAGTTCAATCGTTTGCACCGCCTGAAGATTTTATATTTAAAGAAATCATTTTATGGCCATCAAGGTTTGATTTCAGTTATTTTAGAATTGTATTCGGAAAAGCATCAACTATATATGATGCTTATAAAGCCACCATTTATATAACAGTGATAGGCACTATGGTTAATATGATACTAACGGTAGTTACTGCTTATGCATTATCAAAGAAAACACTACCTTTCAGAAAGCAAATTACTTTGTTTATGGTTTTCACCATGTATTTTGGCGGAGGAATGGTTCCGGGTTATCTTCTGGTACGATCTCTGCATCTGATTGACAGTTTGTGGGCGCTAATATTACCTGGAGCAATTTCTACCTACTTAGTGCTTATAATGAGGAATTTTATTATGGGAATTCCAAAGGAAATAATGGAAGCTGCAACTATAGATGGATGTTCTGAAATTGTACAGCTTGTAAGAATTATTGTACCTTTATCAATTCCGTCCATAGCTACGGTATCCCTGTTTTATGCTGTAGGTCACTGGAATGAGTTTTCAGGTGGGCTGCTTTATATTAATAAACCTGAACTGGCACCTTTGCAGGTTTATCTGCGCCATGTTCTTTATGATGCTACCCAACTGGAATCAGAGTTTCAGGATCTGGCTATACTGTATGCCGAAGGAAGGTACAAGCCGCCTTCTGATGCAATTAAATCTGCAACTATAATGGCTGCTACAGTACCAATCATACTTGTATATCCATTTATACAGAAGTATTTTGTAAAAGGAATGACAATTGGATCATTAAAAGGTTGACAAACATATTGGATTATAGAGTTACGTTTAAGAGAGTATATGAAACTACTCTTAAAAACAGGGAGGAAAAATTTTTCCCTAGCCTTTATTTATCGGGGAGCATTTATAATCTTAATTATGACAGCATGCCAGGTAAGCCATACTAGTGCAAAACAAACATTTAAACATGGACATTTATGCCCTTTCAGAAATATTGCAATGTTTAAATACGTAATTTCTGAGAGTATAAATTTTAAAATGTTTTGCTGTAATGTTAATTTCTGTTAAGCGTACCGGTACACAGAAAAATCCATAATACAGGGCATGTTGTTTATAATAAAATATATAAAGGGATGTGAATTCAATGAAGAGGTATTTATGTTTGCTGTTAGCTTTAGCTTTAGTTGTAGGAGTTTCTATTTTTACCGGATGTGTACAAAAAAACCAACCGGATGAGACTTCAGGTAATACAGAAACTCAGAGTTCCGGTAAACCGGAAGTGACAATCAGCTGGTTTTTTAATGCAGGGGGAGTCCAGCTTCCGGATGATGGATATATTGTTAATAAAATTAAGGAAGACCTGAATATTAGTTTTAAGCATATCAAGCCAAAAACAAACAACTATGAAGAATCCCTCAACTTGATTATTGCTTCGGGTGATATTCCTGATCTAATCCAAAGCAATCCTACACTGACAACAAGGCTTATTTCCGATGGGCTTGCGTTGCAGCTCGAGAAATATTTGACCGAAGAATATATTCCTAATGTAATAAGAATCCAAAAGAACTGGAACAAAGCTATTGAGATTATGACAAGGTCGGACGGTCATATCTATGCAATACCCAACACAAATAATCAAAGCCAGAGTATCAACATGTACATTCGGTATGATTGGCTGGAGAATCTGGGGCTTGAGGTTCCAAAAGATTTTTATGAGTTAAGGGATGTACTTGTAGCTTTTACCAATAGTGATCCTGATAAAAACAGCAAGGATGACACTGTGGGAACTATGATTAATGAGATATGGGCACCAAGAAACTGGTCAGTTACGTGGGGTGCGGGAATGAATAAGTGGTACAGGGATGAGGATGGGAAATTGTCCCTTGGAGGTTTGATGCCTCAGCACAAAGAATGGCTGAAATATATGAGGTCATTGATTGAAACGGGTGCACTGCACGAAGAAACACTTACAACCAAGCTTGATAAGGTGAATGAACAGATACAGGCAGGCAAGGTAGGCTTTTCCTACGGATATAACGATTATAATGTCAATGATGAGATAGGAAAGGTACAGCCGGATGTAAAGTGGGCAATAATGGATACGGTTAAGGGTCCGGTGTATAATGAAGGATATGTTCCGGGTAATAACATCGTACAGCTTCAGCATGTTGTATCAATGACTGCAGAAAAGAAGCTTGATAGGATCTGGGATCTTTATAATTATTTCGCCGATGACAAAACCACTGATGTTGGGAAGTATGATTATTCGGGTACTTATTGGACAATGAAATTAGGAGAAAAAGGTGTAAATTGGGATTTGGTGGATGGAAAACTTGAAGTGGGAAACAATAACGAAAAAATCAAAGAGCAGAATAAAGTGGATAACTGGACAGCAGTCTGGTCAAGAGTAAAAAATCAGTTTGATTTTGCACACTTAACTAATTTGAAGCCTGACTTACTGGAGCAGTGGCAGAAGTTCCTCTCTCTTCCTACAACAAATGAGATACCCTCTGATCATGCATTCCGGTTGATTAATGCAGAAGGACTGGAAATTCCCCAGGAGATGTCTGAGTTTATGTCCGAATTTGATCGTTTGTGGAGTGAAATGTATGGAAAAGCAATATTGGGATATGATGACATTGATAATCTTTTTGATGGGTATATTAAGCAATGTAATAACATCGGATATCAGGCAGTTCGTGATGCATGGACTGAGCTGGCTCGTTCCAACGGCAGGATAAAATAGTATACCATTTTAGATGATTTAATGAAAAGTCCCGGAAAGGGACTTTTCATTATTATTATGGGTGGGAGAGATGATGCAAATGAAAAAGCTTGGCAAGGCATGGATTAATATCAGTGAAATTGTTGCAGGAACAGCACAAAATTGGATACTGACTTATGAAACAGGGGATTATGGTATAGATGATAGTGGTGAGATTTTAGTTGCAAGAAGGGATGTATGCGACTCAGACATACCCCAATTTGAAAATCCATTTAAACCGGGTTTTGTAAAGGTATGGAGCGATTCTGAAGTAAAGCTTTTGATAAGGTATATACCGGACAGATACATAAGACCCTGGAAAAGCTGTATAAGTATTAAAATATCTGATGGATCTCTAAAAAAAGGTGACAGAGTTTATGTGGAATACGGAGCCAAGGAAGGTCAAGGCGCCGGTTACAGGATCCAGACCTATGCAGAGGGCGAACATATATTCAAGGTGCTGGTAGATTGTGCAGGGAGCGGAAATTTCTATGGAGTTGAGCCTTCACCATTCATACGGGTTACAGGAGGATATCTTTACAAAGTTGAAGCGGTAGCGCCGTCTCTTGTAGAACCGGGTGAGAAATTTGATATTCTGGTAAGGGCTATGGATAGTTGGGGCAACATTGCAGATAAATGTGATGAGAAATTCTATTTTTCAATAAATGGAATTAAATCAGAAATAAGTTTACGCTGCGGTATCGGTAAAATTAGTGGAGTCGCCATTAAAAATGAGGGCGTTTACTACCCAAGGGTGTTTAATACAAATGAAAGATGCATAGGAGTTGGAAACCCGGTAAAGTGTATAAAAGAAGCCAATACTGCGAAGCTTTATTGGGGGGATATGCATGGTCAGACAAAGGAAACAGTAGGTACTGGAAGCCTGGATTTGTATTTTGCCTTTGGACGAGATAAAGCAGGTCTGGATTTTTCCGCATGGCAGGGGAATGATTTTCAGGTGACTGATGACACATGGCAGGCTGTTTGTGATAAGGTTAAGGAGTATCATGAGCCGGGGAGGTTTGTAACTTTTCTCGGGTATGAATGGTCAGGAACTACACCCTGCGGAGGGGATTACAACATATATTACCTCGATGATGACCAGCCTATTTACAGGAGCTATCGGTGGCAGATTGGGATGGATAAAAGTGATGGGAGCGATAGAAGCCCCATATCCAGCTTGTGGAAAGAATTTGAGTCGCGGGACGACGTTATGGCTATTCCTCATGTGGGTGGCAGGTACGGGAATCTTGATTTTTGCGATGATAATTTTGTTAAGCTTCTGGAAATACATTCTCACCATGGAACTTTTGAATGGTTTTTTGAGGATGCTCTAAAAAAAGGATTAAAGCTAGGAATAGTTGCCGCCAGTGATGACCATACCTGCAGACCTGGTCTTTCATATCCCACGAGGATAACTTCCCGGGGGTTTGTATCTTTTGACGTAATCGGCGGGTATACAGGAGTATATGCAGAGGATCTTACAAGAAAATCCTTATGGGATGCTTTAAAGAAACGTCATTGCTATGGAACAACAGGAAGCAGGATTATAGTGGATGTAAAGTGCGGTGAAAGTATTATGGGCGATGAGGTTTTCCTTGACAAAAAGCCGGTGATAGATGTTAAGGTTGCCGGGACCGGAATTATCAGCGATGTTTTAATAATGCGCGGTCTTGAAACAGTTTACTCATACTCACCTTCATTGCCTTTAAGAAAAGATACTGTCAAAATACAATGGAGTGGTGTAAAAGTAAGAAGTAGGGGTAAAAAAGTGTGCTGGGATGGACAAATCAGCATTCAAAACGGGAAAATTATAAATGCTGCAAAGTTTGCTTTTAATCAGCCCGATGAAGGAATAACACTTATGTCCAATCAGGTTCTTCAGCTTAAATCAAATACTTCAGGTGATATTGATGGACTTGAGCTTGAGCTTGAATGTAATGGAAATACAAAAATAAATTTTTCTACAGCTCAGACTGCTTTTTCAGTTGGAGTGGATGAACTTAAAAAGGGAACGTTTATAAAGGATGCCGGTGGAGTTAACTGCAAAGTAGAGGTAAGTCTGGCAAGGGAGGAAGTAAGCCGGGCAGTTTGTATTTCATTTGAAGACAGACAAGTAAAAAAGGGTTTAAATCCATACTGGGTAAAGGTTGTTCAAAGAGATGGGCATATGGCTTGGTCCAGCCCGATATATGTGAATTACTAGTTTTATTTTCAGAATGATCAACAAAAAGATATCAATAGATGTAAAAAAGACCTTTGATAAATCAAAGGTCTTTTTTGGTGCGCCATCGGGGATTCGAACCCAGGACCCACTGATTAAGAGTCAGTTGCTCTACCAACTGAGCTAATGGCGCAAGTTTTCAAAGCACTTATATATTATAAGAACAAATAACGAAGTTGTCAACAGTATTTTTGCAAATCCTTTAAATCAAATATGGACAACCATAAAAAGGAAACAACGTAAGGTAAGTACCACTTTATTTTTTTGTAAAAAAAAATTTGCTTAAAGGCAAATGTTGTGTTATACTACAGAACGGAAAAATACACACTCGGTTACGACTTGCAAGAGGTTGCCAAAAGGTTTCTTGCAAGGAAGACTACCGGGGAGGTATTAAACAAATAGGAGGAGTTAAATATGTCAGTAATTTCAATGAAACAACTGCTTGAAGCAGGTGTGCACTTTGGTCATCAAACCAGAAGATGGAACCCCAAAATGGCGGAGTTCATTTTCATGGAGAGAAATGGGATCTACATTATAGATCTTCAGAAGACTGTCAAGAAGATTGAAGAGGTATACCATTTCATCAAGGATCTTGTAATGAATGGTGAACGCGTTCTTTTTGTTGGTACAAAAAAGCAAGCTATGGAATCTATTAAAGTCGAAGCTGAAAGATGTGGAGAATTTTTTGTTAATGTAAGATGGCTTGGTGGAATGCTTACTAACTTTAAAACAATCCAAAAAAGAGTCGAAAGACTCAATAAGCTCAACGAAATGGAACAAGAAGGCTTGTTTGATGTTTTACCTAAGAAAGAAGTTATCAAACTTAGGGGTGAAATGGAGAAACTCGAAAAATACCTTGGTGGAATCAAAAACATGGATAAGATACCTGGAGTTATTTTTGTAGTTGATCCCAGAAAAGAAAGAATTGCTGTATTAGAAGGTAGAAAGCTTGGAATTCCGGTAGTAGCAATTGTTGATACTAACTGTGATCCTGATGAAGTTGATTATGTAATACCGGGCAATGATGATGCTATTAGAGCAGTTAAGCTTATTGCATCCAAAATTGCAGATGCTGTTCTTGAAGGGAAACAAGGTGAACAGACGCAAGAAGCTGACCACACTGAAATAATGGTCAATCAGAAAGAAGCTATAGATGAAGAAATAAGTGATTCAGAAGCTGCAAATAAAAAAGCAAGTGATTCAGAAGCTGCAAATAAAAAAGCAAATGACTCAGAAGCTGCAGATGAAAAAGTAAATGACTCAGAAGTTGCAGATGAAAAAGTAGTAAATGATTTGGATTTAGAATCCGCAATGCCAAAAGATGCTTCTGAAACTGAATAATAGTTGAATTTTTAGTAACTGGTCTTGGACAATAAAAAAGACCAGTTACTGAATATATATAGAATAGCATCGCAGGAGATGTCATTTAGAATTCATCATATGAGTATAAAAGAACATACCTGTGGTCAATAATATAAAAAAGCAAGGTAAGCTTGTTTTAGCTATTTCATATGTTTGCTGCAATTACATATGAGATATTGTAAAGTTGTATTAAAAAATACTTTGATATCAGAGAGTTTGAGTGTGGAATCACTATAATATTATATATGGAGGTAACTGTAATGATTAGTGCAAGTGTAGTAAAGGAACTACGCGATAGAACTGGCGCAGGAATGATGGACTGCAAAAGAGCGTTGGTTGATACCGATGGAGATATGGATAAGGCAATTGAATTGTTAAGAGAAAAAGGACTTGCGGCTGCAGCAAAGAAAGCTGGAAGAATAGCTGCTGAAGGTTTAGTTGAGTCATATATTCATGGTGGCGGAAGAATTGGTGTTTTAGTTGAAGTAAATATAGAAACAGATTTTGCGGCAAAAAATGAAGAATTTAAAGCTTTTGTAAAAGATATTGCTATGCAGGTAGCTGCAAGCAGTCCCGAATACATAAATAGGGATGAGGTGCCACAGAGCCAAATCGAAAAAGAAAAAGAGATTTTAAAAGCTCAGGCATTAAGTGAAGGTAAGCCAGAAAAGATTGTGGACAAAATTGTAGAAGGTAGAATTGAAAAATATTTGAAAGAAAAGTGTCTTTTGGAGCAGCCTTTCATTAGGGATCCAGATAAGACAGTTGAGCAGCTATTAAAAGAAAAGGTAGCATTGATTGGAGAAAATATCGTTATAAGAAGGTTTGCAAGATTTGAAAGAGGAGAAGGTATAGAAAAGAAACAGGAAGATTTTGCAGATGAAGTAATGAAGCAAATGAATAAAGAGTAAGGTTTATTAGGGACTTTGACGGTCCCTTTTTTATAGCAATAATAGTCACTATGTAGCATATTAAATTGATGGAAGTATAATAATTAGAATATATATGTGGGGGTAAAACCTAATGCAAAAACCAAAATACAAGAGAATTGTGCTTAAGATAAGTGGAGAAGCCCTAGCGGGCGAGAAAGGATTTGGGCTTGATAAAGACACTTTAGATAAAATTTCTGACAGTGTGATAGATGTTTATAACATGGGAATCGAAATCGGTATAGTAGTAGGAGGAGGAAATTTTTGGAGAGGCAGAACGGGGAAAGGAATGGATCGTACAACAGCGGATCATATGGGAATGCTTGCAACTGTTATTAACTCACTAGCCCTCAGAGATGCATTTGAAAGCAAAAATATTCCAACTCGTGTGCAAACTGCGATAGAAATGAGACAGATAGCCGAGCCATATATAAGGCTTCGTGCGACAAGGCATCTGGAAAAAAAGAGAATTGTAATATTTGCATGCGGTACAGGAAACCCTTATTTTTCAACTGATACTGCAGCAGCGTTAAGAGCAGCAGAAATTGATGCAGATGTTATATTGCTGGCGAAAAAAGTAGACGGGGTCTATGACAGCGATCCAAACCTGAATCCGAAAGCGCATAAATTCAACAAACTTAGTTATATCGAAATACTGAACAATAGATTGGGAGTAATGGATTCTACCGCAACTTCTCTTTGTATGGATAACAGCATCCCAATTGTAGTATTCGGTCTTGATAAACCTGAGAACATTGTAAGAGCGGTACAAGGCGAGGATATCGGCACTACTATAAATGAATAGCTATAAAAATGTTACAGTTCACAGGTAACTAAAGAGATATAACTTTTGCAATGTTAGGAAACATTAACGAAATTTAGGCTTAGAGATGTATAGTCAGAGTGAGGAAAAGCAAGCCGACTGTTCTACGCAAAAATGCAACAAAGTAACATTTCAAAACGCAATTACTTGCTATATTAGCGATGTTGATATAAAATGATATTATGTCATGCACTTGTGTATTTAGACATCAATTTTGTATACTGATTTAATTACTTACACAAGATAGCGTTTAATAAAAACTTAATTACGGGAGGGGTAATGATGACAAATAATGAATACAAACCTATTGAAGAAAAAATGAAGAAGACTATAAGTGTATTTAAGAACGAGCTCAATGGTTTAAGAGCGGGTCGAGCTAATCCAGCTGTACTCGAGAAAATTTCAGTGGATTACTATGGCACCAGTACTCCTATTTCTCAATTGAGTAATATTTCAGTACCTGAAGCAAGAATTATACTTATTCAACCTTGGGATTCAAAAATGTTAAAAGAAATTGAGAGAGAGATTCAAAAGTCAGATATAGGAATTAATCCCATAAACGATGGTAAGGTAATACGGCTAATATTTCCTACCCTTACCGAAGAACGCAGAAAAGATCTTATTAAGCATATAAAGAAGCTTGGTGAAGAGTCTAAAATTGCTATTCGTTCCATTAGAAGAGATAGTATTGATGAATATAAGAAAATGGAGAAAAAAAGCGAGATCACAGAAGATGACTTAAAAACAACTGAAAAAGATATACAAGAACTAACTGATAAAAACATAGCAGAAATTGATAAAATAATAGAGGCTAAAAATAAAGAAATACTTGAGGTTTAAAAATGATACCTGATGTTGCCGGATATACCTTAGGCAATGCCAAAGCAATCTTGAAAGATGCAGGAGTTAAGATACATAGCGTGGTAATAACATCACCTCCGAGAGAAAAAATCTTTGAATGTCAGGATTATTTTAGGGTTGTAAAAATTAATACTCTTGATAACAAGAACGTTGAGCTAATAGTTGTAAAGCCTCTTCTCTAGCTAGTAAGCAGAAAATCTTATAATCCATTATTGTTGATTTTATGAAAAGAAAGATATTACTAAAAGGTAAGTATAGCGTGCTACGTTATACTTACCTTAAACATTTTAGAAAAGCATTTGGGAATCAATTCCGAATATGTATTGCCTTTAACTCATTCACTATATTATAATATGAATATAATCCAAGTGGTCACTTTGTGACTTTTTAAGGATTTTTAAGTAGTACTTGATTTTGGTTGTGGAGGCGTTAATGCTGTTTATAATAGATAAGTTTAAAAGAAATAAAACTTATAATGGAAATCTACCATGTCATATTGGAATTATAATGGACGGAAATGGACGTTGGGCTAAAAAAAGAGGTCTTCCAAGAAAGAGTGGACACCGTGAAGGAGCTAAAAATCTTAATCGAATTGTAAAATACTGTGACAGATTAGGCATTAAATACTTGACTGTATATGCGTTTTCCACTGAAAACTGGTCAAGACCCAAAAGCGAAGTGGATTCATTAATGGAGCTTCTGATGGAATACCTTAGCAAGGCTGATGAGGAATTTGAAAATTATGATATAAAAATTAATGTGCTTGGGAGCCGAGACAAGCTAGACAAAAACATTATAAAGCAAATTGACAATATTATACAAAAAACTTCTAAAAATAAAGGCTTGGTTTTAAATATTGCTTTTAACTATGGTGGACGGGATGAGATAGTTTCTGCAATTAGAGAAATTGCAAGTGAATTGCATAATGGAAGCCTTAAGCTTCGGAATATTAATGAATCTTTAGTATCTGAAAGGTTGTATACAAAAGGCATGCCCGATCCCGATCTCATTATCCGTCCCAGTGGTGAAAAGAGAATGAGTAATTTTCTTATCTGGCAGTCTTCTTATACAGAGTTTTGGTTTTCAAATATTTTATGGCCTAATTTTAGAGAAAAACATTTGCTTAAGGCAATTTCAGAGTATAATAAGCGAAAAAGGCGGTTTGGGGGAATTTAATTGCAAAAAAGAGTTGTAAGTGGCATTGTGGGACTTGCCTTATTGGTTATAATGATGATATCCCATCAAATTGTTCTTGGGATAAGTTTTTTTGTTTTCTCGCTCATAGGGATTTCAGAGTTTTATAATTCGCTATCAGGTTTAGGATACAGACCAATAAAGTTTATAGGCTTTACCTCATGTTTGCCTGTTTTGCTTATCGGATTAAATGGAGTTGTGAACTGGATTGACAATTACGTTGATTTGTTTGCGTCTCTAGTTTATTTTTCAATGGCTGTGTATATAATTTTTATTGTTTTATTGTCGTATTTGATTTTTCGAAACAAAAAGTATAATATTGTAGATATTTCCCTTACTATTTATGGTGTACTTTACATTCCATTTCTTATGTCTTTTGTAGTTTTAACTCGGAATCTTACACATGGATTTTATTATGTTTGGTTCATATTTATAGGGGCATGGGTAACTGATACATTTGCATATTTTACAGGTGTGCTTTTTGGAAATAGAAAAATAATCCCTGATATCAGTCCCAAAAAGACAGTTGAGGGTACTATAGGTGGGGTTGTAGGTTGTGCTGTAATCACAGTAATATATGGTCTATGGATCAATACCAAACTGATGAATGCGATACCAGTTTCTCACCTTGTGATTTTAGGAGTGATAAACGGAATTATATCCCAACTAGGTGATTGGTTAGCATCTGCAATTAAGAGGCACACTAAAATTAAAGATTTTGGGAAAATTATGCCAGGTCATGGCGGGATACTAGACAGATTTGATAGTATTTTGCTAATTGGTCCGGTTGTATACTTTTATTTCAGGGCGTTTTTCTAAAGCCTTGAGAAGGATGGAGTAATTGGGAAGAGTAAGTAGAAATAGATTTAAATGAAAGTGCAATTATCAAAAGAAAAATAAGGTGATTATAATAGCTCAAAAAATTTCAATTCTTGGTTCCACTGGCTCAATTGGTATACAGGCACTTGATGTGGCACGCAACTTAAATATTAAGGTAGAAGGAATTACGGCCAATAATAACTTTGAAATACTTATAAAGCAAGCAATTGAGTTTTTGCCATCCCATGTTGCGATTGGAGACAAAAGATTTGTAGAGCCACTCAAACGAGAATTAAAAGGTTATAATATAAAGGTTTTAGGTGGGCTTGATGGGATAAAACATATTGCATCACTTGACAGAGTTGATACTGTAGTCAATGCAATTGTCGGAATTGCAGGTCTTATTCCAACTATGGAGGCGATCAACTGCAAAAAAAATGTTGCTATAGCAAATAAGGAAACTCTTGTAACTGCTGGAGCTTTAGTCATGTCTAATGCAGCAAAGAACGATGTGGAGATATTGCCCATAGATAGCGAACATGCAGCTGTTTTTCAGTGCCTTGCAGGGAACCGGAAAAGCAATGTTGATAGAGTTATTCTTACTGCTTCAGGCGGACCTTTTAGAGGTAAATCTAGGAGTGAGATGGAAAACGTAACACTTGAGGAAGCACTAAAGCACCCTAACTGGAGTATGGGAAGTAAAATAACAATCGATTCAGCTACTCTTATGAACAAGGGCTTAGAAGTTATTGAAGCAAAATGGCTTTTTGGGCTTAAACCTGAGAAGATCAGTGTGATCATACATCCGCAAAGTATTATCCATTCAATGGTTGAATATGTGGATGGATCAATTATGGCACAATTAGGGGCTCCGGACATGCGTATTCCTATACAGTTAGCACTTACATGGCCAGATAGAAAAAATAATAATTTTACAAAGCTAGACTTATTAAAAATGGATTCTCTGACTTTTTGTGAGCCTGATTTTGATGCATTTCCGTGTCTGAAGCTTGCATATAAAGCGCTTGATACAGGGGGTACCATGCCGGTTGTATTGAATGCAGCAAATGAGGAAGCTGTAAGCATGTTTTTGAGAAGGAAAATAAAGTTTATTGATATTCCTGATATAATAGAAAAAGTTATGGAAAGACATAATGTTTCTGATGCCACCGAATTGGAACAAATATTTGAAGCAGACAGATGGGCACGTGAAACAGTTTTTGGTTTGAAATAATATCTTTAAGGGGATATTATTCTTTATAAGAAGGAATAGAATGTAAATGGTTGGTTAGTTGGTTGGAAAGTTGGAAAGTTGGAAAGGTGGAAAGGTGGAAAGGATGTTGGCTGAATGGTTAGTTAGTTAGTTAGTTAGTTAGTTAGTTAGTTAGTTAGTTAGTTAGTTAGTTGGAAAGTTGGAAAGTTGGAAAGTTGGGAAGTTGGAAAGGTTGTTGGCTGAATGGCTGGCTGGCTGGTTGGTTGGTTAGTTGGTTAGTTGGTTAGCTAGGATCAATACGGTCTATTGAAGCTGAATTAAAATATACAGGAGGTTGTTCAAATTGCGATTTTTACTTGTTTTTCTTTCGTTTAATCTAATAATAATAGTACATGAGCTTGGACATTTTGTTGTAGCAAAGCTCTCAAATATACAGGTGCATGAGTTTTCAATTTTTATGGGACCAAGGCTGTTTGGATTTAAAATAGGTGAAACTGAATACAACTTCAGACTGCTTCCAATAGGCGGATATGTGAGAATGGAAGGCGAAGAGGAAGAGTCAACAAGTGATCGGGCGTATAACAAAAAATCGTTACTTACAAGAGCAGCTGTTTTGTTTTCTGGTCCGTTAATGAATCTCATTTTTGCCTTTATTATTTTAACTGGTATCTTCTCCTTCACAGGTTATGGAACAACTGTTATTGATACTGTTGTAGAAGGATCGGCCGGTGACAGAGCAGGTCTTATGGTTGGAGATCGTGTGTCTTCTTATGATGGTCGACATGTTTTTCAGACAATGGATTTGGGCATGTTCCTTTATTATTCTGTTAAAGGTGAACCAACAGACATAGCGGTAGAAAGAAATGGTGTAAAAGAAGAGCTAATTCTTGAGGCTGACGTGATTCCAGCACAGGAAAGATATATTTTTGGTTTTGTACCCAAATCATCTGAAGGTTCAGAATCAAATGTTGTGGATTCGGTGGATCCTCAAGCACCAGCGGGAAAGGCTGGACTTAAGCCAGGTGATCGGATTGTTAAGCTGGATGATACTGATATTTCCAGCCGCCAGCAGATAAATAACTATGTCACCAATAAAAAAGATAATCCCATAAAAATCACTGTTCTGAGGTCAGGAGCATTAGAAGAGTTGGAAGCAACTCCGTATTTATCTAAGACTGAAGAGCAGTATGACTTAGGAATAGCTTTTGGCGTAGCAGAACCAAATTTGTTAACAGCTGCAGTGCAGGCTGTTACCTATTCAATATCAACTATAAGAAACACATACCTTTCTCTTGTTTGGATGATTACAAGGAAGGTTACTTTGAATCAGGCTATGGGTCCCATAGGGATAATTAATGCAATGAATGATGTGGTACAGCAAAGTCCGACATTTTCATTAGTTATACTAAACCTTCTCAATATTTCAGCATTTATAAGTATAGCCCTTGGGATTTCCAACCTTTTACCTATACCGCCTGCTGACGGGAGCAAACTCATACTTTTAGCAGTTGAAGGTATAAGGAGAAAGCCTTTACCCATTGAAAAAGAGGCATATATAATGATGGCAGGCTTTATAGTGATGCTACTTCTGATGGTTGTTTTAACCTATAATGATATAATAAGAGTGTTTTTTTAAATTATGCTATAACATAGTTCTTAAATTAAACTAACAAAAAGTTACAGTTCACAGTTATATCTCAAGACATATGGGAATTAACAGTAATGACAAAAAAAGCAAGTAAAAGTGTTCGCAGTAATTCTAGGTTTGGCGTATTAATGCTTATAAATAGATGAATTTATCGCGCAGTATTATTAAAAGTAACAGGTGAAGGAAGACTTATGAGGAATAATTTGAAAAACAGCTATCGATTAATAAATCGAAGAAGCACTAAAAAGTTTAACATTGGTAATACTTCAATTGGCGGTGATTCGGCAATAACAGTACAATCAATGACTAATACCGATACACGCAATGTAAATGCGACAATTGAACAGATAAAAAGGCTGGAAGACGCAGGATGTGATATTGTTAGAGTTGCAGTTGTGGATACAGAAAGCTGCAATGCAATTAAAGAAATAAAAAAGTCAATCAGCATACCATTAGTAGCGGATATTCACTTTGATTATCGACTTGCGCTCGAGTGCATGA
This sequence comes from uncultured Clostridiaceae bacterium, assembly GCA_964411505.1. Classification (GTDB taxonomy): domain Bacteria; phylum Bacillota; class Clostridia; order CAYPLH01; family DUMO01; genus CAYPLH01. The sequence continues at coordinate 68,338 of CAYPLH010000009.1, read as the reverse complement.
AAAACGGTGTAGATAAAATAAGGATAAATCCCGGAAACATTGGTGACACAGAGAGAGTAAGAAAAGTTGTAAATATGGCAAAGACTAGGGAGATACCTATAAGAATAGGTGTTAATTCAGGGTCTGTAGAAAAAAACATCATTGAAAAGTATAATGGAGTAACTTCCGAAGGTATGGTTGAAAGTGCGCTTGCCCATGTCAGAATACTTGAAGAGCTTGATTTTAACAGAATAGTTATTTCAATAAAAGCATCAAGTGTTGGTATGACTATTGATGCGTACAGGTTAATGTCACACAAATGTTCCTATCCGCTACATCTGGGAGTTACAGAAGCGGGCACGGTTTACACAGGTACAATAAAATCCTCGGTAGCATTAGGATGCCTGCTTGCAGAAGGTATCGGCGATACTATAAGAGTATCTCTTACTGGTGATCCTGTTGAAGAAATAAAGGCAGGACAAGCAATTTTAAAATCACTGGCACTTAAAAATAGTGGAATTGAGTTAGTGTCCTGTCCTACCTGCGGAAGGTGTCAAATTAACCTTATTGATATAGCAAATGAGGTGGAAAAAAGACTTCAGGGACTTGACTGCAATATAAAAGTTGCTGTAATGGGCTGTGCAGTCAATGGACCAGGAGAAGCCAAAGAGGCAGACATAGGAATTGCAGGAGGAAAAGATGAGGCTTTGTTATTTATGAAAGGAGAAATAATAAGAAAAATACCACAGGATAGAATAGTTGATGAGTTGGTTAATGAAATTAAAATCAACTTTATAAAATAAAAAATAATCTTCGATCCGCTTTGTTAATTAATGAGTAATGATTTAAAGCAATTTAGAGAGATTGTTAAAGTGGAACTGACAAATACTGCACATGTCATGAAGGAAGAGGAGCTTTTTTGCTTAAATGAGCATGACAAAGATTGGTAGCTTTACAAAAGAGGTAAAATCTGCAAAAGATAAGGGGTCATAAGGTCATGAAAAATGCAGCATACAGCGATTGGTTTTATTCACTAGTGAATGAAGACGACAGAGAGATAATAAGCACGCTAAAAATTGAAAGCGTTAATGTATACAAAAAATCAGGTTTCCTGGAAATAAAGGCTTCATCCCCAAAACTTATACCTGCAAATTCTCTTTGCAAACTTGAAGATTCGATAGTTCAAAAAATCGGGATAGAGGATGTTTCAATAAAAACTAAATTTCATATTGATTCCTCGCTAGAAGAAATTCTTAAGCAATATTTTGAAGATATTATATACATTGTTAACCGAAAGATTGCATCAAGTTATGGTATATTATGTGATTGCTCTTGGAAGCTAACTGGTTCCAAGCTAATAATAACCTTGCAAACAGTAGGAAGTGATGTTCTAAAGTCCCAAAAGTGTGATGCTATTATACAGAACACAATATACGATTTGTTTAGCCATAAAATAAGAGTTGAATTTGTCGACTTTGTTGCTGATGAAAATCTAAAACAGGAATATCTTAAAAAAAAGGAAAATGAAGAAAAGGAGCTTATAAGCAGAGTTATAAATATTCAAGATGGCAAATCTGTAAGGAAGAGGGCTTCTGGTAAGCGAAATGAAGATAGTTCTGACGAAATATTAAGGGTAATATTGGGTAAGAAATTTAAAGACAAGATTGTTCCTATGATAGAGTTAAACCAGGAATCCGGCAGGATAGCTGTTAGCGGTGATGTTTTTAAAGTAGAAACTAGAGAACTTCGGGGAGGGAAAATATTATTTTCTTTTGATGTAACCGATTATTCTAATTCCATTACAGCTAAGCTTTTCTTGGAAAAAGACAAGCTAGCGAGGATAAGCAAAGCAATTAAGGAAGGTATATCAGTAAATATCCGCGGGGAGGTTCAGTATGACAAGTATTCAAGAGATCTAGTGCTCCTTGCTACTGATATTATAGAGATTGAAAAAACAGTTAAAATGGATACTGCTGAAAAAAAAAGGGTAGAGCTGCATCTCCATACCCAGATGAGTTCTATGGATGGAGTTTCTCCAGTTAAAAGTATGGTAAATAGAGCAATTAGCTGGGGACATAAAGCTATTGCTATAACAGATCACAGTGTGCTTCAGGCTTATCCTGATGCGTATACTGCTGCAGGGAATGATATAAAAGTAATTTTCGGGTTAGAGTGCTACCTGGTTGATAGTCAGGTTCCCTTTGTATTTCACCCAAAGGGACAAAAACTTGAGGGTGAATTTGTCGTATTTGATATTGAGACTACCGGGCTTGATCCACATAAAGACAAAATCACTGAAATAGGTGCGGTAAAAGTCAAGAATGGAGATGTAGTGGAAGAGTACAACGCTCTAATAAATCCCGGGATTTCGATACCGGAGAACATAACCAAAATTACAGGCATTGATGATAGTATGGTCGAAGAGGCGCCCAGTATAGCCAAAGTGCTTCCCGAGTTTTTAAGTTTTGTGGGTAACAGTCCATTGGTTGCTCATAATATAGGATTTGATTATGGTTTTATAAAGCATAATTGCGAAATTTTAGAACACCCTATTGATTTTACCCTTATTGACACACTTGAGATGTGCCGTAAACTTTTTCCTAAATTTAAAAGTTACAAACTGAGCAGTATTGCTAAATCTATGAATATCAAATCGGATACATATCACCGTGCGTCATCTGATGCCTTTGTCACGGCCAGAATCTTTCTTAAATGCCTTAGTATTTTAAAGGACAAGGGTGCTGAAAGTATCAATGATCTGGAAAATATTCTTGGAACAGATGATAAAGAAATTTTAAGAGCGGAGATGTACCATGCAATTCTTCTTGCCAAAAATCAGACAGGCTTAAAAAACCTGTATAAGATAGTTTCGGAGTCTCATATAAAATACTTTTATAAGAAGCCACGAGTTCCTAAGAAACTTCTTCATGAGTTCAGAGAGGGAATTATAGTAGGTAGTGCCTGTGAAGCAGGAGAACTTTACCGGGCAATTTTGGATAAAAAGGATGAGAAAGAAATTGGCAAAATAGCGCAGTATTATGATTACCTTGAAATACAGCCACTTGGGAATAACCAATTTCTTATAAACAATGAGAAGCTAAACAGTAAGGAAGAACTAAAAAATATCAACCGTAAAATTGTAATGCTGGGAGAAAAGTATAAAAAGCCTGTAGTTGCAACATGTGATGTGCATTTTTTAGATGAAAGAGATGAGGTTTTCCGTAGAATTATCATGTACGGACAGGGTTATAGCGATGCTGATGAACAAGCTCCGCTATATTTTCGTACAACTGATGAGATGCTCAAGGAGTTTGATTATCTTGGGAACAGTAAAGCTTATGAAGTGGTAGTTGAAAATACTAACATTATTGCTGATATGATTGACGTAATTGTACCTGTTCCAAAAGGAACATTTGCGCCTAGAATCGAAGGCTCAGAACAAGAAATTAAGAATATGGCTGAAAGCAGAGCACAAAAGTTATATGGTGAGCCGCTACCTGATGTCGTGCGCAATCGATTGGATAAGGAGCTTAATTCAATTATCAAAAATGATTTTTCAGTAATGTATCTTATTGCTCAAAAGCTTGTTGCAAAATCCTTGGAAGATGGATACCTTGTCGGGTCAAGAGGTTCTGTGGGTTCGTCGTTTGTAGCAAACATGATAGGAATCACCGAAGTTAATTCACTTCAGCCTCATTATTTATGCGAAAACTGTAAATATTCTGAGTTTATTACAGACGGAAGTGTTGAGTGTGGCTTTGACCTGCCAAATAAGATTTGCCCAAATTGTGGAAATTCCTTAAATAAGGATGGTTTGGATATACCCTTTGAAACTTTTCTTGGGTTTGAGGGAGACAAGGAACCTGATATTGACCTTAATTTTTCAGGAGAGTATCAGCCGGTAGTGCATAAATATACCGAAGAGTTGTTTGGGACAGGTCATGTATTTCGCGCAGGTACAATATCAACTATTGCTTCTAAAACCGCTTATGGATTTGTTAAAGGATATCTTGATGAGCATGATAGTGTTGTAACAAATACAGAAATAAACAGACTGGTGCAAGGGTGTACAGGAATTAAAAGAACTACTGGTCAGCATCCTGGAGGAGTAATGGTTATTCCTCAAGATATGGAAATATACGATTTTTCACCTATTCAAAGGCCAGCTGATGATACTTCATCTGAAATAACAACAACTCATTTTGATTATAATTTTCTTCACGGGAGTATTTTAAAGCTAGATATACTAGGTCATACAGTTCCGACAATCATACGCATGCTAGAGGACTTGACTGGTTTAGACGCTACAAAGATACCTTTTGATGATGAAAAAACAATGAGCCTGTTTTCAAGCACACAAGCACTTAGTGTGTTACCTGATGATATAGGTTGCAGTGTCGGAACATTTGCAATACCTGAGTTTGGAACAGGTTTTGTTATAGGCATGTTGCTAGAAACCAAACCAAGCAAATTCTCGGAGCTTATAAGAATCTCAGGTTTGTCCCATGGAACGGATGTATGGCTAAATAATGCTCAAGATTTGATTCGGAAGGAAATTACCACGCTTTCAAAAGCAATATGCTGCCGTGATGATATAATGCTTTATCTAATTTATCAAGGGTTGGAGCCTAAAACAGCCTTTTTCATAATGGAAGATGTAAGAAAGGGAAAAGGGCTCACACCAGAATACGAAGAAACAATGAAGAAGAATAATGTGCCCGAATGGTATATAGAATCCTGTAAAAGAATAAAGTATATGTTTCCAAAAGCACATGCGGCAGCCTATGTAATGATGGCATACAGGATAGCATGGTTCAAGGTGAATTATCCATTGGAGTTTTATGCAACTCACTTTACAATTTGTGCTGATGATTTTGATGCAAGCATAATGATTTATGGTGACAAAAGAGTTAAGCTTGAAATAAAAAAACTGAAAGCCAAGGGGAATGATTTAACTCAGAAAGAGAAAAACACACTTACAATACTTGAAGTGGTTGTAGAAATGTATGCAAGGGGATTCAGTTTTCTCCCTGTGGATCTTTATGACTCTGATGCAGCAAGATTCACTATATGTGAGGGTAAAATACTTCCACCATTAAAGTCTTTGCAAGGTCTTGGACTCTCAGCTGCGCAGAACATTGTAGAAGCGAGAAAAGCAGGAGAGTTTACATCAGTAGAAGAGCTTAAACAAAAGTCCAAAATTAGTAAAGCAGTAGTTGACATGATGAGAGAAAATGGTTGTCTTGGCGATCTTCCCGAAAGCAATCAAATGAGCTTTTTCTAAGTCGACTTAAGCTGAGTATGCTCTAACTAACTGCCGAATAGTGCAAATAGTGACAAGAGATTACAGTTCATAGGTAGCTAAAGAGATATAGTGTAGCAATAGAACAGGCTAATTATTTTTGAGAAAACTAAAAGCAAATTGTTCTGTTGCTACACTATATCATGACATACTACCAACTAACTGTCAGACAACATAAAAGATAACAAAGAAAATAGACTGAAAAATAGTTAAATAATATATTGATTAATGTAAACAATAGTGATATAATTATGCGGTGACTAATATCAAATCGCATTACATGTAAAAGAGTGGGTCGTTCCCACTCTTTCGTATTATTGGTGCACGCAATCATTATGGAGGATGTTATGGGAAAAAGAAAAGTAGAAGAAATTGTAGAGGACATTACGCAGCCCATAGTAGATAAGTACGGATTTGAATTTGTGGGTATTGAATATGTAAAAGAAGGAGCCAACTGGTTCTTAAGAGCATATATAGACAAACTAGGCGGTATAACTATAGATGATTGTTCAATTGTCAGCAATGAATTGAGCAAAAAACTTGACGAAGCGGATCCTATACCGGGGAGTTATTATTTGGAAGTTTCGTCCCCAGGCTTGGAAAGACCTCTTAAAAAAGATAGTGATTTTAAAAGGTACGCTGGTGAATTAGTTCAAGTTAAAACCTTTAGTGCGGTTGATGGACAAAAGGAATTTGAAGGCATTTTAGTGGGTTTGATAGATGGGAATATTGAGATAAGGCAGAATGAGGAGATTCTCAAATTTCCCAGAACAGATATTGCTTCAGTGAAAAGGGCATTCAAATTTTAAAGTAATTTTTTTTTGAGTTGCTTAAGGTTGCGATTTCGCATGATTGAAAGTGAAAAAAACAGGCTTAAATAAAATAGAGATTATGAATGACGGGAGGTTGAATTAAAGAGATGAGTGCAGAATTAATTTATGCGCTAAAACAGTTGGAAAAGGAAAAAGGTATTGATAAGGAGGTTCTGCTTGATGCGATGGAAGCTGCTCTTATTTCAGCTTATAAAAAGAATTTTGGAGCTGGGATGAATGTTAAAGTAGACATTAACAGAAGTAGCGGCGATGTTAAGGTATACGCTTTGAAGCTTGTGAAAAATGAAGTAGAGAATATACAAAATGAAATATCTCTTGAAGAAGCGCGAGAAATAAATTCTCTTTTAATAGAAGGCGATACTGCAGAGATAGAAGTTACACCAAGAACTTTTGGAAGGATAGCTGCTCAAACGGCAAAGCAGGTTGTAGTCCAAAGAATTAGAGAAGCTGAAAGAGATATCATTTACGATGAATTTTTCAATAAGGAAAGTGATATAGTTACAGGCATTGTGCAGAGGATGGAACGTAAAAATATAATTATTGACCTAGGAAAGGTTGAAGCAATATTAGTACCATCAGAACAGGTTGCAGGTGACGAGTACAAATTTGGCAATAGAATCAAGGTATATATACTTGAGGTCAAAAAGACTCCAAAAGGACCACAGATTATGGTTTCAAGAACGCATCCTGGGCTTGTTAAACGCTTGTTTGAGCTTGAGGTTCCTGAAATTCATGATGGTGTTGTGGAAATAAAGAGCATTGCTCGTGAGCCGGGGTCAAGAACTAAGATAGCAGTTTTTTCAAGAGATGACAATGTGGATCCGGTTGGAGCTTGTGTGGGGCAAAAAGGAATAAGAGTGAACACGATTGTTGATGAACTTAAAGGTGAAAAAATAGATATTATTAAATGGAGTAGTAATACAGAAGAATATATATCAAGCAGCTTAAGTCCTGCCAAAGTTATAAGGGTTGATCTTAATGAGGGGGCAAAATCAGCTAAAGTTACTGTTCCTGATTTTCAGCTATCCCTTGCTATTGGAAAAGTAGGGCAGAATGCAAGACTTGCAGCAAAGCTTACCGGATGGAAAATAGATATTAAAAATGAATCGGAACTTCGTGCAGCTATTGAACAGCAACTTTTAAATTATGATCAAGACTTTAATCCTGAAAGTATGGAAGATGAATATTCTGAGGAATCTTATCAGGAAGTTTTTGTTGAAGATGAAGATGACAACTTCGATAATGAGTATGAAAGCGTTTAAGGCAGCTTTACGAAAAAGATGTTGAGTATTTTTATGACAGGGAGTAGGAACTGGCCATATGAAAAAAAAGAAAGTGCCGATGAGAATGTGTATCGGTTGTATGGAAATGAAGCCCAAGAGAGAACTTGTTAGGGTTGTGAAAACTAAAGCTGATGAAATAACTGTGGACTTTACTGGTAGAAAGCCTGGTAGAGGTGCTTATCTATGCAATGATATTGAGTGCCTTAAGAAAGTAAAAAAAACTAGGAGATTAGAAAAAGCTTTTGAGACATCAATAAGCGGTGAAATTTTTGATGCGTTAACAGTTCAGGTGGGAGATAACAATGATGGGAATTAATAATGTATATTCCCGGATAGGTCTTGCGCAAAAAGCGGGGAAACTTGTTTCAGGAGCATTTGGGTGTGAAAAGAGTATTAAGAGTGGGCAAGCTGAGCTGGTTATTGTAACAGAGGATGCATCCTTAAATACTAGAAAAAAGTTTGAGCAAATGTGTAATTTTTACGTAGTTAAGTTTAGGTTTTTCGGGAAAAAGGAACTAATGGGGAGGTATCTTGGAAAGGACAACAGATCAGTGGCAGCAGTTTTGGATTTTAACTTATCCAAACTGATTATCGATTCAATCGATAACCTTGAAAATTATACGGGGGTGAAGGATATTGAAAAAAACTAGAATTTATGAATTGGCAAAGGAACTAAATACTACAAGTAAAAGGTTGATAGAGAAACTTGGGGAAATTGACATATCAGTTAAAAATCATATGAGCTTTCTGGATGAGAACCAGTTAAGTGCCCTCTATGACCATATTGGAGTTATAAGGCATAAAGACAGTAGCAATGCAGAAGCTGACAAAGATTCGCCAGAGCCTCCAAAAGCATCAAAAAGAACAAAATCCAGGAAAGAAACTGTTGATATACCAACTATTATCCGTAAAACCGAGATTGTTATAGATTCCAAAGCCAGTTCGGGAAGCCAAAGATTTCCGGCGAGTACCGATAATAAAAAAGAAATAAAACAGACAGACAAGAAAAAGAAGCGTAAAAAAGACTTTGTTAAGGTCACAGATGATTCTTCTGGTTTAAGACCGGGACTTGCAAGAAGCACTGGTTTTGATTATATGAACGAGCTTTTAAATGAAAAGAAGGCTCAAAGAAAGAGAGAAGAAGAGGAAAAGTTAAGAGAAGAGAAAGACAGTGAACAAAAAGATAAAAATCAAAAAGAAAAGGTTTCTATTAAGCCTGAAAATAAGCCTGAAAATGAAAAACATAATGAGAAGGTAGCCAAGACGCAAGAGAAAAAGGCAAGCAAAAGTGAAACCGAAGCTGTGCCTGATGAAGTACTTAAAAGAACTTTGGTTAGTCAAGATAATGTCACAGGAACAGGTAATGAGCCTAAAGAGAATTTGAAATCTGAAACTAAATTGACACAAGTTCAGGCAAAATCTGAAATAGAACATAAAAATATTCAAAAAGAAGTTAAAGCTGATGAGAAAGACGAGAATAAATATAAATCCATGACTAGTGAGACTGATAAAACACAAGGTTCGGTACAGACTGAACTAAAGAAAGAAAAATGGGATAGTAAAAAAGATGTGCCAAAAACACAAAAAAGAGCAGAAAAAACAGAGGCAGATGTAAAGAATACCGAGAGGAAAAGTTTAACTGATAAGAGTGCTATGAATACAGAAAACAAAAAAACTGTTGAAGGTCATAAAACATCCGAAATAAAAGAACAAAGGAATGAGTTAAGCAAACGTAAGCCTAAGTTTGCATTTGATAATAGAAAAGATGAAGACAAAAACATTGATAAAACAAGTAGAATTGGCAGAAAAGATTCGGATCAATTTGCGAAAAAGAAAAGAAGTGAACCGAAGCAACTGCCAGATGCAATCATTCCTGATACCATAAACACAGGTTTAAAGCAGGAAAAACCTAAACCGATCAAAAAAGAATATGAAAACAAGTATCAGAGCAAATCTGATAAAAAGGAAACAAAACGTGAAACTGTTAAGCAAAGTGGAAGGAATAAAAGAGTTTCACCTGAGTCGTTGATAATAGGTCAAAAGAAGAAGGTATCTGAAGTCTTGACTGACAAATATGAACTTGATTTTTTGGATGATACAGCTTTTGCAAAGAAGAAAATGCCAAAACCGGCGAGAGGCATGAAAAAAGCACAACCGAAACCGAAGCATATACCCAAAAAAGCTGTTTTAACTTCAATAACCGTTCCCGAATCATTGACTGTCAAAGATCTGGCTGAAGCTCTTAAGAAAACCTCCAGCGAGGTAATCAAGAAACTTATGGGGTTGGGAGTTATGGCAACTCTTAATCAGGAAGTAGATTTTGACACTGCGACATTAGTTGCTGATGAATTTGGAGTAAAGACCGAAAAAGAAATCAGTGTTAATGTAGAGGATATACTATTCGATGATTCTGAGGATAAGCAAAGCGACCTTGCGTCAAGACCACCAGTTGTTGTTGTTATGGGTCATGTAGATCATGGAAAAACATCGCTTCTAGATGCTATAAGAAAGACTAATGTTACTGTTACTGAAGCAGGTGGTATAACGCAGCATATAGGAGCATATATGGTTGAGATTAATGGAAGAAAGATTACATTTTTAGATACGCCCGGTCATGAAGCTTTTACTTCTATGCGTGCGCGCGGAGCACAAGTTACAGACGTCGCTATTCTAGTAATCGGAGCGGATGATGGTATAATGCCTCAGACAATTGAAGCAATTAACCATGCAAAAGCAGCTAATGTAACTATGGTTATTGCAATTAATAAAATTGATAAGCCGGGGGCAAATCCTGACAAGATAAAACAACAGCTGACCGAGCACGGTCTTCTGCCTGAAGAATGGGGTGGAGACACAATTGTTGTCAATGTTTCAGCAATAAAAGGAACAAATATAGATGAGCTTTTGGAAATGGTTATCCTAAGTGCAGATGTTCTTGAATTGAAAGCCAATCCTAACAGGCAGGCTAAAGGTACTGTTATTGAAGCTAAGCTGGATAAAAACCGTGGCGCAGTTGCGACTCTTCTTGTTCAAACTGGTACTTTATACAGTGGTGATGCACTCATAGCAGGTACTGCAATGGGGCATATAAGGGCAATGACAGATGACAAAGGAGAAAAAATTGAAAGTGCTGGACCATCCACGCCTGTAGAGATCTTAGGGTTGGATGAAGTACCACAAGCTGGAGAAGTATTTTATTCGGTAAGTGATGAAAGGCTTGCAAGGCAACTTGTTGATGAGAGGAAACAAAGTCAGAGAGAAGAACAGATAAAATCCCATACTAGAGTAACATTGGAGGATTTGTTCTCACAGATTCAAGCTGGAGACGTCAAGGAACTCAATATTATTGTCAAAGCCGACGTGCAAGGTTCTGTGGAAGCTGTCAAGCAGTCTTTAGAGAGGCTTACCAATGATGATGTAAAGATTAAAATAGTTCATGGTGGAGTAGGCGCAATTAATGAATCAGATGTGAAGTTAGCGGAAGTAACAAATGCTATAATCATTGGGTTTAATGTAAGACCCGGTGCAAATGTGGATGAGGCAGCAAAAAATGCAGGAGTAGATATGAGAATGTACAGGGTTATCTACACTGCTATTGAAGACATACAAGCTGCTATGAAAGGTATGCTTGATCCTACATTTAAGGAAGTAGTAATTGGTCATGCCGAAGCAAGACAAATCTTTAAGGTTTCTGGTATGGGAACTATTGCGGGTTGTTATGTTACTAACGGAAAGGTAATGAGAAGCTCTGAAGTTAGAATTGTTAGAGATGGTATAGTAATTCATGAAGGAAAACTGGCTTCATTAAAAAGATTCAAGGATGATGCAAAAGAGGTAGCTCAAGGTTTTGAATGTGGAATTATGATAGAGCGGTTCAATGACATTAAGGAAGGCGATGTTATAGAGGCATTTATTATAGAGGAAGTAAGGGAACATTAAAAGTAACCTACTCAGCTTTCCCATACAAACACCTCTTAAGAAAGTTGAGTGAGTGCGTATAACGAAAAAAAGGAGATGGTGTGGATGGTAGACAGAACAAATAGAATTGCTGAGGAAATGAAGAAAGAAATAAGTAATATTATTCTTAATGAATTAAAGGATCCCAGACTTCCATCCATGGTAAGCATAACTCATGTTAAAGTAACAAAAGACCTTAGATATGCAAAAATATATGTAAGCGTGCTTGGAGATGAGGAACAAAAAAAGAATGCAGTAATTGCTTTGAAAAGTGCAGCTGGATTTATTAGAAGAGAAATTGGTCAAAGAATCAAAATGAGATTAACTCCTGAATTAACTTTTGAAATAGACAACTCTATTGAGCAAGGGGTTTATTTGAACAAACTAATAGATGATGTTATGAAAGAACAAAAATGATGTATCTTATTACCCAAAAAGTATATTAACTACTTTTTGGGCAATAAGCAATGTGTGAATATTCATAAAGAAGTATTGCACTTAAGTTTATTAGACTGAATAAATAAACACTTGGAGGTTGTTATGCTAAGTGACATAGCTGTCCTGATTGATAAATGGGAAAAGGTAACCATATTACCGCATATTTCTGCGGATGGAGATTGCTTAGGTTCGAGTTTTGCACTAGGTCTTGCTCTTAAAAAAAAAGGCAAGATTGTTACAGTTTATATTGAGGAGGAAATTCCTGGGAATCTTGACTTTTTGCCGGGTGGCGAGCTGGCAGTTGTATACACCGGGGAGCCTATAGACCCAGCACTTGTTATTACTATTGATTCAGGAGATATTGAACGTCTTGGTCAAAGACACAATATTTTTAAATTAGCTGATACGACGGTTAACATAGACCATCATGCTACAAACACGCATTATGCTAAGTACAACTATGTTAATACTGATGCGGCAGCGGTAGGCGAGATTATATACAAATTGATAGACCTTTTAGGAATAGAACTAGACATTAGAATTGCAGAGTGCCTGTATGTAGCGATAACAACTGATACTGGTGGATTCAGATATAGTAATACTACTCCTAAAACCCATTGCATTGCAGGAAGCTTGATAAAATATGGTGTTGATATAGCTGAGATTTCAGCTAGAGTGTTTGAGCGCTCATCTTACTCAAAGGTCAAGTTGATGGGAGCAGCAATAGAAAAGCTTGAGATTTTGGAAAATGGACGGTTATCTGTTATTTTGGTTACAGAAGATATGATGATTGCAGCAGGAGCCAATGAAGAAGACAGTGATGGTTTGGTAAATATTGCGAGAAATATTGAAGGAGTTGAGGTCGCAGTATTGCTACGACAAAAAAACAGCAATGAAGTAAAGGTTAACTTGCGCTCTAATGGAGACATTGATGTATCAAAAATAGCTGTTAAGTTTTCAGGAGGAGGGCATCCGAAGGCTGCTGGATGTACTTTAATAGGGGATTTTGAAGAAGTTACAAAACAGCTGATTGCAGTCGTTAAAGACTTTTTGTCAATAGACTAAAAAAGTTGTTTTATGGCTACTTTTAAGAGACAATCATAATAGGACGATTAATCATATACAGGATAGTGAAATAGGAAATTGATGAACGGTATAATAAATGTTCTTAAGCCTCCAGGTATGACATCCTTTGATGTTGTGGGATACCTTCGGAGAATTCTTAAAACTAAAAAAATAGGACATACTGGAACATTGGACCCGGCTGCATGTGGGGTTCTGCTAGTGTGTGTAGGAAATGCAACTAAAGCTATTGAGTTTTTGACAGACGATAATAAAAGATACACAGCAGAGCTTACCCTAGGGATAGAAACAGATACCCAGGATTCTACAGGTCAAATTTTATCCTGTAAAAATGCAAATATAAGTGCTGAGAGTATTAAAGAAGCTATAGAGTTTTTTAAAGGTGATATATTGCAGATTCCTCCGATGTATTCAGCTATAAAGCTTAATGGGAAAAAGTTATATGAGCTGGCAAGACAGGGCATTAGTGTAGAAAGAGAAGCCAGAAAAGTTCATATTTATTTTATAGAAATATTAAGCATAAATAAAGATAAAGTGTTATTTGATGTAAAATGTTCAAAGGGTACATACATAAGGACGCTTTGTGCTGATATGGGTAAAAAGCTGGGATGTGGCGGACACATGTCATTCCTTTTAAGGACAGCAGCAGGGGGCTTCACACTAGACACAAGCCTTACTATCCAGCAAGTTGAAGAGTATGCTAAAAACGGTGAGATCGCAAGCAAACTAATCAAAGTAGAGAGTGTGTTTTCTGACTTAAACCACATAAGAATGAGCGCTAATCAATTTAAGTTGTTCATAAATGGCGTTTTCGTAAAAACTTCAAATACGCTTTTAAAAGAAGGTGATATTTTAAAAGTGTATGACCATAATAATAAGTTTTCTGCTATCGGAGAAGTAATTAGGAGAGATAGTTTATACATTAAATCAAAAAAACAGTTCATTTAAGTGCTTAAAATGGTACAATAGCATATGATTTTGGGGGAAGAAAATGAGAGTTATATATAGTCCAAATAATGAAAGCGTTACTGATAACAGGCACACTGGAGTAGGATTAGGGACATTTGACGGCTTACATATAGGGCATATGGCTTTAATAAATACACTAGTTAGTGAAAGCAAGCTTCTTGGGTTGAAGTCAGTGGTTTATACTTTTTTAAAACACCCTTCGAACGTAATAAAAGAGAAACCTTTCACTTCCTTAATAACTTCGCCGGACAAGAAGATAGAGCTTTTGTCAGAAACTAATGTGGATTATCTATATTTTGAAGAGTTTAATGCAAATTTTAGAAAGCTGAGTTCTGAAGGTTTTGTTAAAAATATTCTTGTGGACAAGCTCTTAATTAAGCTTGCAGTTGTAGGGTTTAATTATAGATTTGGGCACAAGGGTCAAGGAGATGTCAATGAGCTTAAAAGATTTGGACAAAAGTATGGATTTGAAGTCATTGTAATTCCCGAAATACGAATAGACAATGAGAGCATCAGCAGCACCATTATCAGAGAACATATAAAAAAGGGAAACTTGGATAAAGTATTTAAGCTTTTGGGACGCCACTACTCTATTAACGGCAGGGTTACCAGTGGAAAAAAGATAGGAAACACCTTAGGATATCCAACTGCTAATATAGAACCAGCGGATTATCTGGCATTGCCGCCATTTGGTGTTTATATTACCTGTACCTTAATACAGGGGAAAAAGCACTATAGTGTTACCAATATCGGCTTAAACCCTACCATTGGCAGTCTAAAGCGACCAATTATTGAAACGCACATATTGAATTTAAATCAAAATTTGTATAATGAGAAGATAGAAGTTTATTTTATTTCCAAATTGAGGGAGGAGAGAATATTCAATAACAAAAATGAGTTAGCAGTGCAAATTTGTTCTGATGTTAAATCAGCGAAGGATTATTTTTCTTTATATGAAGGTAACGGAAGGGGAAGACAATCAGATGATTCAAGTAAAGAATGAAAACAACCAAAGAACAAAAGCGATTTTAATGATTCTTTTAGCAGGAGTACTTTGGAGCACTGCAGGCGTTTTAATAAAATGGATATCATGGAATCCTGTTGCTATTGCAGGTATGAGGAGCGGGATAGCAGCACTTATAATTTTAGCATATATGAAAAAACCTAAAATACGCTGGTCCAAAGCCGCGATTGCAGGAGCTTTAGCATATGCTACTACAGTTATAACTTTTATTTCTGCAAATAAGTTTACAACATCAGCTAATGCAATCTTGCTGCAGTATACTTCGCCAATTTATGTTTTAATTTTAGGGGCATGGTTTTTAGGCGAGAGAGCTACAAGAATAGACTTGGTATCAGTTATCTTTACGATTTTTGGAATGATTCTGTTTTTCTTTGATGATTTGTCAGGAGGAAATCTCTGGGGAAATTTGCTTGCAATATTAAGTGGACTTTCGTTTGCAGCCATGGTAATGTTTCTTAGAAAACAGAAAGATAGCCACCCTCTTGAATCAGTGCTTTTGGGAAATATTATAACTGCAATTATCGGATTACCTTTTATGTTTATATCAATTCCAACTGATGCAAAGAGCTGGAGTGGCCTTCTGCTTATGGGAATATTTCAACTGGGTTTATCATATATTCTTTACGCAGGCGCCATTAAACATGTCACTGCTTTGGAAGCTTCTCTAATACCGATAATTGAACCAATTCTTAATCCTTTATGGACGTTTGTTTTGATGGGAGAAGTCCCAGGCTTATGGGCGTTTGTAGGAGGTATGGTAGTATTAGGCTCTGTTGTCGGGAAATATTTATATGTATTGATACAGTCAAAAAAGAATAACGTTACAGTTCACAGGTAGCTAAAGAGATATAACTTTTGCAATGTTAGGAAACATTAGCGAAATGCAGCTCTTGCAAATGAAGCGTAGTTTCCGATATTGCGAAAGTTATATCTCAATATGTAGGGTCTGAACAGTAAAAGAATAACAATTTTTGTCCGGGAAAAAGGCAGAATACTATTGAATAGATAAACTGTTTTTTATTATACTATAACTGTAAACAGCAATTTTTTTCGGGTATTAATCATATAAGATTGCACCACATTGCATCGAAGCTACAAGCTTTTTCGTGCTAGATGCAAAAAGACTTTCTTTGTGACTTGCTTAAGGAGCAATCATTATAATACTTTTTTTGAAAGGACAGATGAAATGAATGAAATATTAGTAATGGAAGAGGTTTCAAAGATAGCTTCTTTTAATGGTATTAATGTATACAACATTAAAACGGACAAATTCAAAACAAATACAGTTCATATTTTTTTCTGTGATGATCTAAGCTATGAAAATGTAACTAAAAACGCTCTTGTACCTGCAGTTTTAAGAAGGGGAAGCCAAAATCACCCTTCATTTCGTGATTTATCGCAATATCTTGAGCAGTTGTATGGTGCGTCCTTTGATTGCGGTGTCTCAAAAAAGGGAGAACGCCAGATAATTCAGTTTTATATTGAATATGTTTCTGAAAAATATACGGGAAAAGATGATAGGCTATCCGAAAAAGCTCTGGATCTTCTAGAAGAGATCATAACACAACCACTTTTTGAAAATGGATTGTTTAAAAAGTCTTATGTGGATCAGGAAAAGGAAAACTTGAGGAGGAGAATAGAAAGCCGTATAAATGACAAGGTACGTTATGCTGTAGACAGATGTCTTGAGGAGCTGTGCAAGGGCGAACCCTATGAGCTTCACGAATATGGATTAATAGACCAGCTTGAAAATATAACAGAGGAAGATTTGCAAAAGCAATACAAGTATATTATTGAAACACTACCTGTGTTTGTGTTTATTTCAGGTGATAATGATAAAGAAGCACTGGAAAAGATAGTTAACAGACTAAAACAAATACCTAGGGGGAATATTAAAGAGCTGTCTGACACCGTTGTTTCTGACAAACCAGTTCAGAAGATACGTGAAGTTACAGAGAAGATGAATATAACTCAAGGTAAATTATCAATGGGATTTAAAACAAATACAGCAACTTTTGAGGATGACTACTACGCCTTGGCGGTTTATAACGGAATACTTGGCGGAGGCATACATTCAAAGCTGTTTCAAAATGTTAGAGAAAAGGCAAGCCTGGCATATTATTCTTTTTCTAGACTTGATAAGTTCAAAGGTCTTATGGTAATCAGCAGTGGTGTAGAAATAGAAAACAAACAGAAAGCAATAGATATAATTAAGGAGCAATTACAGGAAATAAAAAAAGGAAATATAACTGATTATGAGTTTAATTCAACTCTCAAGGCTTATGAGACAGGAGTAAAATCCATGGCTGACAGTCATATAAGAATAGTGGATTTTTATTTTAGTCAAGCACTTTTTGGCACTGATGATACTCTGGAAACACTTATTAAAAAGATTAATCGAGTAACGAGAGATGAAGTGATAAATGTTGCCAAAAAGATTGAGCCAGGAGTTGTTTATTTTCTTACATCAATGGATTAGTTGGTAATAAAGATGATTGGTTAAATAGTAATTCGAAGGATGGAAGGTTGGAGAGCTTGTTGGTTATATAGTTTGTAATTGACAACCAACAGTTGATTATTAAAGCGAGGAGAGTACTTATGAAGATTAATACTATTGAATACAGTAACATTAATGAAAAAATACATGTTTATGAGCATGAGAGTGGTCTTAAGGCTTTTGTAGTGCCAAAAAAAGGTTATTCAGAAAAGCATGCAACCTATGCGACTAATTATGGTTCTGTGAATAGTGAATTTGTAATTCCCGGAGACAAAAATTTAACTTGTGTACCTGACGGAATTGCGCACTTTTTGGAACATAAGCTGTTTGACCAAGAAGACGGCAGTGTCATGGATAAATTCTCAAAACTAGGTGCAAGCCCTAATGCTTATACAGGTTTTAATCAGACTGTATACCTATTTTCGTGCACAGATAATTTTTATGAGAATTTTGACCTGTTGCTTAACTTTGTTCAAAGTCCTTTTCTGACCGATGAGAGTGTAGAAAAGGAGAAGGGAATTATAGGTCAGGAAATAAGGATGTACCAGGACAATCCAGGATGGAGGGTATACTTTAATCTGCTGGATGCATTTTATAAAAATAATCCTGTTAAAATTGATATTGCAGGGACAATTGATAGTATCTCTAGTATAAATAAAGAAGTGCTGTATAAATGCTACAATACTTTTTACCATCCTTCCAATATGATAGTACTGGTAGTCGGTGATGTTGAGCCAGAAAAGATTTTTGAGCAGGTTAGTAAGAATATAAAAACGAGGGAGAGTAAAGGAGAAATAAAAAGGATATTTCCCGACGAACCTGATAAAATAAACAAAGATTATATTGAGCAAAGTATGTCAGTTTCAACACCATTGTTTCAGATGGGCTTTTTAGACAAAGCCGGTTTTACAGGGAGAGATCTTATAATGCGTGACGCAGCTGTAACCATACTTTTAGACATGATTATGGGCAGGAGTTCAGAGCTATATGACCGTTTATATAATGAGGGATTGATTAATAGTTCTTTCGATTTTGATTATAGTATTGAGGAAAGTTATGCCCATTCTGTTTTTGGAGGTGAATCAACAGATGCTATTCGTGTAAAGCAGGAGATTATTGAAGAAATAAACAGATTAAAAAGCAAAGGGCTGGATAATTCCGCCTTTGAAAGAATAAAGCGAGCAAAATTAGGGAGGTTCTTAAGGCAGCTCAACTCTGTACAAGGTATTTCACATTCCTTTATATCTGTTTATTTCAAAAAGGTCTATGTGTTTGACTATGCCCAAATTTATGATAAAATAACTTTTGAATATATTAAAAAAGTTTTTGACGAGCATTTTACAATGGACAATCTAGCATTATCAATTGTAAAGCCCGTATAGGGGGGTTTTTTATGAACACAATACAATTTCCAGACCTTGGAATAAGCCTAAACATTGATCCGGTGTTGTTCTCATTGGGAGAAATTAAAGTTTATTGGTATGGTGTCATTATTGCTGTCGCTTTCATTATTGCTGTTATGCTATCATTAAGAGATTGCAAAAAAATCAATATCGATCAAGAGGATCTTATTGATGCAATCTTATTTGCTGCCCCAATAGCTGTAATCTCTTCTCGTTTATTTTATGTTTTTTTTAGTTGGTCAGATTTTAAAGACAATTTTTCTGATATCTTTAAAATATGGAATGGAGGTCTAGCAATTTATGGTGCGGTGATTGGGGCTGCTATTGCAGCTGTTATTTTTTCGAAATACCGTAAGGTTAACGTATGGAAATTGCTTGATGTTGTTGCTCCCTATCTCATAATGGCTCAGGGTATAGGTCGATGGGGAAATTTTGTGAACCAGGAAGCATTTGGGAAAAACACCTTACTCCCCTGGGGAATGACCGGTAACAAAATCGTAAGCCAGCTTAATATTTACCGATTGGAAGGTATTAATGTAAATCCTAATTTACCAGTGCATCCTACTTTCCTTTATGAATCACTCTGGAATTTTGCCGTCTTTGCTGTACTTTTATGGTATCGAAAACGTAAAAAAGTAGATGGTGAAATGTTTTTCCTTTATATGGTACTATATGGTTGTGGAAGGTTCTGGATTGAGGGACTCAGGCTTGACAGCCTTTGGTTTGGACCGTTTAGAGTATCTCAACTTTTAGCTTTTTTATTTGTGATTGTTTTTGCGACTTTAATATATGTGACCAGGAAGAAGCTGGTTGCTCAGAATTTTGAATCTTCTGTAGAGGTTAAAAGCGAGTACGCGGATGTTCTTAAAACTATGAAAGAAATAGACGCACTAGATGAAGAAACCAAAGCATCCGAAGAAGCAGAAGAAGCAGAAGAAGCAGAAGCAGAAGCAGAAGAAGCAGAAGAAGCCGAAGAAGAATTTGAATCTGTTTTTTCTGTTGAAAGCTTAGATGAAGATGAAGATGAATATGAATATACAATTGATGAATATGATGAAGATGAAGAGGAAATGGATGACATAGTTGATGATATAATTGATGAGCTAAATGATACCCGAAAATTTGAGGATGATAAGAATGCTGAAGAAACAAAAAATGATATAAATACTGAAAAAGTAAGTGGTGAAAATAAAGAAATTTCTGAATGATAAAATATTTTGAATGAAAAAGACGAAGATCTTGGTGGCTGCGAAGACAGCTATAGAAGAGGTATTAATAGTTAAGTGTTGGGGGAAATTTAATGTATTCAGTTGAGAAAATACCTAGTGAAAGCCTTGTAAAGCATTTTGATTATCTTCTAATCACAGCTGTTCTTATATTATCAGGGATAGGAGCTGTTGCTGTTAAAAGTGCTAGTCTTGTGATGCCTCACGGTGCTGACGGTTCAAGAATGCCAGTTGTTCAAGTTGCAGCGATAGTACTTGGAGTAGTGGCAGCTCTGATTTTAAGCTCAATTGATTATCAATATTTTAAAAATTTCGGGTTTATTTACTACTTTGCTTGCGTAGCTCTATTAGTTCTCGTTTTAAAATTTGGAACAGGAGAGGAATATGGAAGTAAAAGCTGGCTTAATATTGCAGGATTTGGCTTTCAACCTTCTGAATTTGCAAAAATAGGTTTTATATTTGTTGTAGCCTATTACCTGGAGAAAATAAACGAAACCGAAGACAAAACAAAAAAATTGTTTCTTCTGGCGCTTTTTTCAGCAATACCTGTTGGACTTGTTCTTCGTCAGCCGGATATGGGTACAGCATTAGTATATATCGCTATATTTTGTGCCATGGTGTTTATTGCAGGTCTGGCTTATAAATATATTGGTATGGGGTTATTGGCGTCAATTCCTGTGTTTATTACAGGCTGGCTTTTTGTTCTTGATGACTATCAAAAAAATAGATTCAGAGCACTATTTGCCCCTGAAGCAGGTGCTACTACCTATACATTTAATGTAATAAGATCAATAATGGCAATAGGCTCAGGAAGATTACATGGTCAGGGGCTGTTTCAGGGAATTCAAACTCAAAATGCAGGTGTCCCTGTTAAGGAATCAGACTTTATATTTTCAGTCATCGGAGAGGAATTTGGATTTATCGGTACTATTGTTGTTGTAGTGATTATACTTTCTATTGTTTTACGTTGTATATATATTGCAAGATCAGCTAGGGACAAATTTGGTTCCTATATAGTTATTGGTATAGCTGGAATGTTTGGGTTTCATTTTATTGAAAACATAGGGATGAGTATAGGACTTCTTCCGGTTACTGGAATCCCTCTTCCTTTTGTAAGTGCTGGCGGTACCTCCATTCTTGCTAACTATCTTGCTTTAGGCGTTGTATTAAGTGTCTCTGCAAGACGAAAAAGAGCTTACTTTGGAGAAGAGTAAGTCCTACCTACCCAATTATCATCTACCTGACCAACCACCTAACCAAGTGAATTCACTCTTTTAGTCCCACTATGTTATTATTCAGAGTTAACATTGTTTGTTGTTTACTCTTTATTCGGAAATATTTCGCGAACCATCATCTATCAAACCATCTATCAAACCATCATCTATCAAACCATCTATGCAACCGTCTATTAAACAATCTATCCAACCAATTAACCAACTTTTATCTAGTCCTTTAGTCCTGTTTTGCTAATTACTAAAAAAAATTTAAAAAAACACTTGCCTAATAGCAAAACTTAGTATACAATTTGTTTAGAAGTGGTGAGAAATGGAGCGAAGTGGTGGACAGTGCCAAATACTGAGGTGAAATAATTGTTTTGTGGTGAGTATCAACACACTCTAGATACTAAAGGTAGGGCAATAGTGCCTTCTAAGTTTAGAGAAGAACTTGGAGAGAAATTTATTATAACCAAGGGCTTGGATGATTGCTTGTTTGGATATTCACTGCCCGAGTTTGAAGGTATTGCTCAAAAACTGCGCCAATTACCGTTTACAGATACTGATGTCAGAGCTTTTGTAAGGTTCTTTTTTGCAGGAGCAGCTGAATGTGAAATGGACAAGCAGGGAAGAATATTGATACCGCAGAACCTTCGAGATTATGCTGGACTAGACAAAGATATTTGCATCATTGGAGTTTCTACAAGGATAGAGATTTGGGACAAAGATAAATGGGATAAGTGCAGCGGAGGCAATCAGATTTCTGCAAATATAGCTGAAAAGATGGCAATGTTGGGAGTATAGAAGAAAATGGAATTCAATCACACTCCGGTAATGTTAAATGAGTGTTTAGAAGGACTGAATATTAAACCTGAAGGAATTTATATTGATGGTACGGTTGGAGGCGGCGGACACTCTTTAGAAATATTAAAAAGACTTGGAGTAAAAAGTACACTTGTGGGAATTGATCAAGATGAATATGCACTTGTTGCAGCTAAGAAAACACTTGAAAATATCCCAGCGCAGGCACGAATTATATTGGTTCATTCAAATTTTAGCAACATAAGGTCAATTTGTTTAGATAATAAGATAAAAGAAGTAGATGGTATATTGCTTGATATAGGGGTTTCATCTCACCAACTAGATGTAAGTGAAAGAGGATTCAGCTATATGAAGGATGCTCCTTTGGATATGAGAATGAATAAGGAACAGATTTTAACAGCTAGGGTCATAATTAATGAATATGACAGAAAAGAACTAATAAGAGTCATAAGAGACTATGGTGAAGAGAAATGGGCGGTGCGGATAGCTGATTTTATTGTAAGGGCGAGGCAGCAAAAGGCAGTTAATACAACCGCAGAGCTGGTAGATATTATCAAAGCAGCCATACCCAGTAAGGCAAGAAAAACTGGACCTCACCCTGCAAAAAGAACTTTTCAAGCAATAAGGATAGAAGTTAATAATGAATTGGGAGTTCTAAAGAAAGCTTTGGAAGATGGAATATCAGTGTTGGGAAATGGCGGAAGATTCTGTGTTATCAGCTTTCATTCGCTAGAGGACAGAATTGTAAAAGAGTCATTTGTAAATTTTGTTAAACCGTGTACATGCCCTCCAGAATTTCCGGTATGCATCTGTGGGAAAAGACCGCAGGCTCGATTTATAACACGAAAGCCTCTGGTAGCAAAGGGTGAAGAAGTTGAAAGAAACCCAAGGTCACGAAGTGCTAAGCTTAGGATAATAGAAAAAATATAGAAATTTAAAATTGTGTACTAAAGAAAAAAAAACAAAATACAAAAGATAAAATCAATTAAGTCGGCTTATTGCAGGCTTTAGTAAACAAAAGAAAAGTACAATTATGAATTTACAAAAGATAAGTAGTAGAAAAGATTTACCAAAGACAAGGTTACAAAGGATACTAAAAAGGAAAGACTTACAAAAGACAAAACTAGTTTAAGATTACAAAAGACAAAAAGACAATAAGACAATAAGACAATAAGACAAAGATACGAAAAAAGCACAATATACTAAAGATAAAATTAGCTGAACTAATTCTTCTAAGTTTCCGGAGGGTTGTTTTTGGTCAAACCTTGAACAGTCCCCCGGGTTTATTGTCTTTCCTTAGGTGGAGCAATTGTGATGGAATAAATCACTTATGGGGTGAATACAATTGATAAGGACAGAAAAGAGCTATGTAGACGGGACTGCTGTTAGGAAAATTGAATACAATGTATACCAAGAAAACAAGGTATTAAAAGCTAAAAATAAAGCCCGTGCCAATACAAAAGTCAAAGTAAGGATATTATTTTGCATAGGTATTATCTTTGCTGCTTTTGCTATTTTGATGTATCGATATGCCCTTATAACTGATTTAAATTATAAAATAAACAGCTTGTATAAAGACTACGAAGGTATTAAAAATGATAATATAAGACTGACTGTTGAAATAGACAAGGGGATGGATCTTAAAAGAATTAGGAAAATTGCAGAAACAGAGCTTGGTATGAGAGAACCGGAAAAACATCAGATTGTACGACTTAATATAACAAAAAATGATTACACAAAAGTTGCTGTTAACACTACGAAAAAAACGATACCTTCGGGTGGATTTTTTTCATTTCTCATAATAAGCCTGGAAAATATTGCACGTTGGCTATACTAAAAAGGATATCCTTTTAAAAATTTGAGTGGTGATAAAAGAATAATGAGGCTTATCATCCCCATGCTTTTATTAGCTAAATTACATAAAATGTTTACTCTATTATGAATACTTGTCTTATCTTTTAGTCAGTTTAGTTTAGTATCTTTATTATGTACTAAATGCAGTATCATTTTTCCTAGAGCGATTTTTATTTAAAATACCGTATTATAAACTCGGGGGGTTGTGTTTTGTCTAGAGTTAATTTGCTGGTTAAGAAAAGACTGCTGTTTATATTAGTAACATTTACATTTCTTATATTTCTTCTCTTGATTAGAATTGGTTACATTCAACTTGTACAAGGTGAGCAGCTGCGAAAGGATGCATACATACAGCAAAACATGGGCAGGGTAATCAATCCCAAAAGGGGCACTATTTATGACAGGAACGGTAAAGAACTTGCGATTAGCGCTTCTGTTGAGACAGTATCTGTAAACCCGCAGGATCTTAGAAAAAATACTGTAGAGCCTGAATACATCGCCAAAAAGCTTGCCGAGATACTTGAGATGGATCAAAATAAGGTTCTCACTATTATAAGTAGAAATACAATCTTTGAGTTTGTAAAGCAAAAAGTAGATAAGGAAGTAGGAGATGCTGTAAGAAGGTGGAGGGAAGAAGAGGAGCTTATAGGAATATATGTTGATGAAGACTCCAAAAGGTTTTACCCTAATGAATCATTAGCTTCCCATGTAATAGGTATAACAAGAATAGATAACGTAGGAATGTTTGGAATTGAAGCTGTTTTTGACAAATACCTGCAAGGTGTCCCGGGTAAGATTATTTCAGAAGTTGACGGACTGGGAAGAGAAATACCATTAAGTGAAGAAAAATACATAAGCCCAAGGGATGGGTGGAATGTAATACTTACTATAGATGAAACCATACAGTATTTTGCAGAGAAAGCTCTTGAAAATGCGATGGCTGATTATAAGCTAATTGGTGGTGCGGCAGCAATAGTAATGGACCCAAGAACAGGAGAAATACTAGCTATGGCATCATTGCCTGATTTTGATCTAAATAATCCTAGGCTGGCACCACCAGGATATGATACCGAAACCTGGAGCGGATATAGTAATGAAGATGTAAATGCGCTTTGGGCAACAGTATGGAAAAATAAAGCTATTTCTGAAGCCTATGAACCCGGATCAACTTTTAAAGCAATAACAACAGCTGCAGGGATTGAAGAAGGAGTTATAACTCCTGATACCATTGTTACGGATAAAACTATAACCATGGGGGGACATGATATTAAATGCTGGAAGCCAAATGCACATGGCACACAACCTTTTTACATGGGAGTGTACAATTCGTGTAACCCTGTATTTGTAAACCTTTCACTCGACTTGGGGGTTAGCCGCTTTTATAGCTATATGAAATCCTTTGGTTTTTATGACGACACTAACATTGAACTACCTGAAGGGAAACCTGTTCACCACGAAAAGCCAAAGGAGATAGATATGGCGGTTGCATCTTTTGGACAGAGGTTTATGATAACTCCAATTCAGCTTGCCACAGCATACTCAGCAATAGCTAATGGCGGAAAATTGCTAAAGCCTCATCTTGTTAAAGAATTGATTGATAACGACGGTAATATTGTAGAAAGATACGAACCAGAAGTAGTACGGAATGTGATTTCCAGGCAGACTTCAGAGACTGTGAGAGAGATTTTAGAAGGAGTTGTATCAATAGGTACAGGAAAAAATGCTTATGTTAAAGGCTATAGAGTAGCCGGTAAAACAGGTACATCAGTAACTACAGTACCAGGTAGGTACATTGCTTCTTTTGCTGCTATTGCACCTGCAGATAACCCTGTAATAACTGTACTGATCGTACTTGATCATCCGATGGGCTTTTCATATTACGGAGGTACAATAGCAGCTCCGGTGGCTGGTCAATTGGTTGAAGATACACTTAATTACTTGGGAGTTGAAAGACGATATACCGAGCAGGATCAACAGATGATGAAAACTCCTGTTACTGTACCTGACCTTAGAAACATGACTGTTGAACAGGCTAAACAAGCGCTGAAAAACAGTAAGTTAAAAGCCGTAGTTAAAGATGATGGAAGTGGCGGCAACCTTGTAAAGGATCAGACTCCTAAACCAGGTGCAAGTTTATACGAGGATTCGGTTGTAATAGTGTACTCATATAATCCTCCTGATGACAGAACTGTTTCGGTTCCTGATCTTAGCAATAAAACCATTAGTGAAGCTACCGAAACACTGAACAGCCTTGGGTTAAATATTAAGGTTAATGGTGTTGGAATGGCTCACAAGCAGAGCATTGAACCGGGTGCTAGAGTAGAGGAAGGCAAAATTATTGAAGTTGACTTCTTGTACTTCGAAAATACTGTTTGGTAGTAGTATAAAAGCGTTCCAGATAAGTGTATACTTAAAGTGAAAGGAAGTAGTACCATGAAACTGCGAGAACTTTTAAATGGGCTCGAAGTAGAGGAGACCAGAGGAAATTTAGATATAGAAATTGTAAATGTTGCTTATGATTCGCGGGTAGCTGGAAGTGGTTCTTTGTTTGTATGTATAGAAGGCTTTACTACCGATGGGCATAAATTTATTTCGTCTGCAATAAACAATGGAGCTAAAGCGATTTTGGTGCAAAGAAACGTTGATACTCCCGATGATGTTACAGTAGTGAGAGTTAAAGACACTCGTTTTGGTCTTGCACATATTTCCAATTCTTTTTTTGGTAATCCTTCTAACAACTTCTGTCTTATAGGAGTTACAGGTACTAAGGGAAAAACCTCTACTACTTATATGATAAAGTCTATTTTTGAAGAAGCTGGCCAAAAAGTCGGACTTATAGGTACTATAAACAATTTAATAGCTGATGAGATTTTATATGGCGAAAGAACTACTCCTGAATCTCATGATCTACAGTCATTATTTTCTTACATGAGTGAAAAAGAAGTAAATAGTGTTGTAATGGAGGTTTCTTCTCACGGTCTAGGACTGCATAGAGTAA
This sequence comes from uncultured Clostridiaceae bacterium, assembly GCA_964411505.1. GTDB lineage: Bacteria > Bacillota > Clostridia > CAYPLH01 > DUMO01 > CAYPLH01. Next base: position 41,456 of record CAYPLH010000009.1, on the reverse strand, counting down.
GCTGCAGTCATTTTGATATAGGTGTGTTTACAAATCTATATTTTGATCACATCGGAGAAGGGGAGCTCCATCATAATATGGAGGACTATTATAATGCCAAGTCCAAGCTATTTAACATGTGTAAAAAAGGACTCATAAACATAGATGATACTTACGGTAGACGTCTTTTAAAGGATGCATCATGTGAGATTTATACCTACGGTATAAATGCAAACGCAGATTTTAAAGCTGAAGATATTAAGGTAAATAGAGATAGTATTGAGTTTATGGTTAAGACGCCTTGGAGCAGCGACAATATACGAGTAGGGATACCAGGAAAATTTAACATATATAATGCTCTTGCTGCTATTGCGGTATGTTGTTTTGAAAATATACCTATGAATGCAATAAAAAGCGGATTAGAAGCAATCAAGGTGCCAGGCAGGCTTGAAGTGGTTGATACCGGAAAAGATTTTACAGTAATCGTAGATTATGCTCATAATGCGGCTAGCCTAGAAAATGTTCTAAAGTCGGTACGCGAGTTTACTCTTGGAAGGCTTGTTTGTGTATTTGGTTGCGGAGGCAACAGACAAGGTCGAAGAATTTCGATGGGTGAAGTTTCAGGAAATCTAGCTGACTTTACAATTATTACTTCTGATAATCCGCGAACTGAGGATCCGGAAAAAATAATAAGTGAGATAGAAGAAGGAATTAAAAGAACCAATGGAAAATACATAAAAATTGTGGATCGCTATGAAGGTATAAGGTATGCGATTGAAAATGCAAAACCCGAAGACATTATTTTAATTGCAGGAAAAGGGCATGAGAACTATCAACAGTTTAAAGATAAAACCATACACTTTGATGATCGGGAAGTAGTAAGGGAAATATTAAAGAGGTGAGGTAAGGTGTTGAAAATAAAATGTGCAGAGCTAATTGATGTGGTAAAGGGTGAGCTTTTAACCGGGAGTTTAGATAGAAATATAACTGGTATTTCAACTGACTCAAGAAAAGTTAATGAAGGAGACCTTTTTGTGGCAATTGTTGGAGAGAGATTTGATGGTCACCAGTTCATAAGCCAGGCCTTCAAAAAGGGAGCAATCGCGTGCCTTGTTGAAAAGAATGTTACACCAGCTTCTGACAAAGTTGTAATTAAGGTAAAAGATACAAAAAAAGCTATGGGGGACATTGCAAAAAGGTGCAGGGAGAAAGTGGATGTGCCAATTATCGCTATTACCGGGAGTGTGGGGAAAACCAGTACAAAAGAAATGATTGCTTCAGTTCTGGGGGTAAAATACAATGTATTGAAAACGAGAGAAAATTTTAATAATGAAATTGGGCTTCCCCTGACTCTTTTTGAGCTAGACAGTTTTCATCAAATTGGTATTTTGGAAATGGGAGCACGAAATTTTGGTGATATAAGCTATCTAACCTCTATATGCAAGCCTGACATTGTGATTATCACTAATATTGGGCTGTCTCATATTGAAAGGTTTGGTTCAAGACAAAATATTCTTAAAGCAAAGCTAGAAATACTGGAGGGCCTAAAAGATGGAGGAGTAGTTATTCTTAATGGTGATGACAAGCTGCTGTATGGACTTAAGGGATTATTAAATTACAAAACGGTGTTTTTTGGCATAGAAGAAGAAAATGATTATTATGCATATAACATAAGGAAAGCTGGGGAAAATGGTACATATTTTGATATAAAGCTTAACCAAAGAGAATATGGGCTTCATGTTCCGGTACCCGGAATCCACAATGTATACTGCGCTCTTGCAGCAATTGCTGCAGGTGTGGAAACAGGTGTGCCAATAGAGTCGATAATTGAAGGTGTACATCATTATTCGCCATCAGATATGCGGCTTAACATCATAACAGGAAAGCAAATCAAGGTTATTAATGATGTTTATAATGCAAGTCCACAATCCATGGAAGCCGCGATAGAAGTTCTTAAGGATATCTCTGGGAATCAAAGGACAGTGGCTATTTTAGGTGATATGTTTGAAATGGGAGATTGGTCGGTTGATGCTCATAAGGATGTAGGGAAATTTGCAGCAATGAAAAATATAGATTATATTATTACAGTAGGAGAAAATGCAAGGGGTATTTTTCTTGGTGCACTTTATAAAGGAATACCTGAGGAAAGAGTATATAGTTTTGAAGGCAATAATGAGGCAAATGAGTTTCTCAGTGACTTTGTACGTGCTGATGATATACTGCTTGTTAAAGGGTCAAGGGGTATGAAGATGGAAGAGATTGTAAACCACTTGCTCGAGTTGGAACCAAAAAGACCATGGCCCCACGGCTAAAGCTAATAACTAATAACTAACGACTAAACTGGGGGAAGTACTTTGAGTTTACCATTTAACTTTTCATTACAGGTAATAACATTTATATTAACTTTTGTACTAGCTTTATTGCTTGGTCCAATTTTGATATCTAGCTTAAAGCGTCTTAAGGTAGGACAGACGGTAAGAGATGATGGACCTAAAACTCACTTAATAAAGCAGAATACACCTACAATTGGAGGGATCATTTTTTTGATTCCTATACTTATTATGACTTTATTCTTTGCACCATCATATCCGAAAATAGTTCCAATGACTATTGTGACTTTGGGTTTTGGGATAATAGGCTTTCTGGATGACATTATAATAGTTATAAAAAGAAGTAAAAATGGACTTGCTCCTTGGCAGAAAACAATTGGATTGTTCTTGGTGTCGCTTGCTTACATAATTTATGTCACATTTTTTACAGACCTTGGAACTGCAACCTTCATTCCTTTTATTGGAATCCAATACGAGCTCCATCCAATAGTTTACATGATGTTTCTTTTTTTAGTATTATATGCTACAACCAATTCTGTTAACCTTACAGATGGTGTTGATGGACTATGTGCAGGTATTACACTTATAGTAATGGTTTTCTTTACAGTTGTGGCTATGACAAGGAGCGAATGGGAGTATATTAAAATATTTAGTTCAATAGTTGCAGGTGGTTGTATGGGATTTCTAGTATTTAATATTCATCCTGCAAAAGTTTTTATGGGTGATACGGGCTCACTGGCTCTTGGCGGCGCCGTGGCTTCAGTAGCAATAATGATGAAAATGCCATTGATATTAGTAATTGTAGGTGGTATTTATGTAATAGAATCATTGTCTGATATTTTGCAGGTTGCATCGTTTAAGCTTAGAGGAAAACGGATTTTCAAAATGGCACCAATTCATCACCATTTTGAACTTATTGGATGGAAAGAGACAAAGATTGTATCTATTTTCTGGATGGTAACTCTTGTACTTTGCTTTATAGGGATGCTTGCGCTACGTTTCAGATTCTACTGATGATTATTTATGTATTTGTGTAGCAGGAGGAGAGAAGAGGATGAGAAAGCAAAAACCAGTGGACTTTTGGATATTAATGACTGTGTTAATACTAGTTGCCTTTGGAACCATTATGATTTTCAGTGCTAGTGCTGCTCATGCATACAACTATATGCATGGTGATACATACCACTTTTTAAGAAAACAGATACAATATTTGCCTATAGGACTTTGTGCAATGTTTGTCATGATGAATTTTGATTACCGTAAGCTGGCGAAGTATTCACCGGTGTTTTTCATTTTTAGTATTGTTCTTTTAATACTTGTTTTGATACCAGGAATTGGACAGGTTCATAATGATGCAAGAAGGTGGTTTAGTATTGCAGGGCAGTCTGTACAGCCATCAGAATTTATAAAGCTTTCAACAATACTGTTTTTTTCATACAGTCTTTCAAAAAGAAAGGATCAGTTAAAATACTTTTTTAAAGGTCTTCTGCCATACCTTCTATTAGTAGCTTTGATAGCGGTACTCCTGTTGCGCGAACCGCACTTTTCATGCACTATGATTATTGTTATTGTATCAGCAATAATTTTATTTTGTGCTGGCGCTAAGATTAAGCATTTTGTTTTGCTGTCATTTCCTGCAGTAGCTGGGATTACAGCAATTATCATGCTCTTTCCCTATATGAGGATTAGGGCACTTTCTTTTCTTGACCCCTTTGCGGATCCTAAAGGAGAAGGGTGGCAGGCGGTTCAGTCTTTGTATGCCATTGGATCAGGAGGGTTATTTGGTAGAGGATTGGGAAAAAGTCTGCAAAAATTTTTATATTTACCAGAGCCTTATAATGATTTTATTCTTTCGGTACTGGCTGAAGAATTAGGTTTTGTCGGTGTGTTTGCAGTAATGATTTTGTTTATTATCTTCATCTGGAGAGGAGTAAAGGTGGCAGTTAATGCACCAGATATGTTTGGAAGCTTGACAGCTATTGGAATAACAGCACTGGTTGCTGTACAGGTTGTGATAAACTTTGCAGTTGTAACCTCATCAGTACCGGTAACCGGGATGCCGCTTCCATTTTTTAGCTTTGGAGGTACATCACTTATTCTTCTGCTAACTGATATTGGAATTTTACTTAATATTTCAAGATATGCAAACTATGACAGAATATAACAGAAAAGTAAGTTTGATTACTCTAAAGAAGGATGTAAATAGGTTTTTTATTTTTGACTTACTGACAGCATAAGCTTGTTTAAAAAATATTTGGGGAAGTAATCATAAGTTCTATGCTTTGAATAGCAAGTCGATTTTCCAAATGTAACACTTTCATGCAGCAGGCATAAAATATATTATGCCTGGAACAGTGGAGGTGTTTTTTTGGAGAAATTAATTATAAATGGTGGAAACAAACTAGAAGGCGAAATAGAAATAGAAGGTTCTAAAAATGCTGTGCTTCCGATTTTGGCGGCAACAGTTCTTAATAGTGGAATCAATGTGATCAAAAATTGTCCCAAACTCAAAGATGTACATATCATGTTAAAAATTTTGGAAGAGCTAGGCTGTAAAGTTCAAGAACAGGGTAGTACTGTCATTGTGGATTCATCCACTTTACATGGTCAGAAGATACCAGATAATCTTGCTTCAGAGATGCGGTCGTCTATTGTTTTTTTAGGACCTGTGCTGGCACGTTGCGGTAAAGTGACTATAAGCTATCCGGGTGGATGTGATACCTTATGGACACTTTTTTATTGTCTAAGAAAGTATACTTTCCTAGACAATGGGGATTGCAAAAAGGTAAAAAAAGCCACCTTTTTTAGGTTGATAATCTGCCTATACTACTTTATAATTGATGTTAAACCTATTATACTAACATGCTGATAATGATACAGAAAGAAGGTTTTAAGCTTATGGCTTACAAGGTGGTTCTGGTGGATGACGAACCATGGTCAATGATTAGTTTAAAGAAGAATATCAATTGGGCTGACGCGGGTTTTGAGATCATCGCAGAATTTCAGAATTCAGTCCAAGCGCTTGAATTTATCGAACAATCAAGCCCCGATGCCGTCTTTACAGATATCAGAATGCCTGTCATATCAGGAATTGAGCTTATGAAAAAAGCAAGGGGAAAGGGTTTAAACATTGAATTTGTTATTGTAAGCGGCTTTGCTGAATTTTCATATGCTCAGGAAGCAGTAAGGCTTGGAGCATTCGAATATTGTTTAAAACCAGTAGACTCGCAAAAAACAATCGATATTTTGAAAAGACTAAAACTCCATCTTGATAAAGTGAAGAAAACAATGCAGGTAAATCATGGTAAAGGTTTTGGTAGTTGCCAAGAAGATGCTGTAGGAAATATTCCGTCGAATATAGATAATGAAAACTTCAAAAAAATGCTGCAATATTTAAATGATAATTTTTATAAAAAGATTAAACTTAAAGAATTATCTAATAGATTTTTTTTACATCCAAACTATACGTGCTATTTGTTTAACAAATTACTTGGAACTACCTTTTCAGACTATTTAAAGGAGATAAGAATGAAGCATGCTGCTGAATTTTTAAAGAAAAGAGAGCTGACCATAAAGGAGGTTGCTAATAAAGCCGGATATGATGATTATTTCTATTTTAATAAAGTTTTTAAAAAACACTATGGAAGCACTCCAACAGAATATAGAAAAAATAAGGTCTAATTGGAAATCTCGGATTAGCTTTTGCAAGTTTGAAAAAAATGGAACTAGCAGAAGGATATTTTTTGGTACTTCAATAAAGTATCAGTTTTTTCGGCTCACATTGGTTGCGGTGATATTGTTGATTATTGTCCAAACCTGGTATTATATGAGTTTTTCAACAGCAACCAAAGATAAAACAAAATTATATACAGATAATATAGTATCACAAATTGAAGACACACTTAGCATGCAATTTGATAAAGTGCGCAACGCTGCAACATATTTTTCGTACAGTAGTGCTGTTCAGCTCTATATGTCTACCGATGATCCATTTGTAATGTATGATTCGAAAAGTATGCTAGATGATATGATGAGAACTGTCATCACCATAAATACAGAAATAGTTGATGTGTCCCTAGTAGATAGGTTTGGCAAATCTTTATATACACATGTTGGAATAACTAAAAATATGAGTGAAATGATTGACTCTATACTTAGAAAGTTCGAAGAGTATAAGGGAGAAAAAAGGCTACTATATTTAAATAAAAATGAGTTTAATGCTCAGAGCTTTTTGATCTATGCAATGCCTGTGCAGTATGTAAATCCAGACTCAAGGTTGGGGGAAAGCTTAGGCTATACAATTATTTATCTGGAACCTCGATTTTTAGCAAGAGTGACAAAAGAAGGTATTAATCCTGATATAGGTGAATTATATATAATAGATGAGGAAGGAGAGATACTTGAGTCTAGCACACAAATTAATGAAGATGAGAAATTTTCTGAGGAAAAGGTACTAGATGCGTATAAACAGGGCAAGGTTGTTACACGAAGAAAAATAGGCGCTACAGGATTAGAAATTATAGGAGCTGTAAAGTCAGTAGAGGTTTTAAAAGAATACAATTTTTTGATAGATATTGCAATGATGATGGGAATTATGACAATTCTTCTTTTTATAGCTAACGGTGTTGCCTTTGGCAAGAATATTGGAAAACCGATTGCAAAGCTGCTTTCTGAGATTAACCGTGCAGGTAAAAGTAATTTATACACACGTATTAATGTCCCGTACAAAAACGAAATTGGAACTATAGCAGAACATATCAATAACACATTGGACAGCATAGAAAATATGTCAAGAAAGATTTACAAAACTCAGCAAACTCTTTATGAAACTGAACTTAACAAGAAGCAAACAGAGCTTTATGCGCTGCAAAGTCAGGTTAATCCTCACTTTTTGTTTAATACTCTCCAGTGTATCAGTGGTATTGCAGTATCAAAAGATATACCTGAGGTTGAAGAAGCGGCCTTGGCCATGGCGGAAATTTTTAAGTATTCAATTAAAGAGGGAAATTATGTTAAAGTGGAGGACGAAGTAAAGATTGCAGAGCAGTATCTTAAAATAATAGATTTGAGACTTTCGGGAAGGTTACAGTGGTATATTGATCTTCCTCCTGAAATGAACAAAAATATCACTATAAAAATGATACTTCAGCCAATAGTGGAAAACGCAATATACCATGGGATCGAAAAGAGATATGAGGGAGGTAATCTCAGAATAGCTGGCAATATTTATAATGATCATATGTTAATTGAAATTTGGGATAATGGTCCCGGATTTACAAGGTCAAATCTTGAATATACAAAGAGAATATTATCTGACATGAGCGAATTGGAGGCAGAAAGTGCAAAAAGGAAAAGAATCGGGCTTGCAAACATACAACTCAGAATCAAACTGATGTTAGGGGAAGAGTATGGGATTGATGTGTTCAGCAGCAAGAATGAAGGAACCCTTGTTAAAGTAAAACTTCCCATATTAACAATGAATGAAGCAAAATCTCGAATACACACACTCTAGCTTATGAGCAGCACCAAATCTTAGTTTATTACAAAAAAGTCTTAAACCTGTCCATGTTCATTTATTTAACTTGATTATATAATTTATTTATAATAAAACTTGCAAAGATTTTCTTTTGTTTCGCTATGTGGAGGACAATTTTAATTAGAGGGTGATATTGGGTGCGAGAGGCTATTTTTAGATTGAACAAATTTATATCGAAAGATATCAAGTCATATAAATGCCTGCTAAAGCGGATAGCAAAGAACAGAACACTGTATCTTTTTCTTCTACCTGCCTTAATATATATTTTAATCTTTGAATACGCGCCTATGTATGGTCTCCAGATAGCTTTTAAAAACTTTACACCGGCTAAAGGGTATTTAGGAAGTGATTGGGTCGGATTTAAACATTTTAACAAATTTTTTAACTCCTATCATTTCTGGACTCTTTTAAAAAATACATTGTTTTTAAGTATTTATCATTTGATAGTATCATTCCCCTTCCCTATTTTTCTTGCTTTGGTGCTCAATTATACACCTTTTCATAAGCTTAAAAAGATAACTCAAACGGTTACCTATGCACCATATTTCATATCTATGGTTGTTATGGTTGGCATGATGTTTGTGTTTTTCTTACCTACAACAGGAATTGTTAATGTAGTCATAAGATCCCTAGGTAAAGAGACAATAGATTTTCTAGGGGATCCTAAGATGTTTAGGCACATGTATGTATGGTCTGGAATATGGCAAAGCACAGGCTGGTCATCCATTATATATATAGCCACGCTAGCAAGTGTAAGTCCAGAGCTGCATGAAGCTTCAATAGTGGACGGAGCAAATAAATTTCAGCGCATTTGGTATATTGATATTCCTTCCATTTTGCCAACTGCAGTCATCATATTAATACTGAACGCAGGTCGTATAATGAATGTAGGGTTTGAGAAAACTTTTTTGATGCAGACTGCATCAAACCTTTCAAGATCTGAGGTTATAAGTACCTATGTATACAAAGTAGGTATCATGGGAGTACAGTACAGTTATGCGGCAGCCATTGGGCTTTTCAATAATGTGATAAATTTTTCAGTGCTTTTAATTGTCAATAAGATTTCAAATAAAGTTGCAGACAGTGGATTGTGGTAAAGGGGGTAATGTAATGAGCCTAAGAACAGGTAAAGGTAAGGAAGATACTTTTTTCGATATAATTGTTGCAATAATCGCGATTATTGCTTTAATTGTTACTTTATACCCTTTATACTTCATTGTAATTGCATCAATAAGCGATCCTAACGCTGTGCTTTTAGGAGATGTAATCCTATTACCAAAAGGTATTAATTTTGTAGGGTATAAGTATATTTTTGAAGAGCAAAAAATATGGCTTGGTTACAGAAACACTATTTTTTATACAGTGGTTGGTACGCTCTTTGGTGTGACGGTTACATTGTTAGCAGGCTATGCACTTTCAAGAAAAGACCTTATAGGACGCAATGTTATTATGAAGATAATGGTGTTTACTATGTTTTTTAATGGTGGTCTTATACCAACCTACATGGTAGTAAGTAGCTTGAATCTTGTAAACAATCCATTAGTCCTTATTATTTTAGGAAGTGTGTGGGTTTACAATATAATAATAACAAGGACATTTTTTCAAAGTACTTTACCCGAAGAAATGAGAGAGGCTGCATTTATAGATGGGTGCGGCAATTTAAGGTTTTTTATAAGTATAGCAATTCCTCTTTCGAAAGCAATAGTAGCAGTAATATCACTGTTTTATGCAGTAGGACATTGGAATTCTTATTTTAACGCACTAATCTATATTACAAAAAAAGAGCTGCACCCATTACAGTTGATTTTAAGAGAACTTTTGATACAAGGACAGTCACTTGTGACAAATATGGACTCGTCAGAAATGGAGTCTTTGATTGAACGAGAAAGAATTGCACAGGCGATAAAGTATGGCGTTATTATTGTATCAACCTTGCCTGTAATAATTGCTTATCCATTACTTCAAAAATACTTTGTAAAGGGTGTGATGATAGGATCTATTAAAGGGTGATCAACGTACATTAATTTGGCAGTATAAAGCAGTTGAAAAGGTTTAAACTAAAAAAGGAGGACGATTATGAGTAAAAAATTAAGCAAATCATTATGCATCTTAGTTTTAGTAGTGTTTACAATCTCAATGATATCAGGTTGTGTTGCAGGCAAAGACCCTGATAAGGGCAATACAGAGACTACTAAAGACTCTAAACCTGTAGTTAACAAAACAGGACTGCCCATCGTGAATGAACCTATTACTTTGAAAATGATGGTTTCAAAACACCGTAATGACAAGATTACTTGGGCTGAGAAACCATGTATCATTAAAGCCGAAGAGGAAACAGGTATAAAATTCGAATGGACTGAGATTCAGGGAAGCGCCTGGAATGAAATGCTAGGTGTCACTCTTGCTTCTAAAGATCTGCCTGATGCAATTATTGGAGGAGCGAACCTTCCTTTGTATGCAGATTCATTTCTGCCTCTTAATAATTTGTTGGGTGATTATGCACCTTATGCACAAGAGTACTTCAATAAACATCCTGAGATCAAATTTGCTTCAACTTTGCCAGATGGAAATCTCTATAGCCTGCCGCTTGTACACATAACAGGTAATAATGCTCCTGTAGGCTATGCAATTAATAAGGTTTGGTTGGATAATCTTTCTTTAGATATACCCGAGACTACAGAGGAACTTTATAATGTGCTTAAAGCATTCAAAGAAAAAGACCCAAATAAAAATAACGAACAGGATGAAATACCTTACAGCTGCTTTCAGAATGAAAATACAGCCAATACAGATAGCCCATCTTCTATAAATACAATGATATGGAATTTTGGGCTTGTCAATGATGGAATAGGAAATCCTTTCACCGGGACCAGTGATTATGTAATGGCGGAGAACGGAAAAGTGTTATTTGTACCTACCGATGAGCGTTTTTATGATTTCTTAGAATATATGAGCAAACTTTTTAGTGAAGGACTAATGGATAGGGATAGTTTTGTGCAGAAAAATCAGGACTATAAAGCCAAAGGTAATAAAGGTCTCATTGGTTTTTTCACTTACGGAGGTTATGAAGATACAGTAGTTGGGACAGAATACTCTGATCAGTATATAAATATACTGCCTATGAAAGACAAAAACGGTAACCATACAATCATGCCTACTAAAATTTCAGGAGATTTCACTTACAGTGTGTTTAAAATAACCACAGCTTGCAAATACCCAGAAGCTCTATTAAGACTTTGGGACTATGCAAACTCTACTTTTGAGAATAGATTGTTGTGGTCATGGGGAGTAGAAAATGAGGCATGGGAAAAACTGGATGATGGTAAAATAGCTAAGATTACCTCTTCTTTCCCTGAAGGCTTTAGCACTTATTCTGAGCTAAGAAATTCAAGGTCAACAGGTATGTCTGGTTTTTGGATCTGGGATGAAGATGATTACAACATGTTCAGTATAACAGAACCAAGAGATAAAAAGTATCTTGAAAAAGGTGAAAGCTACAAGCCTTATCTTAAAAAGGATCTTATACCGTTAGGGCAGGATGAGCTAGAGGTTACACAGGATAGGGCAACAATGTCTACTGAAATCAAAAACTATATAACTAACTTTGTTGCAGAGTCAGTTATAAAAGGAATTGATAGAAGTCGTTGGGAGACGCACCTAGAAAATTGCAGAAAACTTGATGTTGAGAAGTTTGTTAATGATTACCAGAATTACTATGATAGAGCTCAGGAAATGTTGAAGTAGTTTTAGACATGAAGATTGTGTTCTAAAAGAGTAAGAAATGTAAAAGATTAGATTTATTGCATAGGCCTCACGTAAGATGAGCCATTTATGGCACTTTACGTGAGGCATATGACTCTTTGGGGATATTTGTTCGCAGCTTTGCAGCATTTAGGCAACATAATATTTTAGAAACAGTCAATTGGTTATGGTTTTAGTTCATTGATATTTATCCATTGCGTTGATAGTATGGTTACGTGTGGGTTTTATTGATAGACTTAAGAGAATACGCATAAAGGGGATCAAAAACAAATGACAAAAGCAATTAATTGGACACTTAATATTGGACAAAGACTAGATGGTATTGAATGGAAAGGATCGGGAATGCATGTCAACATGTATTCGGATATTGAATATAGAGTAAGCGGTGAAAATGATGTTAAAAGGTTCCGCCTCGGAGACTATGTTCATAAATTTCAAACAAAGCTCACAGGACAATATATAAATGATTACAATTGTTGCGGAATGATCGATACTTTTGAAAATGAGAATATTAGAGTAACAAGGAAAATATTATATGATAATGAAAACCCGGATTTTATACATATTCAGCTTAAAATATCTAATATCGCAGATGTCCCTGTCAGTATTGAACGTTTTGTGCTGTTTGGAATAAAAGGGAAAGAAGATCTTAAAATTGGAGACTGCCAAGATGAATGGTCATTTTTGAGACAGGGAAGGTATAAAAATGATATGCCGTCCTGTTTTATATTTGGCAGAAATGACGGTGCATACAAAGATGCGCATAGAGGTTTGAGCGAATCCGGCATACGAAGAAAAGAGGATGATACGGGAGAAATTCTAAGCTGTGAGCTTAGTGTAATAAGTGCGGTTAATAGCGAGAAACCTTCTAGTCTGCTTATTGGGTTTTTAACTGAATCATCTCAGTTGGTATGCACCAAGGTTGATACAGAAATAGGCACTGGAAAGTTTAAAAGCATTGAGAGCTATTGTACAGGAGATGGTGTTATACTCAATAAAGGAGAAGAGATCGTAAGTGAATGGCTGAGGCTTGATGCCAATCCCTGTCCTTTTTTTGCAATACAACAATTTACCCTGTTGAAGAACAGAGCTAATGCAATAGTTCCTAAAACTGACAAATTAAGAGCTCCGTCGGTGTACTGTACTTGGTATTATTACGGACCTACCATCACGCAGGAAGATATTTTAGAAAATATTAGTGCACTTTCGAAAAAAAAGATACCTACCGATGTATTTCAGATAGATGATGGCTGGTCGCCTAACTACGGAGACTGGGAAGCAAACGAAAAGTTTCCAGCTGGTATGAAATTTATTGCAGAGGAAATTGATAAGGCAGGCTTTACCCCTGGGATATGGACAAGTCCATTTATTGTTTCGGTAAATAGCAGAATAGCGCAAAAAAATCCTCATTGGATACTTAAAAAGCGGAATGGAGAACTTATTTATTTCAACATGGTAGGGGTTGATTATCTTGTTCTTGATATTAGTCACCCAGAAGTCTTGACTTGGCTAGAAGAGCTATATCAAAGACTCACAAAAAAATGGGGTTATTTATACCACAAGCTGGATTTTACAAGAGCAGCAGTGCTAAGTACTGAAGCTGATTACTACGACAAAAAGCGCACTAGGGCGGAGATTTTCAGAAAAGGTGTGGAAGCTGTACGTAGAGGAGCAGGCTCGCAAGCCTTTATATGCCTATGCGGCGGATTATATGGTACAGTAATCGGACTAGTAGATGCACAAAGATCGGGTTCAGATGTGATCAGTAAATGGAGCCGTTTAGAAAATCCCGATCCTGACAGTGGACCAGATACAATCAAGCAAAATGTCTTGAGGTACTATATGAACAGTTTCTGGTTTAATGATGCAGATGCTTTAATGCTACGAAGAAATGAAAAGTCTTTCAGGGATCTGGAGCTAAGCGTTGGTATGCTTACAGATGATGAAGCTATTATATTTGTATTAAACAACTATTTTTCAGGAGGAATTGTAAGTTTTACTGAAAGAGTGAACGAAGTTCAAAATGACAGATTGGGACTATTGAGGCATGTGATTCCCTCAATAGGAAAATCTGCAATTGCGAGGGACATGTTTTTAGGAAAAAGAATGCCTGAAATATTTGATACCAAAGTTGATTCCTTAGAAGAGAGCCATGGGAAATGGCATACAGTCGCATTTATTAACTGGACTGATGAACAAAAACGTTTTTGTGTTAAATTTGATGAGAATATGACTGGAATGTTCTCAAAAGAGTTTGAAAGCTATACCATGACCGAATTTTGGTCAGGAACAATTATTGAAAATTTGAAATATGGAGATCCAATAGATACAGGAATAATTAAGTCTCATTCTTCTAAACTTTTTAAAGTAACTCCTGAATATAAAGATAAACCAACATTAGTTTATTCAAATGGTCATTTTTCTATGGGAGGAACTGAAGTGACCAAATGGATACCTGACAGTAAAGGTGTTGATTTTCATATAGACTGGCAGTGGGAGTTTCCGCTACACTTAATTATACGTGCCCCTTGGGGGTTTGCATGGCAAAAAGGTGAAAATTTTACTATAGACACTGCTCATAAGAATATTATCAATATATTACTGCCCGGTCGTTTTTCTGGAAGTTTTAGGTTGAATTACATGGTATAGTTCAAGTGAAATTAAGCTTAGAAATGAATTTGAATGTATAAAAAAACCATCAAATTGTGAGGAGGCCATTATTGATGAAAAATTATGTTATTGTAGGCGCTAGTCGCCGTGGGTTTAATATGTATGCCCTGCCTATGTCGAAATACTTTAGGGATTGTGCTAAAATTAAAGGTGTATTTGACCCAAATTACAAAAGAGCAGAGCTTATGAAAAAGCAGGCAGGAGATGATTTCCCTGTATATGACAGTTTTGAAACGATGATTAAAAGTGCAAAACCTGATGTCGTAATCGTAACAACAATTGACAGCTGTCATCATGAATATATAATCAAAGGTCTTGAAGCTGGGTGTGATGTCATTACTGAAAAGCCCATGACAATAGATGCTAAAAAATGCAATGCTATTTTTGAAGCAGAAAAGAGAAGCGGGAAAAAAGTGATAGTGACTTTTAATGCCAGATGCTCACCGCTTTCCACAAAAATTAAGGAAATAATGAATGAAGGTATAATTGGTGATGTTTTGAACGTGCACTTTGAATGGATGTTAGACACTGTACATGGTGCTGATTATTTCAGAAGATGGCATAGACGTATTGAAAATTCAGGAGGGCTTTTAGTACACAAAGCGACACATCATTTTGACATGATAAATTGGTTTATTATGCAAGATCCTGTTGTTGTTAATGCATTTGGAACTAGACGGTTTTATGGTCCTACAAGATCCCAAAGAAGTGAACGCTGTTTAACATGTCAACACAAGGACACATGCGAGTTTTATTTCGACATTACTACTCATAAGTTTAAGGAGCTATATTTGGATTGTGAGGATGTTGACGGCTATTACAGAGACAGATGTGTTTTTGATGATGAAATCAATATATATGACTCTATGACGTTAAACGTCAAATATTCCAAAGATGCAATTATGAGCTATTCACTAATTGCCCATTCGCCCTATGAAGGCTTTAAACTGTCAATAAACGGAACTGGTGGAAGGCTTGAAGCCGAGAGCTTTCTTAATGAGACCCATGATGCTTTTGCTGGTGCTACAGCAAATAAACTTAGAATCTATAACAGAAAAGGTGAGGAGATAAGCATCAAGATACCTAAAAAGTCAGGAGCCCATGGCGGTTCAGATACTGTTTTGCAGAACATACTGTTTAAAGATTGTTACCCTGATCCATTGGGGTACGCAGCTGGTTCAAGAGACGGTGCTATGTCATTAATTATTGGAGCAGCCGCAAACACATCCATAAAGGAAGGCACACCAGTGAGCATAAAAGACTTACTTCCAAGCTTACTATAATATAAGCCTAAATATTTGTAAGCCTAATTAATAGAAAGGGGACACTAGTTATGTTCAGTTTTAATCCGAGATATTCACAATTTAAGGATAAAAAATTATCTTTTGGAAATGACAGTGTAACTGTATGTGAAAATGATTTTATAAAAGAATATTTTTCGAATTTTATAAATTCATGCAGTATAAAGAAAAAAGGGGCGGTAACTTTTAGATTTGTAACTGGGATACCTGAAACAGTTGTAAAAAGGGTTGAGAAAAGCTTTGGGATCCAGTTTATCTGTAATGAAGAAGCGTATATTATTGATATTAAAGATGATGTATTCATTTATGCACAAAGCCAAAGGGGTTTATTTTATGGTGCGGTTGCTTTGACTAGGTATCTTGAAAAGAACAGCTTCATATTAGAGGAAGGAATAATATATGACTATCCTGTTTGTCCTATAAGAGGTGTCAAGGTATACCTGCCTCACAGAGATGATATAGATTATTTCAAGCATTTTGTTGATAAGGCTTGCTATTACAGATACAACACCATAGTAATTGAAGTTGCAGGAGCGATGGAATATAAGAGACATCCTGAAATAAATGAAAAATGGGTCTCGTACTGCAAGGAAATGAGCGAATATTCTGGGAAGACCAAGAAAATTCAAGAGCATACTTATAGATGGAAGAAAAACTCAATACACGTTGAAAATGGTGGAGGAGAGTTTCTGACGCAGGATGAAGTAAAAGATCTGGTAGAATACTGCAAAAAAAGAGATATGAATGTAATCCCTGAAATGCCATCACTTAGCCATAGCGACTACCTTCTGACGGCATATCCAGAGCTTAGGGAAAGGGTCGAAGATCCTTACCCGGATACCTACTGCCCATCTAACCCAGATTCTTATAAGCTTTTGTTTGAACTGCTAGATGAAGTCATAGAAGTCTTTCGGCCACAGCAAATCAATATGGGTCATGATGAATATTACTCTATAGGGCTTTGCGAAAAGTGCAAAAACAAAGAAGCACACCGAATTTTTGCTGATGATATTAACAAGATATATGATTACCTTAAAGAACATGGAGTAGAGATGATCATATGGGGAGATAAACTTCTTAATGCAAAAAACATAAATGGCAATACTGGCGGGGCGAAGAGGACAGTAAGAAGCTATGATACAGGAGAGTACTATTGTACTATTCCTGCAACCTATAAAGCAATTGAAATGATACCCAAAGACATCAGTGTATTCCACTGGTACTGGGCAATGAATAGCGATCTTGAGCAAGATTTGCTAAGACATAATTTTAACGTAGCATATGGTAATTTTGTGGGATATGCCTTCCCAAATTGGAAGGAAAGAATTAAGCGGGGTATGGGAGGTGCAATAATATCAAATTGGAGTAGATTGAAAGAAGAGAATCTACAAAGAAATGGTTTTTTGTTTAATATGGTCTACTCATCTATAATGTTTTGGCAACCAGAGTATGATGACTCCCAATTTGAAGCGGTCAGGGACTATGCATTAACTGAGCTATATAAGTATAAAAATACAAATAAGTTAAAAAGAAACAATTGCCTAAAAATCTCACACTCAACTGATTTGTTTATGCAATACCAGATATTTGAAGATGGGGTATTTATTGAAAAAGAAAAATACTTTATTGGACAGTACTTAATATGTTATAATAATGGTGCTGTTGAAAAAATTCCGATTATTTACGGAAGCAACATTTCCAACAAAGATGTGAAGTGGGATAGGCATATGAGTGACAGAAGAGAGCGCTATAGTGTGGATGACTTATTAATAGAAGTCTCTATGAATACTCTTCCAATAAAGTTAAGTAACGGAACCTTTTATGAATTTGTTTGGGAGAGTTCTTATCCTGTAAAGGATATTTCGAAGATTGAGGTGGAAGTTTTTTGTGATTGCATCATAAACATTGGTAAGATTGAATTCGTATGCTAACACTGAAGGGAATATCGGTTATTACCTTTATTCTAGGAGATCATTTTTTTTAAAACGGCATTTGTTTAAAAAGTGGAGAAAAGGTAGCTGAGACAATGTTTAAAAACTTTTTAAAAAAACAAAGTTTATTTTTAAGCTGGTTATTGTCGTATATATCTATATTGCTTGTGCCAATTATTATTAGTGGAGTTATATACCAGTACTCACAGAATATAGTAAGAGGTGAAGTTAATAGATCCAATTTTGCCATGCTCAGTCAGCTCAAAGAGACTGTAGATTCTAGGATGGAGGAAATAAAACGCATAGCGACGCAAATATCACTAAATCAAAGACTTACTACTGCAGTTAGAGTTGAATCTGACTTTGGAACAAGAGATCAATTCAATTTGTATGAGCTTAAAAACGATCTTGCTGATTACAGGAAAGCAAACGATTTAATCGATGATATTTACATTTATTTTAAGAATACAGATACCGTTATGTCAATAACTCATGTTGCTAGAAGCAAGGACTTTTATGAATTTTCTCTGCTTAAAAATATGATGGACTATGATGAATTTATTCAATACTTAAACAATTCAAAAACGTTGAATTACAGAATACGGGGGGGCAAATTGGATAATGGACAGACAATGAATGTTGTTAGTCTTTCCACAGCACTACCAATAATAAATTGGGGAGAAATTAATGCAACAATAAATATACTGCTTGATGAAGCTAAGTTGATTGATATGCTTGAAAATGCAAAATGGCTAAACCAGGGAATTACGTTTATTTTGGATGAAACTGGTCAAGCGATAACATCAAATGTAAATATGAATAGCATTCAAAACATAACCTTTGAAAATACAGAAAAAGAGCAGGAATTATTGCCTGTAAAACTTGATGGATTATCTGAGCCTTTTACTGGTATTTATCTATCATCTTCGGTAAAGACATGGAAATATGTATCTATAATACCTGACAGTATATTCTATGAGAAGCTTAAGTATATTAGAAATTTTTCTGCAATTGGGATTATTCTTTGTATGGTGATTGGCGGTGTGGTAGCATTTATATTTACAAAAAAGAACTACACTCCAGTACGTTGCATTATTGAGGATATCAAGGAAAAGGTAGGATTATCCTTTGATAGAGAAAAAAATGAATACATTGTAATAAGAGAATCATTGAACTCTGCAATAGAAGAAAACAAGAAAACTGTTCAGAAGCTGGAAAAACAGACAAACATTCTACGCAACAGTTGTCTTATAAGGTTAATAAAGGGTAATTATAAGAGCCCAATATCGATAGAAGCATTATTGAACCAATATGATGTCTCTTTTGAGAATAAATCGTTTATTGTTTGCACATTTTTTATGGAAAAGGTTTATGGGGAACATTCTAACGAGGATATCGGGTTTTCGACCGAAGATTTAAGTTTTGAAAAGTATATAATTAATAATGTCATTGAAGAAATGGTTAAAAATAATTACAAAGTTTATTTTGTTGAAGTTGATGGACTTTTAACAAGTGTAGTCAATTTTAATGCAGGTAATACCAATCCAGTCCAAAAATTGGCAGAAACAATAACAAAGGCTCAGGAAGCGATTGGCAACAACTTCAGCATTAATTTTACATCCTCTATAAGCAATATTCACCATTCAGTTATGGGAATCTCACAAGCATATCATGAAGCGGTTGAAGCAATGGAGCATAAAATGGTGTACCAAGAGACTCCTGTAATCACCTATGCTCAAATTAAGAACCAATCATATCATTACGGTTATTCAATGACAATTGAGCAAAAGCTGAGCAACTTTATAAAGGTTGGTGATTACGAAAATGCCAGTGATTTTTTAGAGCAGCTTATAAAAGATAAATTTGCCCAGAAGAGTTTTTCAATAGAGATTGGGAAGTTATTTATTTATGATATTACTAACACTATTTTAAAGGTAATGGAAGATACGGATGAAGATTTTATTAATACCAATATTTCTGCATTTCAGAATTTGTTGTCCAATCAGACACTTTTTGAAATGAAGAATAATTTGAGAGCATTACTTACAAAAGCATGCCACCATATTTCAAGCCTTAGGGATTTAAGCAGTGAAGACAATCTGAGCAAGGAAATAATGAAGTATGTTTCTGAAAACTATATGGACATAAATCTTGATGTTTCTAGTATAGGTGATAACTTTAATCTAACGCCTTACTATTTGTCTATGCTATTTAAGAAGCAATCAGGTGAAAAGCTTGTTGACTATATTAACAAAGTCAGGATAAACGAAGCTAAGAGGCTTTTAAAAGAAAATTCCCTTAGTATTCAAGAAATTTGTCAAAAGGTTGGATATACCAGCAGTGCAGTTTTTATACGTATTTTTAAAAGGTATAATGGAATTACACCAGGAAAGTACAAAGGTATTTAATTTTTACAAGTTTGTAGCCATAAGTTAGGCGTGGGCTTAGTTTTAGCATACACTCCGCTCAAGTACTCTTAAAAATGCAAATTGATTCTGAAAGTAATCAATTTGCATTTCTTAATATAATCAATGAATTCCAGACACAAGCAATTTACATTTGTCTATCGGGTTCAATATAATTGAATGTGTAGTATAAAGGCTTCTGCAGAGGCATAAGTAATTAAAATGTAAAAAATGGGAGGTAAATTTAATGAACCGTAGAATTTTAAGAATCTTATCAGTTTTACTGACAGTGTTTATGCTGTGCACTGCTATGATAGGCTGTGTTAAGACAGAAACTGATGATGGTACTATTGGGACAAGTAGTGGGACTGAACCAAAAGAAGATCCCTATGCAGGACCATTTCCACTTGAAACTGACGTTACACTTACGTATTGGTTTATGATGAATCCGAATTTGTCAGCTCACTATACCAACTTAGGAGAGACTGAGTACGCTAAAGAGCTGCAAAGAATAACCGGAATCAATGTCGAATATGTGCATCCTGCAGACTATGATCAATTTGCTTTGATTATTGCTGCCAATGAGATGCCTGACATAATGGAATACAGATGGGAAAGACAGTACCCCGGTGGCGTTACAAAAGCAATTGCCGATGGAGTAGTGTATCCTCTAAATGATTTTATGGAAAAAGGTTACACCCCTAATTACTCAAAATATCTTGAAGAGAATCCAAATTTTGCAAGTATGGTTAAAACACTAGATGGCCAGATTGCAGGCTTCCCTTTTATACCAGATCAGTCATATGTTCTGATTGGACCTGCTCTAAGAGGAGACTGGCTCAAAGAATTAAACTTAAGCGTACCTGAAACAATTGATGATTGGTATGTTGTTCTTAAAGCATTCAAAGATAAGGGCGTTCAGGCTCCTTATACTTATGTATCAACTGTACCTTTTATAATTGGCGCTTATGATACAAATCACTCTAATTTTAATAATGGTTACTATATAAGAGATAAAAAAGTGGTCTATGGACCTGCAGAAGATAATTACAAAAAAATGCTTGAAACTTGGAACAAATGGTATCAGGAAGGTTTGGTGGACGTTGACTATGCAACTGTTTCTCGTGAAATGGTAGAAAGTAAGATGGCAACTGGTCAAGCAGGATCTACATCTGCAATGCCCTCAAACTTCTCCATGTTGGTAGAAGCAGGAAAAGCGTCGGATCCCAATTATGAACTGGTTGCAGCAAAGTTCCCTGTACTAAATAAGGGGGACACTCCAAGATATGATAATGATGCCTTTGGTTCACCGTATAATGTGAGAAGCATGTTGGGTATGATTACTTCCAACTGTAAGCATCCTGAAATTGCAGCAAGGCTTCTTGATTTTGCCTATAGTGAAGAAGGAGTGCTGTTAAATGAATGGGGTATTGAAGGAGTATCATACGAAAAGAAATCAGACGGATCTTTAATGTATACTGATAACATTTATAACAATCCCGATGGATGGACTTTCTTCCAATCTAAAGCAAAATATTCAAGAGGTTATGCTGATGGAGCTTTCATGGCAGATCCTAGAAGATTTGCTGCAGACAATAATGACCCTGCAATGGTCAATGCTGTAAAAACTTGGTCGATTAGCAAATCTGCTCAATACACAATGCCTTTCTTAAGAGAAAGTGCTGAGGATAGCGAAAAATTGGCGGGTATAACACCTGAACTAAAAACCTACCAGGAGCAAGCCTACTTGACCTTTGTGCTGGAAAAAGACAGTCTTAAAGACTGGGATCAATATCTTAAAACTCTGGATGACATTGGACTTCAGACAACATTGGATATCTACCAAAAACTGTTGGATGTTCATTTTAGTAAATAAGGCTGATTTTTTCTAGGGGGAAAGGTAAACTTTCCCCCTAAAAGAAATTTACGAAGAGGAGTAATCATATGTTTAGCACTAAAAAGCAAAATACAATGAAACCGGTGCCGCAACAAACTTTGAGCTATGAGTTAAAGACTGATTTTAAAAGAAACAAGTATCTATATCTGCTTATATTGCCGGTTATCGCGTATTACCTCATATTTCACTACTGGCCATACTATGGATTGCAGATAGCATTTAAGAGTTACTCACCAGGACTTGGTTTTTTGAAAAGCCCATGGGTGGGATTCAAGCATTTCACTAATTTTTTTAACAGTTATTTTTTTGTAAGAACAATGCGCAATACGCTCCTTATAAATATATATCAGCTAATTTTTGGTTTTACAACACCCATTATATTTGCTCTTTTATTGAATGAAGTACGCAATTTAACTTATAAAAAATATGTTCAGACAGTCTCATATATACCTAACTTTATTGCTATGGTTGTAATTTGCGGTATGATCAAGGACTTTACAGCATCGGATGGCTTAATAAATCAAATTACTGCTTTATTTGGTATGAGGACTATACCTTACTTGTCTAGACCTCAATATTTTAGAAGTATCTATATAATATCTGATATTTGGAAAGATTGCGGTTGGAGCTCAATTATTTACGTCGCAGCAATATCAGCAATAGATCCAATGCTATACCAGTCAGCTGTAATTGACGGTGCAAACCGTTGGAAGCAAATGTGGCATATAACTTTGCCGGGAATAAGACCTACTGTAACAATATTATTGATTCTTAAAATAGGGCACTTGTTTAGTCTTGGATTTGAAAAAATAATTCTTTTATATAGTCCAGCTATTTATGAAACGGCTGATGTAGTTTCGTCCTATGTTTATAGAAAAGGGCTTAACGAACTAAATTACAGTGCCAGTGCTGCAGTTGGGTTATTCAACTCTGTAATGAATTTTGCCTTATTAATTTTAGCCAATACTGTTTCAAGAAAAGTTTCTGAAAACAGTCTTTGGTAAAGGAGAACTAATTATGTTTCAGAAAAGAAGTATTGGAGAAATAATATTTGACAACTTAAATGTAGTGTTTTTGTTTTTTGTTATGTTAATTACACTGTACCCGCTAATATTCGTGGCTTTTGGCTCTATTAGTGATCCTACATTATTTATGAGACACAGGGGATTGTTATTTTTTCCAAAGGGGTTCGATCTAGGTGCATATGAGAGCATATTTAAAACTCGATTTATGATTAACAGTTATAAAAATACAATATTTGTTACTTTTGTAGGAACGGCTATTAATATAATTGCTACAAGCATAGCTGCTTATTTCCTTTCAAGAAAAAATGTGTTCTGGAAGAAATATGTGATGATTTTAATTGTAATAACTATGTTTTTTAATGGGGGGCTAATACCTTATTATCTTTGCGTTAATGCACTGGGTTTGAGAGATTCACTTTGGGTGCTCATAATACCGGGTGCTATCAGTACGTACAATGTTATTGTTATGAGAACATCCTTTGAAAGTATTCCGGTGGAATTGGAAGAGTCAGCGTATTTAGATGGCGCAGGACATGTTACAGTGTTGGTTAAGATTATCCTGCCCTTATCAAAAGCGGTAATAGCTGTAATAGCCCTTTGGTATGGAGTAGGACACTGGAATTCTTGGTTCCAGGCATCAATTTTTATCAATAAGAGAGATAAGTTTCCCCTTCAGCTAATACTTCGAGAAATTTTGCTTAAGCAAGATATGGCACTTAATGAATTGGTAGTAGATTATTCGGCTGCTACAGACAGGCAGGCAGTTAAGCAGACAGTCAAATATGCTGCATCTATGGTGGCAACCATACCGATCCTATGTGTTTTTCCATTTCTTCAGAAGTATTTTGCAAAAGGGGTAATGATAGGAGCTCTTAAAGGGTAAAAAAATTTGGGAGGTTTGCAATGGAAACTGTACAGTTAATGGAGATTACATCCAGAGAATGTAGAAAATATATAGAAAATGGTGGAGATCTGGTTTTTATTCCAATTGGAAGTGTAGAAAGACTTGGACCTCATCTACCAATGGGAGCTCGTACTCATGTTGCATGTGCAATAGCAAATGAATTTGCAAAAAAGAACAATGGTTACTGCCTTCCGCCTGTATCTTATTCTACTTGCTACAATACTGCTTGCCTTAAAGGAACAATTGATATTAACCATGATATTTTATATGACCTTTGTTATGATTTAAGTAAAGAATTAGTTGCAAATGGTTTTAGAAGGATAATGTTTGTTGGTTATTTTAAAGAATTTTATTATTTGATCTCAGAGTTTTTCCAAAACGAAGGTATAGCTATTGCATGGATTAATCCGGATCATATTCCGATGGAATCTCCTAGCAATGCTAATGAAAGGGAAACTTCACTTGTTGCAGCATGTCTAAAGCTTTTAGGCAAAGATGACGTTTGCGAAAGATTAATTGAAGAAAACAGAAAGCATTTAGGTAAGTTTTCAGAAAGAAAAAGCATCGGTATTATAAGAGAGCTTAAGAAGTTTGGTAATATCGGTTTATTATATGAAGAAGGCGATTATGAGGTTTTACCTGCAAAAAATATTTATATAGAAGAGACAATTAACGATATATATAAATGGATTGATGAAAAAAATATAGCTGTTGATTCATTAAAAGATTACAACTACTATCTGTCAAGAAGACGTCCTGACAGAGGATTAAAATAAGGAGGGGAATATGGCAACTTATTTTGAAAACATGTTTCCAGAGGATCTTTATCAGTTAGATAATTCTGAAAATGATACCGCCGTATTACCGGTAGGTGCAATTGAACAACATGGGCCACATCTGTTATTAGGATGCGATAGTTATATAGCATTAGGAATGTCAGAGTGTATTTCTGAACTGACCGGAGCGGTAGTGTTTCCACTAGTTTCCTATTCTTGGATTGGCGGACTTAGAGTATGGCCAGGAACAGTTGATTTGCGTCCCCAAAAAGCAGGTCAGTATTTGGAAGAAATCTGCATGGGTATAGTAAATATGGGATTTAAAAGGTTGGTAATATTATGTTGTCATGGAGGAGCTAGGGAAATGGCATTCCTTACAGCATCAAGAGTTATGAAAAGGACAGGAATACCGGTTCTTGCAGTATTTCCAACTAGGTTGGGTATTAAAGAGGAAACTGCTAAAATATTGGAAAAGTATGAAGTACGAGTAAAAGGAAAGAATTGTGAAGGCAGCCTTATGCTCGGAGGTATGAGAAAAATTGGAAGACAGGATCTTGTAGATAAAGTATTGGAAATTGCAAAAGAAACAGCTCTTGAATTTGAAAACTCAAGCCGTGATTTTAAAATTGATTCACTAAAAAACGTCATGAAAATTAGTGAAGTAGGCCATGACTACATTGGCGAAACCCAGCACGTTTTTCCTGTGGCTTCAATAAACCCTGATGCAGGCATGGAGATACTAGAAATTTCTGCTGAAGTAATTGCTTCAGCTTTGGAGAAAATGAAAATGATATAAACTCTCAAAGAAGGGAGAAAAACTTTTATGGAAGGACCAAGAGCGGCGTATCTTGCGGAGCTGAAAAAAGTTGAGGACATGACAAACCGTGTTTTTAGATCTCACAGCAAAAGCAATCCGAACATGTTTCAGGAGTTCCCATTGCTTTTTGGCAAGGATAACATTGAAAATATAAGAATTATTGCGGAAGACGAGAAACCTGTGGCAAATATCAATTATTTACCTCAAGTGCTTTCAATATATGGACATAGTGTAAATGTAGCAACTTTAGGTGGAGTCGGAACTCTTGAAGAATACCGTGGAAGAGGTCATGGAACATTACTGCTTAATGATTGTATAAGAAGGATGACTAATGAGCAGGATATTGATCTTTTGTTTGTTTCGGGGAACAGGAATATGTATAGAACTGCAGGGTGCATGCCAGCAGGGCAGATGTATACTTTTAAAGTTGAATTCGAGGATTTTCCTGAGGTTAGTAGCTCAAATATTAAATATTTAAAATATGATGAGAAAGACTTAACTGAGTGGAAAAGGCTTTATGACAGTGAAAGTGTAAGGTATGTAAGAAACAACGAAAATTTTAATACGCTTATAAAATCAATGAAGTTTATCGAGAGAAACACCATAACCCGGCATGATCTACTATTAAATGATGGATTATTTAATATTGCTTATGTTGTATTTAAGATTGAAAATAATGAGGGAAAGATTGTTGAATATGCTGGATCAAAACAAACTATTATTGATGAACTTCCAAATATAATGAAAGCTTATAGCCTTTTAAGTATGCAAGGATATATTATGCCTTATGACACAGATCTTTATAATCACTGTATCGTAAAAGGCATAAAAATGCAGGGAAGACGTCTTGGGGGCACTGTAAGAATAATAGATTTTAACAGTCTTATGAAACGTTTGAAACCATATTTTTCGGAATTGTACCCTGAGAATTTTATAAATGAATTGAAATTTGAAAGTGAAGGAGAAAATATCAAATTTATATATAAAAATGATTATTGTATCGTACAAGGGTATGAAACACAGAATAATTTGGTATTTGGCGGTGAAGAGCTGGATAGAAGCAGTCTATTTATAAAAGGTGATGAAAGTCATTTTATTGATTTATTTAAGCATATTTTCCCAATTCCTTATCCGTATACAGGTAATTTAAGCTATGTGTAAATAATATTCTTTACGTAATTTCACAAAACACGCCATTATTACGGCGTGTTTTTGTGATTATTATTATTTTTACTGTGCTAATCTTTTTCCATAAAAAATAATTTAGTTTAATCATATTGTAATTGATTAGGGCAGGAATAAACTGTTATAATATGATTATGACCTAATATGATTATCTTACAGAAGCTCAGGATAGGAGATGTAATCTACATGAATGCAGAAATTCTTGCAGTTGGAACAGAATTACTAATGGGGCAGATTGCAAACACAAATGCCCAATATATTTCAAAAAGACTTAATGATACAGGAACAAATGTTTATTATCATAGTGTTGTGGGTGATAACCCCCAAAGGCTTAAGGATGTTATGACTCTTGCATTAGGACGGTCTGATGCTGTAATTATTACTGGGGGATTAGGACCAACACGGGACGATCTTACTAAGGAAACGGTTTCGGAGATCTTTGGCAAGAAGCTTGTAGAGCATGAACAAAGCGTTAATAAGATAAATGCTTTTTTTAAGAACATGAACCGTCCAATGGTGAATAGCAACTATAAACAAACATTTTTCCCGGAAGGTTGTACAGTTATGGAAAATAATGTAGGTACAGCACCGGGGTGTTATATTGAGGCTGACGGTAAGGTTGTGTTTATGCTTCCCGGACCTCCTTCTGAAATGAAACCAATGTTTGAACAGTATGTGATACCTTATTTTTACCAAAGGTCAAATTGCAAGATTGTATCTAAATATGTACAAGTATTTGGAGTGGGTGAATCATCGGTTGAAACAGCGGTTATAGATTTGATTGATAAGCAGTCAAACCCGACAATTGCTCCCTATGCAGGAGTTGATGTTGTAACACTTCGTGTGTCAGCAAGATGTGAAAATGAAGAAAGTCCTGAAGATTTTTTAAACCCTGTTATAGAAGGGATAATGGAGAGACTTGGGGACGCAGTCTTTACTGTAGAAGATGAAACAATGGAAGAAGTGGTGGCAAAGCTGGTTTTGGAAAAAAACATTACTTTTGCATTTGCAGAATCCTGCACAGGGGGAAATTTGTCTGCATTAATAACTTCAATACCTGGTATTTCTCAAGTGTTCAACCGAGCTATTGTATGCTATAGCAATGAGTCAAAGATAGATGAATTGGGTGTTAATCCAAAAACTCTTAAAAATTTTGGAGCTGTCAGTGAGGAAACTGCTATTGAGATGGCTGATGGAATTAGAAAAAAAGCCGGTACTGATGTTGGCATATCCATAACCGGAATAGCTGGACCCGAAGGAGGAAGTAAAAATAAGCCTGTAGGGCTTGTTTACATTGGTTTTGCAACACCAGATAAGATGGAATGCAAAGCTTTAAAGCTCCGGGGGAGTAGAAGCCGGATACAAAATGTGGCATGTTTACATGCATTGGATATGTTGCGAAGATATGCTATCGGACGGTAGTTGGTTAGTGGTTAGTGGTTTAGTGGTTAGTTGGTTGGTTGGAAAGTTAGTAAGTTGGAAAGGTAGCTGGTCTTAAGATCAACTTACTTGCCCAAAGGTGGGTAAATGTTCAATTTTACTAGCTAGTCAACCATCCAACTAGCTTGCTAAGCTATTATAGAATTTGGAGGAAATATTAATTTGCATAAACCAAAGACAAGAGTAGCCGGTGCTGCAGCAATAGTAATGTCTTCTATAGTTGTGAGCCGGTTAACTGGGTTTTTAAGAGAAGTGCTTGTCCCCAACATGTTAGGCGTAAACGTGGTTGGGGATGCTTACAATATGGCTTTTAAAATAACAGGCCTTATGTATGATATGGTGGTTGGAGGTGCTATTGCGGCAGCACTTATTCCTATCTTATCCGGATATTTAGAAAAAGATAAGGAAGAAGAAGGCTGGAAAGCTGCCGGTACATTTATTAATCTTGTGTTAATTGTCACTATTTTTGCATGTATTGTAGGAATGGCATTTGCTGATAAAATTGTACCAATTATGGCATGGGGGTTTAAAGGAGAGGCGACCGAGCTTACTATAAAACTTACTAGGATCCTTTTTCCGTCGGTTGCATTTTTAATGCTTGCCGGAATTACTAACGGAGTTTTGAATTCATACCAGCGGTTTGCTGCTGCAGCTTACGGACCTTCTATTTATAATATTGGAAGTGCGTTAAGTATTTTGCTGCTTTCAAAGATTGGAGTAAGTGCAGTAGCTTATGGTGTTATGTTTAGTTCGTTAATATACTTTTTGTTTCAGTTGAGTTTTGCCTTAAAGAATTTAAAATATTTCAGGTTCAAGTTGTATTTGAATCATTCTGGATTTAGAAAACTATTCAAACTTGCAATACCTTCACTGCTGTCATCATCTATTTCGCAGATTAATGTGATTGTTTCTGCATCTTTTACGACAGTATTTACAGCAGGAAGTGTCGTCGCTTTTAACATGGCAGACAGAATGTGGCAGATGCCCTATGGAATATTTGCTCAGGGTATGGGGATTGCACTACTTCCGACACTTTCAGCAAAATATGCAGTAAATGAAATAGATTCCTATAAATATACATTAATACGTGGTTTGAAGACAGTATTGCTTTTAGCAGTTCCTTCTACAATTGGTTTGTTTGTTTTAAGAGAGCCTATTGTTCGAACGGTTTTTCAATTTTCTGATGCCTTAAGTGAGCAAGATATTTATGTATCAGCTAGTGCGTTAATGTTTTTTGCCACCGCTCTTATAACCCAATCCATGGTTACAATATTAAATAGAGGATTTTACGCGGTAAATGATACCAAAACTCCTCTTTACGTAGGAATTGCTACTATAGTGGTTAATTATGCTCTTAACAGTTATTTTATCAGTACCGTCTCAAGGCTTAATGTTTCAGGAATGGCATTAGCTTACGCGATATCGAGTACTGTTAATGCAATTTTGCTTATGATCATTTTGGAAATAAAGTTAGATGGAATACACCTTGAAAAGCTTGCAGGATTTATGGTAAAAGTAACCGCAGCCTCAGCTGTTATGGGTTTTTTAATCAGCTTGATTAATACTTTAGTTCAAGGATTTATTGTATCAAAACTGCATCAAATCTTTTTCTTAACTATTATAGTTTGCTTTGGAGCCATGATATATTATGTAATTGTGTTGCTTATGAAGGTAGACGAAGCAAAGTACATACTCCGTTTTATAGTCGATAAACTGAAAGGTTTAAAAAAAAGCGAATTGGAGTAATAATCTGGCGGACAAACTACTGTTGCTAATAAAATGTTAGTGAATATTTACGATTGATATTTGGTATGGTAAAATAATTGTAACAATCAATGGGAAGTGATATTTTTGAAAAAATATGTAGATCCTTTCAAGCTTGAAAGAATATCTTCAAGGATGGCAAAGGAGTTTGGCACAATCCCTAAAGGTGATGAAGAAATGTACAGCTTCATGCTGCATCCAATGGAAGGAAACCTCTTAAAGCTACATCGAAAAGCTCCTGTAAGAAATGGAAGGCATGCAATTGATGCAATCCATATGTGCCTTTTAAAAATTGATGGCTATATTAACGGGATAGAATATGACTACAGCAGATTTTGCACTAGTGAAAACAGTGCATTTCTTGAGGGATTATTGAAAAGCTTTGACCCTTTTACTAACCAGAAGATATTTGATACAGCAAATAAGACATATAACTTGAGCGCAATGGATGAGTTGAAAAGATTCTTTGAAGCCCCTGTGAAATGTCTTCTAAGGATAGAGAAGTCAGTTAAACTGTGGACGAAAGAATTGGGCGCTAATGGATACTTCATTTTTATTGAAGAACAGTTGGGTCATTCTGTTGAAGAAGATGAAAAAATGAATTACTCCATGTTGCTCAAAGATAAGGAAGACCTTGAGAAGCTTGGTATAGATACCTCCTCCCTTGATATGCACCTTCTGGATGATGGTAAAGAGTAGCTTGATAATGTGCTTATAAACATACTCAGAATTGGCTTACACTGGGGCAATAGTTACCGTAATTCACAAAGCTCTCTAATTAAATTAAAGTTGCAAAATTGGTTTTATTAAGCTATTATAATATGTAGTAGTTTGAACAAAAATTTTATAACGATTGGTAAAGGTTTATCCGGTTTTTGACCGGATTAATTGAAAAGGGAAGTGGGTGAAAGTCCCACGCGGTCCCGCCGCTGTAAAAGAAGAATCCTTCTTAAATGCCACTGGATGTTAATTTCCGGGAAGGTTGGAAGGATGATGACACTTGAGCCAGAAGACCTGCCTTTACTAAACGCACTTAAGACTCTACGGGTGATAGGGGGTGTTGCAGGTGTTTAATCCTGCTATCTTGCAAGATTCCTCTTAACTTAGTGTATGAAGTTAAGAGGCTTTTTATTGAATTGCCGCGTTTGGGCTTACAATTTGTGTAAAGCAGCTAATTGAAAATGAGTTTTAGGCTATTACAATTATTTTAAATTAAGGAGTATATTACGAATGAGTATGAAAAAATTTACAGCAGTATTATTAATATTTGCAGTAGCAGCACTTTTTGTGTTTGCAGGATGCCAAAAAAATCAAAATGTAAATGATAACGAGACAACACAAGAGCAATCTGATGCTACAATCAAGGAACCTGTAGATAAAACTAAACCTGAAGTGACCGGTCAGCAGGAGGATGTGTTTCCTCTTACTATTACAGATGCTCATGGCACTGAAATGACTTTACCGGAAAAACCTCAAAAAATAGCATCTATTTCACTGGTTAGTGATGAAATGCTTTTCTCATTAGTGGACGCAGATAGAATTGCTGCAACTACGCATCTTGCCATAGACGATGGAATATCAAACGTAGCAGATGAAGCAAAAGATATCACATTGAGATTAAATCAATCGGACACTGAAAAAATTATTGCTTTAGGACCAGACCTGGTTATAGTATCCAGTTGGACAGACAGCACCTTTATACAGCAGTTAAGGGATGCAAAAATAGTTGTATATGCAATGGAAACTGCAGACGACATTGAACATCTTAATGGTATTGTTAAGAAAATCGCACTGCTAGTAGGTGAGAGTGCAAAAGGTGAAGAACTCTTAAGCTGGATGGATGAAAAATTAACTACTATTGAAGATAAGGTAAGCTTATTAAAGGATGATGAAAAAAAGTCTGTACTGTTTTGTGATGCATTTTGGTCCACTTATGGAAAAGGAACTACTTCGGATGATATAGCCTCACGAGCAGGGCTAATAAATGTTGCATCAAGGGCAGGTATAGAAGGTTGGTCTCAGGTTTCAAAAGAGAGTATAATTAGCTGGAATCCTGATATTATTTTCCTGCCAGCATGGTCATATGACGGAAAATTCGATCCCGAGGATTTTAAGAAAAAGATAGTAGAAGATGAAAGCCTTAAAAGTGTGAATGCAGTAAAGAACGGAAGAGTATATCTTCTTGAAGATAAACACATGACAAGCACATCACAATACATGGTGCTTGGCGTAGAAGATGCTGCAAAGACCGCTTATCCGGAGCTTTTTAAGTGATAGCACTGTAATCTTTGGGCAGTATGAAAAAAAATTGCCCTGACTTTAAATAACGCAATTAAGCGCTCACAGTTGTTTTTTAGTCAGGCGCATGAATTCTGATAAATAGTTGGAATTGATGCTGTAGCATTTTAAATAAAGCAGCACAAAACCACGAAATGAAAGGATTATTTAAGAGACAGGTGGGGTAAATCCCACCATCCTTTTAAATAAATAAACTAAAAATGGGTTCTGAAATAAAGAGAAGTAATAAAAAATATGTGCTTTCGGCTATGATTTTGATGTTAGTTATAGTTGTTATCTTAGGAGTTGCGGTCGGAGACGTTTATGTTCCATTTTTTAATGTCGTAAGAATAATACTTAAAAGATGGGGACTCATTAAGGGTACGCAAATTAGTTCTGCTCATGAGGCAATAATATTTGCGGTAAGATTTCCTCGTGTAGTGACTGCTGTTTTAGTTGGTGGCGCGCTTGCAGTTTCTGGCACAGTAATGCAGGGCATGTTCAGAAACCCTATGGCAGACCCTGGATTAATTGGGGTTTCCAGTGGAGCTAGTCTTGGTGCTGTTACAGCGATAGCCCTTGGTTTAACAGTTAGAAATCTCTATTTTATGCCGGTGCTGGCTGCAATAGGATCCTTAACTGTAGCATTTGTAATATATATTTTAGCAGGTGCCAATAAAAAAGTGCCTGTGCTTACCCTGATATTGGCAGGCATAGCAGTAAGTACATTCATATCTTCAATTACATCTATGATATTGTTGTCTTTTAACCAGCAAAACCAGATAAGAGAATTTCTTTTTTGGTCGGTCGGAGGGCTGAATGACAGGAGATGGGAACATGTTAAGCTGATAATATTGCCTATTATGATTGGAATTTTTGTACTGATGTTTTTTTTAAAAGATCTTAACATATTGCTTCTAGGAGAAGAGGAAGCACAATCCCTCGGTCTTAATCCGGTTAAAACAAGAAGAATTCTTTTGGTTTTCTCTTCAATTGTAACAGCTACAGCTATAAGTGTAAGTGGGAATATAAGTTTTGTAGGCTTAATCGTTCCTCACATTATGCGTCTTATTGTAGGTCCTGACCACCGGGTTCTTCTTCCTGTAAGCCTTTTAGGCGGGAGTATATTTCTAGTGCTATGCGACCTTTTAGGGAGAGTTATTCTTCCTGTTGAAATAAATGTCGGGATTATTACTTCTTTAGTAGGTGCTCCATATTTTTTGTACCTGCTTGGCAGAGCCCGGAAGGGAGGAAGTACATTCTAGATGAGTTATTCAGTGCTTGAAATAAATAATCTTAATTTTTCTATTGAAAAAAAAGAGATTTTAAAAAACCTAAATATAAAGGTGTCAAAAGGCGAATTTGTTGGATTAATTGGTCCTAATGGTGCTGGTAAGTCTACCCTTTTAAAGTGCATTAACGGAATATACAAAGGAAGCGGAATTATAAAAATTAATGGTATGGAACTAAATAAAATCAGTGAAAAAGAAGTTGCGAGAGAGGTTTCTCTTATGCATCAGGATACATTTATGTCCTTTCCGTTTCCAGTTGTTGATGTTGTACTTATGGGAAGGTATCCTCATATAGGCAGATTCAAAAATGAGAGCCGGAAGGATTACAAGGTTGCACGGTACAACATGGAGCTGACTGATACCATAAACCTTGAAAAAAGGCACATTACGAATATATCAGGAGGGGAAAGACAAAGAGTGCTGTTTGCTAAAACACTTACTCAGGAAACTAACATTATATTGCTTGACGAGCCTACTGCAAGCCTCGATATTTCCTATCAGGAGCAAATAATTAATTATGCACGCAAGCTTGCTGACGAAGGAAAAACAGTAATTGCCGCAGTACATGACCTTAAAATTGCAGCTCGTTACTGTACAAAGATAGTTCTTTTGAAAGATGGAAGTATTTTAGCAAAGGGTACACCCGAGGAAGTTATTACAAGAGAAAATCTGTCAGACGCATATGATGTTAACAGTATAGTATATAGAAATAATGTTACAGGATATTTAGATTTTCATATTATCAAAAGAGATAGGGTAAGAAAACAGAACATACACGTTATCGGCGGCGGAGGTTCTGCATCGGGCATAATGAGATATCTTTTTGAAAATGGATATGGCATTACTACCGGTGTGTTATGGCGAGGCGACAGTGATCAAAGCTTTGCTGATGTTTTTGGCATTGAAACTGTAATATGCGAACCTTTCTGTGAAATTTCTGATGAAGTGCAAAGAGTTAATATTAATTTGATTAAAAAAAGTGATATAACGATACTGTGCAATATGCCTTTTGGAAAGCATAACATAAAGAATCTTGAGTCGGCAAAAGGCGCACAAAAGCTTATTATAGTTGAAGATGAGGTAGTGGAGGGCAGAGACTATACAAAAGGAGCAGCTCTTACCTTATACAATGAATTAAAGCAATTTGCAACAATAACAACATCTGCAAGACTCCATGAGGTACTTTAGATTTATTCAGCAAACCCCCAGTTTTTTTGTCGTAACTTTCTAAAAACAACTCTTTACTTTTGACAAATTATTTATCAACCATGCTCTATAATATACATAAACGTACATGCATATGAATATATGTAGTGTTGAGGGTATTGCATGAATGTGGGGGATAAGAGATGGAGATATATTTAGACATTCTATTTTTAGAAAATCTTGTTATAAATTATTTTATTCTTGCTTTGACGTCTAAATTTACTAAGAGTAAAGCATCAAATCTTCGTTTATTCCTTGGAGCACTTTTAGGTTCAGGCTATGTTGTTATACTTGTCTTGTTTCCGGGATTAAAGGTGTATTATTCGACAATAGCAAAAATTGCACTATCGTTCTTAATTGTAGCAGTAACATTTTCTCCTGAAAAGGTTTTTAGTTTTTTAAAAATAATTGCTATTTTCTACATTTCCACTTTTATTTTTGCGGGAGCAGCATTTGCTTTCATATATTTTGGCACAAATGGTGGATTTATACAAAGTGGAATAATTTATATTTTCACAGGCTATAAATGGCCAATATTTATACTTGTAATCATTACTGTTGGAATAATTACAAGTATATTCTGGGAGATGATTCAATACAAGTTTGTTAGAGAAGAGCTTTTTGTACCTTTGAAAATAGCTTTTGGAAATAGCATTATAGACATTTCTGCTCTTGTGGATACCGGCAATTTTTTACATGATCCATTGACAAATATGCCTGTAGTTATAGTGGAGTTCAATGCAATTAAAACAATACTGCCTGTGGAAATACGAGAAATTTTTGATTTATCCAAAGAAGATGACTTAGGCTCTGTAACGACAATAGTTTCAGGGTCAAGCTGGTATAAACGATTCAGGCTTATTCCTTTTAATTCACTTGGAAAAGAAAATGGCATGTTGATTGGGTTTAAGCCAGATTACATAGTGATCGGTGAAAATGATGATAAAAAGGGGGTTAAGGATGTAGTAGTCGGGATTTACAATAAAAATCTATCTAAGGATGAAAAGTACAAGGCATTACTTGGACCGGATCTTGTTGCATAAAGCATATGGCAAAAGAATGTAATATATAAACCTCAACGGAAGGAGACTTGGACATGATTTGTCTAAAAAAATTAAAACTGTGGATTTTGCAAAAATACCTTAATATATTAAAAATATTTGGTAGAAAACCCAAAACCCTTGTGGATTACATTGGAGGAAGTGAGGCATTGCCGCCTCCTCTTAGCAGCGAAGAGGAAGTATATTTTCTGGATAGACTTCAGAAAAATGAACTTGGCGTAAAAAAAGTACTTATTGAGAGAAACTTAAGACTTGTGGTATACATAGCAAGAAAATTCGAGAATACCGGAGTTGGTGTTGAAGACTTGATTTCGATAGGGACAATAGGACTCATAAAAGCAATAAATACATTTAACCCTACAAGGAATATTAAGTTAGCAACTTATGCTTCACGGTGTATTGAAAATGAAATATTGATGTATTTACGTAGAAATAGCAGATTAAAAAATGAGATTTCCATAGATGAGCCGCTTAATATAGACTGGGATGGAAATGAATTATTGCTATCGGATATACTGGGTACTGACAATGATCTTATATATAGAAGTATTGAGGACGAAGTAGATAGAGAGCTTCTTGAGACTGCAATGCAAAAGTTGTCAAGTAGGGAAAAGAAAATAATGGAGCTGCGGTTTGGTCTTTGTAATAATGGCGAAGAAAAAACGCAAAAAGAAGTTGCAGATATGCTTGGAATATCCCAATCATATATTTCACGGCTTGAAAAAAGAATAATTGGAAGACTCAAAAAAGAAATTAGCAGGATGGTATAAAAAAGGAGCTGTCCCTTTGCATTCCCATTATCTAGGAAAGTATACTTTTCTAGATAATAAAAAGGGGTATCCATTTGCAATCCAAATAGCATACAGAACTATGTTTTCCTATGTTTAAAAAATTTTTGTATGGAAGCCTTATTTATTGAAGAGTACAAAACCTGTCAAGGGTATTTAAAAAAATTTTTATGTAAGCTTTCAGTATAAAAATGACCTTCATGGTAATAATGTTATTGACAGAAAAAGTTGCCGGGGAGGTTATTTTTATGCTGATAAACAAAGTTGAAATATGTGGCGTAAACACCGCGAAATTGCCTGTTTTGAGTAACGATGAAAAGATGAAACTCTTTGAGAGAATACATAATGGAGATGACTCGGCTAGGGATGAGTTTATAAAGGGTAATTTACGGCTGGTATTGAGTGTAATTAAGAGGTTTAATAATAGGGGCGAATATGTAGACGACCTTTTTCAGGTAGGCTGCATAGGATTAATAAAAGCAATTGATAATTTTGATACTTCTCATAATGTTCAGTTTTCCACATATGCTGTGCCCATGATAATAGGTGAAATTAGAAGGTATTTAAGGGATAATAATTCTATACGTGTAAGCCGCTCTCTTCGTGATATAGCATATAAAGCGCTTCAAGCTAAAGAAAGATTGACTAATAAGAATTCTAAAGAGCCAACAATTTGTGAAATTGCTAAGGAACTCGATTTGCCAAAGGAGGAAGTAGTTTTTGCTCTTGATGCTATTCAGGATCCAATCTCTCTGTTTGAATCTGTGTATCATGATGGTGGAGATGCAATTTATGTTATGGATCAGGTAAAAGATGAAAAAAACAAAGATGAAAACTGGTTGGAGGGTATAGCATTAAAGGAGGCAATGAAAAAGCTTAATGACAGAGAAAAGCTTATTCTAAACCTGAGATTTTTCCAGGGAAGAACTCAAATGGAAGTTGCTGAGGAAATAGGAATCTCTCAAGCACAGGTTTCTAGACTTGAAAAGACTGCTCTTAACCATATGCGAAAATATATATAGGAATGAAAAGTATACTCTTGTGGCAGTCATTCCAAGATGTATGAGGTTTATGCCGCGTTCAGCAAGCCTGTCTTACAGGCGAATGAGCTAAATATCAAATGCTCATTTTTTCATATCATAAAAAAATAATCATATACTATAGTATAGTTACTACTAAAAAGCATATTCAAACTTCACATATAATTCGTATAGAGCGCCATTAAAGGTGGTGATAAAATGCTAAACCGCTCCTCTGAGTTTAGAAATAAGGAAGTGATAAACTTAAGTGACGGGAGAAGACTGGGCTTTGTAAACGATGTCGAAATCAATTTTGATGAAGGCAGAATTGAAGGTATTGTGATACCCACAGGTAGCAAACTGTTTGGAATAATTGGAAACGAGAATGAGCTTTTGATACCATGGGACAAGATTAAAAAGATAGGAGAAGATATTATACTTGTAGATGTAGATGATCGTTTTATGCGTAAATATTTTGATTAAAATCCTAATTTATGATATAATAACCTCGTTGCCGAGGTTATTATATTGCATCCGGCGGAATTTATGCGCGTGCGATTTTTTTTGCCAAGGCAAAAAACGCACATGCGCAATTATATCATGCAATTTCTTCGAAATTCATGATACAATGTCCTCGTTACCGAGGTTATTATACGCCTCATTTACATTAGATAAATAGATAGGAGGTTGCAAAGGATGAAATGCCCATTTTGCGGACATTTGGAAGATAAGGTCATAGACTCAAGACCGACTGATGAAGGTTCTGCTATAAGAAGAAGACGTGAGTGTCTTGATTGTAGCAAAAGATTTACTACATATGAGAAAATTGAAAGTATAACATTCATGGTTATAAAAAAGGATAAGTCTAGGGAAGTCTTTGATAAGTCAAAAGTTATGAATGGCATAATTAAAGCCTGTGAAAAGAGACCTGTTTCTTTGAATGACATTGAAAAGATTGGTGAGGAAATAGAAAGTCATCTTTACAGTTCTCAGAAGAAAGAAATATCCACTCATGAAATTGGAGAAATGATTATGGCCAGATTAAAAGATCTTGACGATGTAGCATATGTTAGATTTGCTTCGGTGTACAGACAGTTTAAAGATATTAATAGCTTCATGGACGAGGTAAAGAAGATTATGAAAGAGAAGTGAACCTATTTATTGTCTAGGAAAGTATACTTTCTTAGACAATGGGGATTGCAAAGGGGAAGCCCCTTTGCTGCTTTAATGTGGGTGCTCAAGGATGCGGAGCATCCGTCGAAGGGAACCATAAGGTTCCCTAGCGAAAAAAAGTGGCGAAGCCCACTTTTTTATGTCAGGTAAAGGATAAGACGCTGAATTTATGAAATCCAGCGTCTTATGTAAAATATAAGGGTGTTATACGAAGTCTGCATTAAGTTAGAATACACCTTTTCCTCTTGTAGCTAGCATTTCTTACCATAACCGCTTCCGAAGCCATTAAAAAACAGAAACAGGAATATAAGTATAAAGAAAAGAATCTCTCCGTTTTTTCCAAATATTCCTTCTACACTACTACCGCGGTCTCCGTCATAAATAGGAATATCATTTAAATTCTCAGTCATGTTAAACCTCCTATAGAACAAATTGCCTACAAATTTATATTATTCATTATGCATTAAAACTGTTACACAAATGCGCTATAAATCCAAAGCTTGACTGTAACTGTCTGTGTTGGAGATGATTGTTCATTCACTCAGTCGACATTGGTGCCAAAATAGTCACAGCAGGTTAATAGTAGCAGGTAAATTTTCTTGAGAGAAACTATTATAACTGATATAATTAAATAAATAGAGGGCTTTGTTGGTGTAACATACTGTTGAGCAATAAGTATTTTTTTATTCAAAGAGCAGAGAGAAGACATGTTTTTCTATTAAATTATTTTAAAGAAAGTAGGGTCGATTATGAAAAAAATTTCAGGTATATCTATAATACTGGTGGTGATAGTCATGTTGGGATTGTGGCTTGCATCAGGGTTTTATACCATACAATCAGGTGAGGAGGCTGTACTGTTAAGGTTTGGAAAACATATTGACACAATAACAGAGGCCGGGCTAAGCTGGCATATGCCAGCTCCCATTGACCGGGTGGAGATATTGAATGTGGTAGAGCCAAGAAGAATTGAAATTGGTTTTCAAACATTACAGGCAAGAGCTGACGGAAGTTCAGTCTATAAGGACATCACATCAGAATCTATTATGATTACCAGTGATGAAAATTTGGTAGATGTTGAAACAGTGGTACAGTACAGGATAAAGGATATTAATGATTACCTTTTTAATGTAAATGATCAGAACAAAGCACTTGTTGCAGCTTCTGAATCTGCTATAAGAAGAGTTGTTGCTAATCATATCCTTGATGAAATACTTACCGATAACAAATTTGGAATACAGAGTGAAATAAAAACAGATCTCCAAGAAATTTGTGACAGCTATGACCTCGGGATTTCAATAACTGCAGTTCAACTTCAAGATGTAAGCGCACCTCAGGAAGTGGATGATGCATTTAAAGATGTAACAAATGCAAGGGAAGACAAAACTAGTTTTATAAATGAATCTGAAAGCTATGCAAACGAAGTTTTGCCAAGAGCTAGGGGAAATGCAGCTCAAATTCTCAACGAGGCTGGTGCATATAAGGAAAAAAGAGTAGCTGAGGCTCGAGGTGACGTAGCCAATTTTGAGCAGATTCTTGAAAGATACAACATGGGTGAGAGAGTCACCCGTACAAGATTATATCTAGAAACATTAGAGAAAATTCTACCAGGAATTGATAAGTATATTGTTGATGGTGACAGCGGTACAATTAAGTTTCTCCCGCTTGAACCTTCAAACAACCAATAAGGGGGGGACATAAATGGACACAAATAATACAGTAAATTATAAAAACGTTGATTTTAATAAATACAAAGGTGTTTATAAAGCTGTTGGGATAGCAATTGGATGCCTAATTCTTCTCAGCATAATTTATAATGCATGTTTTTTTGTAGTAGATGAAAGAGAACAGGCTGTGGTTACACAGTTTAATAAAATCATTAAAATCATCATCGATGACGATTCGGATGAGTTTATAACACAAATGGAAGATGAGATTATAAAAAAAATGGCTGATATTAACGTAATACACGGAAAAGGTCTGTTTTTCAAAATTCCATTTATACAAAAAGTAAAATATTATACAGATATGAAACTTACCTATGTTACTGATGCCCGTGAGGTTACAACCTTGGATAAAAAGCAGTTGGTTCTAGACAACTACGTTCAATGGAAAATTGAAAATCCAGCATTGTTTGCTTCTGCCGATCTTACTCAAACCAGTGCTCAGTCGAGGATTGAAGATATATTATATTCTAAGCTTAATGAAGAGATTGGTAAAGTTGTTGCTCATGTGGTTATTGCAGATAAGGAGTATGTTGAGGAGATGCTTACAAGAACAGTACAAAGCTCAAATGACCATATGGCTGAGTTTGGTGTAAGCGTACACGACATTAGAATTAAAAGAACAGATCTTCCACAGGAAACCTATAATAATATTTTTAACCGTATGAGGACAGAGCGAGAACGTGCAGCTCGTACCTACCGTTCTGAAGGAATGGAAGAAGCTCAGAAAATAAGATCAGATGCTGATAAGCAAGCAACCATTATCGAAGCCCAGGCTTATGAGCAGGCTGAAAAGATAAAGGGTGAAGGGGATGCTGAAGCACTCGCCATTTATGCTAATGTTTACAATAAAGACCCGGAATTTTATGAATTTTGGAGAACACTCGAAGCATATAAAAAGACAATTGATAAAAATACAAAAATAGTGATTGAGCCTGAAAGTCAGTTCGCAAAATATTTATTTGGAGTTGAATGATGGCGCTATAGTAATAGGGAATAGTAGCTTAAAGCTATTATGAAGAAAAACTGCACTGCGAGTATTCTACTTGTAGTGCAGTTTTCATATTCAGAGGACTGTTGATTTTCTTAAAAACAATTAGTTTGTTCTGTTACCACATTATGTCCTTATAGCTTTAAAAAAGTTACAGGTAGCTAAAGAGATATAACTTTCGCAATGTTAGGAAACATTAGCGAAAT
>CAYPLH010000008.1:0-103152 GCA_964411505.1 uncultured Clostridiaceae bacterium | reverse complement strand
AGGGAACCATAAGGTTCCCTAGCGAAAAAAAGTGGCGAAGCCCACTTTTTTATAAGTTAGGTTAATGAATTAAAGCCGAAGTAATGATAAGGAAGGATTTTTATGTCGATAAAACCAATTGATTATCAGATTGCATTACCAAGAACTTTGGAAGCATCTCGGATCAATAATGAGGAGCAGATAAGAAATCAAACTATGCAGAAAAGTCAAGCTATACTAGTTCAGAATACAGCACAGAATAAGCTTAAGCAGGTCTATAATCATAGTGGAGTGGACGAAGTATACATAAAAAAAAGACAGGAAAAAAAGCAAAAAGAAGAAGAGGAAAAGAAAAAGAAAATAAACAATGAAGCAACAAAGAATGTGAATAAAAAAAGCTCAGGTACCATGAAGGAGCAGCATAGGTTAGATATCAGATTGTGATAAGTTAAATGATAAGTGGAAATGATTACTTTTAACTCTAGGATATAAAGGTATCTTTATCTCGGTTATACAAATGAATTTTTTTTTGAGGTGGTAGTATGAATCAGTTTTATACTGGGTTAATTTTTACAGGAATAGCTATGATTATTGCTTCATTGTTATGGATATTTGCGGATTGGAGAAGGTCAAAACTTAATTTAAGCGCTGTCGATCAAAAAAAGCAGGAGCTGCAAAGCATAATAGAAGATGCTGATCAAATGATTCAAGAGCTTAACAAATTATCCGATTATATATTTTCAAATGTGGAAGAAAAAAGTGCTATGCTCAACCAAACATTGAGTACCATTCAGATTGCGATGGCAAAAAACCCAATTATAGCAGAAGATAAATCGTCTAAACCTAAAGACAAATTTAGTGTTCTCAAAGATAATATTGAACATTTAGAGGAAACACAGGATTTATCAATTGAAAACACGGATGCTTCCGAAAAAGAAACTATCCGGGGAGAAAACATGGTAGTATCTGAAAGCAATTCGCAGCAAATAAATTCTGATATAACATATATGCAGGCTCAAAAACTATATGAAATAAATAAGAAGCCATTGGACAAGGCACAAAAAACTCAAGAAAATCAAACATCAGATAAAGATTATAAGATTTCGAGAAAGAAAATGGATATGAATCAAAAACATATAAAAGTAATTAACCTTTCGCAAAGTGGACTAAGCGACATTGAAATTGCAAAGCATCTAAACATGGGATACGGAGAAGTTCAACTTATATTGGAAATGCACAGATAGTAATCAAATCTTAGTATAAAAATATTGAATTAGTGCAGTTATATGGAGGGAGCTATGCGGAGTTTTAATATAAAAAGCCTTTTTTTAGGTATAGGAATAGGAATGGTTTTTACATCAATCATAAGTATGATATTCTTTTTTGCATTTTCAACCATGGATCTTAGTGAGGAAGAAATAAAACAATTGGCTCGGCAATATGGTATGGTTGAAAAAAGTGAAGTTGTGCAATTAGAAGAGGAGAAGTTATGGAAAAATTATTAAAAACTATAAAGGAAAAGATGCAGCATTTAAGCAAAAGGCAAAAACTGATTGCACAATTCTTGATTGACCATTATGACAAAGCAGCTTTTATGACTGCAGCAAGATTAGGTAAAGCAGTAGGAGTTAGT
Organism: uncultured Clostridiaceae bacterium; assembly: GCA_964411505.1. Lineage (GTDB taxonomy): Bacteria > Bacillota > Clostridia > CAYPLH01 > DUMO01 > CAYPLH01. The sequence goes on along the minus strand of CAYPLH010000008.1, from coordinate 101,540 downwards.
GAATCAACAGTTGTAAGGTTTTCAAAAGATCTTGGTTTCGCAGGATATCCACATCTTCAGAAAATGCTGCAGGAATTAATTAAGGGCAAGCTTACAGCAGTTCAAAGAATGGAAGTTTCATCAACCCGTATTAATGAAAGCAATATCCTAAAAAGCATTTTGCAATCGGATATAGATAAAATTAGAGTGACACTTGCTGAAATGGATAAAGACAACTTTAATAACATTGTAAAGCTGATACTATCAGCACGAAGAATATATATTTTGGGAGTAAGAAGCTCAGCAGTACTTGCTAGTTTTATGAGCTTCTATTTTAATTTGATTTTTGATAATGTCAGACTGATACAAACCACAAGTGTTAGTGAAATGTTTGAACAGATTTTAAGAGTTGCTGAAGATGATGTGGTAATTGGAATTACATTTCCAAGATACTCCCAAAGAACGGTAAAAGCCATGCAATTCACAAAAAATCAAGGTGCGCAATGTATTGCAATAACAGACAGTTCCCAATCACCGATAGTCCCCTTTGCAGACAAAGTATTGTATGCAAGAAGTGATATGGCATCATTCGCAGACTCGCTAGTTGCACCACTAAGTGTAATTAATGCTCTTATTGTAGCTATTGGTATGAATAGAACAAGTCATTTGTATCAGACACTAGAAAGTCTTGAAGCAATATGGGATGAATATAATGTGTATGAGAAAGCTGATAATAATAGCGAATGAAATGGTGTAGCTACATAACAGGCTAATTATTTTAAGAAAACTAACGGTTCTTAAGAATATTAAAATGCTATCGCTTTTTATGCGCCATCCGTGGTGCAAAAGAGCTAAAAAAACATCGTGTTTTTTTCACGCATTTTTATATTCCGCTCACCGAGTTTTCTAACAATATAAAGCCAATTGTTATGTAGCTACATCATCTCATCTAATATAGTCGTAATTGTTGTATAGTTTTTGGAGGGAGTACATGCAAAAACGTGTAGTAGTTATTGGCGGAGGGGCTGCAGGATTAATGGCAGCAGGTTTTGCATCACGCAATGATAATGAAGTTATATTATGTGAAAAAAACAAGATATTAGGCAAAAAGTTATTGATAACAGGAAAAGGAAGATGCAATATCACAAATAATTGTGATATTGATGATATGATAAGTAATATTCCCGGTAATGGGAGTTTTTTATATTCTGCCTTTTATTCGTTCTCTAATAAGGATATTATTGATTTTTTTGAAAGTTACGGACTTAAAACAAAGACTGAAAGAGGCGGGAGGGTTTTCCCCAAATCTGATAAAGCAGCTGATGTGGTTGACGCTTTAAAAAAGTTTGTTTCCGAAAAAAAAGTCAAAATATATTTTAATGCACCAGTTGCACAAATACTGTGCACAAAAGAAAAAGTGTATGCCATTAAGCTGGGTTCAGGCGAAGTTATAAATTGTGATGCAGTAATTTTAGCTTGTGGAGGCGCTAGTTATCCTGGTACAGGATCAACTGGTGATGGTTATAAAATGTCAGAAAGATTAGGTCATACAATTATAAAACCAAAGCCCTCCCTTGTTCCGCTTGAAATTTTGGAGCAATGGGTAAAAGCGCTGCAAGGTCTTTCCCTTAAAAACATAGAAGCGTCTTTTAAGGATGATCGAAACAGGGTTGTTTATTCAGAGTTTGGTGAAATGCTTTTTACTCACTTTGGCGTTTCAGGACCTGTAATCTTAAGCGCAAGCAGGCACTTGCTTGACCATGATTATAAAAATATCAAGCTTATTATAGATCTAAAACCTGCATTGACTGAAGAAATGCTTGATAAGAGGATTATGAGGGACTTTGAAAAATACTCTAAAAAGCAATTTAAAAACTCACTGGATGATTTACTTCCGCAAAAAATGATTCCTGTGATTGTTTATTTGTCAGGGATATCACCGGAAAAACCAGTCAATCAAATTACAAAAGAGGAAAGAAAAAAGATAGTCAGTTTGCTTAAAGGAGTCGAATTGACTGTAAGCGGTTCACGTCCATTGAAAGAAGCTATTGTTACTAGTGGAGGGGTTTGCGTTGATGAAATAAATCCGGGAACTATGGAATCAAAACTAATCAACGGACTATTTATGGCTGGTGAGGTGCTTGATGTTGACGGTTATACAGGTGGATATAATTTAACAATTGCTTTTTCGACTGGGTATACTGCAGGAGTCAATTGTTAAGTTACCACGAACATATAGAGCTCACATAGTGTAATTCTTGGTATTACAAAAGCAATTAGTGCATACTATAGTGTTGAGTTAAAAAGTAATTTGATTTATGGAGTACCTAGAATGAAAATATTATTTTTTAAAGTTGGTAAAAGAAAAAAAGGTGATTTTGAACTGAATGACAAGAAAATCGAAAAGTATCTGCTTATATCTTTTGCTGCTGCATTTTCCATTCTTATTCTTGCTCAAACTATTCATATGCTAGCATCAAAAGGCAATTATTTTTTGGTAAATCAAAATATGGAATCTACTCCTCTTGGTGTTGAAGAGTATTTATATGAAGAAGGAGAGCTTGTGCTTTCACTAGTAGACGAATTGAGCTGCAGCAATTTGAATATTCTTCTAAATGGAGCGTGTGTATCTGCTTTCACAAATCAATCGGTTAAATTACGTGTTAAATCCGGAGACGTAATTGAGTTGGACGCTGGCGCAGTAGACAAAAACATACAGGTGAGAATTATAGACATATCAGATAATTTGAGCCGTGATTTACTCAATAAGTCAATAGTATTAAATTCGGAAATAGGTATTTTAGCAAAAGTTAGGTTTAATATCCCTCGCCTTTAAATGCTCACGATAGACACTAACTTATAAAATACGTCATTTTTAGCATATTGTTTTATTGACTGCATTGCTATATAATAATGTAGTGATTGTATTTTTAATGAGGAGACAAACATGGGTGAGCTTAAAACCTTAGGTAGCAAGGAAATCGCAAGCGCGGCACTTAGTATGGTTCTTACCTCAAATAGAGCTGAAGAAAAGAGGCTACAGGCAGAGTTTTCTTGTGATGGTATTAAAACTGCAGCTGTGGATTATGGCGGCGAGTTTATTTCATCTGTTATGAAAATTGTTGAGCGAGCTGTTGTTTCAGCCAAAAGAGAAGGTGTAATTGGAGAAAGCCATTCAGAAGAAGGTGCTATTGCTGGTGCTGCAAGGGAGGCATTGACACAAATTATGCCAAAGGCACTGGGATTAAATGTTGGTGGAAAGATAGGAATTGCACGTCATAATGATCATGTAAGCGTTGCTATTTTTTTTGGTATTGGACTACTACATTTGAATGAAGTAGCTGTAGGACTCGGTCACAGAGTAGTATAATTGGGGAGGAAGAGTTTTATTATGGTACGAGCTGTAAGAGGAGCAATTACTGTTGATATCAACGCAGAATCTGAAATATTGGATCAAGCGAAAAAACTCATAAACCATATTATCGTAAAAAACTCATTGAAAATTGAAGATATTATTAGTATAATTTTTACTGTTACCGATGATTTAGATGCGGTGTATCCAGCTGTAGCGGTAAGAAAAATGGGGATAGTGGATGTGCCTCTTATGTGTATGCAGGAAATGAAAGTGTTTGGAAGCCTTAAAAAGTGCCTTAGAGCGTTGCTTTACATAAATACTGACTGCAACAAGAATGAAATAGAGCATGTTTACTTGGAGGGAGCAAGCGTTTTAAGGCCTGACCTTGTAAAATAAACAGTAAGTAATTTATAGTTATCTTGGAGGAACAATTGGGGAAAATTAGAATTGCCATTGACGGTCCGGCAGGAGCGGGGAAAAGCTCAATTGCCAAAATCATATCGTCCAAGCTGCAAATAAAATATCTTGATACTGGCGCCATGTATAGAACAGTTGCTTTGAAGGCTATTAGATCAGATATTAATACATTGGACAGAAAAAAAATTGCCGAAATGATCAGTGATATTAACATTAAGGTTGTTTTTGACAATGATACTCAAAGGATGTATCTTGATGATGAAGATGTAACAGGATTAATAAGAACCAAGGATGTTACAGTAGGTTCTTCAAATGTAGCAACTATTCCCGAAGTTAGGCACAAGCTAGTAGAACTCCAGCGTGAAATAGCCAGAGAAAACGGGATAGTTATGGATGGCAGAGATATAGGAACATATGTCTTGCCAGATGCGGAAGTCAAGATTTACCTTAATGCATCCTCTGATGAAAGAGCATTAAGAAGATACAAAGAAATGGTGGCTAATGGAGATACGACGGTTTCTCTGGAAGCTATTAAAAAAGATATTGAATACCGTGATATGAATGACAGCACTCGCAAAATGGCTCCTTTAAAAAAAGCTGATGATGCGGTTGAAATAGATACCACTAATATGACAATTAACGAAGTTGTAGAAAAAATAATATCAATAATAAGGAAATTATAATGGTTTGGCTTGTAAAATCTGTATTTAAATTATTGTTTGCTATATTTTTGAGGTTAGAGCTTATAAACAGCGAAAATGTCCCGGAAAAAGGGGCAGCGCTAATCTGCTCAAATCATCCTGGCTCATGGGATATGTTTCTCATTGGCTGTAGATTAAAAAGGCTGACAAGGTTTATGGCAAAAGAAGAGCTTTTTAGAAACCCTGTGCTTAAATTTATTCTTAACAGAGTAGGAGCTTTTCCTGTAAAAAGGGGAAAAGCAGATGTTGAGTCAATGAAGATTGCTATTAACTTACTTAAAAATGGCCATATAGTAGCTATGTTTCCAGAAGGTACACGCACAAAAAACAATGGGAATAAGATGAGGGTCGGGGGTGGTGCGGCGTTAATGGCTATTCGTTCAGGAGCGCCTGTTATACCAGTAAGAATTAAGGGTGACTACAAATTGTTTGGCAAAATGAAAGTTATTTTTGGCACACCCTATTATATTGATGCAGATAAAGATAAAATATATCCTAGTAGCGAACTTAAGAAAATAAGTGAAGAAATTATGAAAAAATCATTTGAGTTATCAGAATAAGAGTAAGTTGGAGGTAAACTTGGAAATTATTATAGCACAAAGCGCTGGATTTTGTTTTGGCGTAAATAAAGCTATTAATCTAGTTAATCAACTATTGGACGAAACAGACGAAAAAATTTATACAATTGGTCCTATCATTCACAATGAACAGGTAGTAGGAAAACTTAAAAGCCGAGGGCTATGTGTTGTGAACGATTCTTCATGTATAAAATCAGGACATGTTGTAATAAGAACACATGGAGTAGCCAAAAGGCAATATGAAGACATTAAGAATAATAAAGAAATGAAATTCAGTGATGCTACCTGTCCATACGTGAAAAAAATCCACAAACTTGTTGCACAAAAGAATAGGTTAGGAAAACAAGTAATAATAATAGGAGACAGGAATCACCCGGAAGTGCAGGGCGTCAACGGTTGGGCTGATGATGATGCGATAATTGTTAATGAGAAAGTTGATGTGGACAGGCTTAATAAAAGTGAAAAGCCGGTGTGTGTAGTCTGCCAGACTACGATTACAAGGGAGAAGTGGGACACATTATCAAAGCTTATCAGTGAAAAGTTCACAGATGTAGAATTTTTCAACACAATATGCAACGCAACCGATACAAGACAAAATGAAGCTAGTAATATTGCTTCAAATGTGGACATGATGCTAGTAATTGGAAGTTCAAAGAGTTCAAATACCCATAAGCTGTATGAAATATGCAGTAAGTATTGTCCAAGTACATACAAGATAGAGACAGTGGGTGACTTGCCATCTGTTGATATAAAAAAAATAAAAAAAATAGGGATTACTGCTGGCGCATCAACTCCCGACTGGTTAATCAAGGAGGTTACAGACAAAATGGAAGAATTAAATAAACAGGAGAATGAGATGGATATCAAAGAAGCGTTTGAGAATTCGATAGTTTCTTTGCAGTCAGGACAGATTGTAAAAGGAAAAATTATTGGATTTAATAATGCAGAAGTTTTTGTTGATTTAGGCTACAAGTCTGATGGAATTATCAGCATGGAGCAATATTCTGATGACCCTAACTTTGATCCTCAAACAGATATTAAGATTGGGGAGGAAATTGACGTTTATATAAACAGAGTAGACGACAAGGAAGGTAATGTATATCTTTCAAAAAGAAAAGTTGACAGAAGCAAAAACTGGAAGAAGGTTGAAGAAGCATTTGAAAACAAAACGCCTATAGAAGTGAAGATTGCGGAAGTAGTTAAAGGTGGAGTACTTGCCAAAATTCAAGGGGTTCGGATTTTCATTCCTGCATCCCATGTTAGCGATACTTTTGTCAAGGATCTAAATGAATATCTTAACAAGACGATATCTATAAAGATTATTGAGTATAATAAAAGAAAAAAAAGACTTGTTGGCTCTCGAAAGGTTGTATTAGAAGAAGAGAAAGAAAAAATGGCTAATGAGGTCTGGGACAGCATTGAAGTTGGAAAGGAATATGACGGGACAGTTAAAGGTTTAACTGACTTTGGAGCATTTGTCGACATTGGGGGTGTTGATGGACTTATACACGTATCCGAGCTCTCATGGAGCAGAATAAAGCATCCTTCTGAAGTCCTAAATGTAAATGACACAGTTAAAGTTCGTGTTCTTGATTTTGACAGGGAGAAGGGAAGAATTTCTCTGGGGTACAGAAAGACCGAAGACGATCCATGGTTTAATGCTGAAGAAAAGTATAAAGTCGGTAATATAGTAAAAGGAAAGGTTGTACGCTTAGTACCTTTTGGCACTTTTGTCAACCTTGATGATAATATAGATGGACTGGTTCATATATCTCAGATATCCAATGTTAGGATTGCAAAACCTTCAGATGTTTTGAAGGTTGGACAGGAAGTGGAAGCCAAAGTTACAGAATTGGATCTAGAGAAAAAGAAAATTGGGCTTTCTATTAAGGAAGTTAGTCCAATAGATCCAATAGTAGAAGAGCTACCTAATTTGCCTCCAAAACCTGAAAGGAAAAAGAAGGACGAGCCTGTAGTAGAACATAAAGAGGATTTTAATTTAACAATTGGAGATATGATAAATGACCTTAACAACTTGGATTCAGAAGATGATAATACTGAAGAATCTGGCTTGGATGAGAAGCAGGAATAGTTTTGACAAGTGCTAAGCAGTGATTAATACCTAAAAAGTACATTCTATGGAATGAGAAATAATGCAAAAGAATTAAAGATTCTAAGATAAAAGGGGCATTTTTGCCTCTTTTATCTTAGAAAAAAATGTGACCAACGACTGGGGCCGGAGGTTATATCAATGGACTATGTAAAATTCAAAGCAGTGTTTTATAGTTTAAGTAAAATTGATTTAAACAGCTATAAAGAAAAACAGATGAAAAGAAGGATAGAGTCTTTTGTTAAAAGACAAAATTTTATTGCTTACGAGGATTTTCTAAACGTTTTGATGAAAAAAGAAAAATTATATTTAGAATTTTTGAAATATATAACAATTAACGTAACCGAATTTTATAGAAATCCCAGTCAATGGTATGTTTTTGAAAATGAAATACTTCCTTCTGTTTTGCAAAAAACAAAAACCCCTAAAATATGGAGTTCTGCATGTTCTACCGGTGAAGAACCCTATACAATGGTAATGATATTAGCAAGATTTATACCCGTCGATGAAATAAAAGTGATTGCAACTGATATAGATGCGGCAGCAATTGCGAAAGCAAAAGAAGCTATTTATAGCAAAAAGAGTATAGAAAATCTCCCCATGGATTTTTTAAATAAGTACTTTACCTTTACGGGGGAAAATTTTGAGCTAAGTGAGAGAATTAAAAAGTGTGTCCATTTTAAGCAGCTGGATCTATTAAGGGACAGTTATCCTGATAATTGTGATATTATTGTTTGCAGGAATGTGCTGATTTACTTTACTGAAGAGGCAAAAAACAAGATTTACATAAGATTCAACAAAGCATTTAAAAATGGAGGGATTTTGTATGTGGGAAACACTGAACAGATTCTTTATCCCTCCAGATTTAAACTAAAACCCATCAGAACATTCTATTATATGAAGGAGGAAAGCTTGTAGCTTTAATTATTGTTTACTGATTATTCATAATTTCTTAATACATGCTTATATCTCTTGAAAAGCGTAATATATATTGCTTTGCGCATATCACAATGCACTGTGAGATTGTATAAGTTGTACAAAAACAAATCAACTAATCGTTGAAAATTACAATTTAGATAAAAACTTATTTAATATAAAATATAAATATACATATTTAAAGGGGGTGGTTCGTGAATATGGGACAGGCGGAGTTTATACAGGATGCATTACCACAGTTTACAAATGAAAAATTAATCAAAATTAAGCAAAGAAGCAGTGACCCAAGTTTGCTTATTGATCTTGTGCCTGTTCATAGTTCATATTCAGATGAAAACAACGTAAGCGGGAAAATTATACAACAGGAAATTAACTGTGATGGAGATTGGCTAAGATTGGGAATAATGGCTGGGGAGCTTATGAAATCGGGAAAGATTGACCAGCTATCCACACTTGATCTTTTGGAAGGCCGCCTCGAGCCTTATCCATACCAGATGAAGGTTGCTCTTAATGTATTAAAAGAAAAGTCTAGCAATGCATTGCTTGCTGATGAAGTAGGGCTTGGTAAAACAATTGAAGTAGGGCTGATACTTAAAGAACATATTATTAGGGGAAATATCCATACCATTTTGATTATTACCCCAAAAGCTTTGGTTAATCAGTGGAAGGATGAATTATATGAAAAATTCGGTGAAGAGTTTGTCACAACTGAAGATGATGAATTTGAATATGATGAAAGCAGGATAATTACGTCCATTAATAAACTTGCTCGTAATATTGAGAAATTTAATGATCGCCAATGGGATATGGTGGTTGTAGATGAAGCTCACCTCCTGATTAACACTAGATCTAAAAGAAGACAAGCCGTTGCTTCGATTGATAGAAGATATATGCTTTTAAGTACAGCAACACCTCTTTGCAATCGTCTTACAGACATTTATAGCCTTGTGGATTTACTTTATCCTGGTCTTTTGGGAACTTTGAAAAACTTTAGAAAGAAGTATTTTGAGGATAAAGCAGGAAGAATCTGCAAACCTGAAATGAGGGATGAGCTCAAAAAAGTGATATCTAACGTTATGGTAAGGACGCTTAGAAAAGATAGTGGCATTCCTTTTACCGAAAGGCATATTTATTCGCTGAGAGTTGAAGGCTCACCCATTGAGAGACAGCTTTATGATACCGTAATTGAATACATGAAAACTTCATACCTTGCTCAAAGTAAAAACAGTTATATGTATTTTCACTCCCAACAAAAGAATAATGGCAGAAAGCCAAACTATTTCTTGATGAAAGAGCTTATTTCGCTGCAACAATCTCTTTCTAGCAGCCCTGCTGCACTTATTAAAAGTCTCGAAAACCGAAAACTTAAAAGACCTGAAGAAATGATGGAAATTGATTCGATTATAGAGCTTGCTGAGCAGGTTGGCAACTATTCAAAGGCTGAGAATCTGATAGAATCTTTAAATAATCTCCCGAATGAAAAGGCAATTATTTTTACTCTCAGGCTTGAGACAGCTTACATGCTCTGCAACAACTTGAATGAAAACTATATGGCTGCAAGAGTATATGAAGGAAGACTTTCTGGACATGAACGGCAAGCATTAATTGAAGATTTTAGAAAAGGGAAAATACAATATATTGTAGCAACTGATTCTGCTGCTGAAGGATTAAATTTGCAAACTGCCAGCATAGTAGTAAATTATGATCTACACTGGAATCCAATGAAAATTGAGCAAAGAATTGGTCGTGCCCATCGAAGAGGACAGGAGAGGGATGTTACAGTATTTAATTTGGTTATGAAGGATACTATAGATGATTATGTGTTAAAGGTTTTATATGAGAAAATTGAATTGTTTAAGATGACAATTGGTGGAATAGAAGCGATCCTCTCTGAGATTAAAGACGGTGACTTCGATATTGAGGAAACTATTATGGATATTTTACTAAAATCCTCAAACAAGCGAGATATTGAAAAAGAGTTTGAGAAACTAAAAGACGATCTTGAATATAAAAAGCAACAGAGTATGCTAAGAGAAGAGTTCTCGCATCTAATACTTGACTAGAGATACAAGACAGCGGGGGTTCATTGTGATATCATGCGATTAGCGTTTTAAAAAAGAGGTGAGGTAAAGATGAGTTCAATTTATAGCGATGCACTTCATAAGTTTGTGGAGAGCTATATGAATATAACTGGTGCGACAATTATTGAGAATAATGATGAGTTTTTTGTTGCTCAGCTTGCTGATGGAACAAAAGACTTTTTTACATATTTACCTCGCATTGCTGCAGAAAACAAAGAATTTAAGCTAATTGCCAAAGGTAGTAGATGGCTCCAAGATGCTATCAAGGAATGTAATTTAAAGTCTGCATTTTCAGAAATTGAAGTAAAAAATACAGACACAAGTATTAAATGTGCACTAAGTCAGAAGAAATGCTGTGATTTGTGTCCGTTTTCAATTGTGTGCGAAAGTAATGATACATGCTGTCATTTTTGTTATAATTATAAAAAGTGCAACTCGCATTTGAAAAATGCAGAGTTTGTAGCCACAAGTTCTATTAAAGGGTCAGAGAATGTAGATCTGGTGTTTTTTGTGTTTTTTGTTGAAATATCTAATGATTACAGTCTTAGCCAAAAGGTTTCCAAAACAGTTGCCGTGTTAATAGATATAAGAACAGGAGAGGTAATTGATAATCTGCTGCTAAATGATATTGCTTCTCTGGATTTTGCAGAGTGTGAAAAAGGAGATTTAATAAACAGCGACAATTACCCTAAAATCCTGAGAAAAGCGCGGAAAGAGGCTTCCAAAACGGTATCAAGGCATTTGGAGGTGTTTAGAAAAAACATTGAGGATGTACTAGGTGAAAAAATCAAATCCATTATAAATAAATTTGAAGAAGACTATATTGATAACTACACAACCAGTACACTTGCTCAACTTCAAGATATCCAGGAAGAGGGTTTGAAGCTATGCGAAAGGGAAATAAGGGGCTATACGATAAATTGTGACTATCATCTTAAAAGTGTCAGTATTTTTCATGCGCAAAAAGACTCACGAGATATTATTTTGAGACATAAGCAATCAGGAAAAGAACTGACAGTTGCTGCAGAAGTGTTTTTAACAGGAGTAGACCTTAAGTGCACTCAATGTGGAATGGAGATAGATAAAGGGGTATTGTGTGAGGACGGTCATATGCTATGCCGAAATTGCATGGAAGTATGTTCAATATGTGACCATGTTATATGTGACATTTGTGATAATGAAAGTTATGTTTGCGCTACTTGTGGAGATCTGATGTGTGAAGGCTGTTCAACTAAATGTTCTGAATGTGATTCGCTTCAGTGCATGTCACATATATACAAATGCGATATATGTGGTAAAATGCTTTGTGTGGACTGTTACGAAATATGTAAGGATTGTGGAAAAAGTGTATGCAAGGAAAATTATGCCCATTGCGAGCATTGTGGTGAATCTGTTTGTCTTGAGCATGCGCACAAATGCAGTATTTGTAGTAAGCACTACTGCATAGAACACATTGAAAAATGTCAGGTATGTACTGAGTTGATTTGTTATGATGACACATACTATTCTGCTTATAGTGGACGTGCAGTTTGTGAAATGCATCTTTTGAAATGCGATATATGCAGCGATTTATTTGCCTCTGATGAAATTAAAGAATGCTCCGAATGCAATGAAAAGCTTTGCCCCAATCATGTTAAAACATGCAGTAAATGTACTTATGCATTTTGTAGCGATCATGTCAACTATTGTAGGAGTTGCGGTAAAGAGTATTGCGATTGTACAGGTTTTGTGAAATGTAAATTCTGTCAAGAGGAATATTGCGAATTCTGTATAGACAAAAATGGCTACTGTAAAACATGTTCAGAGTTGGAGTGGGTACCAGAAACGGTTTTGGAATTGGAAAATATTTTCAAGCTAATTCCTGAACTTAGTGAATATAAAAAGTTTTACCTTGGTAAATCAAAAGAAATCAGATCTTTATATGCAAGGGGTCTGTTTAGAAACCTCTTGGTGGTATATAATATTGATGGAACAATATTGAGTGCAAGAGAGCTTTCATTTATGGAAAACCTGAAAAGAAAAAACAGGATTTTTAAAAGGAGTTAGACATATGAAAACCTTAACACTTAAAGACAAAGTTCTTGAAGTGTATTTAAAAAAAGATGATCCTGATGCAAGAAGCCTTAAGCGCGGAATTGAAAGGTATATGAGAAAGCCGTGCCAAGACAGGAAGCTTGACAGAATATTAGATGATCTTAAAAAAAGATATGACCTTGAAAATGAAGCAGAGATTATTAAATCAAGGATGAATCTTTCAAACTATATTGACTTTATCATAATAACGAGAATAAGAGAATCGTATAAAAGCACAGGGGATTTTAACCTAGATCAACTAGAAGAGCTTGAATTTAAATCATTGGTAAAGAAAGTAATTTTACATTTTGGGTATGAGGAACTATATGTACCTGTTACCGATTTAGATAATGTAGATCTGATTGTTCATCGTGAAAACGAGAAAATTGCTGTTTTTGCTGTGAAAGCAGATAAGGATTGCAGTGTAGGAATCAAATCGGTAAGACAAGCAAGATATATAGGTAATTACTATCATTGTGACAATGTTGTTTTGGTTTCTAGCACAACTTTTGATGATGAAGCGGAAGAGGAAGCCCGCGATGAAGGAGTAACTCTTTTAGATAGGCAGAAATTCATGCCAATGGTACGTGATCTGATAAATGGACTAAAAGAGTCAGAAAAAGAGACCTTAATTAGTGACCTGGATGATGATAGCAGTAGAATATTTTTAGATTGTGTTGTAAAATCACCTAAAACCAAAGTGCAAATTATAAATATCTTGTACTCTATTAAAAAGGAGAATGATCGGGAATATCTTGTTTTTGACGGCAGGCTCCATAATACTGGAAAAAGACCTGTTGAGAACCTTTCAATCAAAATACGTATATTTGACCGTGCTGGGTTGTGTCAACATGAAAAGAACTTAGAACTTGAGAGAAAAGGATTGGATAGTAAGGAGAAGTGTAATTTTAGCATAGTCTTTCAAGATATACCAAAAGATGAATGGAGAAATCTTTGTAGATATGAGATAAAGCTTGAGTATAAAAACATAAATGCAAAACGATAATACCCCCTAAATAGGGTTAATTATAATATTTGAATGTAGAAAAGGAGTGGATCAGATGTCGTTATTTGGAGACAAATCTGAAAAGATAAGAAAATGGGGAGAAAAAGGGAAAAAGGATAAATTAGTTGAAATGCTAAACAAGGGCGAGCCTAAGTACCGTGCTGAAGCTGCAACAGCTTTGGGGAAAGTTCAAAATTCGGAAGTAATCAATGTATTAATTTCTACCATAAGGGATTCCGACCCAGTTGTGCGTGCAAATGCAATTGAATCACTAGGAAATCTTAAGGCTAAAAACGCTGAAGAGCATATAAGAAGGGCTATAGAAAGCGAAACTGTACCGGAAATAAAAGAAAAAGCGCAAACTGCACTCGAAAAAGTCAGACATGGAGCAAACTGATAAGGGCACATAAACACACGAACTTTTGTCGTATAATACGCTTAATAACTTAATAATATGACATTATTGCTGCAGTATTAATTCTATACTATCTTTTATTGATATAGAAAATTTACAGTAGTAACAAAAAAAATAATTGTTATATGGGTGGTATTATGTTTTATTTTGGTGTACTTAAATGGGGGTATATTTGGGATGATTGTTCTTTAATAAGACAATCATCCCATTTGCATTCTAATAAAATAATACATTCTAATATAGTGTGTTAAGATGGGTTCATGCTTAGAACTCTTATTTTGAAAAATCAAAGGTGTTAAGAGGGTGAAATGAAAATGGACGAGACTAGTATTCGCATAGAAAAGCTTTTTGATTTACATCAGACAATTGCACGATTTATATTTTCCGGTAAGACTTATCCTTGGGAAGTGCTAAATGATATTAGTGCATTTATTCTTGAGCTTGGGAAGTCTCTTGGGAAAGAATATGAAAGGATTGCGGAAGATATTTGGATAGGTCAGGGTGCTCAAATAGAAAAGACTGCAATAATTAAAGGTCCTGCAATAATAGGTAAAAGCTGCGAAATAAGGCATGCTGCATTCATCAGAGGTAACGTAATCATAGGTGATAATTCAGTTGTAGGTAACTCAACTGAAATTAAGAACTCATTACTCTTTAACTCTGTGCAGGTTCCACATTTTAACTATGTAGGTGATTCGATTATTGGATACAAAGCACATCTGGGTGCAGGCGTAATACTTTCAAATGTGAAGTCAGACAAAAAAAGTATAAAAGTTAAGATAGCGAAAGACCAGTTCGTAGAATCAGGTTTGAGAAAATTTGGAGCTATGATAGGTGATAATGTTGAAGTAGGGTGTAATTCCGTTCTGAATCCGGGTACAATAATAGGACGAAATAGTAGGATTTATCCGCTAACATCTGTTAGGGGAGTAATTTCTGAAAATTGCATCGTAAAAAGTACTGGTGAAATAGTAGAGATTGAAATATGATTTACTAATGATTGCTAATGCATTGAACCTTACTGGGATATAGTTGGGATATAATAAAAAAAGGGTTCCAGCTAATTACTCTGAAACCCTTGGTGCGAGAAACAGGACTTGAACCTGCACAACCTTGCGATCACTAGAACCTGAATCTAGCGCGTCTGCCAATTCCGCCATTCTCGCAGATTTTTTTGCTCTAATTATTGTACAGTAATTAGAAGCTAAATGCAAGTGGAAAATAATAAAATGTAGGGGTGTGTAGGGGTGGGGGACCGTTCTCCTGATTCCTTTGAAAAACAGATGATGTCAAAATTTTGGTAATAGTAATGGTTGAGGAAACGATATGTGTGTAGCAATATAACAGTATTGGGGAGGAGTTTAATTTGAATAGAAAACTTGAGCGATTTAAACGAGCTATAAAAAATAAAAAGGTTGCAGTTATAGGTATTGGTATAAGCAATACACCACTTATTCGGTACTTAAGTGAGCTGGGTGTTGATATTACCGCGTTTGATAGGTCAGATAAAAAAGAGCTTGAGGATATACTTGAGAAACTGAGAGGACTTGATATAAAATTCAGTCTTGGAGAGAAGTACTTAGATAATCTAAAAGGTTTCGATATAATTTTTAAAACTCCGGGTATGAGATATGATGTACCCGAGCTAATAAGAGCTAAAGAAGAAGGGGCAAATGTCACTTCAGAAATGGAAGTTTTTTTTGAATTGTGTCCAGCACAAATTTTTGCGGTAACAGGAAGTGACGGTAAAACTACAACAACGACGCTTATTCATAGTATACTTAAAGCAGGCGGGCATAAATGCTGGTTAGGAGGAAACATAGGCATTCCTCTTTTAAGTAGCATAGATGAAATACAGCCATCTGACAAGGTAGTTCTTGAACTCAGTAGTTTTCAGCTACATACTATGCAACAAAGTCCGCATATAGCCGTTATTACAAATATAACTCCAAACCATTTGGATGTACATAAAAGTTTCGATGAATATGTTGATGCAAAAAAGAATATTTTCAGATCTCAAACAGATAATGATATCCTTGTTCTCAACTTTGACAATGAGATAGCAAAAAAATGCGCCAATGATGCAAAAAGCAATGTGCGATATTTCAGTAGAACTAGTGAGGTTAAAGAAGGGGCATTTATAAGGGACGACAGAATAATATTCAAAAAGGATGGAAAGGAAACAGAGGTGCTTTTTATTGACGATATCCTGCTTCCCGGTGTGCATAACCAAGAAAATTACCTAGCTGCAACAGCAGCGGTCATGGATTATGTCAACCCCGATTCAATAGCACAGATTGCGTCAGAATTAAATGGGGTTGAGCATCGCATGGAGTTTGTAAGAGAACATAAAGGAGTTAAATATTATAATGATTCCATAGGATCAAGTCCCACCAGAACAATGGCCGGGTTAAACACACTTGAACAAAAAGTAATTCTAATAGCAGGTGGCAAGGATAAAAACCTTGATTATACCGAACTAGGTCTTTTAATTGTAGAGAAGGTTAAGCACCTTGTTTTGATTGGCCAGACAGCAAGTAAGATTGAGCAGGCAACACTTCAAGCCATTACGAAGACAGGAAAGGGAAGGGGTATACAAATCCTTAAGTCTGACGCCTTACCTGAAGCTGTATATAAGGCGACGTCAAAGGCTGAAGTAGGAGATATAGTAGTACTTTCACCTGCAAGCTCAAGCTTTGACATGTTCAAGAATTTTGAAGAGCGTGGGAATTTGTTTAAGAGGATAGTAAACGAAATGTGATTGAAGCAATAAAACCTAGAAATACTGCTTATAATGTGGCTATAAGAATTATTTGGTCAGAGCTTTTAAAGCATTTGAATAACACAAAGTTTATTGGTACAGCATAAATTCTTAAATAACTTGACAAAAGTAACTAATTGAAGCGGTTGCAATTATTTCTGTTATGTGCAAATGAAATTGACGGATTAGCACTAATAAGAATTCTATAAAGGAGAAAATAGCATGTCAACAAATATTAAACAAAAACAATTAAAGCCATATCATGGTATAGGTGTCTTTATCTTAGTTGTTTTGATGTTACCCTTTGTCGCGGCACCTATACAAAGAGAATGGGGTATGTACGGTTTAGCTATTACAGAGCTTATGATTTTATTATTTTCTCTAATTCCTGCAATAATTTTTAAGGTGGACTTAAAAGAAATATTCCCGATAAAGAAGCCTTTGATCCGACAAGTTTTTGGTGTTTTATTTATATGGGCTGGTTGTTATATTGCTATTTTATTATTAAGCCTAGTGATATTATATTTTTTTCCAGAGGGTATAACTGAGGTAAGCAGTGAATTACACAGTGTTATTACTAGCGTACCTATGGGTGTTGCTTTTTTTATTATAGCAATTATGCCAGCTATCTGTGAGGAAGCATTACATAGGGGGCTTATTCTTTCTTCTTTTGCTTCGATAAAAAAGAAATGGGTTACAGTGCTTTTAATGGGTGTTATATTTGGTATTTTTCATTTGGATCCATATCGTTTTCTTCCGACAGCTATATTAGGAATGGCAATAACCTATATTATGATTGAGACAGAAAATATAGTATTGCCTGTTCTCTTTCATTTTATAAACAATGCGTCATCTACTTTTGCATCATTTGCTACTAAAACACAAGATATGCAGCTAGCAGAATTAAATCGGGGATCAATTTTAATTTCAATTTCATCTTATCTCATAATTGGTGCGATTATTCCTTTCCTATTGCTGTTGGGCTCAAGACTGATTCATAGTAAAGAAGTTACAAATGAAACCGAAGATACTACAGTGATAAAGAAAAGGAAAAGCAAAAGGATTACTGCAACAGTCTTTTGTTCAGTATTAATGGTAATGTTAGGAGTAACAACAATGGCACTTAATCTTAATAGAGCACCAGTTTTTGAATCTTCAATATCTATGGATGTGAATGGTAACACGGACCCTCTTAATATGCCAATGAAAATAGAAGAATCTGGAGAGTACATGCTAGAACTAGATATAGAAAGTGAAAGAGGACTAATCAATATCAATATTACAGATGAGCATGGTGAAGAGATTTATCAAATGTCTTGTAAAAAGGCTATAAGTAATGGGTTCATTAAACTAGAAAACACCACTTACACGATAAATGTAGATTTTCTTATGGATATAAAAGAGATTGAAGAATATTATGGCGAAAAGGGCATTAGCCATAATGTAGATTTAAAAGAAGAACTCAACTTAAATGGAGATTTAGATGAATTGACAAGCTTTAGAATGAGCCTGATAGTCAGATAACTGTAGCATAACCATACATCATTTTCTTCATTGTCTGGGAAAGTATACTTTCCTAGACAATGGGGATTGCAAAGGGGAAGCCACCTTTGCTGCTTTAAGGAGGTTTTTTTTGGATGCGGAGCATCCGTCGAAGGGAACCATAAGGTTCCCTAGCGAAAAAAAGTGGCGAAGCCATCTTTTTTAAGGTATATGAGTAGAAACCGTAAAAGGACTTGGGACCAGGTTAGTTATACAATACCTGCAATGTCGAAGCAGGTTGCTTTAAGGGGCTTAACATCGTTGTTACAGATATGTTCAATAATGTTTGAGAATGATGCTGGTATCCTATGAGAAATATATAAACGTTTAATTGATTTTTAAGTTTATTAGGTATACTATTAAGTTGAGTTAATTTTATAGTGAAAGGATGATTCAATGAATAACATACTTAACTTTCCACCAAACAAAAAGGTATTTACGATGGTTTCCCTTTTTGCTGGTGCAGGAGGATTAGATATGGGATTTGAGAATCAGGGCTTCAAAACAATTTGGGTAAATGACATAGATAAAGATGCATGCTCTACTCATAGGCTTTGGTCTGATGCAGAGGTTGTTCAAGGGGATATAAGGAGTATAAATTTCGATAATATCCCTAAAAGTGATATTATTGCGGGAGGTTTCCCTTGCCAGGGTTTTTCACTGGCAGGACCAAGGAAAATTGATGATAAAAGAAACATGCTTTATAGATATTTTGTAAAGCTAGTTGATCAAAAACAACCCTATGCCTTTGTTGCTGAAAATGTTAAAGGGTTGCTGACATTGGCTGATGGTGAAATAATGGCTGCCATCGTTGAAGATTTTTCAAGCAAAGGATATGTTGTGACGCCGCGTCTTGTAAATGCCGCTGACTATGGGGTGCCGCAGGACCGATGGCGTGTATTATTAGTTGGGCTGTGTAAAGATTTATTTAATAGAAATTTTATATTTCCAGAACCACTCAATAGAAAAATAACATTAAGAGAAGCTCTTAAAGATATGCCTGAGCCTACGAAAGAGGATGTATGCCATGCATCATTTTCTTCAAGGTATATGAGCAGAAATCGCAAAAGGACTTGGGATCAGGTTAGTTATACAATACCTGCAATGTCAAAGCAGGTTACGTTACATCCCAGTTCGCCTGATATGCTTAAAGTAGGTGAAGATGAATGGAGGTTCGGGGAAGGTGGGAACACAAGGAGATTCAGTTGGAGAGAAGCTGCAGTAATTCAAACGTTTCCTAAGGAGATAGAGTTCGTTGGTAATCTCACAAGCAAATATAAACAAATTGGAAATGCTGTACCGGTAAAACTAGCTGAAGCTGTAGCTCAAAAACTTTATAGTATCCTTGAAGAAAATTTAAGATTAGAAGAAAAGATACAAAGGATAGGAGGGTAAAGTAATGGCTATACAAACGACTCTTGGTAAAGCATTTGAGTTTGCCTGTTTGCAATCACTATATGATTATCTTATTGATAACCAAAATGTTATTATAAACCAGACTAATGCGCTCCTTGTTGCAAAAAAATCTTATGAGAATGCTGTTGTAAGCATGAGAAATAAAATGGATGACGCTGCAAATGCTGCTACTAGGGTTATTTTGCGTCTTGAACCGCAATTAGAGAATCCTTTAACAAATATACCATTATATCTTTTAATTCAGGAAGATGCTGCAGGAATAGCTGGTGATGTAAGAGATATTGTATGTATTAGAAGGCAAAACCAATGGGAAATTGGACTTAGCTGTAAGCATAATCACTCAGCGGTAAAACATAGCCGGCTATCCCCTCGTATTGATTTTGGCGAGCTATGGTTTGGGATTCCTTGTTCGCAGGAGTATTTTGATACTATAAATCCTTTGTTTAATGAACTTACAAGTATGAAAAACGAGGATATTTTGTGGCGTAATGTTCCAAACAAAGAACAGAGGTTTTACACACCTTTATTAGAGGCCTTTATTCGTGAGTTAAGACGGCTTGACTTTGAAAACCCCGGTCAGATCCCAACAAGGTTACTTAACTATCTTTTAGGAAGAAATGATTTTTATAAAGTAATAACACATGATCGGAGGCGTTGTACACAAATACAGTGTTTTAATATTTATTCAACATTAAATCGCAATGCTGGAACTAGACGTCCTTTGATAAACGTGCCTCAACTGATTATGCCATCACGTTTTTATAATATTGACTTCAAACCGAACTCAGGTAACACTATTTTAGTAGCTTGTGATAATGGCTGGACAATATCTATGCGAATACATAGTGCTAGATCCTTGGTAGAAGCAAGCCTAAAATTTGATGTTAGTTTGGCAGGTGTACCTCCTGCTCTTTATACAACTTACGAACCATGGTAATATCATTGTATATAGTTACAAAACTTTTAATTAGCATGCTTTTGTTGTAAAAGAATCCTTCTGAGCAGTATCTATTGCTTTTTTTACAGCTAATGCAATATTATAAGCTAATTCTACAGGCACAGCATTCCCTATCATTTTATAAGCATCTGCTACATTATTGTAGAAAAATCGGAATTCATCAGGAAATGTTTGTATCCTAGCGCATTCTCTCACACTTAATCTACGATATTGTTCTTCTTTTCCTGGGACAAATATTCTTTTATTTTGATTTATAAAGAGCATTTTGGGTGCTTGTGGATGGATAGGTGCATGTCTTCCACCTGCTTGTATTGTAAATGATGGTTCATTCCAAGAGCGTACCCGATTCCTTGACATATAAATAGATGAAAAATTTCCTATCATATATTCATGGTTTTCAACAATACATTTATCTCCATTTGTTTTGTTATTCGAAAGTGCTGGGATGGCAGTATCTTTTAAATCCCAAATTACATTTTTTAGTGTGAGTTTTTTATTCAGTGGTAAAGGAAATTTAAAATCTACATTCATATCTTTTCTAAAACCAATATAAAAAACTCTTTTTCTATCCTGGGGTACCCCATAATCAAATGCATTTAACAACTTGATACCTAGTTTATATCCTGATTCATTGAACAATCTTATAATGTCATAAACAGCGGATTTATGTATGTCTGCCAGCATACCGGATACATTTTCTGCCACAAAAAATTTAGGTTTTTTATCCCTTAATATTCTAATGAAATCATAAAAAAGTTTTCCTCTGTCATCATTTATTCCTCTCAAAGCTCCTGCTTCACTCCAGCTTTGGCAAGGCGGTCCGCCAATTATCCCATCACATTCAGGAATCTCTGAAGAATTTATTTTTCGAATATCCCTATGATCAAGGAATGATTTGTTGTTTTTTTCATATGTCTCCCAAATTGTTTTATCATATTCATTTGCCCAAATAATTTTAAAACCAGCTTTTCTAAACCCCATATCCATTCCACCGGCACCAGCAAAAAGACTTACTAATTTCACAAACATCACTCCATCTTCTATAAATCTCAGACTGTTAATGTTCTAGTCAGTATCTAAGAATCTTAAAGTTTCCCAATTCAAGTCACGCAAACATATGTTCGATTATATTTTATTATATTATAAATATTAAGTCAACAGTTTTATTCTTTGATTTTTTCTTTGAAAAAATGTTGATATAATTAAAACTCTAGGATGAATTATTTGATAATACGAGAATTTATGTTTTTATTAAAACTCTCCTGCCCAGAATAAAGGGTTTTGAAGTATAATAATAAAATAGTATAAAACTGCTCAAATCTTATAGATTTGCTTTGACAGACCCTGTTAATGTGTACCCTTTGTCAATGACGATTTGGGTTTTCGGTATTCCAATTAAATAGGTATTTATGTTATACGATAGTAAATGAAATGTGATTAGAAGATACCGGTAATATAACTTACAATTCACAAACTTACAATTCACAAACTTACAATTCACAAAACTTACAATATAGCTATAATATTATTGACAAATAGATAAAATAAATATAAAATATAGCTAAAATGGTGTTTAAGGATGTTTTGATGAAAGTAAATGCAACAGATATGAAAAACTTTTTCGGCAGATATTTGAAAAAGTGCGCAGAAGAAGATATATATATTAGCAAAAATGGTAGAATTATTGCGAAGCTGAGCAGCTATGAGGACACAAGGGACGGTTATATGACAATCAAAGAAGGAATTGCTGCTTACAGCCATTCCAGCCGAAGAGTTTCCTATAAAGAATTTCTTGAGATCACTGAAGGTAATGAACAAAGGTATGAATACATTGACGGAGAAGTCTATCTTTTAGCTTCACCGGGCTTTACACATCAGAGTATACACTCAAACTTATACGAAAAGCTGATTTTATGGTTTAGCGGAAAAACATGCCGAGTACTATCAGCACCATTTGATGTCACACTGAACAGCGAAGAGACAAACTCCAAAAACGTGCTACAGCCGGATTTACTTGTAGCATGTGATCATCATGAAACAACAAATAGTAATGACAGATATATGGGTATACCATCATTGGTGATTGAGATTTTGTCGCCGGAATCCAGAAGCAAGGACATGGTGAAAAAGCTCAATGTTTACATGGAAGGAGGGGTAAATGAATATTGGGTTATAGATCCCAAGAACAGGCAAGTCTTACTGTATTCATTTATTAACAAAAAGTTAGACCAAATGGTAGCATACAAGCAGTCCGAAGTTTTTAATAGTGTCTGTTTTAAGGGACTTGCCATCACTGTTACAGATATATTCAATAATGTTTGAGAATGATGCGGACATTTTTTAAAAGTTAAAAGTTTTCCAAATAGAATACTAAAAGCCCTTGCAGAGCAAGAGCTTTTACATAGATTTTGGTGGAGGGAGATGGATTCGAACCATCGAAGTCGGCGACAACAGATTTACAGTCTGCCCCCTTTGGCCACTCGGGAACCCCTCCATAATACTGGTGCCCAGAGCCGGAATCGAACCAGCGACACGTGGATTTTCAGTCCACTGCTCTACCTACTGAGCTATCTGGGCACAATATTCAATTAAATTGGTGGGCCTTCAGGGACTCGAACCCCGGACCGACCGGTTATGAGCCGGTTGCTCTAACCAACTGAGCTAAAGGCCCTTTTTTCAAAGCGCAAAATATAGTATAAAACAAAAAACGACTTCCGTCAAGAGGAAGTTTTTTTGAGTTTTTTGAGTTATGATCCACTGTGTCTATTCAGAGGTAGCTCAAACATATTAATTGAAGAATCATCTCTAATACGGCTAGTTACAGCGAGGCTTAGGAAAACACAATTTAAAATGCCTTAGAGTTTAGTAATGTCCGTGCTGTTTGAACGCAAGTGAGTTCACGGAATTACTTAACGAGAAGGCATTTTAAATTGATTGTTTTCATTGCTGAAGCTGTATTGCAGTATTGGAGATGATTCTTCATGAAAGAAAAGCTACCTCTGAATAGACACATCCACTTATGATAATGTCTCATTGTACCACATGTGAAAATGTCCTAGCAATCCGGATTGAAGCATCAAAATGATAACCAAGGAGGCTAATATATCTTCACAAGATACTTTTGTTGATAACTAAGAATGTAATGTGATATCATTATAACAGGATTAAGACATAACAGATTGCACCATATTACAACTTATTTTGGAAGCAATCACAATCCTATTTAACTTGTTGGTTTTATGTAAATACCATATTTGAACAAGTTTATAAAGAATTTTGTGAGGTGTAGATTATGAAGATTACCTTTTTGGGTGCAGCTAAGACAGTAACAGGTTCTTGCTTTTATATTGAGACAAATGATTCAAAGTTTTTAGTAGATTGTGGTCTGTTTCAGGGTCAATCAGTTGAAGATGGATTAAATAGTGAAGAATTTCCGTTTAATCCTGCTGACATTGACTATGTTTTATTAACACATTCACATATTGACCACAGTGGAAGAATTCCCAAACTATTCATCGATGGATTTAACGGAAAAGTTGTTGCAACTAAAGCAACTACCGAGTTGTGTGCAATAATGCTCCCCGACAGCGGTTATATTCATGAATCTGAAGCCGAGTGGACGAACAGAAAACGCTTACGTGCAGGTGAAAAACTTGTTAAACCCCTTTATACCATGAACGATGCTATAGAATGTATGAAGCTTTTTGAGAAGGTAAGGTATGAGCAGCTAATTACCTTAAATAAGAACATTAAGATCAGATTTAAAGATGCTGGGCATATTTTAGGCTCTTCCATATTAGAGCTTTGGATAACTGAAAATGGTAAGGAAACAAAAATAGTTTTTTCGGGTGATTTGGGAAACAAGGATATACCAATTATTCGAGATCCGAGTATTATTGAAAGCGCTGACTACCTCATTATTGAATCCACTTATGGTAACAGGTTGCATAAAGATAAGGATACCAAGTTTGATAGGTTTATTGATATTATTAATGAAACTATTGAAAAAGGTGGTAATGTTGTTATACCTTCATTTGCGGTAGGACGTACGCAGGAAATAATATATGAGCTTAACAAGCACAAGGAGAAATATGAAAACAGGCTGACCAAATTTTATAATGTTCCGGTTTTTATTGACAGCCCTCTTGCAATTTCGGCAACCGAAGTGTTTAGAAATAATCTTGATTGTTACGATGAGGAGGCAAGAGAATATATTGAAAATGGAGATAATCCTCTGGATTTTCACAGACTTACATTTACACCGACTGCAGATGAGTCAAAGGCACTAAATAATCTAGAGGAAAGTGCAATATTGATTTCCGCCAGTGGAATGTGCGAAGCTGGCAGAATTAAGCATCACTTAAAGCATAATCTTTGGAGAAAGGATTCAACAGTTTTGTTTGTAGGCTACCAAGCGCCGGGTACATTAGGTAGAAGAATTGTTGATGGTGCTAAGAAAGTAAAAATATTTGGTGAAGAGATCACAATTAATGCACGAGTTGAAATGATAGATGGATTCTCAGGGCATGCAGATAAAAAAGGTCTTCTGGATTGGATTAAGGGCTTTAAAAAGAAACCTCAGAAAATTTTTATTGTACATGGAGAAGAAAAATCTATGCTGGATTTTTCAAAAGCTATAAATAAAAAGTTTGATATAAATTCTATAATTCCCGAAAGGAATGAATCCTTTGTCATTAAAGCTGGGAGAGTGGCTGATGTTATTGAAGATACAGCTTTTGAAAAGAGATTTGAACGACTTGAAGTTATCAGTATTATTGAAAACCTTAAAGACGAGTTTGAAGAATTATCAAATATTCTTGTGTCAGATCTTATTGCAGGAAAGGACGATAGTGAAGTCAATGCACTGAAACAGAAGCTTAAGAAATTGGAAAGATCCATAGTAGATGTGCTAAGGTAATTTCAGGTATGCTTGTATTTATTTTGAGTATGAACTATAACAAAGTATGGTTGGTTATAACCAACCATACTTTGTTATTATAGCATATATCATTCCGCTTCAATCTTAGTGCTTCTTGTTTTTTTGCGCTGTCTTACGCATTCAGTCAGTAAGAATTCTATTTGTCCGTTTAGAGAGCGAAAATCGTCTTCCGCCCATTTTACTAACTCCTTCCAAAGAGAAGGTGATAACCGAAGTAATAACTGTTTCTTATCCTTATCCCTGTTTTCCATTATATAATCATCCCAACATTTTCTAGTACAGCGAACCGCTGTTTACAACCGGCTGCGTATCCTTATTGCTGCAAAGAACTACCAGCAGGTTGCTCACCATTGCAGCCTTTCTCTCTTCGTCAAGCTGAACAATATTATTTTCACTCAGCTTCTCAAGAGCCATTTCCACCATACCGACAGCTCCCTCAACAATCATCTGCCTTGCATCAATAATAGCCGACGCCTGCTGCCTTTGTAGCATTGCAGCAGCTATCTCGGGAGCATATGCCAGATGGGTAATTCGCGCCTCTATGATCTCAAGTCCTGCTAATTCAACCTTTGACTGCAGCTCTTCTTTTATTTTTTCAGCAACTTCAATGCTGCTACCCCGAAGAGATTTTCCATTGTCATTATTCATTGAATCGGATACGTCGTAGGGATACAGCCGCACAGTATTGCGAAGTGCTGCATCACATTGAATTGATAGATACTCGGTGTAATTGTCAACACTAAATACTGCTTTTGCCGTGTTTATAACTCTCCATATTACAACCACACCTATTACGATTGGGTTTCCCAATTGATCATTAATTTTTTGCTTATCATTGTTAAGAGTCATGGCTTTGAGAGAAATTTTTTTGTTTCTCAATGCTGCGGCTGCTGCCTGCGGATTTCCTGCAGCGGAAACCTGCACCATTTCAGCACCCAAAGAACCCGTCGTGGTTTTTGATGCTGCCGGATTTAGCGAAACCACAAAGGGATTGACAAAATAAAAGCCTTCACTTCGCAATGTACCGTAATACTTGCCAAACAACGTCAGCACTGCGGCTTCATTAGGTTTTATCACCTTCAACCCGGCATACAGAATAGGTCCTATAAAAAAAGTGTATAGCGAAGAAATAACCAGTAGAAAAATGCCAAAAGCACCGCCAAAAGTTTTTTCTGTAATTATAATGCCAAATACAAAACCAATTAACCCGGCTATCATCAAACCAGAGTTAATAACGAGCATTACCATTCCATTTGACGCTCTTGCCTTTATCTCTTCATGTATAATTTGCTTATTTTTTGTTTCATTCTTTTCAGACATTAAAAACATCCTTTCTTATATATGTAATTGATATCATAATGATATCAATTACATATTATTTGAATATGTTTAAAATGTCAAGAGCTTTTTTCATTGTCTAGTAAAGTTTTATGATCCACTTATGATAATGTCTAGGAAAGTATATTTTCCAAGACATTGGGGATTGCAAAGGGGAAACCCCTTTGCTGCTTTAAGGAGTGTTTTTGGATGCGGAGCATCCGTCGAATGGAACCTTGTCATACAGCACATGGAACCTGATTTGGCTTATGTACGTCCAAGTATACAGATATTTGTCATAATAAAAGGTATAGGAGTTGATTCTTTGTGAAAAAAATTAAAATAATAGCTGGGCTGATTTCGGCACTCCTTGTCTTGTCAGGATGCTCCATAAATTTAAGTGACCAAACAGGTAATGGTGTTTTGGATTTGATGTCTGAATTTGGCGACACATCATGGCCTGACGCTTCTGACAACATCAATGCGGGCTTCCGAAAATCTGTATATGACTTTTCATGGGAGTTGTTTGAGCTTTCATCGAAAAACACTGACAATGTACTAATCTCACCTGCATCAGTATATCTTGCATTAGGAATGGCATATAATGGCGCAGACACCGAAACCCTCACAGGAATGAGCGACACTTTGAAGCTTTCGGGGATTTCAGCTGAGGATTTTAATGCCTTTTGTCGAGATTATATTACTTTATTAAGCACTATGGGTGAAAAAACCGAGCTTTCTATAGCCAATGCAATATGGTACCGAAAAGAATTTAAACCTGATGAGATTTTTCTCAAAAAAAATGCCGACTACTTTGGAGCTTCGATAAAAGCTCTTGACTTTAGCAGTATTGATGCCGTAAATACCATTAATAATTGGGTCAAAAAAGAAACGCGGGATACAATAGATAAAATTATTGATGAGATTGATGCAAGTGCAATCATGTATCTTATGAATGCCGTATACTTTAAATCCGATTGGCAGCAACAGTTTTCAGCTTCTGACACAAGAGATGGACACTTTATCAGTGATAAAGGGAGCGTAAACGTCAAATATATGAACCGCACCGGAAACATGAGCTATATAGACAAGGATGGAGTAAAAGGTATTGTTTTGCCTTATGACGACGGACGGTTCAGCTTTTTTGCTCTGCTTCCCGAAGAAGGTCAGAGTGTTCGATCTTTTATTGAGAAAACTGATGGAGAAAAAATACTAGCTTATATTTTATCGGTTAAAAATGATCGTGTAGCTCTGTCTCTGCCAAAATTTGAAACAAGATATGAAGACAGTCTTAAGGATGAATTGGCATCTATGGGCATGAAAGTTGCTTTTGAACCATTTAATGCAGATTTCTCCCTTATGAATGCAGACCATCAAAAGAACCTTTATATAAGCGAGATAAAGCATAAAACATTTTGCCGTGTCGATGAAAAAGGAACTGAAGCATCAGCTGTAACATCCATAGAAATGCGGGTTACCAGCATGCCTTTAGAACCGGAAATTAAAATTATCTTCAACCGCCCATTTGTGTACGGCATAGTAGACACAGTTACCCATTCACCGCTTTTCCTTGGCGTAATGGACGCTCCTTCTTTTTAACTTCTTCTCTAATACAGATAATTACAGCAAGGCTTAGGAAAATTAAGGTTATAATGCCCGAAATTTCTAAGTCTTTGTTTTTTATAAAAATTGTTGTATAATATATATTTATACGATTTAAAAAATAGTTTTTGCTTTAATTTAGTTTGTTGCTTTAATACAATTTGATATGCACTAAATATAGATTGGTAAATGAAATTAACTTTTTAGCTTGTAGTAAACTTATTACACTTATAGAAGGACATTTAATTAGATAGGGTGATATAAATGAAGAAACTATTGCTTGGTAATGAAGCGGTTGCTAGGGGAGCTTTTGAGGCCGGGGTCAAGGTTGCGACTGCTTATCCTGGAACTCCAAGCACTGAAATTACAGAAAATTTAGCGAAATACGATGAGATTTATTCTGAGTGGTCTCCGAATGAAAAGGTAGCACTTGAGGTTGCTATCGGCGCTTCTGTTGCAGGTGCAAGATCTATATGTTCAATGAAGCACGTTGGTTTAAATGTTGCTGCAGACCCACTGTTTACAGTTTCTTATACAGGTGTTAACGGTGGTCTGGTGATTATGGTAGCTGATGACCCTGGAATGCATAGTTCACAGAATGAACAGGATAGTAGGTTTTATGCTTTATCTGCTAAAATACCCATGCTTGAGCCTGCAGATAGCAGTGAATGTAAGGAATATGTCAAGCAGGCCTTTGACATTAGTGAGGAATTCGATTGCCCGGTCTTTGTGCGGCTAGGGACACGTGTTGCTCACTCAAGAAGCCTTGTGGAAATTGAAGAAGGGAAAGGTATTAATCTTAAGGAATACAGTAAAGATGTTAACAAATACGTTATGATGCCTGGCATGGCTAGAAAAAGGCATGAGGTAGTGGTTAAAAGAATAGAAGAACTCGAAAGCTTTTCTTCCCAAACGTCACTCAATAAAATAGAGTGGGGAAGCAAAGACATTGGAGTTATTACAAGTGGTATTTCATATCAGTATGCAAAAGAAGCTTTTGGTAATGTTTCATACCTTAAGCTAGGTATGGTGTACCCGCTTCCTGATGAGCTTATACGAAAATTTGCTGAAGGTGTTAAAAAGCTTTATATCATAGAAGAATTAGAACCGTTTATTGAGAATCATGTAAAAAAACTTGGAATTGATGTTAGCGGAAAAGATTTGTTACCGGTGACAGGTGAATACAGCACTCGGTTAATAAAAGAAAAGTTATTTGGACATAAGACTGATGGAGCAACGCAGGAAGATATTCCTGTCAGACCGCCGGTTATGTGTCCTGGCTGCCCCCATAGAGGTGTATTTTATGTACTTCGCAAGCTCAAGCTTGTTGTAACAGGTGATATAGGCTGTTACACTTTAGGAGCACTTCCTCCTAGTAGTGCAATAGACACCAGTATATGTATGGGCGCAAGCATAGGAATGGCTCATGGTATGGAAAAGGCAAGAGGTCGCGAGTTTTCTAAAAGGACTGTTGCTGTTATAGGAGATTCAACCTTTATACATTCAGGGATTACAGGACTTATTGATATAGTTTATAA
Organism: uncultured Clostridiaceae bacterium; assembly: GCA_964411505.1. GTDB lineage: Bacteria > Bacillota > Clostridia > CAYPLH01 > DUMO01 > CAYPLH01. The sequence continues at coordinate 71,816 of CAYPLH010000008.1, read as the reverse complement.
CAAAGGAAATTCAACTGTGATTATTCTTGACAATTCCATTACGGCTATGACAGGTCATCAAGCAAATCCTCTGATGGGTTACACAATTAAAGGAGAGGTTACCAAACAAGTTGATCTTGTAAAGCTGGCTGATGCAATAGGGATTAATAGAGTCAGGATAGTAGATCCGTTTGACATTAAAAATGTTGAGAAGGTAGTTAGAGAAGAAATTACAGCTGATGAGCCGTCACTCATAATAGCTCGACGTCCTTGTGCGCTTTTAAAGGGTGTCAAGTATAAAGGGGCTCTTATGATTAACCAGGAAAAATGCAAAATATGTAGGATGTGCATGTCTATAGGATGCCCAGCAATAGTTGATAAAGGTGATCATATAGAGGTTGACGAAGCATTGTGTATAGGCTGCGAGTTGTGTACAAAGGTATGCAGTTTCAATGCATTTGAAAAGGTGGGTGAATAGTGTATGGATAGAGGTCTTAATATATTAATAGTTGGAGTAGGTGGTCAGGGAACCCTATTAGCCAGCAGAATACTTGGTTCAGTTGCAACGGATTTAAATTATGATGTAAAGGTTTCGGAAGTTCATGGAATGTCCCAAAGAGGTGGGAGTGTTGTAACATATGTCCGATTAGGTGAATCAGTTTTTTCGCCTCTTATCGAAAAAGGAGAAGCTGACATAATAATTGCTTTTGAGCTACTTGAAGCTTATAGGTGGCTTGACCATCTTAAAGAAGGCGGAAAGTTTATAATAAACAAGCAAAGGATTGACCCTATGCCGGTCATAATGGGCAAGCAGGAATATCCTGCTGAAATTCTCGAAAAGCTTGATGCATTAAATATTGACGTGATACCGGTTGATGCTTTGGATATTGCAAAAAATTGCGGCAATATAAAAGCTGTAAATACTGTACTGATAGGTGTACTGGCAAAATTGACTGGTATTGAAAAAAAGGTCTGGATAGATTCTCTTAACGATAATATAAAGAAAGCGTTCGTTGATTTGAACCTAAAGGCATTTGAGTGCGGATATAGTTTATAATGTGATTATCTCCCGAAAAATTAACTTTGCGAATTTTTGGGAGAGCAATCATAATATTCTGTAGAAAAAAGTAGCGCAGTCCACACTTTTTTGGGTGGGTGAAATAAATCGGGCACCTGCCCTTATATGACGACAGGAGGACAGAAAAATGATATATTGGAATCCCACATTTGAATGTATGGGAAGGGAAGAAATGACTAAGGTACAAACCGAACGTCTAATTAAAACTGTAAAAAGAGTTTACCATAATGTGCCTCACTATAGAGAAAAGATGCAGCAAAAAGGTGTTGAGCCTAGTGATATTAGAACACTGGAGGATATTAAGAATTTACCGTTTACCTATAAACAGGATTTAAGGGATACTTACCCATATGGAATGCTTGCAGTACCTTTAAGTGAGATTGTGAGGATACATGCATCCTCGGGGACTACCGGAAGACAGACAGTGGTAGGTTATACGCGCAAGGACTTAGAATCATGGTCTGAACTTATTGCTAGAACCCTTGTTTCTACAGGGGCTGATAAAGATGCTATTATTCAGGTTGCATATGGTTATGGTCTGTTTACAGGCGGTTTGGGAGTTCATTATGGTGCCGAAAAGGTTGGTTGTTCAGTAATCCCGATTTCAGGTGGAAATACAAAAAGACAGCTCCAAGTAATGAAAGATTTTGGAACTACGCATCTTGCATGTACTCCGTCGTATGCTCTATATTTGGCAGAAGAGATGGAAGAAGCCGGTATAAAAAAAGAGGATCTCAAATTAAGAGCTGGGATTTTTGGAGCAGAACCGTGGTCGTCAAAAATGAGGGATGAAATTGAACAGCGATTAGGTATTGTAGCAGTAGATATTTATGGGTTAAGTGAAGTAATGGGTCCTGGTGTGTCCAGTGAATGTCAGTGCAAGTGTGGGCTTCATATTGCTGAAGATATTTTTATTGCTGAAATCATTGATCCGGTAACTGAAGAAGTTCTTCCTGAGGGAACACTAGGGGAATTGGTATTTACAACCATATCAAAAGAAGGTCTCCCTTTGATAAGATATAGAACCAGAGATATTTCCAGTCTAAACTATGAGAAATGTGATTGTGGGCGAACTGCTGTTAGAATGAACAAAGTTACAGGCAGAACTGATGATATGATTATCATAAGAGGTGTCAATGTATTTCCTACACAAATTGAAAGTGTACTGCTAGAAATGGGGGATACTGCTCCTCACTATCTTTTAATCGTTGACAGGGTTGATAATCTTGATATACTTGAAGTAAGGGTGGAAATGAATCAATCTATGTTCTCTGATGAGGTTAGACGTATCGAAGAAGTTGAGAGAAGAATAAGCAGGGAAATCGAAGGAACTTTGGGGATAAGGGCAAAAGTTAGACTTGTTGAACCTAAATCAATTGAAAGAAGCCAGGGGAAAGCAGTAAGGGTAGTCGATAAGAGAAAACTGTAAATGCTTGGGTAGGATTTTAAAAGAAAACATTAAAATCTTTCGAAAAATCATGTTATGACAGGAGGGTATTTTTATGTTGGTAAAGCAAATTTCTGTTTTTCTTGAGAACAAATCGGGAAGGCTTGCTGAAGTTACTAAAGTTCTTGGTTCTCATGAAATTGATATTGGGGCATTGTCTATTGCAGACACAACGGATTTTGGTGTGTTAAGGTTAATTGTAAACAAGCCTGAAGAAGCCGAGTCCATTTTAAAGGAGAAGGACTTTTTAGTAAGCAGCGCAAGTGTTGTAGCTGTTTCCATAGACGATAAACCAGGTGGCTTGGCAGTTGCTTTAAGTGCACTTGAAAGCGAGCGCATGAGTATTGAATACATGTATGCGTTTGTAGGAAAGGCTGCAAATGAAGCTATTGTTATTTTAAAAGTTGAGGATCCCCAAAAGGCTGTCGAGGTTTTAAAAAGACATGATATAAAGGTTCTGCCTTCTAAAGTAGTTTATAATTTATAAAACCTTGTTTTTTAGTAGGATGTGAGGATAAGCCCCACATCCTTTTTACAAACTCGAATCAGGCTCGGTGCTCGATGAGGTCAATTGCTCCTAATACTATGTGAGCCAGCCCAAAGCCAGCGACACCCCAAGAAAGATATGGTGCAGTTCGCTTTATAGCTAAACCGGTGGCTGTTACTGCGGTACCTAGTACGGTGGGAATTAGTCCTTCTCGAATCTTCATAAAAAACCTCCTTAATTAGAGTTCGGATATATTTTGTGTGTAATTTTCAATACACATACCTAAACATACTTAATTTTGCAGCTCAAATTTTCCCATATTATTTTATTCTTTAATTGCTGCAAAAAATCAGTTAGAATGACAATGATCAAAAACCTCACAACTTATTAAAGAAACAAAGCGCTTTTACGACTTGCTAGGAGCAATCATAACATAAACATTTTGGGAAAGTATAAAAGTAACAATCAGAAACGAGGAGTTTTATGCCATATAAAAAAATTAATATCTTTACAGGGCATTTTGGAAGCGGTAAAACAGAAGTTTCAGTAAATTTTGCTTTAAACATGAAAAATAGTGGTTATAAAACAGCTATAGTTGATCTTGATATTGTAAACCCATATTTTAGAACGGCAGATGTAAAAGATGAACTGGAGAAGCAGGGAATACATGTAATAGTACCTCCATTTGCGAATACAAATGTTGATGTACCAGCTCTGCCTGCAGAAATAAACAGTCTGTTTGAGGATAACAGTGTTTGGTCTGTCTTCGATGTAGGCGGTGATGACATAGGTGCAAAAGCGCTTGGAAGGTACAGGCAGGAAATTATAAATGAAGGATATGATATGTATGTAGTTGTAAATACAAATCGCCCTTTTACTGATACAAAGGAAAAAATAAGCAGCTTGATCTATGAGCTCGAAAACGCATCAAGGCTTAAAGTAACAAAGCTGGTTAATAATACAAATTTGCTTCAAGATACAACAGCAGAAGATTTGGAAAAAGGCTATAAAATATTAAATAAAGTATCAGAATTTACAGGGCTGCCTATTGGGTTTACTGCCTTTGTGTCCGAAGCTATAGAGGGGACAGAATATATAAATGAATCCTTTGGTAAAATCCTTTTACTCGACAAAAAAATCAAACTACCCTGGGAGTAAGCTTGCATCATTTATGAAAGAGTTTTATAATAGAAAGAGTTTTTATAATAGATTACCTATTCGATAAGTCGCTTTGCGATTTACCGAGGAGCTATCATATTAGATTAATGTTGTTTTAGATAAAATCCCGGGGGACATAAAGTTTCTCCGGAGTTTGGTTGAATTTTCTATAGGATTTTCAATCTAGATGTTCTTAAAAATCAGGGATAAAAAAATAGTGAGGGATACTTATGGCTAAAGTTAAGTTTGACATTGAAAGGTGTAAAGGATGCAAACTATGTATTGATGTTTGTCCAAGAAAAATAATAATTATATCTGAAAAAATAAACAGTAAGGGCTACCACTCTGTGGGAGTTAGTGATATGGAAAAATGTACTGGGTGCGCATTTTGTGCTACAATATGCCCTGACTGTGCAATAGAAGTTGAAAAGTAATATTAGATTAATTTACAAGGGGAGTTTATTTTACAAGAGGAGAAAAAATGATTATGAGTGAGAAAATGTTGATGAAGGGAAATGAAGCGATAGCAGAAGCAGCTGTAAGAGCTGGCTGCAAGTTTTATTTTGGTTATCCAATAACACCCCAATCGGAAATTTCACATTATATGGCAAGAAGGATGACTGAGGTTAACGGTACTTTTATACAGGCTGAAAGTGAAGTAGCGGCAATCAATATGGTATATGGTGCCGCAAGTGCGGGTGCAAGGGTTCTTACGACTTCATCAAGTCCCGGAATAAGCCTTAAACAGGAAGGATTATCATATATAGCTGGAGCAGAGCTGCCGGCTGTCATTGTAAACATTGTAAGATGCGGTCCAGGTCTTGGAGGTATTATGCCTGGGCAAGGTGATTATTTTCAGGCTGTAAAGGGTGGAGGTCATGGTGACTATAAAATGGTTGTCCTAGCACCTGGGAGCGTTCAGGAAGCTTATGAGCTTACAGTTGATGCTTTCAACATTGCTGACAGGTATAGGGTTGCTTCTATGATAATGGGTGACGGTACACTAGGTCAGATGATGGAGGTTGTTGAGTTTAGAGAAGAGGAAGACGTTCAAATCCCTGAAAAGTTATGGGCTGCAACAGGAACCAAAATGCAACGAGATCACAATGTTATTACTTCAATATATATAGATCCTGTTACATTTGAAAAAATAAACTTGGGGCTTCAGTCCAAATATAATCAAATCAAAGAGAATGAAACAAAGGTTGAAATATACAATTGTGATGGTGCCGATATAATCGTTGCAGCATACGGAACAGTAGCACGTATTGTGAAAAATGTGATTAAAATGGCTGATAAGCAGGGAATTAAAGTCGGATTAATTAGGCCTATAACATTGTGGCCATTTCCTGAAAAAGCTTTTGAAAAATATGCTGATGTTCCAAAGGCATTTCTATCAGTGGAATTGAGTGCAGGGCAGATGGTAGAGGATGTGAAATTGTCGGTAAACGGAAGAAATAAGGTGCATTTTTATGGACGAATGGGCGGCATGATACCCACCCAGCAGGAAATCCTTGATAAGATTAAGGAAATCCTAATATAGGGAAATAATATAAAAAAGCAAAGGGTTTTTTTGAATATAGAAAGCGAACTTTATGAAGATTAGATTGAAAGGGGTATATAAATGGCAGTTGTGATGAAAAGACCGCATGCGTTACGTGATGTTCCTAACACCTATTGTCCTGGATGTACGCACGGTATTACCCATAGACAGATTGCAGAAGTTTTGGACGAGCTAGGAATCGAAGGAAAAACAGTAGGTATATCTCCGGTTGGTTGTACTTATGGTAACTATGAGTTCTTTAACTGCGATATGGTGCAGGCAGCTCATGGTAGAGCACCGGCAGTGGCTACTGGTGTTAAAAGAGTTAATCCCGAGAATGTAGTTTTTACCTATCAGGGTGATGGGGACCTTGCAGCCATAGGGACTGCTGAAATAGTACATGCAGCGACCAGAGGAGAGAACTTAACCGTAATTTTTGCAAATAACACGGTATACGGCATGACATCAGGTCAGATGGCACCAACAACAATACTTGGACAGGTTACCCAAACCACTCCCTTTGGGAGAAAACCTGAGCTTCATGGATACCCTATCAGGGTGTGTGAGCTCCTGTCTACTCTTGATGGAGCCACTTTTGTTGAAAGAGTATCAATGCATAATATTAAAAATATTATCAATGCAAAAAAAGCTATAAAAAAAGCTTTTCAAGTTCAGATTGCAAAAAAAGGATTTTCAATAGTTGAAGTGCTCTCAACCTGCCCAACTAACTGGGGCTTGAACCCTACCGAATCCTTGAAGAGGATAGAAAAGGAATTACTGCCAGTATTTCCTCTTGGAAATTTTAAAGGAAAGGATTTGGAGGTGTAGTTATGATGCATCAGGAGATCATAATAGCGGGTTTTGGAGGACAGGGGATACTCTCTGCCGGAAGGTTGCTGGCATATGCGGGAATGCTTGAAAATAAAAACGTTTCATGGCTGCCTTCCTATGGTCCTGAAATGCGTGGCGGCACGGCAAACTGTCATGTAGTAGTTACAGACGGACAGGTGGGCTCACCTATACTCAACAGTGCTACCAGTCTAATTGTAATGAATGGACCTTCTCTTGACAAATTTGAAGGGATTATTGAAAAAGACGGAATTATTGTAATTGATAGTTCACTCGTTGACCAAAAATGTACTAGGGAAGATTTAAATGTGTTTAGGATACCTGCTACTAAGAAAGCGTTGGAAATGGGCAATCAAGTGTTTGCCAATATAATACTTTTAGGCAAGTTTATAAAGGAGACAACTATAGTTAGTAAAGAAAGCTTTGAGCAAGCTCTAAGGAAAACATTGCCTGAAGGAAAACATAACATGATACCTGAAGAGATGAAAGCTTTCGAATGGGGTATGAATTACAGTTAGGAGGAATCTCATGATTCAATTAGCAAACAAAGGCATTTATCTAATTGATGGGAAAACGATAATTGCTGAAGATAGTATTTTTAACGAAAAACAAAAAGTAGAACTTAAGGCTGCAGGAATTAACCCATCAGAAGTTGCGCCTGACACCTCAAGAAAGGAAACAATAGCTTGGCGTATATTAAAGGAGCATAATACTGAACGAAATGACAGCAACCTGAAAATTAAATTCGATTCGCTTGCATCACATGATATAACCTATGTAGGTATTATTCAGACAGCTAGGGCGAGTGGTCTTACAAAGTTTCCGGTTCCCTATGTGCTTACTAATTGCCACAATAGTCTTTGTGCAGTAGGCGGTACAATAAACGAGGATGACCATATGTTTGGATTGTCTGCTGCCAGAAAGTATGGCGGTATTTTTGTGCCAGCCCATCTTGCGGTTATTCATCAATATATAAGAGAGATGATGACAGGATGTGGGCGTATGATTTTAGGTTCGGACAGTCATACCCGTTATGGTGCACTTGGCACCATGGGGATTGGCGAAGGTGGCCCTGAACTTGTTAAACAGCTTCTAAAAAAGACATATGATATAGAAACCCCGAAGGTGGTTGCCATTTATTTGGAGGGTAAACCTGTATCGGGTGTAGGACCACAGGATGTAGCTCTTGCCATTTTGGCGGCTGTGTTCAAAAATGGATTTGTAAAAAACAAGGTAATGGAATTTGTAGGACCTGGCGTAGCTGAGCTTTCAATAGATTTTCGAAATGGAATCGATGTTATGACGACTGAAAGCACATGCTTAAGCTCAATTTGGTGTACTGATGAAAAAGTGCAAAAATACTTTGATATACATGGACGCCCTGAGGCTTATCAAAAGCTTGAACCAGGAAAGGTTGCATATTATGACAGCATGGTGAAGGTGGATCTTGGAAAAGTTGAGCCTATGATTGCACTACCCTTTCATCCAAGCAATGCATACCCGATTTCTGAAGTCAACAAAAATGCAAAAGATTTCCTTAACGAAATAGAAGCAAAAGCAAGAAAACAGTTTGGAACAGAAATAGATTACACTATTAATAACAAGATTGAAAACGGTAGGATAAAGGTTGACCAAGGTGTAATTGCTGGGTGTTCAGGCGGTATGTTTGATAATATATGTTACGCTGCAGATGTGCTGGATGGAAAAGCTATCGGTAACGGTGAATTTTCACTGAGTGTTTATCCATCAAGTCAACCAGTTCATATTGAACTGTCAAAACAGGGAATTATGGATAAGCTTATGACAGCTGGTGCCATAATAAGAAGTGCTTTTTGTGGTCCGTGTTTTGGTGCTGGTGATGTACCATCAAACAACGGTTTTAGCATAAGGCACACAACGAGAAATTTTCCGAACCGTGAGGGATCAAGACCAAGTGATGGTCAGGTTTCATATGTGGCACTAATGGATGCAAAATCAATTGCAGCTACAGCAGCTAATGGAGGCTTGCTCACTGCAGCTACCGAGCTTTGTACCAAAGAAAAAGAATACACATATACTTTTAACAAAACGGTTTATGACAACCGTGTTTATTACGGATTCAATAGTCCTGATGAAAATGGGGAGCTTGTGTTTGGTCCAAATATAACAGACTGGCCTTCTATGATTCCGCTAACAGAGAACCTGCTTTTAAAAGTTGTTTCAGTAATTGATGATCCTGTTACAACAACCGATGAGCTAATTCCGTCGGGTGAAACATCATCTTATCGGTCCAACCCTATGAAGCTTGCGGAGTTCACTTTATCTCGCAAGGATCCGTCTTATGTAGGAAGAGCCAAGGAAATAAATAATCTTGAACAAAAAAGAAGAGAGCTTATTGATAAGAAGGTGAGTGTACCCCAAAGCTTAACAGATATTTTTGAAAAAGCAGCAAGGTTGATAAATAAGGAATCTTCTCTTGAACTTTTGAAAACCACAGGAATAGGCAGTGTTATCTATGCCAACAAGCCTGGTGATGGTTCTGCCAGAGAACAGGCTGCCTCCTGTCAGAAGGTGCTTGGAGGATGGGCAAATATCTCCAAAGAATATGCTACCAAAAGATACCGCAGCAATCTAATAAACTGGGGCATTCTGCCGTTCACAATAAAAGAGGACGAAAATATACCAGTAGAAGTAGATGATTATGTCTTAATTGAAGGTATAAGGAATGCTGTTAAAAGCGGAGCAGAGCAGGTTGATGCCATCGTAGTAGGTTCCAACAGTACTAAAAAGATAAGTTTGAGGCTTGAGAGTCTTTCGTCTGATGAAAGAGATATTATTCTTTCGGGATGCCTCATAAACTATTATAGTAAATAGAGTTTTTTATGATTAATTTGTAGCAAGTTATAAAGCGACTTTTTTGAGAATAATCATTTTTTAGAATCCAGGGGGCATCAAGCCCCCACAAAGGTTTTGGTATGGGCTTAAGCATGTTCTTATGCTAATTTAAGGTGTTTGGGTGCTGTTTTATGAGGATAAACATAGTTTCGCTATTCTTATGGATAATTTTTATGATACCATTGCTAGAAGGTATGCTTAGTACATTCTCTAGGGAGAATATGAGAATCTCAATGAAAAAACTTTTCATTAACATTGAGTTTCTTGCATCATTAATTCTTTCTATATTTTTTACTAAAAAAATCTTTTTTGACAATGCAGGGACTATGTATGAGCAAATTTATATAAAAATACCCGATGCAGTAATTGAATTTCTTGCTGGGAATGATGTATTGACCTATTTGATAGCTGTTCCTGTACTTTTTATTTTAATTACGCTTGTAATAAAAGTGATATCATATTTATTGGAAAAGATACTTATAAATCCTCTGGCTGATCTTATATACTCATGTCTTAGTGCTATGAAGGCGTTCCCTAGGAAATTAATTCTTGGTCTTTCGAATATTCCCAAAAGCCTTTTTATAGTTATTTTATGTGTAATCCTTCTTAATTTTATCAGTTATTACGTTACTATACCAATGTTGTCACAGTCACTCAACCAATCAGAAACCTATCAGTTTATATATGATAAGGCAATTTATCCTATATTAAACTCAAATATTGCTAAAAGAATACCAGTTATCGTAGATGACACTTTCAGGAAGGTTCAGGGGCGATATCTTGAAGACCCAACCATTGATATACCCAAAGAAGCTGACTATCAAGATGGTAGAGTAAGGGTTATCAGGTATTTTAATGGGGTTACGCTGGATGAAGCTGTGAAATCTACAAGTGAAATTGACAGCCTTGCAAAAAAGATAACTAAAGGTGAGACTGATAGTAGAGAAAAGGCATATCTTGTGTATGAATGGATTACAAAAAACATTGAATACGACTTTGAAAAGGTAAAAGCAGTGAGCAAAGACCCAAAGGGTGTTACATCCGGGACTATAACAGCTTTTGAATCAAGAAAAGGAATTTGTTTTGATTATTCATGTCTGTTTATTTCAATGTGCAAAGCTTCTGGGCTTAAAGTAAGGCTGATTACGGGGTTGGGATTTAGCGGAATTGCCTGGGGAGATCATGCATGGAATCAGGTATATCTTTCGGAGGAAGATACTTGGATAAATGTGGACACAACTTTTGGAACACAGATTGACTATTTTGATAATTCAGACTTTGATGTTGACCACAAGTATGCGACAATACAGGGTGAATGGTGAATGGTGAATGGTAAATGGTGCATAGGTAGATTAATAGTATTGTGGGCAAACGCCGATATTAGGCGGCGAGTAAAAAGAAGTCTTCTCTTCGCTATATAAGTACCCTTTGATGCAATTCAGGTGAATTGTATGAAACTTCTTCGTAGGTATAGTTGCTGAACTTATGTGAATGATAATTTTTATGTTCAAGTAATCCGGATATTTTGTGTACATGACCATTTTCTGTTTTGATAGGTAGACCGGTATATCCGGAAAAATGGTGTGTATGACTCTTGAATGTCGAAATACCGCTATAATAATGAAAATGCAGCGGATAAACACCTATTATTAATTCTGTGTATCCTGAAACGCTATGAGTATGACAACTAGATACTTCTGCGTCGAATTTAAAATCATGCATATGGTTTTTCATAGTTTCCTTTACAATAAAGTAAGGTTTCACCTCTTTAGTTACTTTTTTTTCAGATATATTTTTTGCATTAGTTAGAATAATATTATGTATAATTAATAGAATAAGAACCATGTATTGCCAAGGAAGCAGGGGGACGGTTATTTTAATTTTCTTATCTATTTGAGTGGGTAGTTACGTTTGTATTAACTTTGACAACCGTCAATCAACCGTAAGAATGTCCAAAATGGTTAAATTAGTCTGGTCATTTAGTGGATATTAGTTTATAATAAATAAAAGTTGCGATTTTAAAGCAAAAGCTTGGACTTTTAGATTTTGTTGTTTTAAAGTAAAATTATTGAGATATTAGAGTTTTTATGGGATTTATTTATGTTAATATAAATAGTAGATTATTGTACTTGAATAAAAGCTCGGGGGCATCGAGCCCCTCCCGCTTTTGGTTGTAGACGTTGCTTAACAACCCAATTAAATATGCATAGGTGGTGACCCAATGCTTTTAGAAGTAGTTAAGGAAATCAGGATGACTGAGACTGAGGCTGACAGGGTAAAAAATGAAGCTAAAGATAAAAGTCGTCAGATATTGGCTGATGCAAATGCAAAGGCAGCAGAAATAATTGAAAAGAGCATTAAAGATGCCGAAGCAGAAGCGCTCAAAACCATGGAAGAGGCAGAAGCTGAGGCAAAGATTGAAATTGAGGAAATTAATCGAGAAGTGTCAAAAGAGTGTGCTGAATTGAAAAACAATGTTAGTGGGAAAATTGATAAAGCAGTTGACTATATTATCGGGAGGATAATAATCAGGAATGATAGTTAAAATGAATAAAATATCAATCATCGGGTTGGAAGTGGAGAAAAAGAGATTGATAAGTAGCCTGATGGAAATGGGTATAGTTGATATCTCTGATGTTGAAGGTAAGCTGGATGATGAGGAATGGTCAAAACTTGTCAAATCTGATGGATCCATTGATAAGCTAAATGAAATAGAAGCAGATATCAGGAAACTGGAATCAGCTATAAAATATTTGGCCTCATATGATAATAGAAAAAAAGGGCTCTTTCAACCTAGAATAGAGATGGATCGTCAGAAGATTAAAAAGATAGTTCAGTGCAAAGATAATTTGATGGAAACTGTTTCACGTATAGATGAAGTTGATGGGAAGCTTGTAGAGCTGCGTTCTACTGAGAGTAAGCTTCATAATCAGATTGAAATATTGATACCGTGGAGTTCTATGGACATTGCTATTGACGAGTGCAACACAAAGGTTACCAGTGTTATTTTTGGCACAGTCCCGGAAATAATAGATATTGAGGTCATGAAAAAAGATTTTTCCGAAAACTTGCCCTTTAGCTTTTTAGAAGTGTTAAGTAAAGCTAATGAAAGGATATATCTGGCACTTGTATATCATAATTTTTGTGAGAACGAGACAATGGATATTTTAAAAAAATATGGTTTCACAAAAACTCAGTTTAATGATCTCAAAGGCACGGTTAAACAAAACATTGATAGAATTAATAAGGATATCAAAGAAATTAATACGTTAAGAGAAGAACTAGGACTAGAAATTACCGAGCTTTCCTCTGTACTAGCAGACCTTGAGGTGCTATGTGACTTCCTTAATATTGAATTAGAAAAGGAAAAGTCATATCAGAACCTTTTAAAGACTGATAAAACCTTTATACTCGAAGGATGGTTGCCCAGGGAACTGGGTAGCAAGGCTAAAGAAAATGTTGAAAATAATTTTAATTGTATGGTTAATATATTCGAACCTGAAGATGGGGAAGAGCATCCAATATTACTGAGGAACAATAGCTTTATAAGACCTTTTGAACCGATTACTGAATTGTACAGTCTTCCCAGTTCAAACGGAATAGATCCCAATGCATTATTTGCTCCTTATTTCCTCATTTCCATAGGTGTAATGATGGGCGATGCAGGTTATGGTCTGATTATGCTATTGGTTTCCGGATATTTTATATGGCGCTACAAACAGAAAGGGACTTTGGAGAAATCATTGAAGCTGATATTTTTGTGCGGTGCTGCTACGGTTATTTGCGGTTCGCTTTTTGGAGGCTGGTTTGGTGACATATTTGATCAGATAATAGGTAGAAAAGGCGTAATACCACCATTGTGGTTTAATCCAATTGAAGATCCTATGAAACTTCTTTTTTGGTCGATTGGTTTCGGTATGGTGCAGATTCTTTTCGGCATGGGAGTAAAAGGTTATATGCTAATAAGAGATGGAAAAGTTCTTGATGCTGTATTTGATGTTCTTTTCTGGTATATACTTTTAATCGGGCTTTGTCTTTTAGCTGTTCCCACGCTTAGTTCAGTTGGAAAATACATGGCGATTTCGGGTGCAGTGCTTCTTGTTCTTACACAGGGTAGAGCAAAAAAAAATATATTCAGCAAGCTTTTTAGCGGGATATTAAGTCTTTATAACATTATAGGAATCCTAAGTGATGCTCTTTCATACTCGAGATTACTTGCCTTAGGAATGGCGAGCGGCGTAATAGCATCGGTTATAAACACCATGGGGACACTGGCAGGAGTAGATAATATAATTGGGATAATACTTTTGATAATAGTAGCCTTGATAGGTCATACCTTTAACATATTGTCAGGTGGTCTTAGTGCCTTTGTTCATGGCGCACGTCTTCAGTATGTTGAGTTCTTCAGTAGGTTTTATGAGGATGGAGGAAAAGCCTTCAACCCTTTAAAAATAAACACTAAATACATTAAAATCAAGCAGGAGGTAAGATGATTTATGGAAATTACAATAGGTCACATTTTGGCATTTGCAGGTGCAGCACTATCTGTAATACTCGCCGGTTTAGGATCAGTCAAAGGAGTAGCAGACGCTGGTGCGGCAGCTGCGGGAGTCATAGCTGAGGACCCGGGGAAATTTGGTCAGGTTCTGCCTTTACAGATACTTCCATCCACTCAAGGATTATATGGTCTGATAACAGCTTTCCTTATACTCCTAAAAGTAGGAATGTTTGAAGGCGAATTGGTCAATCTGACACTTAATCAAGGCTTTTTATTTTTAGCGGCATCATTGCCAATATCTATTATTGGTTTTGTTTCAGCTATTTATCAGGGAAAGCTTGCAGCTGCATCAATTGGAATTGTTGCAAAAAGGCCAAAGGAATTTGCAAAAGGTATGGTTTTAACTGCAATGGTAGAAACATTTGCTGTGTTTGCAGTACTTGCATCATTGCTCATGGTGCTTTTTGGTATTAAGATATGAAATCGGAGAGTGTCAGTATGACTAATGCTCAGATATTAAAGGAAAAAATACTGGAAGATGCACGAATAGATGCAAATGAAAGTATTTCTCAGGCTAAGAAGAATGCTAAGAACATAATAACGGCAGCACAGGACGAGGGAGACAGAAAGCGGCTTGAAATCTTAAATAAAGCTGTGAATGAAGCAAAGCTTAAAAAGAGCAGACTAACTGCTTCTGCTGTGATGGAAGTTAAAAAAGTTAAACTTACAGCTAAACAGGAAATTCTAAACGAGGTTTTCCAGGGCGCTTTGAACAACCTTAATTCCCTTAGTACTGAGGAGTATAGCGAAATACTCCTTAGCATGGTGACCGATGCAGTTACTAAAGGCAACGAAGAAATTATTCTGACTGAAAGGGACAGGCAGCGGTTAGGACTTAAATTTATTGATGATGTAAACAGAAGGATTATTTCTAAAGGGCTACCGGGAAATGTGAGGTTGGCTAAAAGTGCAGGTAACTTTGATGGTGGTTTTGTATTAAAAGATGGGGATGTGGAATATAATAATACGTTTTCTGCCATGTTAAGAATGAAACGCAGCGACCTAGAACAGGAAGTGGTTTCTATATTATTTGGATCGGATGGAACGTCGTAATTGCAGACAATTTGCAAATGCTGCGAGCATGTTATGGTTAAGGAGTGGTTTTGTTGAAGTATGAGACAGAATATGCTTATGCTGTAGGTCGTATACGGGTTATTGAGAATAGGCTGCTTAACAGAGGTCTGTTTGACAGAATGATAGATGCAGCGACAACAGAAGAAATACTAAGGATTTTACAGGAAGCTGGTTATGGAGAATCTGAAGATGAGAGTATTAATCTTTATGACGGTGAATTGCTTTTAAAGCAGGAATATAAAAATCTTTACGGATTGCTTAAAAGTATTGTACCTAAACCAGATATATTTAATATATTTCTTCTAAAAAATGACTATCATAACCTTAAGGTATTACTCAAATCAGAATATGGAGGATTTGCACAGGGCGACCTGCTTCTTGATACCGGTATTATACCTGTTATAGAACTAAAGTTGATGATAAGAGACAGAAAACTAGGGGACTTATCTTCAATAATGTATGATGCCTTTAATGAGTGTACAGAAGTTTTCAATAAAACTTCTGACCCGCAAATGATAGATGTAGTACTTGACAAAGCTTCTGCAAAAGAAGCAAAGGCTATGGCAACCGTTACCCAAAACAAGTTTTTAATTGAGCTTTGCAGCATGAGCATTGATCTTGTTAACATAAAAACTTTTTTAAGAGTTAAGCTTATGGGGAAACCACGTGCGTTTCTTGAAAGTGTGATACTAAGTGGAGGCTCTTTAGATCTTGACCTTTATACGGATAATTTTGACATAGGAATAGAAGGTCTTATTGAGAACTTATCAAATTCTAGGTATGAGGCAATTTTGGGAAGCAGTCAAGAGAGCTATGAAAAAGGTAATCTTGCTATGTATGAAAAACTATCGGACAATCTTATTACAGCGTTTGTCAGTAAAGCTAAGCATGATGCATTTGGCATAGAACCCCTAATTGCTTATCTTTATGCAAAAGAGAACGAGATTAAGAATGTCAGGATTGTAATAACGGGAAAAGCTAACGACATTCCCGGTGATACTATTAGAGAAAGGCTGCGAGAGATATATGTATAAGATCGGTGTTTTAGGAGATAAAGACAGCGTCCTTGGATTTTTAGCCCTCGGGCTTTCTGTATATCCTGTAAAGAATAAAACTGAAGCTGAAAGCATGTTGAATAATCTTGTAAATGAGGAATTTGCACTTGTCTTTATAACAGAAAGCACAGCAAAAGATATTATGCCTCTTATAGAGAAATATAAAGAACGTGCCTTTCCAGTTATAGTATTGATACCAGGAATTTTTGGTACTGAAAATATAGGTATGAATGCAGTAAAGAAGGCTGTGGAACGTGCAGTTGGTGCAGATATACTTTTTGATACGTAAGAAGGCTTTTTAGTAAACAGGAAAGAAGGGATACATTTGAACAATGGAACTATTGTCAAGGTTTCCGGTCCTCTTGTATTAGCAGAAGGCATGAGGTCTGCAAACATGTTTGATGTAGTGCGTGTCAGTGAACACAACTTAATCGGAGAAATCCTTGAGATGCATGGTGATAAGGCATCAATACAGGTTTATGAAGAAACTGCAGGTCTTGGCCCGGGAGAGCCCGTTGTGTCTACAGGCTTGCCTTTAAGTGTTGAGCTTGGACCCGGTTTGATAAGTCAGATATTTGATGGAATACAAAGACCTTTAGAAAAAATTAAGGAAAAGTACGGGAGCAATGTAACAAGAGGTGTGCTTGTGCAGGCACTTGATAGAGAGAAAAAGTGGAAATTTGAGCCTACTGTAGAAAAGGGCTTAAGAGTGTCAGCAGGGGATATTATAGGAATTGTAAAGGAAAATTCTATTATTGATCACCGTATAATGATTCCTAATGGTATCTCCGGGAAAATAGTTGAAATTTTTGAGGGTGACTTTTCTGTAGAAGAAACAGTTGCTAAGGTACGTAAGGAAAACGGTGAGATAGCTGATATTACTTTAATGCAGAAGTGGCCTGTACGTGTGGGAAGACCCTACAGGGAAAAACTATCGCCCGAAGCTCCACTTGTGACTGGTCAGCGAATTATTGACACATTATTCCCTATTGCCAAAGGCGGTGTTGCGGCTGTTCCCGGACCTTTTGGAAGTGGAAAAACAGTGGTGCAGCATCAGTTGGCTAAATGGGCTGATGCAGAAATAGTTGTATATATTGGATGTGGAGAACGTGGTAATGAAATGACAGATGTACTTTTGGAGTTTCCGAAGCTAAAGGACCCTACTACAGGAGAGTCCCTAATGAGTAGAACAGTCCTTATAGCAAACACATCAGACATGCCTGTTGCTGCACGTGAAGCATCAATATATACTGGAATAACAATTGCTGAATATTTCAGGGATATGGGATACAATGTAGCTTTGATGGCTGACTCTACTTCTCGGTGGGCTGAAGCTCTAAGAGAGATGTCCGGGCGGCTTGAGGAAATGCCGGGTGAAGAAGGTTATCCTGCTTACTTAAGTTCAAGATTGGCACAGTTTTATGAACGAGCAGGGCGCGTTAACAGCATTGGTACAAATGGTAGAGAAGGTTCAATTACTGCTATTGGGGCAGTTTCACCACCTGGCGGAGATTTATCAGAACCTGTAACCCAGGCGACCATGAGGATAATCAAAGTTTTTTGGGGGCTTGACTCAAGCCTTGCATATAGAAGACACTTCCCTGCTATCAACTGGCTTACAAGCTATTCCTTATATCTGGATATGGTTGACGCATGGAAAAGTGAGAACATTTCAAGAGATTGGACTGTACTAAGAACTGATACAATGAGAATTTTGCAGGAGGAATCAGAGCTTGAAGAAATTGTAAGACTGGTTGGGGTTGATGCTCTTTCGTCAGGGGACAGACTTGTTCTGGAACAAGCTAGATCAATAAGAGAAGATTTTCTCCATCAGAATGCTTTCCACGAGGTAGATACATATACCTCGTCTAATAAACAGTATAGACTATTAAAGCTCATAATGCAGTTTTATTATAGAGGTAAAAAGGCTTTGGAAAGCGGTGTAGAGGTAAAAGAGCTTTTTAGTTTACCTGTAAGAGAACAAATTGGAAGAGCTAAGTATGTTGAAGAAGAAAAGGTAAACGAGGTTTTCTATCAAATTGATGAAGAACTTGCAAACCAGATAGATGCTCTGATTTCGAAGGAAGGTGTATGAATTGCTTAAAGAATATAAGACCATATCTGAAGTAGCTGGGCCTTTGATGCTAGTAAAGCAAGTTGAAGGTGTTAAATACGGGGAGCTTGGAGAAATTGAGCTTCGCAATGGTGAAATTCGAAAATGCAGGGTATTGGAAGTAGACCAAGAGAGCGCATTAGTGCAGCTTTTTGAAAGTGCGCAGGGAATAAATATAGCACAAAGTAAGGTTAGGTTTTTGGGCAAAGGAATCGAGCTGCCGGTATCAATGGATATGCTGGGAAGGGTTTTTGACGGTCTTGGGCGTCCGGCTGACGGGGGACCTGAGATAATTCCAGAAACAAGACTTGATATAAATGGTGTTCCGATTAATCCAACTGCAAGGGATTACCCATCTGAGTTTATACAGACAGGAATTTCTGCAATTGACGGTTTAAATACACTGGTAAGAGGACAAAAGCTCCCTATTTTTTCTGGTTCGGGGTTGCCTCATGCTCAGCTTGCTGCACAAATAGCCAGACAATCTAAGGTTTTAGGGACTGACAGTAGGTTCGCAGTAGTATTTGCAGCAATAGGAATTACATTTGAGGAGGCAGACTTCTTTATATCTGACTTTAGAAGGACTGGAGCTATTGATCGTGCAGTGCTTTTTATGAATCTCGCAAATGATCCGGCTGTTGAACGTATATCAACACCTAGAATGGCATTAACAGCAGCAGAATATCTTGCATTTGAAAAAGACATGCATGTTTTGATTATACTTACAGATATTACGAACTATGCAGAAGCATTAAGAGAGGTTTCTGCTGCAAGAAAGGAAGTTCCGGGAAGAAGGGGTTATCCTGGTTACATGTATACAGACTTAGCATCCTTGTATGAGAGGGCAGGAAGAAAAATAGGGCAAGATGGCAGTATAACTCTTATACCTATTTTAAGCATGCCTGAGGATGATAAAACACATCCTATACCCGATTTAACCGGTTATATTACAGAAGGCCAGATTATTCTGGGGAGAGAATTATACAGAAAAGATATAAGACCACCTATTGATGTTTTACCATCACTTTCAAGATTAAAGGATAAAGGAATAGGTAAAGGGAAAACTCGTGAGGATCATGCTGATACAATGAATCAGCTCTTTTCAGCCTATGCAAGAGGGAAAGAAGCAAAAGAACTAGCTGTTATACTTGGGGAAGCTGCTCTTACCGATTTGGATAAACTTTATTCAAAATTTGCTGATAGATTTGAGCAAGAGTATGTTTCTCAAGGGTACGATGAGGACAGGAATATAGAAAAGACTCTGGATATAGGGTGGAAATTGTTGTCTGAGCTGCCCAGAGATGAGCTCAAGCGAATAAGGGATGAATTCCTTGACAAGTATTATATACAAAAGTAAAGCCTTGGTAACTAGGAATAAGGAGTCAGAATGCTTTTGGAATATCTTTCGGGGAATTTACTTACTTCATGCAAAGTACAATTATTGAAATGAGTATCCTGGGTATGTAATTCCAAAGGAAGTAGCTAGATCAGAGTTTCTTTTTAAAATGTTCGGTAGGAGAGATTATATGTCAATTATGCAAGTAAACCCAACAAGGATGGAGCTGACCAGACTTAAGAACAGGCTTAAGGTTGCCAGAAGAGGACATAAGCTTCTAAAAGACAAAAGAGATGAGCTTATGAAGCAGTTCCTTGAAATTGTAAAAGAGAATAAGGAATTAAGAGAAACTGTTGAAAAAATGATGGCAAAGGTCAATGAAAGGTTTCTTATAGCCAGAGCAATTATGTCTACTGAGTTTTTTGGCGAAGCACTTATGTTCCCTAAACAGAAAATAGCGTTAAGTACAGGGACAAACAATATTATGGGTGTGGAAGTGCCTGTGCTGAATTTTACAACAGAAGGCACTGATGTGAGTAATGTCTACCCCTATGGATTTGCAACAACATCAGGGGAACTTGACGGAGCGGTTAAAACACTGACTGAAGTTTTTCCGTACATGCTTAAACTTGCCCAAATTGAAAAAACTGTTCAGCTATTGTCAGAGGAAATTGAAAAGACAAGAAGAAGAGTAAACGCGTTAGAGTATGTTTTAATCCCCCAGTTAACTGAGACAATTAAATACATTTCAATGAAGCTTGAAGAAAATGAAAGAGGAAATCTGATACGTTTGATGAAGGTCAAGGACATGATGTTAGAGCAGGCTCATCAATATAAGGCCAGACAGGCATAGATAATAATAAGTTATTCAAAAAAAGTTCAACAAAATTCGAATGTATCTAAAAGCTGATAGGAATTTTTCTTATCAGCTTTTTTGGTTCTACGTAAATTGTTGGGCTATGCGAGTTCTAAAACGATTGAGATTTATACACATGTTAGTAGTAAAGAAATCGCAAAGATTCGAAATCCTCTTGACGATATCAAAGTGCTTCCACAAAGGGCAAAACACGAAGAAGGTCTACGGAGAGCTAGCATGCGGTAGTAGAAAATTTCTTCAAAATAGAACAGGGTATAACATTGAGCCAATAAAGGCAGCATTATCATCTATGGACAATATGCATAAATGGACAAACGAAAATATAGGTGACCGTTTTGATAATACAGAGATGCGCAGGTTACTCGTAGAAGCGACTTTCGTACAGGCAAAGGAAGACGGTGTTGCACTATTGGAAATTGGAGAAGATGTTTGGGGGGCTTGCAGAGTATTTTTCCAATGATATAGAAGAACTGATTTCTGCCTTTTTCTCTACCAACAAATCCATTGCACCTGATATTGAGCTGAGATTGCAGATCGGCCTGTCAAGGCATTGTCCAGTTCCATATCTATTGCAATGTTTGGAACATTTTTGAGACAAAAAAGTTTACAGTAGATAATGAGCAGAACTTTTAAGCACAATATTTTTGATAGTCGCCACTTCCTGTGGCTCTTGCTTCGTGGGTCGGCCAACTACACGTAACAACGCATTTTACATTTGTGCCAATTGCTTACATATTAGCTTGATGACATTGCCCGGGCATGAGCATCTCCTTGTAAGCTTTGTCTGCGTCGGGCATATCACATAAACATTTTTTGCAACTCTTCATTTTGTTTGTATGTTATGAGCGCATCCTTGTCGGTGTTTTTAAATTTGACAATATAGGTCCAACGACCATAGGGGTAAATTTTGTGAATCATAGAAAGATTAATGATGTAAGATTTATGACTTCTAAAGAAGAGTTCTTTATTAAGGCGAGCTTCAATTTCACTTAACCCTTCAGACGTAACATAGCGTTCATCGTTAGTATAAACAACCGTACTACGATTCTCTCGTTGGATTAATATGATTTCATCCATATTTACAAAACTTACACCATCCTTATTTTTTATGATTATTTTATCTAAACTTCTAGTATATTTGTTATTATTGCTTACTATTTCATTTGGTTGGGTCAACAGTTCCTTAATGCGGTTCAGTGTTTTTTGTATCCTTCCGAAATTGAATGGTTTTATAATATAATCATAAGCATAGAGCTCAAAGGCATCAGGCATATACTCCTGAAAGGCTGTAGCAAATATAATTTTAATTTTAGGGTTAATATCCATTATTTTTTTAGCACACCCAACTCCGCCAAGAATGGGCATCTCAATATCTAAAAATACAACATGAGGTTTTACTGTCTCTACCATTTTAAGCGCTGCTTCGCCATTTGCAGCAATACCCGAAACTTCATAGCCATCAACTTTTTCTATAAATTTTTTTAAAACTAGCTGCATACCTTCATCATCATCTACAATCAATGTTTTTAGTGTCATTAGTCAAAGCTCTCCTGTTTTTTTAAAACTGATAATATTTCATTTGCCATTTTAATTCTAGTGAGCCGGTTTCCCAAACTCTACAAGGTTTTTAAGTTAAGAAAGCCCAATATATTGACTCACCTGTTATCTTGCGTATCAATTTCTGTCTTGGCAACCTTTGAGATAGAATCTCTCATTTGTGTATCTGCAATTACATTTTGGAGGTTATAATAATCAATAACACTGATTCTGCCACTGCTTAAAGCTTCAGACATTGCTTTTGGAATTTCAGCTTCTGATTCGACTACCTTTGCTCTCATTTCTTGAACAGACGCTTTCATTTCCTGTTCTCTGGCAACTGCCATAGC
This sequence comes from uncultured Clostridiaceae bacterium, assembly GCA_964411505.1. GTDB lineage: Bacteria > Bacillota > Clostridia > CAYPLH01 > DUMO01 > CAYPLH01. The sequence continues at coordinate 49,502 of CAYPLH010000008.1, read as the reverse complement.
TCTTCTTTCCTCCGCTTTAGCCTGAGCTATTCTTTTATCTGCTTCAGCTTGATCAGTCTGTAGTTGAGCTCCGATATTCCTACCAACATCTACGTCGGCTATATCAATGGACAAAATTTCAAAAGCAGTTCCTGCATCCAAACCCTTATTAAGCACAGTCTGTGAAATGAGATCAGGATTCTCCAGAACCTCTGAGTGTGATTCTACAGAGCCTACAGTGCTAACCATACCTTCACCTACACGAGCAATTATTGTTTGTTCACCTGCTCCTCCTACAAGCCTGTCAATGTTTGCTCTTACAGTAACGCGTGCTCTTGTTATAAGTTCTATACCATCTTTTGCAATCGATGAGATTAAAGGAGTTTCTATAACCTTAGGGTTAACGCTCATCTGTACTGCCTCAAGCACATCCCGCCCAGCAAGATCTATCGCTGCAGCTCTTTCGAAACTTAGAGGAATATCTGCTCTTTGAGCGGCAATTAACGCATTCACAACTCGGTCAATATTCCCGCCTGCTAAGTAATGGGCTTCAAGCTCATTAATTGAAACATCTATTCCTGCTTTAGTCGCTTTTATTTGAGGGTTAACAATCCTAGCAGGTGTAACTCTTCTTAAGCGCATACCTATTAGAGTAACTATGCTTATTCTTACACCGGCTGCAAATGCTGATGTCCATAGCCCAATAGGGACAAGGCTAAAGAAAGAAATGATTAATACAAAAACAACACCTAAAACAACTACTAAAACCAACCAACCCATAAACAATCCTCCCAAGTTAATAATTAAACAATTATAAGAACATCATAATTCAATTTTTCTTACCAAGATACGCCTTCCAGATACTTTAATTATTTTAACCTTAGTATTCTTTGGTAAAAACTCACTTTCGGAAACAACATCTAACTTAACACCATCAAAATCAGCAATGCCTGAAGGTCTTAAGACGGTTAAGGTTATTCCTTCCTTGTAAAGAAAATAGTTAAGGTCTTCTGTTCCAATAAAACCAGATTCCTTTTTTAAAGAATCATTAAGTATAAGTGTTTTTGAAAGACGACCTTTTGCAGCTGAATGAAGAACAATAGTTAACGCAATACCTAATATAGCGATAATCAGGATTATTAATATAAATGCCTCCAAAACACTACCAGCAGTTTGCACAACCCCTAGAAACAATAAAATAATACCAATAACACCCGGAGCACCAAAACCCGGGTAGAACATCTCAAATATGACAAATACAAAGCCTAATACAAAACAAATAGCTGATAACAATTCCATTGTAACAATAAAATTTAAGATTCCCATTTTTATCAACTCCCATCACAAAATATTATGGCGATCAATTTTGAAACAATGTTTTAATTTATTTTGTGTAAATTGACTACCTCACGGAAAGTCGCTTTGCGACATAACGATGAGCAATCATAAATTTATTATATATCAATTTAACACACGTTAAAACTTTTGATTGCTATAATATACATGCCAGAGATTAAACAGTCTATTTAAGTGCTTGAAATTTCTTTGGGAACTGATACACAAAAACGTTTATAAGCTTCATTAACTTCCCAAAATACCTTCCCACCATATTTGACTGCTATGTCCTTAACAATTGCCAATCCCATACCTTCGCCCAAGTTTTTTCTTGTAGTGAAGCCTGGCTTAAAAAGTTCATCTTGATGTACGGAAGGGATGGGTACACCATTATCAATTACACTTATATCAAAGGACTTAAGGGTTTCTGTAAGTTTTACCAAAAGGTTTTTATCTTTATTTTCAGAAAGAGAAAGTGCATTAACTGCATTATCAATGAGGTTTCCAAGAACTCTACACAATTCCCATGATGGAACTTTGATGCCTTCAAGTCTTGATGTGATTTCAAGTCCTATTTTTATGCTGTTCTTCTCACAATAGAGCGTTTTGGCCTGTAGTAGTGCATTAACAGCAGGAACGGATGTTTTTAATACCATGTTAACCTTCTGTATATCCACATATACTTTCTCAATGTACTTTTTTACATGCTCGTATTCATCTATTTCAATTAGACCGTAAACAACCTGAAGGTGATTGAGAAAATCGTGTCGCTGAGCACGTAAGGTATTGTTTAAATTCTCTACATTTTGGAGAGAGGAAAGCAGCATTTGTGATTGTAAGTTAATTTTGCGCAAATTTAAAATTTTTCTGACAGCCACTAAACAGTTTATGCATAAAGTTATAAATATTACAATCAAAAAAATACTTAATTGATATAGCGGAATAGAATTATGAGTAAAATAATATGAAGCAAGTATTCCGATAAGGCTTGCTAACTGTATTAAATTCAAGCTAAAAATAACTCGTGCTGCTTTTTTCACATTAAGACTATTTTTCATAATCACAATTCCAACTTTATATTTTTAATTAAACCTTATAGCAAAACTATACTAATTAAAATTAGTTAACATGATCATCCATTATTCTACCAAGTGGACTGATCTCAAACTTTGTTTGCTGCTCACCTATGCATCATAGAATGATGATATTAAGATATTTTTAATTATCACAAAAGCTATGAAGTGGCTATCTATGATATAATTATTTTATAACAATAGAATCAATTGCGCAAGCAAATGGTGTCTTTTTAATGCTAAGGAAAACGTAGAGTAAGCCTTGTTCTTTTTGCTAAACCATATCCTTATGATGGGAGTTTATAAAAATGAAACGTTTTAAAAGGGTATATATTGAAATAACAAATGTTTGTAATCTTGATTGCAGTTTCTGCCCAAGGTCAGAACGCCAATTGGATTTTATGAGCTCAACAACTTTTCAACTTGTGTTAGATCAGGTAAAACCTTACACTGATTATTTATACTTTCATGTAAAAGGCGAACCTCTTCTTCACCCACAAATAGGTGAGTTTCTTGACTTTAGTAATGCAAAAGATTTCAAAGTGAATATAACCACTAACGGGACTTTGATTAGCGATGTAAAAGAAAAACTAATAGGGCACCCTGCGTTAAGGCAGATTAACTTTTCTTTGCATAGCTTTGATGGAAATAGTGGTTTAAACAACAAAGATGAATATATTACTAATATTATAGAATTTGCAAAGCAAGCCACAAAAGTATCAAAAGTCATTATCTCATTTAGATTCTGGAATTTAGAAGAAAGCAATCGGGCGAACATTGAAAGAAAACGCAATAGGGAGTTATTACAGATTATTGAGAGGGCATTCAAATTACCTTACAGTATCGAAGAAAAAGGGGCACAGGAAAGAGGCATCAAAATTGCTGAAAATATTTACTTAAATCAGGATTATGAGTTCAAATGGCCGGACATGAAGGAGAAGGAAGATCGGGAAAAAGGATTTTGCTATGGACTTCGCAGTCAGATTGCAGTATTGGTGGATGGGACGGTAGTTCCATGCTGTATGGATGGAGAGGGGAGCATAAATCTTGGTAACATTAAAAACCAAGAATTTTCAAAGATACTTGAGAGTGATAGAGTTAAAAATATAGTTAATGGCTTTTTGGCAATGGAAGTAGTAGAGGAACTCTGCAGAAAATGTAGTTACAGAAAAAGATTCAGAAAAACAAAATCAGAATAATTCAAGAATTAATGCTGTAGTACTATCAAGAGACGGATTATTCATTAACTAATACAGACATCTTAAAAGTATTGTATACCGTTAACTTAAATCTTATGCTATGATTATAATGTGTTTTAATTTAAAACTAGGATTAGCCTAAATATATGAGGCTGTATTCTGGTTATATACAACAATTGAATTGTAATACATTTAACATCAGTTCAAGTTTTTTGAGAAAACTTAATAAGACTAGGGAGTGGTAGATATAGATGCATTATTTTTTGTTATCGTAAACCGTGGCAAGGCTAATGCTGTATTGCGCAAAGCCCAAGAATGCGGTGCTGTGGGAGGAACGATATTTTTAGGGGAAGGTACAGTACAATCTAAGCTGCTTGAGATGATTGGTTTGACTGAGATACATAAAGAAATTCTTATGATATCGGCATCAGATGAGCTTTGTGCTAGATTACACCAAGTAATCAGCGAGGAATTTATGCTTAACAAGAGGAATAGAGGGATGGCTTTTTCAATACCCTTTAAACGCTGGCAATCACAAACTGTTGGTCAAAAACACAGGGTTTTGCAAGAGAAAATTTCTTCCCCGTATCTTTGTATTATGACTATTGTAGATAAGGGACGAAGTAAGTCTTGTATAAAAGTAGCAAGGGAAGCAGGAGCTAAGGGAGGAACCTTGATTCATGGACGTGGAGCCGGCATTCCGACAGACTTTTATTTTCCGTTGGTTATTGAGCCCCAAAAAGATATTTTAATGATTATCACGACAAAAGACGAGGTTTCTCAAATTCGAGGAAAGATATTTACTGATCTTGAGCTTGCAAAAGCTGGGAACGGCATTATATTTACTCTCCCTGTGAGCCAAGTCAGTGGTCTCCTTGAAAACCGGTCTGACGAGAGTGGGGAGGTAATGCGATGAATTTGATCTTTGAAAAAGGTAAAGAAGTAACCCGAACCTTATTACCGGTTGTGATATTAGTTTTAGTACTCTGTTACACTGTAGTTGATGTGGGAACAGATATTATTATACGTTTTATTGTTGGTAGTGTAATGCTCTTAATCGGGCTTTCAATTTTCTTATGGGGTGTAGATTTGGCTATGAACCCGATTGGCGAGGTTATGTCGCAAGAAGTAGCCACTTCGAGATCACCTTATAAAATTACAATCCTTAGTTTCCTTTTAGGTTTTTTGATAACTGTTGCAGAACCTGATTTATTAATCCTTGGTTCACAGGTTGAGTCAGCGTCTGGTGGTAGTCTAAACGCACCTATTATTGTGTATTTGGTGTCTATTGGAGTGGGAATTATGGTTTCATTTGGCGTTTTCAGATTATTGAGGGACAAATCTCTCAGTGTGTTTATGGCAATAACCTATGGAGTAATTTTTGTTTTGGCGCTTTTTGTAACCGAAGAATTCCTTGCCATATCCTTTGACGCCTCAGGTGCAACCACCGGTGCTCTTACCACACCGTTTGTTCTGGCGATATCGTTGGGACTGTCCAAAGTGAAAGGCGGAAAGAACTCAGAAGAAAATTCTTTTGGACTTGTTGGTATAATGAGTGCTGGACCAATATTGGCGTTGATGCTATTATCCATAATTTCAGGGCAAAAACATATACAAGGAGATGCAGGAGAATTTGTTATAGCCAAGGGTGTACTTGGACCTATAATAAATGCATTACCGGTAGTTTTCGTGGAATCACTTCTAGCTCTTTTGCCTATTGCGGCTTTGTTTTTTATTTATAACTTTACAAAATTTAAACTATCTAAGGAAGATCTTTTTAGAATAATTAAAGGGCTTGTCTTTACCCTGCTAGGACTTGCCATATTCCTTACTGCAGTAAACTCAGGATTCATGGACATGGGTCGGATTATTGGTATGGAGCTTGCTAATATGAATCATTGGATATTGATAGGGATAGGATTTTTGCTGGGTCTTATCGTTGTTCTTGTTGAACCTGCCGTGCATGTGCTTGGTGAGCAGATTGAAGAAGTCACTGGTGGTCATATTCCTCTTAGTCTAATCCGAATGACTCTATCTATAGGTGTTGGTATTGCAATTGCTCTTTCTATGGTAAGGATTATCGTACCTGAGGTTAAGCTGTGGTATTTTCTTCTTCCAGGGTTTGCTATTGCAATATTGCTTTCATTTAAAGCCGATCCGGTTTTTGTTGGGATCGCTTATGATGCAGGTGGAGTTGCTTCGGGACCTATGACAGCAACCTTTGTACTTGCTTTTGCGCAAGGAGCAGCTATGATTATAGATACTGCCAATGTGCTGGTGGATGGTTTTGGAGTTATTGCAATGGTGGCAATGGCTCCAGTTTTATCAATCATGATTTTGGGAACTGTGTTCAAACATAAAAAAATATCATATTCTACAACTGAGAAAAAGAGTATTGTAGCCTCTCAGCTACTGGATGAGAGCAACATACAACATGACTGTATTTTGGTAGTTGTAAACAGGGGGCTTGCTGAAAAGGTTATAGATGTAGCACGCCTATCTGGTGCGTCAGGAGCTACAATCATACACGGAAGAGGTACAGATGAGAAACAGAAGGTTTTGTTGCCTATTATAAATGTAGAACTGCAGCCTGAGAAAGAAATAGTTTTGTTAATTACAGGCACTCATGTTAGCACACCTGTAGCAGATAGTTTGTTAGGTGATCAACAGCTTTGTGTAGATGGCGAAATAAAGGTTTTCATATCACCTACAGAGGCTATGGTTAAGGCACATACAACTGAAGAAATTGATGAAGAATAAAGAAATGGTGAATTAATAATGAATATTAATAGAGTAAGTATTATAGGAATGGGAGCTTTAGGAATTTTATATGGAGATTTCTTTACAAGGAATCTTGGAAAAGAATTTGTAGAGTTTGTTGCAGATGAAGAAAGATTAAGAAGATATCACAATGAAGGAATTATCTTTAACAAAAAACCATGCAACTTTCAAATGGTAAGTGATGATGAGCAAGGGAAACCTGCGGACCTGCTTATTTTTGCAGTAAAGGCGACTGCACTTGATAGTGCGATTTATACAGCAAGAAACAAGGTTTCCGAGAATACTATCATTTTGTCCCTTTTGAATGGGATATCTAGTGAACAGATCATCGGGGGCAAATTCGGTATGGATAAAATACTATATTGTGTAGCACAGGGGATGGATGCTGTAAAAACAGGAAACCAACTTACCTGTACACAAGTTGGAAAGCTTTGTATAGGAACTATAGATCATAATGAAGAAAAGAAAAAGAAGCTAAAGGATGTAGCGACCCTCCTAGATAGGGTAGGTATTCCATATACATTGGAGAAGGATATCAACCACAGGCTTTGGAGCAAATTTATGCTAAATGTTGGTATAAATCAGGTTGTTATGATTTACAAAGGCACGTATGGGACAGTGCAAAAACCTAGTGAGGCTAGGGACATGATGGAAAAGGCTATGAGAGAAGTTATGTTATTAGGGGAAAAAGAAGGTGTAGCCATTACTGAAAAAGATTTAAATGAATATATGAATTTAATCGATAACATGAATCCTAATGGCATGCCGTCAATGAGGCAGGATGGTCTTGCTGGTAGAAAGTCGGAAGTGGAATTGTTTTCTGGAACTGTGTTGAAGCTTGCAAAAAAGCATGGAATTTTAGTACCTGCAAACCAAAGAATATATGATGTGGTTAATTTTATGGAAAGCAAGTATTAGAAAGTGTTAACAGTAATGCCTGTTTGATATTTTCTAGCTGGTGCAAGTAGAACTCCGTTTTTTGGAAAACGATTGGTTGTTTCACATTGTTATTTATGGGTAAGTAATTCTTTGTGAAAAAGCTACAATAAAATCTTGTTATAATCATATTAGTGACGGTAACAAATGATACTGATTTTAGAGCTTTATTTATATATAATAAAACAGTAAGTAGGCAATCAGTAAGTTTTGCGGATCAGTTGAGATCTAACTAAAATACACAACATAAAGGGAGGAAAAAGTTGTTATGAGTATGTTTTGTTATCAATGCCAGGAGGCATCAAAGGGAAAGGGTTGTACAATTAGAGGGGTATGTGGAAAGACAGATGAGGTGGCAAACCTTCAGGATTTGTTTATTTATGTATTAAAAGGTATTTCAATATATAGCATTAAAGCAAGGGAAGCAGGCATAAATACTGAAAAAGCAGATGAATTTATTTTGAAAGGGCTTTTTTCTACAATAACAAATGCTAATTTTGATAAAGAGTTTTTTGCGAAAAAAGTCGAGGAAGGCTTAAAGTTAAGGGAAGAGGTTAAAAACCAACTCATAGATGCAGGAGTAAATATATCAAAAGATTTACATGATGCCGCTATATGGTTTGGAAAAGATCTTAATGAAATGGAGAAAAAAGCGACAGAAGTCGGTGTGCTAAGTACAGCAAACGAAGATGTTCGCTCACTTCGGGGACTGATTATTTATGGACTAAAAGGTATGGCAGCATATGCTGAGCACGCATTTGTACTTGGGTTTAATAGTGATGCAGTTTGTGAGTTTATGCACAAAGCACTTGCAGCAACCTTGGATGATAATCTTTCAGCAGATGATCTTGTAGCATTAACCATGGAAACGGGTAAATATGGTGTTGAAATAATGGCGCTTTTAGATAAAGCTAACACATCCACATATGGGAACCCTGAAATCACAAAAGTTAATATAGGTGTAAGGAATAACCCTAGTATTCTTATTAGTGGGCATGACTTAAAAGACATGGAAGAACTACTAAAGCAAACTGAAGGTACAGGAGTAGATGTATATACTCATGGAGAAATGCTTCCAGCAAACTATTATCCAGCTTTTAAGAAATATCCTCATTTTGTCGGTAACTATGGAAATGCTTGGTGGAAGCAAGATAAAGAGTTTGAAAGCTTTAATGGTCCTATTTTGTTGACTACAAACTGTCTTATTCCTCCAAGGGATTCATACAAGGACAGAGTTTATACAACAAGCATAGTGGGTTTTCAGGGGCTTAAGCATATTCCGGACAGGGAGGGTCAAAAAACTAAAGATTTTTCTTTAATAATCGAACACGCAAAAAGATGTGCACCACCTGTTGAAATAGAAAATGGTGAGATAATAGGCGGCTTTGCTCATAATACGGTAATTGGGCTTGCCGATAAGGTTATAGAAGCAGTTAAGTCAGGCAAAATCAAGAAGTTCTTCGTTATGGCAGGATGCGATGGGAGAATGAAAAGTAGAGAGTATTATTCTGAATTTGCTAAAAAGCTCCCTGAAGATACTGTAATATTGACTGCCGGTTGTGCGAAATATCGCTATAATAAGCTGAACCTTGGGGATATAGGAGGTATACCAAGGGTGCTGGATGCTGGACAGTGCAATGACTCGTATTCGCTTGCAGTTATTGCATTAAAGCTTAAAGAAGCGTTTGGACTGGATGACATTAATAAGCTTCCTATCGTTTATAACATTGCATGGTATGAACAGAAGGCTGTAATAGTATTGCTCGCACTTTTATATCTTGGAGTAAAGAATATTCACTTAGGACCTACACTGCCTGCTTTTTTGTCACCGAACGTTGCTGGGGTTTTAGTAGAGAAGTTTGGCATCGGCGGCATATCAAACGTAGAGGATGACATTAAAATGTTTATGGAATAATTAATACCACAAAAACATATTAGCCCAACTTGCTTTATACAAAGCGGTTGGGCTTTTTTATTGTCTAGGAAAGTATACTTTCCGTTACAGCTCACACAATCCATCTTTTTATTAAATAATATTGGTATGCTCCAATAGTATTTTAATTCCTATGAAAATTAGAATGAAACCACCTACGACCTCAGCCCTGCCTTTGTACTTTATTCCAAATTTGTTCCCCATGGTAACACCTATAAAGGATAAAATAAATGTAATAATACCTATAAAGAATATAGCAGGCATTATTAATATCTGTAAAAAAGCAAAGGTAATACCTATCGCTAGTGCATCTATACTTGTGGCTATTGCTAGAATAACGAGTTCCTTCATATCAAGAATATCGTTGATTTCACTGGTTGCAGCAACACATTCATCATCTTTTTTAAAAGCATCCAAAAGCATTTTTCCGCCAATGAGAGTTAGCAGGATGAAAGCTATCCAGTGATCAAAGCTTGTGATATATGCTTCAAATTGGCTACCTAGTATCCAACCAAGTAGTGGCATTATCGCCTGAAAGCTGCCAAAGAATGCTGCAATAACCATAGCATGGTGTAAATTCAATCTCCTCATTTTAAGTCCCTTACACAGAGCCACCGCAAAGGCATCTGCAGATAGACCTAAAGCAATAAGTAATAATCCTAAAGGTCCCAAAACCAAATCTCCCCCAATTTACTTAACATAATATAACCAATAAGGCTAGTAAATGTGCACAAAATAAAGCAGATACGCGTTATTTGCTGTATCTGCCTGCCTTTTACAAAAATAAACATGTACAGCATTTATAGCTATACATGAGTCTCATTATTTAAGACAAACCAGACCCAAAAATGGTCAGTATGTTGATTTGTCACGTGTTTTCACGCCAATTACTCCCCCATGAGCAAGAACATCATATCATAACTTAAAAATATGGTCAAGCTGATGCTATTTTATTTTTTTAGCACATAAATTGTCACTTTTTTGTTGATATAGCATTTGTCTTATGGTAACCTTAACTAAGATAGCATGAAACAATTTGAGCACTAATTATTAGAGCTATTAATAATATTATAATTTTGGAGGAATAAATGGAAGGAATAATTATAGAAATAATCAATAAATACGGGTATATTGGCATTTGCCTTCTTATTGCCATAGAAAATATTTTTCCGCCTATACCTTCAGAGATTATTTTAACATTTGGAGGCTTTTTGACTACGTTCAGCGATATGGGGATATGGGGTGTGATTATTGCTGCGACAGTTGGTTCTTTATTAGGAGCTATTATTTTATACTCAGTTAGCTGTATATTAAACATCGAACGGCTTGAGGGGCTTTTTGAAAGCAAACTAGGAAAAATGCTGCGTCTTAAAAAAGAAGATGTAAAAAAAGCAGAAGAATGGTTTAGTAAACATGGCACTAAGGCAGTTCTGCTTTGCAGATTTGTCCCTATCGTTCGCAGCTTGATATCAATACCGGCAGGTATTGCAAAAATGAAGTTAAGTATTTTTCTACCCCTTACGATAGTTGGAACACTTATTTGGAATATTGTACTGGTGTATTTGGGAAGATTTGCAGGAGACACTTGGGGTATTGTTGCTTCCTACTTTGATTTTTATTCAATGATTGCCTTAGCGTTTTTCGGACTGGTTGTATTAATTATAGCCGCATTGTTTATCAAAAAAAGATTTTTTGAACAAAATACCAATGAGGAGTAGTGAATGCCTTTTGGATAGATGAAATTATCGCTGTAGTAACAGATATTACTATAACAAATATAAACAGGGAGGATTGTTTGTAATGAACATGGTTATAAAAAACATTTCTAAAGAAACTTTTTCAAGGTATGGGCATGTAATTGAATATGACAGCAGCAAGAAGGAAAATTTTCAAGTAATTTTGAATGAATTTGATGCTGTGGGATGGAGAATTGCAGTAAATAAAATTGATGCCAAGAGTGTAAGCAGAATTGCAAGGCATCCTAACACTATGGAAAGCTTTGAACCGGTGACCGGAGTAACTCTGATTATTGTAGCGCCGCCTGAAAATGTGGATAATTTTGAAGTATTTTTGTTAGATAGACCTGTTTGTGTAAATAAAAATGTATGGCATGCAACTATTTGCCTTTCAGAATATTCCATTGTTAAAATATGTGAGAACGTAACAGTAGAGTCTGAATTTCATGATTACAACAAGGAAATCGGAGTTAGAGTATTCATGGCTGGCATGAATTAAAATTACCGGAGGGGGGCTCCCTCCGGTTCTAAAACAGGGACATACAGTATAGATTACACTGCAACCCGGGTTTTTTGTGTTTTTATACCTTCTTCCGAATCCTTTTCTGAAGATGTTTTATAATGAGCCGTATCCAGATTTGTATCTGCTGCTGAAGTTCCATAGTATGCATTAATATACATTTCTTTGATTTCGCTCATCAAAGGATATCTTGGATTAGCGCCAGTGCACTGATCATCAAAGGCTTGCTCAACCATGTCCTCTAATCTGTCGTTAAACTCTTTTTCATCTATACCATAATCCCTGATTGTTTTTTTAATTCCTACTTCTGTCTTCAAGTCGCCAATTGCGATTATAAGGTTATTAAGCTTTTCTTCATTGCTCTTACCTTTAATATTCAGATAATCTGCAACCTCTGCATACCTCAAAAGCGTATGAGGATAGCTATATTGAGGGAATGTTCCCATTTTTGCAGGAACCTCCTTGGCGTTAAACCGCATAACCTCATCTATCATTAGTGCGTTTGCAATTCCATGGGGAAGGTGATGAAATGCTCCCAATTTATGAGCCATTGAGTGGCATACACCAAGGAATGCATTAGCAAAAGCCATCCCTGCCATTGTAGAAGCATTAGCCATTTTCTCCCTGGCCTTTGGATCATTTGCACCATTTTTATATGCTCGAGGCAGATACTCAAACACCATTTTTATAGCTTTTAAAGCAAGACTATCAGTGTAGTCGGTAGCCATCATAGAAGCATAAGCTTCCAGTGCGTGTGTGAGAACATCTATACCCGATGCACTGGTAAGACCCTTAGGCTGGTTCATCATCATGTCAGCATCGACTATTGCCATGTTGGGCATGAGTTCATAATCAGCAAGAGGATATTTGACACCAGTTTTTTCGTCGGTTATTACAGCAAAGGGAGTCACTTCACTACCTGTACCAGATGTAGTTGGAACGGCAATAAAGTAAGCTTTTTCTCCCATTTTCGGGAATGTATATACTCGTTTCCTTATATCCATAAACCGCATTGCCATATCCATAAAATCTATTTCGGGGTGCTCATACATAACCCACATTATTTTTGCTGCATCCATTGCAGAACCGCCGCCTACGGCAATTATGCAGTCAGGGCCAAAAGCTTTCATGCAAGCTGCTCCTTCCTTTGCGCAGGCAAGGGTTGGGTCGGGAGCTACATTGAAAAATGTAAAATGCTTAATTCCGATATCATCAAGTCTGTCGGTTATAGCTTTTGTGTAGCCGTTTTGGTAAAGGAATGAATCTGTTACGATAAACACTTTTTTTCTGTTCAGAACATTTTTAAGTTCATCAAGAGCTACTGGAAGACATCCTTTTTTAAAATAAACCTTTTGCGGAGCTCTGAACCAAAGCATGTTCTCTCTTCGCTCTGCAACTGTTTTTATATTTATAAGATGTTTTACGCCAACATTTTCTGAAACTGAGTTACCTCCCCATGAACCACAGCCCAAAGTTAAGGAAGGTTCAAGTTTAAAGTTGTAAAGGTCGCCGATTCCGCCCTGAGCAGCTGGTGTATTTATAAGGACACGACAGGTTTTCATTCTCGAGGTGAATTTCTCCAGCTTGTTATGTTCTTTCTGAGCATTTATATATATAGCTGAGGTATGCCCCAAACCACCATCGGATATAAGCTTATCTGCCTTATCAAGAGCTTCCTCAAAAGTTTTTGCTTTGTACATGGCTAAAATCGGGGAGAGCTTCTCGTGGGCAAATTCTTCAGTCAATTCTGTGCTCTCTACCTCACCAATCAGTATCTTTGTTTCACAAGGTACAGTTATCCCTGCTAAAGATGCAATATTCACAGCTGATTGACCTACGATTTTTGCGTTTAATTTACCGTTGACAATAATTGTTTTTCGTACTTTTTCAAGCTCTTCATTATTTAGAAAATAGCATCCACGTTTTTTAAATTCAGATTTTACGTTCTTATATATTGTTTCAGGCACTATTACAGATTGCTCTGAAGCACATATCATACCATTATCAAAGGTTTTTGAATGAATAATCGAGTTTACGGCAAGCAGTATATCTGCTGACTCATCTATAATGGCCGGTGTATTTCCAGGACCGACTCCAATCGCAGGAGTTCCTGATGAGTATGCTGCTTCTACCATTCCCGGGCCTCCTGTTGCGAGAATTATATCAGCGCATTTCATTACGTGATTTGTTGCTTCAAGGGTTGGAGCATCAATCCAGCTTATTATCCCTTCAGGAGCTCCAGCTTTAACAGCCGCTTCAAGGACAACCTTAGCCGCTTCAATGGTACAGTTTTTAGCTCTGGGATGTGGGCTGATTATAATTCCGTTTCTTGTTTTTAGTGAAATCAGGGCTTTAAATATTGCAGTAGAGGTCGGGTTTGTTGTTGGAATTACGGCGGCAACAAGCCCAACAGGCTCTGCTAATTTTTTTATGCCATATGCCTTATCTTCTTCTAGCAATCCGCATGTTTTGGTATCTTTATATTTATTGTAAATATATTCCGATGCATAATGATTCTTTATAACTTTATCTTCAATAATGCCCATGCCTGTTTCCAGAACTGCCATTTTAGCAAGGCGGATACGTTCCTTGTTAGCAGCCATTGCTGCTGCATAGAATATTTTATCAACATGTTCCTGGGTAAAACCAGAGAATATCTTTTGTGAATCTTTCACGCTGGCAATTGCAGCATCTAGCTTTTCTATTGTGTCAACAACAGTATATTTTTTCTTGGTTTCCATATATATTCCTCCTTGCAAGATAAGTAATGCAATATTAATAATTTATTTAAAATGGTGATTGCATATAAAACAAGAAGCTAACATAAATTTCTGTTTTATAAAATTTTTTAAATGTGTTAAAAAATTAACAAGCTAACTTTGATAAAATTTTAACACACTATTTTGGAAGAAGGGTAATATAAAAAAAGCATACTATTATGCTATTATTGATATACCTGTTTTAAGAAATATCAAGGTTACCTTCTAAGTATATTTTTCCAGCTGTTTTATGAATATCTTATCAAGCTCCTTTAATTGATAATCATTTCTGTAAATAAGGACATCCTGATATTTATCTTTTACATCGCTGCAAGATTTTTGAACAAGAGAATACATGCTGATAAAATCTAAAGGAGCTGGAGGACTCCACATGTATGAGGAAGGCAATAAGGAAAGCAAGTCCAACCGACTGCTTTTATTAACAATAATTTGTTTATTGGAGAAAAGTTCAGGTTTTTTATTATTACTACTATTTAAAAAAGCTTTTGACTCGCCGAATGATTCGGGAGTAATTTCGATGAGTTCATTAAGTTCTGCTAAAGAGATAACCTGGCTGTCTTTTAGATGATGCTGCTTTGACAAAAGAACAACCGGTTCATATTCGCAGATTTGCTTTGTTTTAAGCTTTTTCTCTCGAAAAAGGTTTCTGTAGTATTTTTGATGTATCAACTGGTAACGAATAATCCCAAGATTATATTCATTTTCAAGAACATTTTCAATTGCCTGTGTATTATTGGCTTCCTCATATATAATCTCAACAGATTGAGACAAGTCTAGTCTTGATGCAGTTTTTGCTAGTGCATGGGTTATGTATGCAGCATAAGGAGAGGATAGGCTAAAAGCAAGCATATTGTGCCTGTTTGGCTGATAGAGCTTTTCAATTTTATAAACCTGATCCAATATCTTATTTGCATAATCAAGGAATACTGCTCCCTTATCAGTTGGAGTCACTCCCCTTGAAGTGCGATTGAAAATTCTAAAACCAATTGTTTCCTCCAATTCTCTGATGGCTCGGCTCAAATTTGGTTGTCCCATAAAAAGATTTTCGGCTGCTTTTGTTATAGATTTTGTTTTTTCTACTTCAGCAGCGTATTTTAAATGAACAAGATTCATTGGCTCACCTTCCTGTATTTTGCTTATACTCTTGAATAATCACATATTTTCTAAAACAGAATGATTATCAGCAGTACGGATAAAAGCTAAATTAGTACTACAGCAAAACATTTCATTTTGTCCATTTTTAAAATTGCTTGTTAAAAAATTTTCAATATTTCAAAAAAGGGTGCATAAATGCTCATGGCTTGATGTTGGCTTCGCTGTAGTATTAGTATTTACCTATAGTAAAAAACTCCTTTGTGATTGTTGTTATTTTAAAAGGAGTTTTACTACATGATATACAATTATTTTTAAAGACTCAAGAGTAAATCAAAATTAAGGTGTGCAGGGGATTAATCCTGCAATTCTTCAAACAAATCTTTTCCAACTCCGCATTCGGGGCAGACCCAATCCTCGGGCAGATCTTCAAACGCAGTGCCTGCCGGGATATCATTATCCGGATCTCCTATGCTGGGATCATAAACATAACCACATATTGTACATACATATTTAGTCATTTCTTTCACCTCAATCAAAATATTCTTCAGCAACTTTTCATCCGGTAAACTTTCAAAAACTTTATACGAAGTGGTTTACTTCATATGGAATATGCCATAAAAAACCGAATTGTGGATTGCTTTTTTATATCATACCCTATTATATGAGGATATAACATTTTTTTTATAATTTTATTTTCGAGATTATAAACTGGCTTTTAAGCTATTCTGCAAGTTAGCCTACAGAAAAAAGTTGTTTTGCATCTTACTGGGGAGCAATCATATTATGGGGTTTCAATAAAATGATAACCCAAAAGTAATATAAAAAAAGTAAACAAATTTATTTGGAAAAATATAATTGTAATAGTATAATTGATATTAGTACTACAGCGAAACATATATTTTATCCTTTCCGAAATGGCATGTTGAAGCATTCGTGATATTTAAAAAGGCGAATATAAATGCCCATGGCTTAATGTTAGTTTCGCTGTAAGTGATAGAATTTCTGATGAAAAATATTAGTCGAAGAATTCGGAGGTTTAAAAATGAGAAAGATTTTTTGTATATTTTTAGTTATAGTTCTTTTGGTTGCACCTGGATTGGTTTCGGGAGCGACCTACCTATACGCAAATAACATAGAATACGATTCAGCCATATCTCAAGAATTTGGTATGGATGAATACCCAACAGAATTCTATGAGGAAGTAGATGATATTTTAAGTTTTATCTCTCCTTCCATGAGTGATGTGGAAAAGGCACTGGCTGTTCATGAATACTTTATGTTAAATTATAGCTATGGTACCCGATATGAATCTTTTGAAAGAAATTATATATTTGAACAGGCTGAGGCATATACAGCCTATGGAATAATGGTAAATAAAATCGGAGTATGCGAGGCTTATACCCAAGCTTATCAATATATCATGGAAAAACTTGATATTCCTTGCATTAAAGTAACCAGCACTGCCATGGATCATGCATGGAATATGGTGTGCATTGACGATAAATGGTATCATGTCGATGTTACGTGGGATGACAATATTGGCGGACATGCAAATTTTCTACGCAGTGATGAGGGGATTAAAGAAACCGGGCACTATGCCTGGAATAACGCACCTCGTGCCGAAAGTACCCAATATGATAACGCTTTTTGGATTAGCACCCTATCTAATATTTGTTATATTGATGGTTTTTGGTATTACCTTGATTTAGGAGATATTGATCTTCGACATCAGGATGGATTTACTATTATTGACAGATCAAACTGCTCAAGAGATGGAAATATTAAAAGATACGATTTTAAGACAGATATACACAAGACAGTTTTTGCTGTAAAACCGAAGACATATACATATAAAAAAGGTGAGAGATCTTACGAAACAGAATGGGAAGGCAGCCAAACCAGTATTGCAGCTTGGGGAGGAAAAATATATTATAATACTAATAATGAGATATATTCTGTTAATCCTGATGGAACAGGACACACTTTGGTTTGTAAAGTTACCCCTGTTGATCTCTTTTTCCCTGATATTAACGGAAGGGCTTACATAGAAGAAATTGCAATAAGAAACGGTATTGTTTATTATGTACATAGTGATTATGGGGATTTACATACTGCTTGTAATTTACAGGATGCGATCCCTGAATATATAATTACAGCAGACGCAGGAGCCGGCGGTTTCATATCGCCGTCAGGCAATATAGGAGTTCTTCATAACAGAAGCCGTACATTCAAAATATCAGCAACCAATGACTGTGAATTAACTGATGTTCTCGTAGATGGAGTAAGTGTAGGCTCGGTATCTTCATATACTTTCAGTAATGTAACGTCGGATCATAAGATAGAAGCGGTATTTGATGTGGCTGGAGGAGAATGGCAGATTACCTGGCTTGATAAAGGATTAAAAGTTGCAGGAGACTTTAGTGAAGGTCTTGCATTAGTGGAAAATGAGGGTGGCTATGGATATATCAACACTTTAGGGGAGTTGGTAATACCAACATGCACTGACTATATACCGGTTTATGACTTTAATGGCGGTCGAGCAGTGGTTTTTAAAGATGAAAAATATGGTTGTATTGATACATCGGGGACGTTAGTTGTACCCTGCATTTACGAATGGATAAGTTATGCTGGGGACAAGATGCTAGAGGTGGTAATGGATAATAAGTATGGTGTAATCAATTCATCAGGAGAACTGATTGTTCCATGCATATATGATCAGCTTGTCTTTTTAAAAGATGGCATGATACTGGCTGAGAAAGACAGAAAGTTTGGATTTATTAATACCACGGGGGATATAGTTGTTCCCTGTATATATGATAGTGTTTGGGAGTTTAAAAACGGTATTGCTTGTCTTTTGAAAGATGGTAAAGAAATCTACATTGATCAAGCTGGAAATGAAGTACCTGCACCTAAAAATGGATTAGACTATTTTTACACAAATGAGGAAAAGCTGACTACTGTTTACAAAGATGGTAAATGGGGCTTTGTGAATGCATTGGGTAAAGAGGTGGTTCCATATATTTATGATGATATAAGGGATTATTATGATGAATTTTTACATGTATCTCAAAACGGTAAATGGGGCTTTCTCAATAATAAGGGTGATGTAGTAGCCCCGTGCATTTATGATAGCGTTTATAATTTTAGTGAAGGCTTTGCCTTGGTGTGCAAAAATGAAAAATATGGCTTTATAAATACATTGGGTGAGGAAGTTATTCCGTGTAGCTATAGATATGCCTACGACTTTAGTGAGGGATTGGCGCATGTGATAAAAGACAAGGAAGATGGCAGCATCAAGGATGGCTACGTCAATACATTCGGCGATCTGGTAATACCTCTGATTTATGATGATGCTCGTAATTTCAAGGAAGGATTGGCTGCAATTGAAGCAAATTACCGTTGGGGAATAATGAAAAAAGCACCTGAGCGTGGGAAGGCTGCTTTTGAACCTGTTGATTCAAAAACAGAAGTACTTTTTACTGAAGTATGTTATGAGCCACAATCTGTGTCCCCGCCTGTTGAAAACATGATAACACCTAGGTTTGAGCGTTGGGCAGAGGCGAAAAACTCTTACTTGATAAAAAATAATAACGGCACTATAAGTGTATTAGAGGTTAGCGATAGAATAAATATTCATTTATATGATAATAGCTATAACAATATTGGGTCTAGATGTATAGACTTTGAATTGCCTATATTTGGTGCATTTTATAGCGGGGAGAAATACAATTATATTGCCTTTGGCCAGACAAACTCCGAAGAAGCAGACAGCAAAGAGGTCATAAGGATTGTAAAGTACAGCAAAGACTTTGCCCGAATAGACAGTGTATCTATCCTTGGGGGAGAGAGCTACACGATTAGCCCTTTTGCTTTCTCTTGTGGGAGAATTGCGGAATATGGCAACAAGTTGGTTTTACACGCATCACGATTAAGATATACGACAGAGGATGGATTAAATCACCAATCACAACTTACAATTATAGTTGACACCGATACAATGTCTGTTTTAAATGATTTAGGAAAGTTTCAACCAAATCATGTAAGCCATTCTTTTAATCAGTTTGTTATTTTTGACGGGGAAAAACATGTTTTAGTTGATCATGGTGACGCTTATCCCCGATCGGTAGTATTAAGTAAACAATATAATGAAAATCGGTATACCGAAGTAAACTTATTTGATATACCCGGAGAAACAGGCGCTAATTTTACTGGAGTTTCTGTTGGTGGGTTTGAAATGTCATCCACAAATTATATTGTTGCAATTAATTCGATTGATCATAGCGATGAGAGTGAATACACAAATTATGGAAAGGTTGGATTGAATATTGACATAAGAGATGTGATCCTTTGCGTTGTACCAAAAGCTAGCTTAAGCGACAATTCGGTAAAACAATTCAAACTTACCAATTATATAGGAACTGACAGGTATGCAAGTGTTCCAAAGCTTGTGAAAATAGGTGACAATAAATTCATGGTTATATGGCAGGAGGTTTTCTCTGACAGAGAAAAGCATGGTAATTGGCTGTTTGGTGATATAAAATATGTATTTTTAGATGGCTCAGGAATCATTAAAGGTGAAATTCAAACGCTTACTGATTGCGTATTATCAGTTTGTGATCCTATAACATTAGGGGAGCAGGTGATTTGGTATACGAATATATCAGGAGACAGGAGGTTTTATGCAATTCCTATAGAATAGCGCTATAGTGTTAGTTTAATCGGTTTTTTGCGTATAAATTCGCCTGACTATAAATAACCTTGAATATCTTAACGTGTTATTTCTGTCAGGACGATAAGAATGATGGTATTTTTGATAACATAGTTCATTTATATGCGCGAGTGCCCGAAATAGTAACAATTTAAGGCAAAACCTGATATTTTTATTCAAAAAACCACTTGCTATTATGTATAATTAATGCTAAAATTTTAATGGAAAAATTAATAATAATATACCAATATAATTATGGCAATATGGACCTTAAGTTTCTACCGAACAACCGGAAATTGTTCGACTATTGGATACCTTTTATTGATTTACTTATAGGTATTTTGTCGATTTTTTGGCGATTGGTAAGAATAACCAGTCGTTTTTTCATTGTCTTAAGAAAGTATACTTTTTTATGCGATGAAGATTTAAAAGGGGATTCTCCTTTGATGGATTTGGGTGGGGATGTTCAGAGCGCTATTAGAATTGGACACTTCCTTTAGGGTTCATGCTATAAATTTGGTGGGGGGGATTTTTAAATGGAAAGTTACTTTAAACTGAAGGAAAATGGTACAAACGTATCAACTGAGATCATAGCAGGTCTTACAACATTCTTCGCTATGTCTTACATCATCTTTGTTAATCCTGCAATGTTGTCACAGGTTCCTGGTCTGCCTTGGGGTGGTGTATTCCTAGCAACTATAATTGCATCGGTAATCGGAACTCTTGTGATGGGTCTTGTAGCAAATGTCCCTTATGCACTGGCTCCGGGTATGGGATTAAATGCATTCTTTACCTATACTGTTTGTTTTGGACTAGGTTTTTCCTGGCAGCAGGCATTAGCTATGGTATTTTTATGCGGTGTGATAAACATTATTATAACCGTAACAAAAATCCGTAAATCAATAATAAAAGCAATACCGATCAGTTTGCAAAATGCAATTGGTGGTGGTATCGGGATTTTTATTGGCTACATAGGAATTAAAAGTGCTGGATTGCTTAGCTTTACGTCAGACCCTGGTACATATGAGCTTTTAGGGGAAACTGTTGTAGCAAGCTCAAGTGCGGTTCCAGCTCTTGCACCACTTAATTCACCGTCAATTTTGCTTGCCTTAATTGGTCTTGTCTTAACTATTGTGTTATTACTGTTTAAAGTTAAAGGAGCAATTCTAATCGGAATTATCGCAACTACAATTATAGGTATTCCGATGGGCGTAGTTGATGTTTCAACCGCAGGTACAACCACGGGAGTTGGTCAGGCATTCTCTGAATTAGGGATAACCTTTGGTGCTGCTTTTAGCAGTGAAGGTATGGGGTCATTGTTTAGTGATCCAGCAAAAATTCCATTGGTGCTAATGACTATCTTCGCATTTAGTTTATCTGACACTTTTGATACAATAGGTACTTTCATAGGTACTGGTCGTAAAACAGGTATTTTTAGTGCAGAAGATGAACAATTAATGCAGTCAGGCTCTGGTTTTAAATCAAAAATGGACAAAGCTTTATTTGCAGATTCAATTGCTACTTCTATAGGTGCCCTGCTCGGGACATCAAATACGACAACTTATGTCGAGAGTGCTGCAGGTATTGGAACAGGTGGTCGTACAGGTTTAACCAGTGTTGTTACTTCATTGTTACTTCTTGCTTGCATATTCCTTGCACCTATCGCAGGATTGGTTCCAGCTGCTGCAACAGCACCAGCACTTATTATAGTTGGTATTATGATGTTGTCTGCATTCAAGGATATCAAATGGGACGAGCTTTCCGAAGCGATTCCAGCTTTTTTTGCTGGTATATTTATGGCACTTGCTTACAGTATTTCTAATGGAATTGCATTCGGATTTATTTTCTACTGTATAGTCAAGATTTGCAAAGGAAAGGCAAAAGAGCTTCATCCAATACTTATAGTATCCACTTTGCTATTTATTCTGAATTTTATATTAACTTCGATGTAATTAAAGATAATATTTTCAAACACAAAAACAGAGTTGTTTTAACAGCTCTGTTTTTGTGTTAAAATGAATAAAGAAGGGAACTTTTATCTAACAATTTTTGTCTAAGAGTTGTTAAGATTTTTAAAGTGACAAGTAAAGAATTTATAGAGGATGATTAACCGCAATGATACAAAAGAGAAATAGCTTTTTATGTAGTTTTATAGCTTTCGTTTTACTTTTTTTACTCATACCTACTTCTTATGCTGATGCACAAATAACACTATCCAGAGGGATGCAGGGAAGTGAAGTTTTTAAGCTTCAAAGTGATTTGAATTCAATTGGCACTATGCTACTTGAACCAACAGGATATTACGGAGAAATTACCGAAAAGGCTGTGTTCGAATTTCAGAAAGAATACAACTTATTGCAGGATGGGATTGCAGGCGTACAGACCCTAAATATGCTAAAAAGAACCTTGAGCGAGGACAAGGCTTATGCAACAACCAACGAGATCATTCTGAAAAAAGATATGGAGGGTGAAAAAGTCTTAAGTTTGCAAGAAAACTTAAAAAAACTTGGACTACTTACTGTAAACCCAACAGGCTACTTTGGAGCATCAACAGAATCAGCGGTGATACAGTTTCAAAAAGAGCATGGATTGATTCCTGATGGCATTGCAGGTCCAAACACATACACTAAGATGGAACTTTTATTAAATAAACCTGAGCTAAAAAAAGGTATGACAAGTACTAAAGTATCAGAGCTACAAAGGGATTTGAAAAAACTCAAATTTTTTAATACAGAGCCTACAGGATACTTTGGAGAAATTACTGAAGCAGCGGTTAAAAGTTTTCAAATCAAATACAATTTGAATGTAACTGGTACTGTAGATTTACTGACATTTGCTAAGATAGACACACTTCTTGATTCTTCTTCAAAGGGCATTAAAATAGTGGTTGATCCTGGACATGGAGGTTTTGACGTAGGTACTACAAAAGGAGATATTTTGGAAAGCAGTGTTGTCTTGGATATTTCCCGGAAAATAAAAACATATCTTGATCAGCAAGGCTATGATGCTATTCTTACTCGTGACAAGGATACAGCATTGGATCACCTTTCAAAAATAGAAGGAACAAGAGTAATTCGTGATTTAAATGCAAGAACAAATATAATAAATGATAGTAATGCGGATTTTTTCGTTAGCATTCATGTAAACAGTCTTCCGGAACATCCTTCAGTATCTGGTTCCATTGTTTTTTATAATGCAGATATACCGAAATCAAAAACATTGGCTCAGAACATTCAGAAAGCTTTAAATGAAGTAGTCATTGAAAATTTTAAAAGACAATCAAACAAAATTAAGACTGAAGATTTCTATGTTCTTAAGCAATCAAATATACCTGGCGTACTTGTTGAAACTGCATTTATTACAAATCCAAACGAATTTGAACTGTTGAAGACTGATTCGTTTAAGGATAAAGTAGCCAAAGCAGTGGTAAATGGCATAGTTAATACCAAATAACAGCTGCAGTGGAGAGGGGTTGTCCTGAAAACTCGTTGGATATTGACTTTTTTAAAACGTGATAGTATACTTGTATTGCAAGTTTAACTTGTAATACAAAATTAAAGACATTTAAAAGGAGTTGGTAGTCTAATGGACGGTGACAGTTGGATACGTATTATCCTTCTTGCCATTCTAACTATTGGCGCAGCATATTGTGCTGCTTCTGAAATTTCTTATGCGTCGATGAACAAAATAAGAATAAAAAATTATGCTGATAATGGAGATAGACGTGCAATTAAGGCAATGACCATTTCTGATGATTTTGATAAGGCATTGACAACACTTCTTATATCCAACAATATTATGCATATCGGTTTTGGATCGTTATCTGCTCTGATAGCTACTCAGCTATGGGGTCCTCAATCTGTAAAGTATACTACAATTATCACAGCAATTTTCGTATTCCTTGTAAGTGAAATGATACCGAAAAGTTATGCAAAAGCAAATAGTGAGAATTTTGCATTGGCAGTCTCTGGTTCCTTGAGTACATTAATGAAGATACTTTCCCCGGTAGCTTTTTTCTTTATGCAAATTAGTAATCTACTATCAAAATTATTCCCGGATCATACTGAAAGTACAGTCACTGCGGAAGAATTGTATGATATTATTGAGACTGCTCAGGAAGAAGGAGTACTAGACCAAGGCAAACAGCAGCTAATCCAATCAGTGTTAAAATTTGATGTTACTGCTGCTGGCGATATACTGACAAAACGCAACGAAATTATTGCAGTTGATATCAAATCTTCAAACAAGGAAATATTACAAAAGATTCAAATGCAGAAATATTCACGCTTGCCTGTTTATAAAGGAAGCATGGATAATATAATTGGTATCCTGCATACTAGGACATTTTTAAAAGCGTGTATCACACAGGAAAAATGTGATCTTAAGAGCTTACTTATGCAACCTTATTATGTAAATAAAAACATTCCTATAGACGATCTGTTGCGAGATATGAGCAGCAAAAAGCTTCATATGTCCATAGTCACCGATGAGTCAAAGAAGGTTTTGGGAGTTATAACTATCGAAGACATTCTTGAACAACTTGTAGGTGAAATATGGGATGAGAATGATGTTGCTTATGCAGCCAAAGCGGTAGCAACTCGAAGCAAAAAGGATAATAGTCTGACAGGTCGTAACAGTGCAGCAATGGTTTCTCTTTAATTCTGATAAAGGTTATTAGAACAGCTTGCACTAAATAAAATTATGATTACTTCCCAATAAGTTGTTTTGCGACTTATTCTTGCAGGCTAACCTGCAGGAGATTTATTAAATTAATTTTCTATAGGAGATGATTTTTATTATGGACATTGGGTCCGTTATAGCACTTATTATATTAATTATGTTTTCAGCTTTTTTTTCGGGTTCAGAAATAGCATATGCTTCTGCTAACAAGATGAGACTCAAAAAAGCTTCGGAATCGGGTAATAAATATGCGAAGGTAGCATTATATATCTATGAACATTTTGACGATGCTCTATCTACTGTTCTTGTAGGCAACAATCTTGTTAATATCGGAGCTGCTTCAATATCGGCGGTTATTGCAATTGGCTTAATGGGCGAATCAGGAGCAGCAGTTTCCACGGTCATTATGACAATAATTATTCTGATATTTGGTGAGATATCTCCAAAGACTATAGCTAAGAAACATTGCGATAAGTTTACATTAATAGTAGCATACCCTTTGCGTTTTCTTATGTTCATTTTGAAACCTCTTATTTTTGTTATTGGTCAGATTGTAAAGCTAGTTTCCAAACTATGGGATAATGGAGCTGAGAAAGAGCCTTCGGTTACAGAAGAAGAATTGGTTTCAATAATCGAGAGCGTAGCAGACGATGGCTTAATAGATGAAGATAGGAGCGAGCTGCTGCAATCAGCATTAGAATTTTCTGAAATTACAGCTCAGGAAATTTTGACGCCTCGTACAGATATGCTTGTAATAGACATTGAGGACGATAGGGATAGTATAATAGAAACTATTGTAAATTCTCCTTATTCAAGGATCCCCGTATATGAAGGAACTATTGATAACATTATCGGTATTTTGCATATCGGCAGCTTTATGAAAGAACTTGTAAGTAACAAAGATGCAGATATTCGCAGTTCTCTAATTGAATCATTCTATGTTTTTCAAACAATGAAACTACCAAAGATTTTCTCAGAGCTTAAAAATCGATATTTGCAAATGGCGATAGTTACTGATGAATATGGTGGAACAATGGGCCTTATTACACTTGAAGATGTTTTGGAGGAGCTTGTTGGTGAAATTTGGGATGAAAGTGACGAGGTAATCAATGATTTTGTAAGTGCAGGACAAAACAAATATCTTGTTAGTGGTTACTTATCAATTTATGATTTTTTGGAATACGTTGGCATTGATGATCGAAGCTTTGATAGTTATTATACGACAGTAGGCGGTTGGGTCATTGAAAATATTAATGGGTTTCCAAATATAAATGATGAATTCGAATATAAAAATTTAAAAGTAACAGTAACCAAACTGGATGGACTGCGTGTAGAGCAGATTTCTGTATTTGTGGCTCCTGAGTTGATTGAAAGACCTTAAATATGATATTGATTAACCGTCATCTTAAGTTTATAATATGATTATAACGCAGAAAGTCACTTTGTGGCTTTCTGTTGCAGTATGGAGTTTTTATTTTATTTTTTTGTAAAATGTAGAATGGGAGGATGGACAATATGATTATTACTGAGGTTTTATCACGAAATGCTGAAATTTACGGACATGAAAAATGTTTGACTGAGATTAACATGGATCTTCAGGACAAGCACAATGTTTCATGGCGTGAGTACCAGCTGATTGAAAACAGTCCAGCAGGCGAATATAGACGTGAAATGACTTGGGGTGTTTTTGAACAGAAGGCTAATCGCTTGGCTAATCTTTTGATTAAACGAGGAATAAAAAAAGGTGATAAGGTAGCAATCTTACTCATGAACTGCCTTGAGTGGCTGCCTATTTATTTTGGTATTCTTAAAACGGGAGCTGTTGCTGTCCCCTTAAATTTTAGATATAGTGCTGAGGAAATTAAATACTGTCTTGATTTGTCTGAGTCAGTTGCATTGATTTTCGGTCCTGAATTTATTGACAGAATGGAAGCTATTTACGGGCATATTCCAAATGTTAAAATGCTTTTGTTTGCGGGAGAAAACAGACCTATATTCGCTGAAAATTATGACCGCCTTACTGCTAATTGCTCTTCTGAAGCGCCAAATATTAAGCTTAATGAGGAAGATGATGCAGTGATATATTTTTCATCAGGTACGACAGGGTTCCCTAAAGCAATTTTGCATACTCATAAAAGTCTTATGTCAGCATGCATTACAGAGCAGAACCACCATTGTCAGACTCATGAGGACAATTTTTTATGCATGCCCCCACTTTATCATACAGGAGCAAAGATGCATTGGTTTGGAAGCCTTATGTCAGCAAGTAGAGCTGTATTACTCAGGGGTGTAAAACCAGAATGGATACTTCGCACCGTCTCGGAGGAAAAAATCACTATAGTATGGCTTTTAGTTCCATGGGCACAAGATATATTAGATGCTATTGAAAGTGGTGCAGTTAAATTAGAAGATTATAATCTGTCTCAATGGAGGCTTATGCACATAGGTGCCCAACCAGTTCCACCCAGCTTGGTTAATCGCTGGAAGAAGTATTTTCCTGATCATTTATATGATACAAACTATGGTCTTAGTGAGTCTATCGGACCTGGATGTGTTCATCTAGGAGTTGAAAATATTCATAAGGTCGGTGCAATAGGCATCCCAGGATACAATTGGCATGCTAAAATAGTTGACGAAAACAGAGCTGAGGTTTGCCAAGGGCAGGTTGGTGAATTAGCTGTAAGAGGTCCGGGTGTGATGAAATGTTACTATAATGACAAGAAATCTACCGAGGCAGTTTTAAAAGATGGTTGGTTATTTACTGGAGATATGGCCCAAGTGGACGTTGATGGATTTATTTACCTAGTTGACAGGAAAAAGGATGTCATAATAAGTGGAGGAGAGAATATATATCCGGTTCAGATTGAAGATTACCTCCGTACAAAAAGTGAAATAAAAGATGTTGCAGTGATTGGGTTACCCGATAAACGCCTTGGAGAAATAGCTGCTGCCATAATTGAGTTAAAACCTAATTGTAAATGTACTGAGAATGATATTAGTGAGCATTGTGAGCAGCTACCTCGGTATAAGCGCCCAAGAAGGATTATTTTTGACAGGGTACCTCGAAATCCTACAGGCAAGATTGAAAAGCCTCGACTGAGGGAAAAATACGGAGCGGTAGCACTAGTTGCCAAGCAAAATGAGATAGAAACACACCAGTAACTGCTGTAGGTTAAATTAATTTAATTTCACATAATTATATCCCAAATGATACATGGTAGCTTTCTGGGATATAATTATGATGTTATGGCAAAAGAACAAGGTCAGAGTATACTTATTGGATTATATAAAGCGGTAATGGCGTTGATATAGGAAATGTTGCAAAAAAAGCAAAAAAAGCGCTATAATATTTATATTACATAAATCGGAGGCTATGTTATGTACAGTTTTATGAATGATTATAGCGAGGGCGCGCATCCAAGAGTACTTGAGCTGTTGATTAAGTCCAATCTTGTGCAGAATGCTGTATATGGTGAAGATGTACACAGTGAAACTGCTAAAGAATATATTAAAAAAGCAATTCAAAAAGAAAATGTAGATATTCATTTTATTCCTGGGGGCACGCAAACAAATCTTTTGGTAATTTCTTCATTTTTACGACCGCATCAATGTGTGATAGCTGCTAATACAGGACATATCAATGTTCATGAGGCTGGAGCTATAGAGGCAACAGGTCATAAGGTAGTTAGCGTACCGTCAATTGATGGTAAGCTTACTCCAGACACCATACAGGCAGTACTTGAATATCACTCAGATGAGCATATGGTTCAACCCAAAATGATTTACATATCAAATTCCACTGAGCTTGGAACTATTTATACAAAAGATGAATTAATGGACATACACAGCATTTGTAGGGCAAATGATCTTTTTCTTTACCTTGATGGTGCACGTATTGGCTCCGCGTTAACATGCAAAATAAATGATCTTACACTTAAGGAAATTGCTGAATTAGTCGATGTATTTTATATAGGTGGAACCAAAAACGGTGCATTACTTGGTGAAGCATTGATTATATGCAGAGATAGCTTTAAAAAGGATTTCCGACATTTAATTAAGCAAAGGGGAGCATTGCTGGCTAAAGGATTTGTAACCGGAATTCAATTTGAAGCGTTGTTCAAAGATGATCTGTATTTCTTGTTAGCTGCACATGCGAATGAAATGGCAGAAAAGATAGTGAAGACACTTGAAAAAGGTGGCTTTTTATTCTATGCACCACCATGTACCAACCAGATATTTTCGATACTTCCCAATGATATATTGAAAAAGCTGTCAAAACAGTTTCAATATTCGATACAGGAAAAGGTTGATGAAAAACACAGTGCAGTGCGCTTTGTTACATCATGGGCTACGACTTTAGAAAGTGTAGATAAGTTAAACGCGTTTTTAAAAGAAAACCATTAGTTTACTTTTGCAGTGTGAAAAAATTTACGAATGCGTTTTGCATTTTAAAGGTATGCTGCAAGTATTAAAGACGTTCCATACAGTATTTTAAAAGTAAAATCTGTTATTTTTTTGAATTCGTAGTATAATATTTTTAGGTTAATTTAATATAATGATTAATAAACAAAAAGTATACTTATGGATTGAATTATTCTATAAAATATATAGTGTCAGAGTGTTTCTTTTTGCAGTAGATATTGTATGTGAGATTAGTTCATCGTACTTTTTGAGGAAAAATCATATAATAGCTAATCATAAATAATTAGATTAATCTTTAGCTGATTACAATGGGGGATGTTTATGCATAATGTACTTAGAAACTCAGGAATAGATTTGATCAGCAAAATACCCTGGGGCACACATTTGTGCCAGTTGTATTCATCACAACAGGAAATTTATGATGTTATTGTTCCATATATTAATACAGGGTTAGAAAATAATGAATTGTGTGTTTGGATATATGAACAAGGTACTGGTTATCTAAATCTTATCGGAGAACTCAAAAGGTGTATTAAGAATTTTGAAAAGTATTTAAAAAGCAATCAATTCTTGATGATTCCGCACTCAAAGTGGTATTTAAAGGATAATAGTTTCAATGAAAAACGTGTAATAACACAATGGAAGGCATTACTAAAACAGGCTATGGATAAAGGATTTGATGGACTCAGAGCAGCAGGAGACACATCTTGGCTTGAAAAAAATTATTTTACTTATTTTTCTCAATATGAGCATGGCATTAATAATGCATTGGCAAAAGCCCCTATACTGGTGCTTTTCTTATATGACTCTAACAAGGTTGATACATTTGAAATTGTGGACATTATTAGTAGTCATACTTACATATTAATCAAACGTGAAGATTCTTTGAGGCTTATTAAAAACTTTGAGGTTGATAAAGCAAAACTTTTAGATACTACTTCTATTGACAGAATTAAAGAGCTTGAAAAGAGTTTAAAGGAAAACAGAAGATTGCTACAAGAAACGCTTAAAAATGATAAGTTAAAAACAGAATTTCTCGGAAATATTTCTCATGAATTAAGAACTCCCTTGAATGTAATTTTGGCATCGCTTCAATTATTTAATTTAGAAAAGATAACATCTTTTAATGATATGGGGGATGCTTTGAAGACCATACAACAAAATTGTTTTAGGTTACTTAGGCTGATTAATAATATTATTGATATAACAAAAATTGATTCAAATTATTTTGATATAAAGTTAGAAAATTATGATATTGTGAATTTAGTCGAAAGTATAACGGGCTCTGTTGTTAAGTATGCTAAAAATAAAGGTATTACAATCATATTTGATACTGACACAGAGGAAAAGATAATTGCATGTGACCCTGACCAAATCGAACGGATTATGTTAAATCTTCTTTCAAATGCAATAAAGTTTACACCAAGCGGAGGCAACATTTGGGTCTTGATCAATTGTATGGATAAAATAAAGATTACTATAAAAGACACAGGTAGAGGAATACCTTCGGATAAGCAAAAACATATATTTGATAGATTCCAGCAAGTAGATAAACCACTGACAAGAGAAAATGAGGGTAGTGGTATCGGCTTGTCTCTTGTAAAAGCACTTATAAAAAAGCATGGTGGAAAAATAACTTTAAATAGTGAATTGGGTAAGGGAAGCGAATTTATCATATCCCTTCCATGTAAGCTTATAAACAGTTCAAAACAGAAAACATCTATCAACAATCAACAGAATGATAATGGGTACGTTCAGAAAATAAGTATAGAGCTTTCAGATATTTATTCATAAAATTTGAGATTGTCTTTTTTGCATCGATAATAATACCAACAACAGCAAGGTCATAGCTAAGTCCTTCTTAGATAATATTACCAACAGTCATTTCAATAGCAGCAGCAGACCGCGAAAAAGAAAAAGAGCTGGTATTGGTATAGGCTGACATCAAAATAAAACCAATTGTTCTTTATGCTACACTATATCATCATGAATTTTTTGGAAAAAGTAGGTTGAAGGGCTACAACTATTTGCTTGTAATTTGCTGGATATCATGCCCTGTAGGGCTTTGAAAAACTCTGAGCTCAAATTCACTGGCAACTGCCAGAATGTGATCAAAGACATCTGCCTGTACACCCTCATAAAAGATCCAATTTGTACCATTTGTAAAAGCATATATCTCAAGTGGTAATCCATGCTCACATGGAGGAAGCTGCCTTACCATTTGAATTAATCCTTGATGTATTTGGAGATGATTCTTTAAGTAGTGCTGTGTATAAGCTCTGAATGTGCCTATATTTGTTAAATGCCTACCGTTAACAAGTGTTTCTTCATTTACTTTGTTTTTGGTATTGTGTTCTCTAATCTCTTCTTCCTTCTGTTTTATATAATCTTCTATATATTGAATTTTCTTAAATTTCTCAAGCATTTCTGCAGAGCAAAACTTTATACTGCTTGTATCAATATATATTGAACGCTTAATACGTCTGCCGCCTGTATCATGCATACCTCTCCAGTTTTTAAAGGAATCAGCTATAAGTGCGTAAGCAGGAATTGTTACTATGGTTTTATCCCAATTCTGTACTTTTACGGTATTCAAGGTTATATCTATAACGTCACCATCGGCTCCATATTTGGGCATTTCGATCCAGTCTCCAATTTGCAGCATATTGTTTCCGGATAATTGGATACCTGCGACCAGTCCCAAAATAGAGTCTTTAAAAACCAGAGTGGTTATAGCTGTAAGGGCACCTATTCCACTTAACAAAATCAAGGGATCTTTATCAAGTAAATTGGATATTATAATTACCGCCATTATGATATAAATACAAATTTTAACTACCTGTAATACTCCTTTTATCGGCTTGGTTCTTGACACAGGGAAACTCCTATATACATCATCAACCACATCCAGAATCGAACTAACAACTATAACAGAAATTATATAAATGTAGGTAAGTGCTGTTTTTTCAATAAAAACCTGAAACCCGTCAAATGCAGAAGCAGATATATATATAATTATAGCAGGAATTATTTTGCTTGCTTTTTGAAATACCTTTCTTTCCAGCAAGAAGTTATCCCACTTTATTTTATTTCCCCTTATATATCTTTCGAGCAGCTTCAATAAGACTCTCTTGATAATAAAGTCAGCTACAATGCATGACAAAATAACAAGGATAACAATAAATCCAGTGGATAAAACCTTAGACAATCCTTCACTTATTCCGTGTTCAACAAGGTAGTTGCCAATAACCTCCAAGACATATATCACCTATTCCTTATATAAATTAATATGCTAATGGAATTATATTACTTTTTTAAAGAAAAAGCAAGGTATACATGAAGAATGTTTAATCCGTTTTTTTGATTATGATGGATATAGTGTAGCAAAGTTTTGTTGACACGTGTAAGCAAAAAAGATATAATATATACATCAAAAAATATGAGGAGCTTATGAAAAAGAGGGTAACAAGCAG
The DNA here is from genome assembly GCA_964411505.1 of uncultured Clostridiaceae bacterium. GTDB lineage: Bacteria > Bacillota > Clostridia > CAYPLH01 > DUMO01 > CAYPLH01. The sequence continues at coordinate 16,852 of CAYPLH010000008.1, read as the reverse complement.
TGATGTAGCAAAAGAAGCTGGTGTTTCCAGAGCAACTGTATCATACATTCTCAACAATACAGAGGGATCCAGAATCTCTAGAGAAACTAGGCAAAAGGTAATCAAGGCCGCTAAAAAGCTAGGTTATCATATGGATATTAATGCGCAGGCAATGAAAACAAACCGTTCTATGTCTATAGGTGTTGTTTCCAGAAGGCGTATTTCTGAGTCTAGATTTACCAATATCCTAGGAGGGATCAAAGAAGTCCTCTCACAAAAAAAATATAGTATTCTTTTGTGTTCAGATGAAGTTGATGAAATGGGGATTCCTGAATATTACCGTTTGTATCGGAGTAAGAAAATTGACGGAATTATTTTTATATCTTACCAAGAACAGATAGTAATTGAACAAGCAGATGAAAGAGCTGACAGGATGCTTAAAGAGCAAATTCCATGTGTGTTTGCCGATTACCATCTAAAAAATCCAATTATTAATTGTGTGGATATTAACTATTTTCATGGAGCGTATATTGCAACAAAACATCTACTTGACAAGGGTTATAAAAGAGTTGCATTTTTAGTTCCCGATCTTGATACAGAGCAGGAAAGACAACGCATTTGTGGAGTTGAAAAAGCGGTTGAAGAAGCTATTAATGCTAGTTTGACTGTTAATAAAGTAGCAATGGAAAATGGTGGAGTTTCCAAAGAAATTATTAATGTTCTTGAAAGTAAAGAAGAATTTGATTCGATTATCTTAGCTTGGACTTCAATGGCTGCAGCTGCATTGTATCAAGCAAACCGCTTAAAAATCAGAGTCCCTGAAGAGATCGCAGTGATATCACTAGCATATGAAAATGCAGCTCAATATACGTTTCCTCACCTTACAGGGTGTGGACTACCATTGTTTGAAATAGGACAAAAGAGTGCAGAGATTCTAATTGAACAAATAAATGGAAACAATGATATGCCTGTAACCATAGCCTTACCTTGTAGGCTTAAAATAGGAGAATCTTGTTGAATAATCATATTAGATTGCATCAGATTGCAGGTTTGGGTGCAAATTTTTTTAGCCTAGCCGGCCAAAATGAGTCGCAAAGTGACTCGCTGGGGAGCAATCATAATTCGATTATTCTTGTAAAGGTTGATTACACGTGTAACTCACTGAGGGAGTTTGAAGATTTACTATTAAATTAATACTACAGTGAGAAAATGAAACGATAGAGTGGAGCTGCAAGGAGCTTAAGTCAAAGAGTCAATTTTCAAGTTCACTGCAGAAATAATTCAAAGGTTTTCACTATAGTATTAAAATAAAATCAAATAAACAGGAGGTCGGACTTAAATGGAAAAGATCAGGGTTGGTATTATTGGTACAGGGAGTACGATAGGCATTGCAAAGCAGCACGTAAATGCATATAAGGAAAATGCGAGGGTTGAACTCACAGCTTTATATGATATCGTACCCGGAAGGTCACAGGAATGGGCAAAAAAACAGGAAGTGGAAAATGTAGTTTTTTGCAGCAGCTTAGAAGAACTTTTTGAAAACGTTGATGCTGTAAGCATTTGCACACCAAACTTTACTCATGTGGATCTTACAATTAAAGCAATTGAAGCTGGAAAGCACGTGATATGCGAGAAACCTTTTGCGACCAGTGCAGAAGAAGCAAAAAGAGCTGTTGAAGTAGCTAAAAAACATCCTAAAATTGTAGTCATGGTATGCTTCAACTATAGGGAAATTCCCCATTACAAGTATATTAAGCATATTATTGATGAGGGTAAAATAGGTAGTGTATACACCATGAGGCAGGAAATTGGCGGAAATAGGATAGCTGACTCGAATAAAGTAGAGCTGGAGTGGAGAATGCAGGAGTCCTTATCTGGGGCAGGCTCTTTGGCTGACTTTGGTTGTCATATGCTGGATCTGGCAGATTTTATACTATCTTCGGATAATGGACCTATTTGTGAGGTTCAGGCTATGGTTAATACATTTATAGCCCCACGCAAAATTATTGGAGAAGATGGAATGGGGAAAGTAACCAACGATGACTGTGCAGTTTTCAATGCAAGAACAGAAAAAGGTACTCTCTTATCCTTCGTATCCAGCCGTATAGGACTGCCTAATAGCATGATGGAAATTGTGGGCGAAGGCGGCATGATAATCATGGATGGTACAAAAGGTGAAATTAAGGTTTGGTTAAAAGAAAAGCAAGGCTCATACATTCCTAAAAATCGTGAGACCGTACAGATTCCAGATGAATTTAAAGGAGAAGAAGGGCATAAAGGGATAATCAACCGTTTTGTTGAATGCATTCTGGACGGAAAAACCGACGATAGAGATCTGGAAAGAGGCTTGTATATTCAGCATCTATTAGATCAGCTGAAAAATTCTGCGCAAGAAGGTAAAACAATAAAGGTTTAGGAGGAAAAAAACATGAAATTAGGTTTTATTACAAATAGCCTGGCTTGGGCTGGTATGAAGAACCTTGAGGAAATAGCGGTTTGGGCTTCCAATAATGGTTTTAAGGATATGGAGGTAGGACCTAGTATTTCACTGGATCAAAAAGCGTTTGAATCGGTCCTTCAAAAGACAGGAATTGATATTTCAGCTTTTGTTTACTGCAGAAATTTCCTTTCCGAAGACCCAAATGAAGCAGAACGACATAAAAAAGCTCTGATTGAGCGTATTGCATTTGCTCCAAAGGTTGGGGCAAGCAAAATAATATGTTCTACAGGGGTAACGAAGGAATCCATGTTAAAGGAAAACCCTGTCATGTATGATCCTGAAGCATCATTGGATGCAGTTACCGAAGTATTTAAGGAAATTATTGAATTGGCAGAAAAGAATAATGTCAGGCTGTGCTTTGAAAATTGTCCAATAATGGGGAATATCTCAATATCTCCATATATGTGGGATGTTTTATTTGATCGCCTTGGCTCTGACAAGGTAGGGTTGGTGTATGACCCGTCACACCTTGTCTGGCAGCTGATGGATCCCTACTCAGTTATTATGAAGTATAAAGACAGGATATTTCATGTGCACGGCAAGGACTGTGAAGTTAACTTTGATAAACTGAAGCAGGTGGGAATTTTGCACAGCTTCAGCCAAAAGGTAGACGAGGTAAAAGAAGGAGAAAACGAACTTAAGAAGATGTGGTGGAGATACCGGCTGCCTGGTCTTGGGGACCTTAATTGGAACAAGATAGTATCCAATCTTCAGGAAGCTGGATTTGATGGTACAATCAGTATCGAGCATGAGGACCCGGTATGGGAGGGAACACTGGATAAAGTTAAGACTGGTTTATTAAAAGCTAAGAAGCATATTGAAAGTTTTCTGTAAGTAATACTACAGTGTAAAAATTCACTAATACAAAGCATGATATGCGCCTGATAGGAACTTAAGGCAATGCGTCAAATCCGAATTCATATCAGGATAAATACATATTATGGCTGTAGTAGCAATGAACGACTATAAAAAATAAGATTATTTTATTGAGGAGGGTTTTTCATGAAATTAGGTTGTCATGCAGTATTATTTAAGGGAAAAATAAAAAGTGATACCGAGGAAATTTTAAAAGGTTTAGCTTCAACAGGGTTTAAGGGATTTGAAATGGGATCCCGCTTTTTTGGAACTGAGGACAAGGACTATTTTATAAAATTACTTGACAAATACCAATTGGAGCTCTCAGGCATGCATGTGGGAGCTCCTCTTGAGGTTTGGGTAGATAATCCCGATGAACAAATCACTAAAGTACTTGAGGTAGCCAAGTTTGTTTCAGATATGCCGAATAAAAATGTTATAATGTCAGGGAGTAAGTTTCCTGACGGTGATGTTGTTACGGCAGCAAAAAATATAGACAAAGCAGCTTTAGAATGCAAAAAGATGGGCGTAAAGCTGAACTATCATAATCATGGTCATGAGTTTATGGATAATGGCAGAATATATAATGCATTAGTAGAATTTGCGCCAAACTTAAATTTTGCTTTTGACTTAGGCTGGATTTATAAGGGCGGATATGATCCTATAAAGGTTATTAAGGACAATAAAAATAGGACTAGCTACGTTCATCTGAGGGATGGCGGAGAATTGGAAGGCAGGGATTTCCCTGATCTTGGGCAAGGAAACTTTGATTATAAGAACCTTATGGAAACAGTGGAAAGTGTTGTTGGTGAAGATGGATGGGCTGTTGTAGAATACGAAAGTGGCGAGGAAGACTTTGGAAGATATGTTGAAGCTAGAGAATTCCTCAGAAAGTTAGGATATTAAAGCAGGAGGCTTGCTATGAAACCATTAAGATTCGACTATTCGCATGTTAAAAGGTATATTACACAAGCGGAAATTGATGAAAGTATAAAGAAGAATTTCGAACTGATCCGCTCTGTTATTGAGTCTAACACAACAGACTCAGATGTTTTGGGATGGATTGAAATTGGCAAGGTTGCCAATGATGAGCTTTTGAATAAGATTGAAAATAAGGCAAACGAAATAAAACAAAAAGCCGATGTTTTTGTATTAATTGGCGTTGGTGGTTCAAACCAAGGAGCAAGGGCGGTTATTAAAGCATTAGGTAAAAGTAAGCCCGAGGTAATTTATACCGGCAACAACCTGTCTCCCGTGAGCATGAAAAGAGTGCTTTCAGAGCTTGATGGAAAGTCCGTTTATGTAAATGTAATTGCTAAAAATTTTGCAACCCTCGAACCTGGGATTACCTTCAGAGTAATAAGAAACTACATGGAAAAAAGATACGGACAGGAGGAAGCTGCAAAACGAATTATTGCAACTGGTTCCATGAATAATAGCAGTCTTCAAGTGCTTGCAAATCAAAAAGGTTATTTGATGCTTCCTTTTCCCCTAGATGTTGGGGGACGTTATTCGGTTCTTTCTGCTGTAGGACTATTGCCTGTTGCTGTAGCTGGAGTTGATATAAAAGCAATGTTAAAGGGCGCAGAAGATATGAGACTGTTTTTACTAACAACCAAATTCAGTGAAAATCCGATTGTGTTATATGGTGTTATCCGAAACCTGTTACTACAAAAAGGTTATAACGTTGAGATTTTAGCATTTTTTGAGCCCTTGCTTGAATTCTTCTCTAAATGGTGGGTTCAGCTTTTTGGGGAAAGTGAAGGAAAAGAAGGCAAGGGAATATTCCCGACCGCAGTATCCTTCTCAGAAGATCTCCATTCTCTTGGACAGTATATACAAGAAGGCCAAAGAATGCTCTTTGAAACTTTTCTGAATTTAGAGAACCCCGGAGAGGAGCTTATAATCCCTGTAGAAGAAAGTGATATAGATGGCTTTTCCTATATTGAAAATAAGGATTTTGCTTTCTTGAACAGGTCGGCTTATGAAGCAACAGTTAAGGCTCATGAGGCAGGCGGAGTTCCGTGCATGATTTTGAATGTACCCGAACTGAATGAATATTACTTCGGACAGTTATTTTACTTTTTTCAGTATGCCTGTTACATTTCGGGTTCCATTTTAGGCGTTGATCCGTTTGACCAGCCGGGTGTGGAAGCATATAAGACAGAAATGTTTGCGGCACTTGGGAAGTAAGGATTAGCTTTAGAATGAGTAATGATATGTTGTAGCAAAAATAACGATTGGCTTTATTTTGCTAGAAAACCCGCTGAACAGAATATAAAAATGCGTAAAAAAAACACGATGTTTTTTTGGCTTTTATGCGCCACGGATGGCGCATAAAAAGCGTTAGCATTTTTATATTCTGAGAACCGTTGGTTTTCAAAAAAATAATTAGCCTATACTGTTGCTACAGCATGCCATTAACATATTTATAATTTATGAAAGGATGATTATTTTATGCCATTAGTACCATTAAGACCGTTACTTGAAACTACACAAAAATATGGGTTTGCCCATGGAGCGTTTAATGTAAATACAGTTGCGCAAGCTCAAGCTGTTATTGAAGCACATGAAATGTTCCGCTCAGCGGCTATTCTTCAAGGAGCTGACCTTGCCAATGCTTTTATGGGCGGTAGAGCTGACTTTATGAATGGAACAGTGGAAGATAAGAAAATTGGTGCAAGACGAATAGCTGAAGCTGTTAAGAAATTTGGCGAAGACTCGCCTATTCCGATTGTCCTTCACCTAGATCACGGAAGGGATTTTGAATCAGTTAAGGCTGCTATTGACGGAGGTTATACTTCAGTCATGATAGATGGTTCTCATTTGCCTTTTGATCAGAATGTTGAGCTGACTCGCGAGGTTGTTAAGTTTGCTCACGCACGTGGTGTTACTGTGGAAGGGGAGCTAGGAGTACTTGCAGGTGTTGAGGACGATGTGTTTTCTGAAAAGTCAACCTATACAAACCCTATGAAAGTGTGCGAATTCTTTAAGAAAACTGGAGTTGACTGTTTGGCCATATCCTATGGTACCAAGCATGGCGCTGTTAAAGGAGATAATGTAAAGCTCCGTAAAGAAATTGTTGTTGCAAGCATGGAAAATCTAAAACATGAAGGTATTTTTGGTGTACTGGTCTCACATGGTTCTTCTTCGGTACCTGCTTATGTTGTTGAAGAGATTAATGCTCTTGGAGGAAAACTGAAAAACACCAGCGGCATACCAATGGATCAGCTTAAGTCAGTAATTCCATTTGGTGTAGGAAAAATTAATGTAGATACCGATATTCGCCTAGCAGTTACAAGAAATATACGAGAATATTTCTACAATAATCCCAAAATGAAGAAGAATGAAGTTATCGGTTCTGTTTGGGACATTATGGAGGAAAAGGCGGATCAGTTTGATCCAAGAGTTTACATTACACCTATTATGGACACCCTTATAACGGGTAAAGATACTATCGATAAAGGTATCCTTGACATTATAGACTGTTTCAAGAAGGGAGTTTGCGAAATTGTAGGAACTCTTATTGTTGAATTTGGATCAGTCGGTTATGCTCCAAAAGTAGAAAATGTATCGCTGGAAGAAATGGCTGAGCGCTATAAGAAATAGTTAATACAGATCAGAATGTATAAGAAGAACGATTTTAGCATGTATTGTTTTATTGGTAATATCGTTCTTCTTTTTCTGGATGACAAGACATGTTCTATACAATTCTTTTTTGACCATAAGCAGTTAAGCTGGGATTTTAGAGATATGTTAATAATATTAAGATAAGAGTAGTTTTTGAAATTAGAAGGGGGGATTGTAATGGAGAGTAAAAAAACCTCGAAGATATTATATATTTTAATTTTTGTACTGTTAGTGTTTCAGTATGTAACCTATGGTGTTATAAAGGATTTGAAAAGCGAAAACCAGATTTTAAGAAGCAGAGTTGATCAGATACATAATCAAATTACATCGCTTGATTATTATCTTTCATCAAGAGTAAATGAAATGTCTGAGCTTCTTAAAGGTCAGTATGAAACCTTAAAGGAAGTGAAATGGGAGAGCAGGTACGAAAATAAAAGTATAATAATAGAATCCACAGCGGGGCTTTATAAAAGCAAAGGAGATGAAGTCATTTGGCTGAACTACAAGGATAAAGCTTCGGGGGAAACAAAAAAGGTTCTGATGGAAAACAGCGGAGGAGCAGAGTATTATGCGGAATTTGAAGCTAAACCCAATGTGGAATATAACTATTGGCTGGATATAAACGGCGAGCTTACAGGATCAGAAGTAATCCCGGAACAGATCAACAGATATGAAGCTTTCCGGTTTCTATTTCGTGATACCGAGGTTGAAAATAACAGGTTGAAATCGGCGCGCATATTAGTGGGATTAGAAATTAAACCATACCTTGAAGAGCTCAGAGCAAGTAAGGTATATATCAATGTGTTTGATGCGGAAGGAAAAATATTGGACAAGATTGATATAGTGGAGCACAACTTCGAACGTGTAAAGGTACCTGACAGTGAGAGGGAAAACTTCAGAAGTGACAAGTTGATGCTTATGATGGCTGCAGGAGACTTTTATGTGGATTTGAACTCCGAGAAATATGATAAACCGATTACATGGATTACTTCAGAATGTTTGTATAATTCGGGTGAAAAGTTTGAGGAAGTATTGTTTGAGGATGGTAATATTAAGTGATTTGATTTCTGAGTTAGTTGAGGTATTCCAATAGATTAGTTCTAGATGAATAAAAATTAGTTTTTTCTTGACCCGAACAAGTGTTTGATATATAATTTTGAGCTGGCAATAAAAGATGAGTTTATAAAAAGAGAACAAAAAGGCATAGAGCAAGGTCTAAAAAAGGGCATTGAAAAGGGCATTGAAAAAGGTATGGAAAAAGGTATGGAGCAAGGTATAAAAAAAGGTATAACTGAAGGTAAGGAAATGGGTCGTTTTGAAGAAAAAATTGAGACCGCAAAAGCTGGGCTTTTAGAGGGGATGTCCATTGAGTTGATTAAAAAATTAACAGGTCTTGAATTTGAAAAAATAGAGAAGTTGAGGAAAGAGATAAAATATTAATGAGCAATACTCAGTTTTTTGATGTTTTGGTTGGGTATTGAAAATGATAAGAATTAATGAGCAAAGGAATAAGAAAGTGGAGGTTTTATTATGCCAGAAATTAAATATGAAATTATAGAAGAAACTGGGGTATTGTCCGAATCAAGTAAAGGTTGGACAAAAGAACTTAATATCATTAGCTGGAACGACCGGGAGCCTAAGTATGACATTAGAGAGTGGGCACCGGGGCATGAGAAAATGGGTAAGGGTGTAACGCTGACAAAAGGTGAACTAAAGGAGCTCAAAAGAATATTAAATAATATAGATATATGATTTTTCAGGTTACATAAAGATGTTTGAGAAGCGATTTATTAGTAAGGAAGTGGCATTGATGCTTAGATATTGTGCCAACTAGAATGCAAGGTGTTTAAATATCGACTCTTATCCGTAATCTAGTAGTAAAATATTTTAAAGACCTTTTTAAGACATGCCCTGCATTTGAAGCAGGGCAATCGCATAAAAGAAAATTAAAAAACTGAGAAGCCTAACGATAGCAAGTAAAATTATGTATAGAAAATTTGCCATTTGAGTTCGTTTCCTTGCATACAGTCTGCCAATAAGTATGCTGATTTCTTTAAGTGGTTAAAATAATCTTTGCAAATCTGCCCAATATCCAATTTTTTTTATAACAAGTAACAGAATTGATAATAAGTAAGAAATTCGAGGTATGAATCCTTTAATTTAGAATATATAATTAACTTGTGATTTTACTGCAATAACGCTTACTGATGAATAAATACACATATTAGCTTTCGAAAATCACATATTTCATGCATAAAATGCCGGAGAAAAGGTTTTTGTGCATGAAATATGAATGATTTTCAAGTTATTGCAGTAAAATCACTTGTCAGATATATAAATCTTTTAAAAGCGCCTTATGGGTGATATGTAAAAATAGGTAGTATATCTCCCTTCTGCAGGTTTAGATTTTTGAGAAGGGGATACTATATGCAACATCTTTATTCTTGCAATATGGTTTTGAAATATACTACGGTTCTAGTGGATATTAAAAGTTGTATTGCTTAGAATTATTACTTTGCATATAGTGATTGCTAGATTTTCATTTAATGAGTCTGTTTTTCAGTGCCGCTAAAGTTATGTAATTATTTAAAAATAATTTGGATTAGTAGAAGAAGCCATAAGGTTTTCATAGCAAATCGGAGAAAGGACGAAAACATGAAAAAAATTATTTGTATTTTATGTGTGATTATGGTACTTACGGCATTTACAGGCTGTGGGAGAGAAAAGGAAGGTGCAATTTCTGCGGAGCTGACAGAAGACCTAGATAAAAGTACAGGGAATGGCGTGAAGATTTCGCAAATTGATGAAGGTGAAGCGCCGATGGATATGCAGCAAAAGCTGCAGGCCCTTGATGGGTTAGTTGAGGGCGATATTTTTAAAGATTTTATATGGAAGGGACCTTACATAAATGCTGGCTCATACCAAAGGGTTACCGGTCCTAATGCAACTGCTGCTGGAGCAGCGAGATATTTGCCCAATAGAATAAACCATATGGTCATAGATGATTTAGAGCATGCTGTAAAGGCCGAAATGATTGTTGAACTGTGGGGAGGGCACGCCGGGACTGCCGACAAAAGAGTGAGACTCAATTCCAATGAATGGTTGTCTGTTCCCGAATCAGAACATGTAGGAGCGGAATCCAGGCATGAATATTATTATCAATTCAGGTATCCGAAAGTTGATTTACCGTTGGAGCATATTAAGGAAGGAAATAATATACTGGAATTTACCTGCGGGGGAACCGTCAGCTGGCCTCAATGGGGTGTGTATTCGGTTACCTTCAGGATTTATTATGATCAGGAAAAACAACACACAACTGGAAATATAGTGCCCTTGGATAATGGCGGGGTTATAGGCGACGGTCATACATTCGAGGTAGAGGTAGATGGTAGTCCGGAACAGGTGATGCGAGTTGACTATGTTGGATTTTATGAAGATTTTGATTATAACGGCGACGGAATTTATGACGAGTGGCAATGCTCTTATAAATATGGTGAAATAAAAAATAATGTTGGGTCAAGTGATGCTACACCTTTTTCCGTCAAGTGGGATTCTACCTGGGTGCCTGATCAGAAAAAGGAAATGAAGGTTGCTGCAATCATTACAAACACTGATGGGATTAGCTATGTGACAAACCCGCTGACTGATATTAGGCTTGAAAGGGACACAAAATCAATTATGATGTATAAAACTGTTAATGTTCCGGAAAAGTATGGGGTAAATAACCAGATGAGCGTGCTGGCACGGCTGAATATAGATGCAGATCTTTCTAAAGCGGAAGAAGCTAAATTGACGATTGTAACGTGGAACGGCGCTGGAACTGCGAGTTTTGAGCTTAATGCAAATATCATTGCGAATACTCTGGGTAAAAACCATAATTATGGAATTGACGAGTTTTCAATCCCATTAGAGTATATTCGGGAAGGAGCAAACTATTTTGTAATAAGAGCGGTACCTTATCATGATAACGAACATGGAGTTGAGGCGTTATGGCCGGGTGCAGTTATTAAGGTGATGTACCCTAAATAGCAGGAGTGCAGTCAATTTGTAACTTACATTTGCAAAAAATAAATAAAAATCAAGAATTTAAGTTTTGCAAATGTAAGTGTTCGCTATTTGGGTTATGACACAGCCCACTTTGATTATGTACCTAGTACCAAAAGATCACAAAGATATTATTAATTAAGGCTGTATTCACTTTAAATATAGCAAAAAAAAGAAAGTGAGGTTTTGTTCTATGTTAACTTTAAAAAGAAAAGTATTGGTTTGTGTAGTGGTGATAACTGTTTTGATGTCTTGCCTTGGAATGGCGGCGTTTGCTGATGATGATTATACATCTGAGGCGGTTAAAGGAACACCGGTTATTGATGGGGTAAAGGACAGTGTATGGGACAATGCAAAGGAGATTGTGTTAACCAATTATGTAGCTGGCAACGCTGAAAGCAATGCAACAGTAAAGGCTTACACCATGTGGGATGAGGATAACCTGTATGTTCTTGTAGAGGTGGCGGATCCTATAGTGACAAATACTGGTACAAACGCTTGGGACGGAGACAACGTAGAGCTTTTTGTGGATGAATTGAACGAAAAAGCCGAAAAAGGAATGGACAGCAACGACAGCCAGTGGCATATTACAGTAAATAATGCTGTATCTTATTTTATCAGACCTAATGGGTTGCCAAAGGGTGGAGGATATGACACAAGAACCCTGACGACAGCGGTTAATAAGGGTACTGATGGGTATATCACTGAAATCGCTTTCCCTTGGGTAGAAATAAAGGGTAAAGCAGAGATTGGCACGAAAATCGGGTTTAACTTGATGGTTGACGACGATTCGATGGCTTTGGGTACTGCTGACGGTATTGTAAGATGGACAAAAGGTCACGCAAATGCAACGCAGTGGGGGACAATTACACTTGCTGCCGGCGCGGTTCCTGCGCCTACGCCTGTGCCTCCTTCAACTAAGCCTACCACTCCCACAACGCCTGTTAATCCGCCTACCGGAGACAGCAGCATGATAATCCTGTGTGCTGCCGCAGCGTTAGCGGGCTCAGGCATCCTGCTTGGGATAAGAAAGAAAAAATAATATTCGAGAAATACCGCAGCAACAAGGTCAGGAGAAATCCTGACCTTGTTTTAAAATTTAACTCGAAGTGTTTGGAGAGCAGCTTAAAAAGAAATTAAAACATCCGAAAACACTAATGCACATACGCACTTTTTGCAATAGGAAATAAATAGAGATTGTTGCAAAAAAGATTGTAAAGCATTTATATTTTACACATAAAAGCCTTTTGTGGGTACTTTATATATGAAATACATAATTCTCAAAGGTTGATATGCATATTTATTCACCAGTATGTGTTGTTGCAGTAAAATCATAAGTTGCATGTGCAACAAATGAATTTAAGCCCATTTATACAAAGGCAAATTCATTTTGCACAAGGCAGAAATGGAGGTTAAAAATGAAAAAGAGTCAAAGAAGTATCATAATTCTTATGGTTTTCTTATTGGCATTTTGTTTCTCCTTTGCGGGATGCAATTCCGATAAGGATAAAAAAATACAGACAGAGAAAACTGAGCCGGGTAAGGGAACAGAATCAGCGGAAACGGGGAAGGAAGGGTTTTTGTACGTTTCAACTGACGGCGACGATAACAATGACGGCACACTGAAGAAGCCCTTTAAAACCATTCAAAAGGGAGCTAGTGAGGCACGGGCGGGAGACACGGTGTATATCCGTGGAGGGACATATTTTGAGGTGGTAACCGTACTTAATTCAGGTACTGAAGATGCACCCATTATAATCTCAGGTTATCCGGGAGAGCAAGCTGTGCTGGACGGAGAAAATATCCTTCCCGAAGGCGAGATTAAAACTGCCAAATATATACCTATATTTAATGTTCAAGGGAGCTATGTGCTTGTAAAGGACATGACGGTTAGAAACAGCAGGGGAAGAGGGGTTCAGGCAGCTGCGACAGGGGAGTATGTGACATTCAGGAATTTGAGCATATATCATATTTACATGTACGGCGTAGGCTTACGGGGGAGATACGGCGTACTTGAAGATTCAGAAATAAGCGACTGCAGCTTTTCTGTCTTAGTGGAACCACCCGGACCATATGCGACAGCTATTATAGACACTTCGGATTGCATCATGCGGAGGAATTTCGTTCATGATGTTCACAATGAAGGCATGGGGATACTGAGGTCTTCTAATTCTGTGATTGAGGACAATCTGATAAGCTCTACACGATCCTGCTCTATATATCTTGACAATGCGATAAACCCACTGGTTCAAAGAAATATTCTCTACCAGAAAGAAGGTTCGCAGCTATACACAACTACTGGAATAGTGGTAGCAGATGAGCATTATGCTTCATTAAGCAGCGGAGCTATGGGAAAAGGAGCGGTTATCATAAACAATATTGTCTCGAATACCACAACAGGATTTACCTTCTGGAAGGGACAGCGTGCAGACAGTGCTCTTATTGATATGAAGGTTTCCAACAATACTTTTATTAATATAGCAGGGGTAGGGATAAGAATAAGTGAACCTTTAGAAAAACAGGACAGTAATACGGTATTTGAAAATAATATTATACATGTAAAACTGGGAGCGAAGTTGATTGAAACATCCAGTACGCCTATTCCTGGTATTACCTTCCGAAACAACTGTTGGTCGGGAGCGCCCGGCGGATGGTGGGGGCAAAGCGGAGACGTTTATGGTAACCCAGGGCTTTTGCTGGAAGGATCCATTGACCAGCCTGAGTATTATAAGCTTTTGGCAGACTCAATCTGTATAGATAAGGCACTGACTGTACCTGAAGTGGCAGAGGATTTTTTCAAACATGCAAGGGGAAGCAGCCCGGATATCGGAGCTGTTGAGTACCAGGGAAAAATTCAGTCGTCACCGGATTTATCACCGGCATCAGAGCTTAAGGATGTTAAGGCAGAGGATCGTTCCTTTGAATATATCAACCTTCTTCTTGCAAAAAACATTATAAGCGCTTCTTCTGACAATACCTTCAGACCCGAAGATACAGTTACCGTGGATGAATTTATAAAAATGGCTGTAGCTTCTATGGGAGTATTGGAGGACATAAAAGGCGAATATAGCGGTACCGCAGATCACATAGCAAAAGCAAAGGAATTGAAGATAATCATTGGCACAGAATTTACCGATTATACCCTTCCTATAAAACGCGGCGAGATTGCTCCAATCCTTGCAAAGTCATGCGTAATAAGGGGAGAGGCAAACCCAAGCAATATGACGGAATGCAGACTAAACATAAAAGACTACAGCAGTATAAAGCCAATGTGGGCGACCTTTGCGCTACAGATTTATTCAAAGGGAATTATTGCTTTAAACACTGCAGGGGAATATAATGCCGAATCAAATATAACTCGAGCGGAGGCGGCAGAAATAATAGCAAAATTTTTAGAACCGGGATTGAGGGAACGCCCGGAAGGATAGTGATGAAAGGCATATAAAAATTAGGGATTTGATTTATGCTAAAGTTTAACTTATTGATGGGGTAAAGGACAGCGTATGGGATGATGCAATAGAGTTTGAGGTATCAAATTACCGAACAGGCAGTGCTGACATTAATGCAACAGTGAAGGGTTACACTATGTGGGATGATATAGATGAGAAATAAGCTATCTGGAGGTGAGGACATGTACATTGATACCGGTTAAATATTTAACCTGGTAGGAAACAACACTATGATTAATCATTTAGGAGGTAAACTGTATGAAAAATATGAGAAGGTTTTTATGCATTCTAGTGTTATTTATGCTGGCTACGCAGCTTTTTATGCCGGTAAGCACACAACCCGTTATAGCAGCGGGAAATACCTACTATGTTTCCACCTCGGGCAATGACAATAATCCTGGCACAAAGTCCCAACCATTCAGAACCATCCAGAAGGGCGCCAATACTGTACAGGCTGGTGATACGGTATTTGTCCGGGAAGGGACTTATAATGAGGTTGTAACAATTACTGTTTCAGGAACAAGTAACAATTATATAACAATCGAAGGCTATCCTGGAGAAACCGTGGTCATCGACGGGCAAGACACGCTGCCTACGGGAAGCTATCCTAATGCCAAATACAAGCCGATGGTTGCGGTTAGAGGAAGCTTTGTCAGGTTTAAAAACTTCACTGTAAAAAATTCCAGAGGACGCGGTGTAACAACAAATCCGGACTACTCAAACATACACCTGTGTGACCTTGACATTAACTATAACTGGAGTAGTGGTGTAAACTCACAGGCATCACACACTACAATAGAAAATTGCAAGGTATGGCAATGTGCCAGAAGCAATGCACCGCCAAGGAGAAACCTTGAAAATTGGCCGGGTGCTCTGATGGTTGTAAATAACGAATACAACATCGTGAAAAATTGCGAGGTCTATCAGAACCACGGAGAAGGAATAATAGATCTGCGTTCTAAGCATTCAATCATCTAGGATAATATATGCTGGGATAATTGGGCTGTTGGGTTATACCTTGACAATTCCGCTTATTCTCTTACTCAAAGAAATATCATCTACTATACTGACGATGTTACCTTTTACAGAGGAGGAGTAAAACCATCGCCGGGTCTTATCACCAATGACGAAAACTATTCATACCCAGGTCTTCCTATGGGTACGGATCAGGTAATAATCAACAACTTTATGTATAATTGTGGTATAGGATTCGGGAAATGGCGACAGCATGTAAACTCACGCATGAATAATATGGTAGTATCCAATAACACTATTGTGGACTGTGATGTATCTATAAGTATCATTGCACCCAAAAGCAGCAGCGACCATAATTCGTATGTAGAAAACAATATATTAAAAAAGCTGCCTAATCAAAGCTTTTTGAATATTGGATCTACTGCGTACCCTGGAGTGACATTCCGTAATAACAACTGGTCAACCTCGGTATCAGGATGGGTGTCACATGTCAATGATGTTATCGGAGATCCCAAGCTTAACATGACAGGGCTATGCAACTTAGGTGATTTCTACAAGATCACTGCATCTTCGCCATGTATAAATAAAGGGACACCAGTGGCACAGGTCACAGAGGACTTTTTCGGTGTGGTAAGGGGTTCAAACCCTGATATTGGAGGTCATGAATATGTAGCAGATGACCCGACGCTAACACCGACGCCAACGCCAACACCAACACCAACGCCAACACCAACACCAACACCAACACCGACCCCTACCTTGACTACTGTAGAATTCACACCGACAGCTGATGCCCATGTTGCGGTAGCTAATCCGGACACATGCTATGGCAGCGACATTGTGATGGCAGTAAACACTACTACGGGTTATACCAAATACGCCTATCTGAAGTTTAATGTAACAGGAATAACCGAAGATGTACAGAGCGTAAAGCTGAAGCTATATGTTGTGGGAAAGGGAGGTGGAACTCCAGCCGGAGAGACAATTGTATGGAGCAATTCAAATACTTCATGGACTGAGAGCGGCATAACATGGAGCAACATGCCGGCAGCCACAGCACAGGTGGGTTCATATAATAATACCACAGCAATTGACACATGGATAGAGGCTGATATAACAGGAAGTATCACAGAAAATGGTGTTTACTCCTTCCAGTTGATATCAAATAATGGAGTAAGACTCGATTATGCATCAAAGGATAATTCTGACAGTGATATAAAACCTGTGCTTGAAATAATATACCTGCAGTGACACTTAATATAAAAATAATGGCGGATTTGTTGTATTACAGTAATGCGCAGGCGACATAAGGTCGCCTGCGTACTGCATAAATAAAAATAAGTTTTTCCTTGACCCGAACAAGTATTTGATATATAATTTTGATATAAGATGTGTTAAAATTATTTTATTAGGATGTGAT
>CAYPLH010000007.1:90166-126254 GCA_964411505.1 uncultured Clostridiaceae bacterium | reverse complement strand
CTATCCAGAAAATGTTCCCATATTTTTACTGGGAGTTAGTTTTCGAAATTACTCTAAAAAAGGTGGCTTTGCCACTTTTTTCGCTAGGGAACCTTATGGCTCCCTTCTTCGGATGCTCCGCTTCCTTGAGCACCCTCCTTAAAGCAGCAAAGGGGCTTCCCCTTTGCAATCCCCTGTGCGGTAGAAAAGCTTTCAAGAAAAAAACACCCACTTTAGGTGGGCGTTTTTGCAGTTGTAATTAACTATTATTTTTTATGTCATTATCCTTCTTATCCGGGAAAAACTTCATTAGAGCTTTTATTATAAAGTAAAAAAGAATAAGTACTGTAAATACTCCTATAATTCCAAAGCCCATTAACTGTATACCTAGATTCATTTCATTCATAGAACAAACCCTCTCTTTCAAAATACGCTAGCTTAAGGTTAAAACTTACATTCCATAAAGTATTATCTTAAAGTGATAATAGCCATGGTACTACAGCAAGTACGATACCACCTGCCACAATAGATCCAAGCTGACCTGATACATTTGCGCTTACTGCTTGCATAAGTATAAAGTTTTCTGGGTCATCTTCTTTTGCCATTCTCTGAACTATTCTAGAAGACATCGGGAAAGCAGAAATTCCAGCAGCGCCGATCATTGGGTTGATTTTTTCTTTTGAAAATAGGTTCATAATCTTTGCAAACATAACGCCACCTGCAGTATCAAATACGAAGGCGAACAATCCCAAAGCTAAAATTATAAGTGTTTCCTTTTTCAAAAACTTATCATAGTACATGGTTGAGCCAATTGTAATACCAAGTAATAATGTTACGAGGTTAGCCAGCTCATTCTGTGCTGACTTGGAAAGCCTCTCAAGTACACCACATTCCCTTATAAGATTACCGAACATTAATAAGCCTACCAGTGGAACACTAATAGGTGCTAAAATACCCGCAACAATTGTAATCAGAATAGGGAAAAGAATAAGAGTGGTTTTAGAAACCGTGGTATCTTTGTACTCCATTCTAATCATGCGTTCTTTCTTTGTTGTCAGCGCCCTTATAACCGGAGGCTGGATAATCGGAACCAGAGACATATAAGAATATGCTGCCACCGATATTGGTCCTATGAGATCCTTAGCAAATTTTGAAGCGACAAATATAGAAGTTGGACCGTCTGCAGCTCCAATGATTCCGATAGCTGATGCTGTTTTAAGATCAAAATTAAGTGCAGGAAACAGCTTGTTCAAGAATAATGCCGCTAAGACAGTAAAGAAAATTCCAAACTGAGCGGCGGCTCCAAAGAAAATCATCCTTGGACTCTTAAATAGAGGAGTAAAGTCGATCATTGCTCCAACTGCTACAAATATTAGTACCGGGAATAATTCGGTAAGTATACCTGAATTAAATAATATTTGTAGAATTCCCGGCTCAACCTTAAAAGCTTGACCGTTCTCGAATACATAACTAAAATTTTCAGCAAGAAAATCTTTAAATTCAGGAAACTTATTTATAAGTGATGTAGCAGTTACATCAAGTTCCTTAGTATACTCCCATACTGATTTTAATGGCAAGTTGACAATAATTGCCCCAAAGCCAATCGGAAGCAATAACATAGGCTCATATTCCTTCTTTATTGCTAGATAAATCAATACACCACCGATAAGATACATAACTAGGTATTGCCAGTGAAATCCCAGAACACCCTCTAATAATTGTTCCATACAGAACCTCCTTGGTTGTTATAAAACTTTTGTAAAAATTGTAATTAAGTAAATACATAGAGCAAGTTCCTTGCGTCATAGAGGCATTATAGCGCAAAATTCGACAAAGTGCAATCCTTTTTGAGAAGCTTATTGATTTGGTAAAATGAGGTAAAATGAAAAGTTAAAGTCTATCTTCGGTAAGGTCTCGCCTGACATATTACAGTTCACACCCAACTGTTTTGCGAACAACATTACCATACTGCAATGCAGCTTCACTACGTAAAAGATAGATCATAGGTTGACGAAATATGCTGAAAACAGATAAAATATAAAAAGTGATGCAACAAAAATTCTGAGGACTTTGGAGGAAACTTGTAAAAAATGAAATGTAGAGTATTGAGGGTTATCACAATAATTTGTATTATTTTTATTCTTTGTGCTTGCTCGGAAGATATAAATCAAAATAGTACGCATAAAATCATTCAAAATGAGGATGGGAGACTAAGTTTAGAAGTCCCTGAATATTGGAAGATAAGCACTTATCCACTTAATGCAGAGGCACAGATATCTGTTTCAATGGAGAGTGAAGAAAAATATGTTATTCTGATAAACGAAAACAAAAGAGCGTTTGAAGATGATATAAAGTTAAAGGATTACTATAATGTAGTTATGAAAAATATTTGTGCAGGTATGGAAAGCTGTGAATTTGGAGACCCAATAGATACTAATATAAACGGTAATGAAGCTATCTTGGTAGAGATAAATGGTACTGTGACCGATATTGATGTTGTATACTGGCTAATGGTTGTTGATTCAAAAAACAGCTTTACCCAAGTTGTTGGATGGACAGTGTTTGGTAGGTATGAGCAGAACAAACAGGAGATTTTGAGTGTCTTAAAGAGCTTTAAAAATGAGCAGACTGAAAGTATATTGACAAATAGAAAAGTGGAACAAACTCGTTCTAAAAAGACAGTTAATGTAACTAGTAAAGACAGAAGGATGACAATCACATTGCCTGTCGATTGGAATAAATCCGATATAGAATTGAATGAAAAAGCAGACATTGCGGTATCTTTACGCGAAAACGATATGTTTGTTGTAGTAGCTAGTAATAAAAAGGATGCTTTTAATGATGACATTACTCTTACAAATTATTATAATGCTATTGTTGCAAATGTTTTAAAATCAATGCAGGCTTATGAATTCTGCGAGCCTATTGATACAGAGTTGAATGGAAAAAAAGCCATATTAGTTGGAATTAAAGGAACTATTGACAAGGTGGAAATAGCCTACTGGATTTATGCTGTTGAATCAGAAGATAGTTATATTAATATTTCAGGCTGGACATTGTACACAAAGGTGGAGGAAAACAGGGATTTAGTTTTAAGTATTATGGAGAGTTTTGTTCTAGATGAGTAAAAGTAAAGCTACTTCTACGCTTTTTTATTGTCTAGGAAAGTATACTTTCTTAGACAATGGGGATTGCAAAGGGAAAGCCCCTTTGCTGCTTTAAGGAGGTTTTTTTTGGATGCGGAGCATCCGTCGAAGGGAACTATAAGGTTCCCTGACGAAAAAAAGTGGCGAAGCCACCTTTTTAAAAACAGTGAACTATATCGCTATTTAAAGTTCAGAGGATTCCCGACAGATTTCCCCAAATAATTATATGTGTGTAGTATAAAGATATTGTGGTTACTCATAAGATAAGTAACTTTGTGATGTATTAATCATAATATGCTATAGAACTGATGCTAGCATGTATGTATGTATGTATGTATGTATGTATGTACGTATGTATATATATAAAGGATATGGAGTGTGGATATAGCATTAACGAAAATTCTATTTAGTTGACAATTCCTCTTTAGCTTCTTTATTTTTTAGAATATTAAGTGCTTCCGAAGCAACTTTTCTGACATTTTCGTCATTGTCATTGTTAACAAGGTACCTAACAAACTCTGTTGACCTGTTATTGCCTACATTTCTAAGGGATTCAATTGCTGCAACACGAATTTCTGGATCGACATCCCTTAAAAGACCAACAAGCCCATTAACTGAGTCTTCATTCTCAATAGTACCCAATGCCTTTGCAAGCGCAAGGCGAATATCTTTTTCCTCAGAACTCATAGCTTTTAAAAGCTTTGCAGTTTTTTTTCTTTTAGTCCATTTCTCGATTTTCTTAACAGTTATACCCATACATTACGTCTCCTTTCATATGCAAAGATTTGTAATGCTTAACAGTACATACTATTTAATTGACAAGATATGTACTATACTATTCATTTTAGTTTATCCACACTCCACCTAAAAAACATATTTATGATTGCTAAATCTTTATTAGCCAAATATTTCACTTACATATTTAGTTAAATTTTTAAACCCTAATGAAATAGCCTTAACCGGTTCTTCCAATCCTTCAAACTCAATTGAAAGAACACCGTTATACCCAACCTTTTTCATTATTTTCAGACATTGCATTATAGGAACGTCTCCGTGACCGATAATTGAGCCACGAATGTAGTTGCCTCCTCGTGTAAATATCCAGCCTTTACCGGGATCGGGCATCATTCCTGATTTGATGTGAAAGTCTTTTGCATGCACGTGGAAGGCATATGGCATTAAAAGACCTACTGCCTTTCCCGGATCCTCATCGGCACAAAGAAAGTTTCCTACGTCAACAAGAACACCAAAGTTAGGATGATTCACACCGCTCACTATTTTTTCAACGCGTGCACTGTCTTGGGCAAAGAAACCATGGTTTTCAATCATTGTTTTTATACCTAGGCTTGCAGCATATTCTGTGACTGTCCTACAGCCTTTTATTAATGTGGGTAGTGCGTCATCAAAACTCCTTGCACGTTTTACATCATCACCAAAACCGCTAGTTGTATCATGACGCATTCCAGGTGCTCCAAGAATTTGAGCTACCTTTAATTCATCTTTAAGTCTTGTGGCTTCTTTTTCCCAATCGCCGTTTGAGCCTGTTAAAAAATCTGCCCCTATTGTATAATTTGCAATTTTAATGCCTGCTTTATCACAGGCTTCCCTGACTTTGGGAGCATAAGATAATGGTGTTTCACCTTCAGGAAGTAAAAATTTCGAAAACTCAACTACGTCGAAACCAATTTCCTTCGCCTTAAATGGTATATCAAGGAAATCCATGCTAGCATTTTTTACGGCGTTGTTAAAACTATATGAACTAACGCCTATTTGCATATTAACATCACTCCTCTTATGAATAGTGTTTGTGAGGTTTTACGTTATAAATTTTAATTCGCTAAACCTAACGTTATTATACAAGTGTTTTACATTTATTTCAACAACAGAATTATATTTATTAGCCACCTGTGAATAGCAGTTACTATTCAGAGGGTCTTAGCAAACTAATAAATGAACAATCATCTCTAATACGGCTAATTACAGCAAAGCTTAGGAAAACTAAGTTTAAAATGCCTTAGAGTTTAGTAATGTCCGTGCTGTTTGAACGCAAGTGAGTTCACGGAATTACTTAACGAAAAGGCATTTTAAACTGTGTTTTCCTTGCTGAAGCTGTATAGCAGTGTTAGAGATGATTGTTCATAGGATATAATACCCGAGTGAACAGAAACAACTGTACCAAAGGGCGGAAAGCAAAATATAAAAAATCAGCAAAGTTGTTGTATTGAATAACCATAATATGCTAAACTATTATTACTTGAAATAAATGGGGTGAAAATATTTGCAGATTTTTCAAATATTATTTATTGTGTTATTTCCCATTGTAGTTTTAAAAGCAGCGAATTACAGTAAAAAATTTGGATTTGTAAGTCCCATTATTTTATGCTATGCAATTGGGATTTTCATTTCAAATATTAGAGTCATACCGCTTGACACATCCTTATCTATGACAATAAGTGAAGCTTCCATACCTCTTGCCATACCACTTGTTCTATTTTCAACAGATTTTATGGGCTGGCTGAGGCTGGCAAAAAAAACCATACTTTCATTTTGTTTGCTTATATTATGCGCACTTGCAAGTGCTGTTCTGGCAGCATTTTTGTTTTCTCATTTAATAGATGAATACTGGAAAATAGCAGGTATGCTTGTAGGTGTGTATATTGGTGGTACACCAAACCTTATGGCAGTAGGAATGGGGCTTAATGTAAGGGAATCTACACTTATACTTGTTAATGCTTCTGATACAATACTAGGTGGTATTTATCTAGTTTTCCTTTTTACAATTGCTAAGTGGTTGCTTGGAAAGTTTCTTCCGGCATATGAAAGTCAGAAAGAGAGTGCAATTATGGATGTACCTGAGGAAACCATATGGGCTGCAATTAAAGAAATGAAGCTAAATGAAAAGATCGGTCGTCTAGCTGAAATAGTTTTTGCATTTTTCTTATCTGTACTTTTTTTTGCTGCAGCTATTGGAATTTCGATACTTTTCACAGATGGGATAAATGTTGCACCAATTATGTTGATTATAACTTCTTTTGGGATAGGAGCATCTTTTGTTCCGAGGTTGCGTAATATAAAAGGGACCTACAGACTTGGACAGTACATAATACTTGTGTTTTCTCTTGCTATTGGTTCTACTGTAAATTTAGTAGACTTGGTTAGCAATAGCTCGGTAATTTTCTGGTATACAGCGTTTATAATGTTTGTGGCTATAATACTTCACTTTATATTAGCAGCAATTTTCAGGATAGATACCGATACTACAATTATTACTTCGGTAGCAGGAATTTTTGGACCCGCTTTTATAGCTCCTGTTGCAGGTGCAATAAAGAACAGGGAGGTTGTTGTTCCGGGACTTATTTGTGGTCTTGTTGGTTATGCAGTTGGGAACTTTTTTGGATTTTTACTTGCTTATTTAGTTATGCCCAAATAGAATTTTGATTTTTGGACAGATGTCCTTACTTTGTGTAAAAAAACACATAATAACTTGCTGCTGTAATACTAAGACAAAGATTTTTAGGAGAAATAATGATTAATGTATATGAGTTAACCCAAAAAAGAGATTTGTCAGAGTTTATAAATTTTGCATGGGATATCTATAAAGAGGACAATAACTGGGTTCCTCCATTAAAGTATGACCTTTTAAATACTCTTTTGGGAAAGAACAATCCTCTTTTTTCGAATGGACCACATGCTTTTTTTATTGTGAAAAGAGAAGGCAAAATAGTGGGGAGAATAATAGTAGGAATAAATGAAAGGCTAAACGCTAAAAAAGGTAAAAAGGAAGGGTATCTAAGTCTTTTTGAGGCCTATAATGATAAAGAGGCTGTTTTTATGCTGCTGGACTATGCCTTAAAATGGCTTCATATTAGGGGAGCCAAAACTGTGACAGGACCTGTTTCACCTACAGGAGGTGACGATTACCGGGGGTTTTTGATTAAAGGGTTTGATGGATCCCCTGTGCTAATGAATTCATATAATCCGGAATATTACCCAGAATTGTTTGAATCGTATGGCTTTAAAAAGGATATGGATCTTTATGCATTCTATCTTGATCCGCCTTCGATGGCCGAAAAAAGGTATAGCAGAGTTATTGAATATGCTATGAAAAAATTCAAATTTCAAATACACAAGTTTGATAGACGTAGTTTAGACAGAGAAATAAAAGATATAAAATTTATACTCGATCACGCAATGCCTGAATCATGGCAACACCTCACTCCTCCGTCTTATGAGGAAATTCAAAAGGAAATAAATCAGTTGATAAAATTTATGGATGCAGACTTCGTTTATATTGCCCGGGCAAATGATGGAAAGCCTATAGCTTTTATCGCTGCCCTGCCAGATTTCAACCAGGTCCTAAAACAAATGAATGGACGAATTCTACCTTTTGGATTTGTTAAATATCTTTGGTATAAAAGAAAAATAAATGGTGTTAGAATTTTTACTCAGTTTGTAATACCTGAATACAGAAATAAAGGTGTTAACAATGCTATTTACTATAAACTGATGAAAGAAGGGCGACAAAAAGGAATTAAGTATGGAGAAGGTTCATGCATAGCAGAGATGAATAAAGAATCCATACGTAATGTAGAAAAAGTCGGAGGAAGACTTTACCGTATCTACAGGATTTACAGAAAAGATATATAATTTCGTATGGTTTTTAAAATGACTATAATTTTTTGTTGCATGTGCTAATAGAATAGTAAAGAAACATAATACATAGTCTTTTTGTGTATTTTGACCTAAAGTTAATCAAGATAGTTGTGGAAAAATATTTGTACGAAGTTTGCACTTAAACTTGAAGCAAATTAAAGTTTGTGGCATAATTAAAAGGGACAGGAAAACTTTTGAAAAAAGTTGGAATACTTTAGTTCATATTTATGCTTGATTATTAGGGGGGATAAGTAATGAATAACACTTCTTAAGCATTTGCATCGTAGTAAGAACACTCATTAGGGTTGCAATTGTGGGTGTATAGAAGTACTTCAGCCTTAATACATGAGGCTGAATATGGGCAAATATCTTTTTTTGTTTTGCAATTGCATATTACTTTTTAAAAATGTGCAATAAAGTTTATGTTAGGGGTGAAATTTGTGAATAAAAAGTGGTTGATCGCAATTATTGCAGCTGTAGTCGTGTTGCTTATAGCTATACCTTTAGGAATTATTTTAAGCATACATAACTCGGAATATGATGGCAGTTTTGAATATCAGAAAATTGCTGAAGACGACATTATATACGAAATAGCTCGAAAGAACACATATTATGATGCTGCAAATAAAACTTTAGAAGTTAGCTTAAATCAGGACATGGTAAATTCACTGATAAAGGATGTAATAGGTTCAATGGATCTAGGACTGCCTGATAATATTGAAATTAAGGACGTTATCTTAAACACAAAGGACCAGAGAGTATACATCAATGCAAAATATGGTGCGTTGAATACTCCTCTAAGTGCAAAGCTTAATGTTGCACTGTTAGATGACGGTATTACAGTTAAGGCAGATGATCTTAAACTGGGCAAGATGAATGCTCCGGGATTTGTTAAAAAACAAATTCCATCAGAAGTTTTGACCTACAATATTAAGTATGCTGACTTTGGATTGCCTCCTGTATTTAGTGTTAAGGAAGTAAAGTTTGGTACAGGAAATCTAGTGGCATATATTGAGCTTAATGAAGACGAGATTGCTAATTTGGCAGTCAGCTACAGAGACGATATTTTGAAAGAAATTGATAAAGTTAAAGCTGATCAGTCTGGAGCTGTTGCAACATTTTTGGATAAACTAGCTGCCTCAGAGGCTCTTTCTGAAAACAAAATTAAAGAGTATGTAAATACTTTCTTAGGCGATGAGGAACTTGTCAACAGTGCAATTTATTTTGCTACTGCAGATGACATTAGTAAGTATTCCGCAAGCTTGGAAAAAGGTCAGCAAAAAGTAGTTGAATGGTTTAGACCTATTACATCTTTAAAGTTTGAAGGTAGCATTGAGCAGATAGTCGATAACCTAGTAAGCGATGAAGAACTCATTGAGTTAGCAACTTGGTTTGTTGAGCGTGAAGAGCTGGACGGATATACTAACACCGCAAAGGAATATACAACAAAGTATAGTACTGCAATGGCATCACTTAATCTGGTAACTTCGAAGATAACAAGCGGTGATATTGACGGTGCAGTTAATGAATTAACCCGCAAGGATGATATTAAAAACTTCCTTACTTTGTTCCTTGACGAGAATGAAGTTGAGAAATATGCATCTGATATAGAAGATTATTATATCACGTACAATAATGGGATTTACGCTTTGAACAGGTTTAGTTCAAATATCAACAGTGGTGACATTGACGCAGCTGTTAGCAGCCTTCTTAATGACCAGGGTTTAAGAGAGTTGCTAGGTCTGTTTATAGACGATGCTGCAGTTGATGAATATGCGGATCAAATTGGTGGCTATTATGATAAGTACACAAGTGCTATGACTGCTTTAGATGCAGTTAGTGAGTCTATTGGCAGTGGCGATATTGATAGCATAATCAGCACTCTGACCGACAATGAAGCCATTAACGAATTCCTCGCTATGTTTATAGAGAAGGAAGTTATAGATGGATATGTAAGTGAGATAGATAAGTATTATGGAGCATACAACAGAGCGATGGGGTCTTTGGATAAAATAACTGCTGCTATTAACAAAGGTGATATAGATGCAGTTGTTACAAACCTTGTTGATAACAAAGATCTTGAAGAATTCCTGGGATTGTTCCTAGATAAGGAATCTTTAGGAGGCTATACTGCAGAGATCGAAAAATATTATGATATGTATCAAGATTATTTAGCACAAATTAATGAAGCGATTTCAACTTTTGAAGAATCTGTAGCAGCAATTGACACTAAAGCTATTGAACAAAACGCAGAAGCATTTAAAACTGCATTTTTGGGCTTGAAGGATACAAAACAACTCATGCTTGCTCAGGTAGAACTTATTGATCCAGAAGGCATTCAAGAGCTTGCAGCGCTATGGGACAGCGATGATGGTGTTATTGGTGCAACTTTAGACTACTTCAATCCTACATGGGAAGAAACACTGAAGTTTGTTGAAGGTGCAGACGAAACAAAAGAAAATCTAACAAGAACCATCGAACAGATGGATTTTGAAGCAGTAGATGAAATTGTTACTTTGGTTGACGACTGGAGCAGCTTTGCAGTAAAATTTGTAACTATGCTTCAGGATAAAGAGTATCAGGAAGTTGCTGATATGCTGGTTAATAACAAATATAGTGACCCAGAAATGAAAGCATTTGCAGACAAATATGGTGATGGCAAAATCGAATTAACTGCAGTTGTCAAATTTGCAGAAGATTTCAACGGCTGGTGGGCAGATGCATCTGAACTTATTGATAAGCTTGCAAAAATGGAATATGAAGAAGCCTATGAAGTGTTCAGTGACAATTTCGTAGCTGGGACAAGAGAAAAACCAGTACACAATTTTATCCATTAAGATTCACAATGTGGTAAATGTCCAATAATAAACTGCCGCAGTCATGATTTCATCCCTGACTGCGGCAGTTTCATTATACTGTTATATCAGTTGTAATGTAGTGACGGTTTAGCAAAAAAAGCAGAGTAAAGTATCAAGGAGGAAAAGTTTTGGGTTTCAAATTCATACATATGGCAGATGTGCATCTGGACACGCCTTTTGCTGGTAAAGAAAAAACCCTGCGTTCAAAGTTTATTTCATGGACAACGAATGCATTTTCAAATGCTGTGGATTTTGCCATTTGCAAAAAAGTAAATGCAGTTCTTATTGCAGGTGATCTTTTTGATAGTGGAACTTTTAGTTTTGCTTCGGAAATATTTATGATGGAGCAGATGAAGAGGCTGGATGATGCTGGCGTTGATGTATTTTATGCCCCAGGCAATCATGATCCATACACACAAATAGCTAAGCTAAACTGGCCGCAAAATGTGACAATTTTCAATAGCGAAGAACCAGTAACAGTAGAGGTAGAAGACAAGCTCGGAAATATTTTGACTCGAATTACTGGTGCTGGACATAAGACCAGTTCTGTGTCTGAAAACCTTGTGCAAAAATTTGAGCCGTGTACTGATTCTAAAGTTCCACATATAGGTTTGATTCACACCATGGTTGCAGGTTCTGGCGGAGCTGAACATGGTAGATATGCCCCCTCAAGGCTTGATAACTTAATGGAGAAGAATTATACTTATTGGGCTTTGGGGCACATTCACAAGCGGGAAATACTTTCTGACATGCCGTATGCCTTATACCCTGGAAATTTGATTGGAAGAAATCCGAAAGAATCAGGGCAAAAGGGTATTGTATTAGTTGAAATAAATGATGACAAAAAAGTAGATTTAAAGTTTATTCCGATATCACCAATTGTATGGCTAAACGTGAATATTGAAGGGTTGGATAACATAGAAAGACTTGAAGAATTGCTTAGTTTTTTAAAAGAACAAATTAGTGGCAAGATTGTTTCCTATAGTGAAAGTATGCTTTTGAGAGTCAATTTAAAAGGGCCAGCATTGCTCTACAGTGATTTAAAAGATGAAGAAAATATAAATGCATTGGAAGATGAGCTTTTAGCGTTGGCAAATATTGAATATTTGGAGATAGATAACAGCCAGATAAATCAACCCGTTATTCCTGCTCATTTTCGAGGGCAACCGCATATTTTGGGTGCAGCTCTTAATATTCTTGAAAAGTTATATGAAGATGATGAACTCCTTCTAAAGCTAAAGCCGGAAAAGCTTGCGGGACTTCTAAATATAGGAGACGACCAAGTAATTGGCTACCTTCGCTCGCTGCTTAATAACATGGAGTATGACTTAATAGCCAAACTTTTAAAGGAGGCGAAGCATTGAGGATTAAAAGAATCAGAGCTGACGCTTTTGGAGTGCTTAACAACTGTGAATACAGTATGGAAGATAACGATATTGTTGTTGTATTTGGAAGAAATGAAGCTGGGAAATCTACGCTTTTCAACTTGATATATACAATTTTATATGGTTTTAAGCCTTCATCAAGAGACAATAACCGCTATGTGCCTTGGGGCGAATCTATGGCTTTGTGCGAAGCTGAAATCGATTTATCGGATGGAAGCGCGATTACTGTGTCACGAAAGCTTATGAGCAGCGCTATGGGAAAGATTGTGAGGGAAGGTAATGTAATAGAGATTGGGAACCGCCCTGTGCCTGAGCTTGAACATTTGCCCTTTGAAGTTTTTTCAGAAGTGTTTGCGCTATGCATTGATGATATGTATTTTTTAGGCAACTCCTCATGGAAGATGGTACAGGATAGGCTTTTAGGAGGGCAATATACTGGTTTTTTAAATTCTGTGTCATCAGTTATTGAAGGTGTTGAGCAAAATGCATCGCAGCTATGGAGAACAGACAGACGAGGTAAACCTAAATCCAGAGAAATTGATGACAAAATTCATGAGCTTTTAGGTGAACTAAAAACAGCTAGAGAAAATGAGGCTGAAATAAGAAAGCAACAACAAATACTTATTGATAAGGAAAAAGAGCTTTTGTCGGTGAGAGACGAAAAAGTGCAGCTTAGAGCAGCCATCCAAAAGTATGAATATATATATCCATTAAAAAAACAAGTTCATAGAGCTAATCAACTTAAAGAAATAGCTGGCCAAGTATCTTGCTTTGATAGCTTGCCCAAAGACCCCGAAGAAAGGGTAAAAGAAATAGAAGTTGACATGAACATGCTAAAACAGGAAAAGGATAAGTTAAATGAACGTAAAAATATATTAAAGGATAAAATATTGCGGTATTCAATAAAAGAGGAACGAGTAGTAAAAAGCAGTAATGAAATAAAGACTTTAATAAAAGCAAGTGAGCGTATCAAATCTGATACAATAGAGCGTCGTTCTCTTTTTGAGAATCTTTTTTCAAATGAACAAAAACTTCATTTTTACTGGAACGAGATAATGGATGAGGAAATTAATAAAAACTTTGAAAAAAAAGTAGAATCACTTAATCTATCATTAATTCGTGATAAAATGGACAAATTCAAAATAGTTGATTTGGAATTCCAAAATGGTCGCATAACACAGTCCAACTTAAAAGAGCATATGAAAAAAACAATGTTGCCACCTTTTACGCCTGCTATCTCGGCAGCTGTTTTTCTGCTTGGGATTATAGGAGTTCTTAAGGCGGGAAACATTTATCCAAGCTTTATTGCCGGGCTTTTTGGGGCTATTCTCATTATTTTGTGGTGGTACCTTAATAAGAGTGACAGGTATAATATTAGGGATTATGAAGAGAAAAATGCAAAACTAAATAAGGAAAGAGATACTATTGTAGGAGCGATTCGGGAAGAATTGACCATGCTACCATTTCCCCAAAAGCGTATTGAATTACCTGATGAAAGACTAATTTCTGATATTACTAGGCTGAAGGAAATGATTTTTGAAATTAGTGAAATTAAAAATAAAATTTTTAACCTTGACAAAAGACTTGAAAAAGATAAAACAAATATTGACGCAGTTTTTAACATGACTGGAGAACATAGTTTTAGCGGAAGTTTGATTGACAAGATTAACTATCTAGAGATACGTCTTGATGAATGTGCTGCATTATGCCGTGAAAAAGAAGAAGCTTCTTTTGAACTTAAGCTTATTGAAATGGAGCTTTTTAAAACCGTCGATGCATACAACCAATTCAAAATACAAAAGAATCAAATACTAAGCACGATTGAACAAATAGCGGGAAATACTCTTAACGAAAAAGGTGAAGAGCTTAAAAGACAGCGGAGCTATAGAAACAGTTTTGAGGTTATTATGGAGAATATACACAGGGAATATCCTAACGTTGAAGATATTATAAATGAATCAGGCTGTTTTAAAGACCCTTCTATGGAGGGAATAACAGAAGAAGAAATTTATCGTATGAAAGAAGAAACCCAGATTTTGGAGGATAGGACCAACTGCCTTATGGAGGAGATAGGAACATTAAAAAAAGACATTGAACTTCGTATAAAAAGGTCTTTACCTTCAGAAATTGAAGGTGAGCTTTCATACCTTAGAGATAGAAGGCTTAGTGTCGTACAAGAAAGAGACAGGCTCATTCTTTTGAAAAATGTGTTGCTAGAAGCAGATCGTGTTTACCGTGAAGAGCACCAGCCTGACGTATTAAAAAGAGCAGGAGAATATCTTAATACTATAACACAAAGTCGGTATGATCGACTGATCATGGATGAAGAAGGAAGCAAGCTGGTAGAAGTGAGAGAATATGCTTCAGGAAAGACAAGAGAAATTGACTTTTTAAGTAGAGGAACCAGGGAACAGGTCTACCTAGCTCTTAGACTTGCACTGGCTGAACATCTTGACCCTCATGGGCACAGCTTACCGCTCATTATGGACGAGGTGCTTATCAACTGGGATGAAACAAGACTTGAACAAGGTTTGAATATTATAAAAAATATATCCCAAAAAAGACAAGTATTCATATTTACCTGCCATGACTGGCTGGTAGAACGAATAAAGTCACTTGACCATGTTAAAGTAGTGGTTTTGTGAATTTCAAGCAGCTATTTTAGATTGTGAAGAACGATAAAGTGTAGCAAAAAGAACAATTGGCTTTATTTTGCAAGAAAACCCGGTGAGCAGAATATAAAAATGCGTGAAAAAAACAGGATGTTTTTTTAGCTTTATGCGCCACGGATGGCGCATATAAAGCGGTAGTATTTTTGTATTCTGAGAACCGTCGGTTTTCTGAAAAATAATTAGCCTGTTCTGTTGCTACACTTTATCGTTATAATTTTTTCTAAAAAAGCGGATTGTAGTTTGTAAATTGCCGTATAAACTTTCCTATACAAAGCCTATAAAACAATATATGTGAAATCCTTGTATTAAAATCGTGCTTTTTGATAACTATATTTAATATAGTTTTTTTTGTGCAATTTTATCAAATGTTTCTTTTGGGAGCGTCTGATAAAGCGCTCGCAGGCGACGTTGCACACAAAACGTGTGAATAAGAAGCAGTACGCCAACGTTTTGGTGCGTAATTCGCAAAAAAAGCGGTCATTGAATTTAAAACAGAGGAAGGTCACATAATATGCAAGATTATTATAGTTTGATCGGCTTGATTGGAATACTGGCTCTTACTGTAATCTTTGTGCGTTTATTTTTAACGCAAACTAGAGACAGAAGAATATTAGATATTAAAATACAAGATGCGTCGTTGACTAATGAAGAACTTGAAGAGCATGTAAGGCAAATGGCTTTTGACCAGGGCAGTGTCAAAAAAGGTATTACCATTAATTGGCCTATTCTCAGAATGAATGAAAACTACAAATATATTATCTATGTCTATAAAAGTCTAAACCTAGATGTTCAGAACATGCATAAGACTTCGCCTGCAGCTGAATGGCTTCTTGATAACTTTTATATAATTGAGGAGCAGGTTAAAAGCATCAGAAAGGATCTTACAAAAAAGGAATACTCCAGACTGCCTTCGTTGGAAAAAGGACCTATGAGAGGATATGCACGTATATACAATCTTGCGCTAGAGTTAGTTTCACATACTAACGGTAGAGTGGATGACCGGGCACTTGTAAAGTATATAAAGGCTTATCAAACCCATAGCGTTTTGACTAATCAGGAGCTATGGGTATTGTCCTTAATGATCCGATTGGCAATAATTGAAAAACTAAGATTTATATGCGAAAAAATAATGCAGTATAGGATCCAAAAGAGAAAGGCAGACAGGCTTTTAGATAGTCTTGCGACTGATGAGGGGCAGGATTCTGTTAAAACGTTGAAAGCGCTTGAAAACCAGATAAAAAGCCTCAATGAAATTAATCCGGCCTTTCTTGAGCATATTTCGTACAGAATTAGAAAATTAGGGCGTTCTTGTTCACCTATATTGCACTTTATTGAAGAAAAACTAGCTCGGCTTGGTACTACGCTCGAGGCAGTAACCCAGAAGGAGCATAATGATGAAGCTATTATTAAATATTCAATTGAAAATTGTATAGTAAGCTTAAAGTTCATATCTTCTCTAGATTGGATTGAAGTTTTTGAATCTTTAAGTTTAACTGAGAAATGCTTTAATGATGACCCGGATGGGACATACTCATTAATGGATCTGCCTTCAAGAAATTATTACAGAAATAAGCTTGAGCAGCTTGCAAGAAAATATAAAGTTTCAGAAACTCATGTTGCAAGAAAAATTCTCGATCTTGCTAAAGATGCGAAAGAACAAGAGACAGACCGCAGAATGACACATGTAGGCTATTATCTGGTAGATAAGGGTGTATCAGAGCTTGATCAAAAAATGGGCTATAAACCTGATGTCTTTTTTGGTTTGTATGAAGTATTAAAAAAGTATCCTAGTGTTTTGTATCTAGGATCAATTTTCCTGCTTACAATACTGTTCACATATTTTGTGAGCAGATATTCATTCATAGCTTCTGGATATAACCTTATTGCTGGAATTGCAACAGCTTTGATTGTTTTAGTACCTGCTTCGGATATCGCAATTAATTTAAATAATTGGGTACTTAGCCATATTTGTAAACCCGCTTTTATTCCAAAACTTGATTTTGAAAAAGGTATTGGAGAAGAAAATGCCTCAATGGTTGTAATGCCTGTTCTTATTATTGACAAGAAGTGTGTTCATGAGCTTTTTGAAAACCTTGAAGTGCACTTTCTGGCAAATAAAGACGACAATCTTTATTTTGCTTTACTTGGTGATTTTAAAGATTCAGATAATGAGAAAATGCCCGGTGATGATGAAATTATTCAGACCGCTATAGAAAGCATAGAAAAGTTGAATAAAAAATATGGTAGGAGTGATAATCCGCAATTTTTCTTTCTATTAAGGCATAGGCAGTATAATGAAAGACAAAATAAATGGATGGGATGGGAAAGAAAAAGGGGAGCTCTTATGGAATTCAACGCCATGCTCCTAGGTGATACAAATACATCTTATTCGATTAAATCAAAAGGAATTGAGGAGCTTCCCAAAATTAAATACGTAATAACACTGGATTCTGATACAATATTGCCCATTGATGGTGCGCAAAGGCTTATCGGAGCAATGTCACATACTTTAAATCTTCCGGTAGTTGATGAAAACAGGGGAATAGTAGTTGATGGGTACGGTCTATTGCAGCCGCGAATTGGTGTAAATCTGGAAAGCGCAAACAAATCATTTTTCTCCAGAATATTTGCCGGGGAATATGGAATAGATCCATATTCCAATGCGGTATCAGACATATACCAAGACATATTTGGAGAAGGGATCTTTACAGGAAAGGGCATATATGACCTTGAAGTATTTCACAACTTGTTAAAAGAGTCAATTCCTGAAAATACTGTTTTAAGCCATGACCTTTTGGAAGGGTCTTATGTAAGAACTGGCTTAGTAACAGATATTGAACTAATAGACAGCTATCCGTCCAGATACAACTCTTTCTCCAACCGAACACATCGTTGGGTAAGGGGAGACTGGCAGCTTTTAAGATGGCTGAGGCCTACTGTGTCAAACAGCAGCGGTGAAAGAGTAGCAAATCCTCTTTCAACAATTTCACGCTGGAAAATACTTGATAATATAAGACGAAGCCTTGTTTCGCCTTTTCTGATGCTGATTATAATACTGGGATTTGGTATCTTTCCGGGTAAAGTCTTTTTCTGGTTGACTATTTCTGTATCGGTACAGGCATTTCCGCTTGTAACAGGAATTATTGACCACACTTTATCAAAAAGATTCAGAACCCGAGGTCAAAAAAGGCACATTCCGGTTATTACCGGTCTAAAGGCTACACTAGTTCGTGTTTTATTGCTATTTATTTTTCTGCCATATCAAGCATATTTGGTGACTGACGCAGTATTTAAAACTTTATACAGACTGGTTATTACAAGGAAGAATATGCTTGAATGGGTTACAGCTGCAGCAGCTGAAAAGCAGCTAGGAAACAGTGTTTCTTCCTTTTGGATTAAAATGCGTCCGTCAGTTATTGTATCGCTGATGGTTGTTATTACTTCGCTTTTAGTAAAGCCCACAGCTTTGTTTATATCTATTCCATTGTTTATTGTTTGGAGTTTTGCGCCTTTAGTAGCTTGGCATATTAGCCAAAGTGATGATGAAGAAAATGTAAGACTTCAAAGTGCCGATGTTTTTGAATTAAGAAAGCTTGCAAGGAAAACCTGGAGATATTTTGAGGAATTTATGAACCACAGGAATCATTATCTTCCTCCTGACAACTATCAGGAAGATCCACCAAATGGAATAGCTTACAGAACATCCCCAACCAATATTGGACTGGGGCTGCTTTCAGCTGTTACAGCCAGAGATTTTGGGTATATAGGCACCTATGAGCTATACAAAACTATTAATGACACAATAACAACTGTAGAAAAGATGAACATGTGGAATGGTCATCTTTACAATTGGTATGATACCAGAAACCTTTATCCACTGCGACCAAGGTATGTATCTACAGTGGACAGCGGTAATTTTGTTGGATATTTAATAGTTTTGAGCCAAAGCATGCAGGAATATCTGCATAAGCCTGTTGCAGACAGGGAGTTTATAAAAGGATTGGAAGATACAATAGGTCTTGTTGAACCTGCATCAGTTCGTGAAAAATTTGGATCTGGTATACTAAAAAAGTTTAAAGCTGACCAAAACCCCGATCTTTCAATGTGGGCAATGGCAATAGAAGAGATTTTATCAAACAGTAAGAAAATCAGTGCAAAAAAGTCTTATTGGAAAGCAAAAGTGGAGCATATGCTTAATGCTTTTAAAAGAGAAATTTCGGAGTTTTCTCGTTATATATACGTCTTAGATAGTTTTCATAATATCATGAACGACAGCACGCTTTTACAAAAGGAAGCTTATGAAAAACTTCAAAAGGTATATGAAAAATTAAAAAGAAATGCAACACTATCAGAAATTTCAGGATACCACGAAATAGAATCCGAGCTTAACGAAATTATAAAGGAACTGAAGGAAAACGAAAATAATCTAAGTGAAAGCCAGCTTGCATGGCTGGAAGAGTTAAAAAAGGCTGTTTCAAAATCTGCCGAACATGCTGGTAAATTTATTGATAAGTATACTGATCTTATACAAAGAATAGACAAGCTTGCAAACGGAATGGAATTTAAACATTTATATGATGAAAGAAAAAAGCTATTTACAGTTGGATTTAATATAGAAGAAAATGAAATTACAAACTCCTACTATGATCTGCTTGCATCTGAAGCGCGTCAGGCAAGTTTTATAGCTATTGCCAGAGGTGAAGTGAGCCTTAAGCACTGGTTTAGGCTGGGCAGAACACTAACAGTAATTGATTACTATAAAGGACTTGTTTCATGGAGTGGAACCATGTTTGAATACCTTATGCCACTTCTAATAATGAAAAGGTATAAAAACACATTGCTTGATGAGACTTATTCGTTTGTTGTAAGAAGTCAAAAGAAGTATGGCCGACAAAGGCGTGTGCCTTGGGGAACGAGTGAGTCTGGGTTTTACTCATTAGATATAAATTTGGATTATCAATATAAAGCATTTGGAGTGCCATGGCTTGGACTTAAAAGAGGACTGATTGAGGATATGGTTGTTGCTCCGTATGCAACCGTGCTAGCTTTACCAATAGACCCGCAGGGTGCTATGGAAAACATTTACAAGCTCTATAAGGAAGGACTAAACGGTTCTTATGGTCTTTATGAAGCGGTTGATTATACTCCTGAAAGGCTACCTTTTGGAAACAACAAAGGTATTGTCAAAAGTTATATGGCACATCATCAGGGTATGAGCCTTATTGCAATAAATAATTATCTTAATAAAAATTTGATGCAGGAGCGTTTTCATAAGGATCCGGTAATAAAAGCTGCACAGCTCTTACTTCAGGAGAAGGTTCCGACCAATATTGTGTTTACAAAGGAAAATAAAGAGAAAATAACTCCGTTCAAGGATGTTGTCTACAATGAAGGAGATTCGGTAAGAACCTACAGTGCACCCGATCCAGTGATACCTAGGGTTCATATTTTGTCTAACGGAAGTTATTCTGCTATGGTAACAGAAAGAGGGACTGGTTATAGTAGAAGCAATCTCATTGATATTAGCAGATGGCGCGAGGATTCCACTTGTGATAAATATGGAATGTTCTTTTATATTCGTAATGTAGACAAGAATCATGTATGGAGCGCATTTTATCAACCAATAGGAGTAATTCCTGAAGATTATAATGTCACCTTTACGTCAGATAAAGCATTGTTTTCAAGGACCGATGGCGATATAACAACACAAACAGAGATAATTGTTGCATCTGGAGATAATGCAGAAATCAGGCAGCTGACCTTCACAAATCACGGTAATGAAGCTTGTGTATTGGAAGTTACAAGCTACATGGAGGTAGTGCTTGCATCACACGGAGCAGATGTGGCCCATCCTGCATTTAGCAATCTATTTATTGAGACCGAATATGTGCCTGACTCCCACAGTTTATTAGCAAAAAGGCGACCAAGAATTGATACTGACAGACCTATGTGGATGGTAAATACCATGGTGGTTGAGGGAGAAACTGTTGGAGATGTTCAGTATGAAACAGACAGAGCTCAATTTATCGGAAGGGGACACAATGTTTCGAATCCTGTGGTTATGAAAAAAAGCAAACCGCTCTCAAATTCAACAGGGGCAGTGCTTGACCCAATTATGAGCCAGCGACAGATGGTTAGAATTGAGCCTTTAAAATCTGCAAAGATAACCTTTATTACTGCCATTAGTGATAGCAGGGATAATGTACTAGAGCTTGCTGAAAAATATATGGAAACTGAAGCAACAGAGGCAGCTTTTAAGCTTGCTCTGACGCGAAGTAGGGTAGAAGCACGATATCTTAATATAAAGGCATTTGAGATGGAGCTATATCAGAATATGATGAGTCTTATCCTGTTTATAAATCCGCTCCTTCGTACAAAAGAAAGCTATATCCGAAAAAATACCCGAGGGCAGTCATCCTTGTGGACATATGGAATTTCAGGAGATTTACCAATAGTATTAGTTGTGATGAATAAAATGGACGAGGTGGATATTGTTAACGAGGTTCTCAAAGCCCATGAATACTGGAGGGTAAAGGACCTTAAAGTAGACCTTGTAATTTTGAATGAAGAGAAATCAAGTTACACAAATCCTATGCAAAACCTGATTACTGAAGTAGTATGTTCAAGTCATGGACAGGATTTGATTAATAAGCCCGGAGGCGTGTTCGTTATTAAAAGCAGTGATGTATCTGAGGACGATATAAACCTTCTTTATACAATGGCAAGAATTAGTCTAAGAAGTGATGGGGGATATGTCAATGAACAAGTTGAAGTTGCTTATGAAAGCAAGCTTCCACCATATAAAAAACTCATTTCGAGGACGAAAGAGTATTTGGACAGTAAATCCTACGAAGAAAAGCTATCATTCTTTAATGGAATAGGAGGCTTTAAAGAAGATGGAAGAGAGTATGTAATTAAATTGACCGAATCGCAAAATACTCCACTTCCATGGTCCAATGTAATAGCGAATGAAAGGTTTGGGTTTTTGGTTACAGAATCCGGAGGAGGGTATACTTGGTTTGAAAACAGCCGTGAGAATAAAATTACACCGTGGTCTAACGATCCTGTTTCTGATGCTCAAGGAGAGGTAGTATACATTGGAGATAGTGATACTGATGAGCTTTGGACTATTACTCCGCTTCCTATACGAGAAAATACTCCTTATGTGATCAGATATGGATTTGGTTATACAGTGTTTGAGCATGTAAGCCATGGGGTTGAGCATAGTATGATTCAGTTTGTACCGCGTTCTGATTCTGTAAAAATTTCATTAATCAGTTTGAAAAACATGACAGAGGAGGAACGAAATCTCACCATAACCTATTATATAAGACCAGTGTTAGGTGTTAGTGACCAGGTTACATCAAGATATTTGGTGACAGACAAAACAGAAGATAATGCAGTGTTTGTGGAAAACCACTATAATGAGGAATTTACAGGTACAGTAGCGTTTGTGGATATACCAGGAAATAAAAAGACTGTGACTTGTGACCGTAAAGAGTTTTTTGGCGAAGGCTGCATAAGAAGTCCTGAAGGTTTAAGAAGAGTCAAGCTTTCAGGTGCAGCAGGGGCAGGATATGATCCTTGCGTGGCAATTCAAACTCAAATAAAAATTGAACCTGGACAGACTTATGAAATTATTTTGCAGCTTGGAATGGAGAAAAACAGAGAACTTGCAAATAAAACACATAATAAATATAAAAATATAGATACTGTAAAGAAATCGTTGGAGGAAATCCAGTATTTCTGGAGAGAAAAACTGGGAGCTATTAAGGTTAGTACTCCAGATAAATCAATGGATATTTTACTCAATGGATGGCTTGTATATCAGGTAATTGCATGCAGGATTTGGGCGAGGTCTGGTTTTTACCAAGCAGGCGGAGCGTTCGGGTACAGAGATCAGTTGCAGGATGTAATCGCGGTTGTAGATATTTGGCCTGATATAGCAAGAAATCAGATACTTTTGCATGCAGCTCATCAGTTTGTTGAGGGTGATGTGCTTCATTGGTGGCACGAACAGGGCAACAAAGGAACAAGAACTCGTTACTCAGATGACTATATGTGGCTGCCATTTGTAACGTCAAAATATATAAAAGTGACTGGAGATACAGGTATACTAAAAGAAACTGTTCCATTCCTGGAAGCACCTCTTTTGCACGAGTATGAGCATGAGATCTATATAAAACCAAAAGTCTCGTCAAATACAGGTACTATATATGATCATTGCATCAGATCTTTGGAGTATGGCTTTAAATTTGGAGATAACGGACTACCGTTAATGGGCTCGGGCGACTGGAATGACGGTATGAATACTGTAGGTAATGAAGGACGTGGTGAGAGTGTTTGGCTTGGATGGTTCTTATATACCAACATCAAAAATTTTATACCT
Source organism: uncultured Clostridiaceae bacterium (assembly GCA_964411505.1). Taxonomy (GTDB): domain Bacteria; phylum Bacillota; class Clostridia; order CAYPLH01; family DUMO01; genus CAYPLH01. The sequence continues at coordinate 103,172 of CAYPLH010000007.1, read as the reverse complement.
ATTTGTGAAGTGATGGGAGATTATGATAGAGTTCAAAAGTACACTGAACTAGCAGAAACGCTCATTAAAAACATTGAAGATAGTGCATGGGATGGCAGCTGGTACAGAAGAGCTTACTTTGACGATGGCACACCCTTGGGCTCGATTCAGAACAGTGAGTGCAAAATTGACTCCATATCCCAGTCTTGGGCAGTTATATCGGGAGCAGCTGATAAAGACAGAGTTGTTGAAGCAATGAATTCATTAGAAAATTATCTTGTTAGAAGAGACGAAGGTCTTATCAAGCTGCTAACTCCTCCCTTTGATAAAAGTGAACCGAATCCCGGATATATACGGGGTTATGTTCCAGGTGTAAGAGAAAACGGTGGTCAATATACCCATGCTGCTTGTTGGGTCATTCAGGCATTTGCCCTTATGGGACAGGGCGATAAAGCATGGGGGCTTTTTGAACTTATTAATCCGATAAATCATTCTAGAACGCATATAGAGTATTCAAAATATAAGGTGGAGCCTTATGTAATGCCAGCAGATGTTTATTCAGTTCCCCCACATACCGGTAGGGGTGGCTGGACATGGTATACAGGCTCTGCTGGGTGGTTTTATAGGGTAGGAATTGAGGATATCCTGGGCTTTAAGAAAAGTGGCAATCAGCTGGAGATAGACCCATGTATACCTGTGCATTGGGCAGAATACAAGATTGAGTACAGGTATGGCAATTCAGTATATGCTATAACTGTAAAGAATCCTGATAGAGTGAGCAAAGGTGTCAGACAGGTTTTGATAGATGGAACTGCTTTGGATACAGGTATGATCAGCCTTGCGGATGATGGTAAAGTGCATAATGTGGAGGTGGTAATGGGGAGAAAGTGAGAAAGGATATCTATAACATGTCTTGCCCCCATGTAAATAGTGATGTATGATGTAATAGCAAAAATATTTACATCGGGTTTGCATGGAGGTTTTTTATGAATGTTTCGGTTATTGGTTGTGGTCGTTGGGGTACATTTCTTGCGTGGTATTTATCCCATATTGGTCACAATGTTACAATATACGGAAGAAAAGATTCCGGTACGTATATAAAACTGCTCAATGAGAGGAAAAATGAATACCTAAAGCTTCAGGATAATGTGGAACTTACCAGCTCTATTTCACATATAATCACCTATGCGGATTTTATCATAATTGCGATTGGAGCCCAGCAACTTAGAAGCCTAGCAAGGGAGATTTCTTCTCTTAATATTTCTAGCAAAACCTTCATATTATGCATGAAAGGTCTTGAAGATGATACAGGAAAAAGGCTGTCGCAGGTCATGTCCGAGGAGCTGGGACCTTCAACAAAAACTGTAATATGGGTAGGACCAGGACATGTTCAGCAGTTCATAAAGGGCGTACCAAGTTGCATGGTTGTGGGCTCTGAAAGTATTGAGCTTACAAAAAAAATAGTAGACAAATTTGGAAGTGACCTGATACGTTTTTATTATGGCCAGGACATGATAGGAAATGAAGTGGGAGCAGCTACCAAAAACGTTATTGGAATTGCAGCAGGTATGCTTGATGGACTTGGAATAAGCGGTCTCAAAGGGGCTCTTATGGCCCGGGGAGCAAGGGAGGTTTCCCGTCTAATACGTGCTATGGGAGGTAACGAGCTTACAGCATATGGGTTATGCCATCTTGGTGATTATGAAGCAACCTTGTTCTCGGCTTATAGTCATAACCGTAGATTCGGCGAGCTGCTTGTTAAGGGTGAAAGCTTCGACAAGCTGGCTGAAGGTGTTTCAACAGCAGAGGCACTTGTAAAGCTTTCTCGTCTTTATGAAGTAGAAATGCCTATTTGCAAAGCTGTATACAATATTGTAAAAGAAGGAAGCGATCCTAAAGAGGTTCTGACTGAACTATTTTTAAGACGCACTAAATTTGAGTTTTGATGTTTGCAGCCATTGTGAGGATATAGTTTTCGTTTTCCCATTAAAAAGCAGAGGATTCCCGTTAGATTCCACAAACTTGAAAGACCCCAAGAAGGTCTGCTTTGAAATTTATGCAAAAACATCCTTCAGTATCACTTTAAGCCCTCCAAAACAAGCTGATTCTACAAATTCATTTGCACCTTTTACATAAGCTTTACTGTCTGCGATATCATTTTTATTAAAAAAATAAACTGTAATCTGCTCATTTTGCGTATCAATAATCCAGTACTCCTTAACCCCGCTTTGTTTGTACAAATCGAGTTTTTTAAGCATATCCTTGCCTCTAGTAGAAGGTGATAAAACTTCAACTAACAAGGATGGCACACCTTTATAATTGCCTTTTTTATTAATTTTTTCCTTGTCGCATATAACAATTATATCAGGCTGGACAACACAAATATTATCTTCACTTTTTTGAAAAGTAATATCAAAAGGAGATGTGAGTGGAGTACATGTTTTGCCTTTAAAAAAATTGTAGAACACACCAAATATTTCATGTACTGCGTACTGGTGTTTGTAGGAGGGTGAAGCCATGTTGTAGACAACACCGTCAATCAATTCAAACCTCTGCTCCGAATTTTCAACCAACTCCATAAATTCGTCATAAGTCACCCAGTCTCCGTTTGTCATGTATTCGGCAACACCTTCCATGACGCCTTTGTTAGCGGAACCCTCACAGGGTAAAATTCTTGCAACATCCTTACCGTTTTTGGTAACAGTTATCTCTTCGTTTACCTGGACGTACTTTAGATATCTTCCAAAGTTATTTTGCACTTTAGTTGAAGGAACTCTCATATCCCACACCTCACATTAGCTAATATAAGAATATTTTAGCGCATATTAGGCATTATGTCAAATTTGATTATACTTATTAGCTAAACTTTGCAAAAAAAGGGAGAAGGCTTCTCCCTTTTAAGTAGATCTTTTGAACAAGCAAGGAGTAAATTCCTTGCAATCTTATTTAATTACTGACCACTCAATTGTGACTTAACTTGTTGAATTTCATTCATATTAGCTGGCTTAGCAGGCATATAATAGCCTTTTTGTTCAGCTATTTTGAAAAGCTCATACTGGAATGTTTCATCACCATTTCTGATCTGCTGTATAGCCTGCCTTAGTTGAGGATTGCAAGCTTGAGTCAGAACATTTGAATATCCAGTTATACTGCTGTTTACCATAGATAGTACATCATTTACCATATCTTTTTCCTGCATAGTTTCCCCTCCTAACTTAAAAACTGCATTAATTTTTGTTTGGTATTTTGTGCATCCTGTGCAGATTTTTGAAACATCTGCTTGATTTGTGGATCTGTCACCTGCTGTGAGTAAGTCTGCAGCTTTTGAAAAGCTGTTTCATGGGATCCGATTAGATGCCTTAAGTTTTGAAGTTCTAACTCGTTCAATTGAGGCATTAAAGCAACTCCTTTCCAATGTCTACTGAATTTTAGCCTTATTACAGCGAAAATATTAATCTTGATAGGAATTTTGGTAAGTCTTTAGCCCGAACCCTATCAGATGCATTACAGCACCAAGCTAATGATTGATTCGCTGCAGCATTACTATTAGTATCTATAAATAAAAAATTATTATTCAAATATTGACATGATATTTCTTGTATTAGTATCTTCGTTTTACTTTTTACCAACTTATAATAGATATGGTGAAGTAATAGAACAGGCTAATTATTTTTCGGAGAACCAATTGCTGTTTTTACTATACTATATTGTGATTAATACCCAAAAAGTATATTAGTTGAACTCCACATACAATATATAGTGTCTGTACGATTTAATCGGCAGTATATATTGTATGCAAAGCTGGTTCAACTTACTTTTCGGGGAATAATTATATCATAATTTTTGTGTGATAATTTTTAAAATAGCTTTGTGAATAGTAAATAATGTGATATGTTTAAAGTAAACTACCGATTGTTGGAGGGGAGTAGAGTCGCATCTACCTGCTTGGAAACTGTCTTAAAAAGTTTTATTGAATGGAATAACTCAGATATATTTTAATGTTTATAAGGGGATGTTGCTGTGATATCAATATTTAAAGAAAGGCAGCCGTCAATTTTCATAAAAATTCTGTTTGTCTTTTTAATCGTTTTTATTCCATTATACATAATCAGTGCAGGAATAAATATTATGGGTGCTGATAAAATAAAAAAGGAAATATCTAAGTCGATGATGTACCAGGCCAAGCATTACCTTGATAATTTTGAAAAAGAAGTATTTGATATTTCAGATATGCAGGGGTTGTATTTTAACGATTTCGATTTTTTAAGTCTGGCTACATTGCACAAAATAATGGGTGTTCATGAAAGAGTTCAAACATATAGGAGTGTTTGGGATGAGCTTAACCTCATAAAAAATTACAGCAGCAAGATCCATGAGATTAAAATCTATATACCGGGCAGTGAAATAATACTAAGCAGTATAGGCAGTCAATATCATGCGGGTATAGATGGGGATGAAGTTGATGCAGTGACGGGTGCCAAAACATTTCCGTTTTCATTTTGGAATGGAAGACTTTTTTTAAACCAGCACAGTACAATGCTTTATGGCAGTGACAGAATGCCTAGAGCCACCATTTCTGTTGAGCTGTCAGTGAGCAAAATTGCAAATTCATTGCATGAATTTGCGCAGTACGAGGGCGGCGGAGCAGTTTTGGTTAATAAGGAGCAAAGATGGATGATATTTGATAACATCAGTTTGGATACGGATACCTCAAACTATGCTGAAAATCGTAATGTTGAAGGCTGGACGGTTTTTGATAAGCTCAAGGAAAATAATAAAAACCGTATAGACGTTGAAAAACATATAAGAGAAAAATTTGACAGTGGATATTTTTCCAAAATTGATGAAACTATATACACAATGGAAATAGGCAACGAGAAGTTTCTTACTTTATATAACAAATCTGATTATCTTGATTCGGCACTTTTTGTTTATATTCCTGAAAGCAAAATATTAGGACCTATAGAGTTACATCAAAAATGGATGTGGGTGGTATCTATACTGGCTTTGCTGGAGATTTTCATATTCTCATACTTGATATATAACTTGATAAAAAAACCCCTTTCAAAACTTTTGTTAGCCTTTAAAAAAGTAGATGAAGGCGTACTGGATATTTCGATAGGGCATAAAAGTAATGATGAATTCCGATATATTTATGGTAAATTCAATAATATGATTGAAAAGCTGAAAGGGCTAATAAAGCAAATGTATGAGCAAAGCCTGCTAACAAAAAGCGCCGAGCTTAAGCAGCTTCAAAATCAGATTAACTCTCACTTTTTATACAACAGCTTTTTTATTATATCACGTCTGGTTGAAATGCAGGATACCGAAAATGCAGCACGGCTTACGCATCACCTGGCTCTTTATTATCAATTTATTACTCGTAGTTCGACAGATGATATAGAGCTTTTAAAGGAAGTAAACCATGCAAGAAGTTACATTGAGATTCAGGATTTCCGGTTTTCTAAACAGATATCAAGCAAGTTTGAAGAACTTTGCGAAGAGTTGATGAATATTCGGGTTCCTAGGCTTATTTTACAGCCTCTAATTGAAAATTGTTACAAGCATGGTCTGAAAAATAAGAATAGTGGAGGATTAATCCATGTAAGTATTAAACATGATACCGATTATATTTACATAACTGTGGAGGATAATGGAGAAGAGCTTTCTGAGGAGCTACTTGAAAAACTTAGAAGAATGACTATTAAAAAAGAAGAAAAGGATGAAGATAATACAGGTCTTTTGAATATTCACAGGCGGATTCAGATGAAATATGGTGAAGACTGTGGACTGTTTTTTTCAAGAAGTGAATATGGAGGACTGTGTGCAACGATAAGAATATATGCAAAATTATAATTTTTCGTAATATTTCCTAAAAAGCCCATTGGAAGCGTTGGGTGTTTTAAAAGGTCATATTACAAGAATTAAAGACAATGAATACAAGATTCAAAGTGGGCTACGCCCACAACCCAAATAGCGGATCCTTACATTTTCCAAAACTTAAATTCTTGTTTTTTATTGATGTTTTGCAAATGTAAGTTACTAAAGGAAAGGTGAATATTATGTACAGACTTTTGATTGTTGATGATGAAGAAATTATTGTTGACGGACTGCTTGAGATATTTGACAATAGCGGAATGCAGGATATTGATATCTACAAGGCATATTCAGTCTTTGAAGCACTCGAGATAATGAACCGAATAAAAATAAATATTGTAATAACCGATATTTCAATGCCTGGTATGAGTGGTATCGAATTTCATGACCGTATACGTGAAAAGTATCCCTTTTGCAGGGTTATCTATCTAACTGGATATGACCGCTTTGAATATGCTCAATCGGCTATCCGCAATGATGGGACAGACTTTATTTTAAAAACAGAGGGTAAAGAGCGTATAATTGAAGCTGTTAACAAAGCAGCTGCATCAATAGAAAAAGAACTGCGCGATTTAGAGTACATTGAAAATGCAAAGCAGCAAATGAAAAATGCTATACCTCTTTTGCAAAAGGATTTTCTGATTGAACTCATTAAGGGTATGGATTGCTCTAACGAGGAAAGAAAAAGACAGTTTATTGAACTTGATATTCCACTTAATCCTCAGGTCGGCATTCTTTTGCTTATGTGCAGAGCAGACATGTGGCCGTTGGATATAGGTTTTACCGAGAAAATGAAAATGATTTATGAAATACAAAATATTGTTAACCTCCAATTAGAGAAGATAGTGAGGATTTTTCCGGTTATATTTGAAGAGACCAGCCTTTTGTGGATTATGCAACCACTAGATTTGATTATAAGCGGAGATAATTTTAGAGCAGACAGGAATGTATGGCAAAGAGTTGTATCGATTGTACAGGGTACTGTAGATTCAATGCAAAAAGCAATACGCGAAATGGTTGGAATTCCAGTATCAATCATTGTAAGCAGGTACCCCTCTGCATGGGAAATGCTTGCCGCAACATTTGATTCAATGAGATTGTCTCTTAGTAAAGCGGCAGGAGTTAGTTCGGAAGCACTCCTGGTAGTAGACAATGGTTTTTATGAAAATAGTGCCAGGCAAGAGATGGATTCAAAAAATAAATATGAATTGAGCTACCAGCTGAGAAAAAAGGACTTGCTTGAAAAATATCTATATGACGGTCAACGAGAAGAATTTAAAAGAACTCTTTCGGAAATTTTTACGGCTATTGAAAATTTGACAGATATAAAAGATAGTATGGCAGGAGCGGCGTATTATTCGGTGGCGGCTGTTTTTCTTTCGTACCTTTACAAGGAGAGGCTTTTTGATAACCCGGTTTTTCAGTCTGCTATAGACCTTGAAAAACTGGTTAATCTGAATAGTCATTCTGCCTGGGATGGGGTTAAATTATATTTTGCACAGCTGGCGGAGCTGATATTTGATAACAAGGCAGATGAATATTTGGTCAGCACAGGCAGGATTATAGAAAAAGTCAATGCGTATATTGAGAATAACATTGATAAAGCCCCTTCATTAGCTGAGTTAGCCGAGTTCTCCAATTTTAACCCGTCCTACCTGTCACGGCTTTATAAGCAATTTATGAATAAAAGTGTATCTGAATACATAACCGAGGTTAGGGTTAAAAAAGCCAAGGAACTACTAAGTCATAGCAATTTAAAGATTAACGAGATAGCAGCTTCAATAGGAATCAATACACCTTCGTATTTTACTTGCTTTTTTAGAAAAAATACAGGTACAACACCCCAGGAATACAGGAAAATGAATGAATAAAACGTGTCCATTCAGTTAGCCACAAGCATATTAAATGCAAACCATCTCTAATACAGCTAATTACAGCAAAGCTTAGTAAAACCAAGTTTTACTTGTTGAAGCTGTATAGCAGTATTAGAGATGGTTTGCATGAGATACGATTAACTGAATAGACAGTGAACAAGTAATAAAACAATAACAAAAGTAAAAAGTAAGATATTGTTATAAAAACTTGCTTGGGTTATTATATAAATGATTCATTTAAGTTTGTATTAATGTTTTCTATAATGATTATCAAAAAACTATTACTGGGGGAGAAGTTTTGAAAACAACATCAGATTTTTACTTGAAGTCTCCATACAAAGAAGCGAACAATCTCAATCAATATAAGGGGATGTGGCACTCACACATGGCCTCTTCTTTTCCCAATCCTAAAGAAGCGCAATACATTTGCAGGGAAGGAGGATATAGCTTTGTAGGGGTTACTGAACATGACAATAAGTTTATTAAGCTCCCTTGGACTGAAAAGGACTGGACAGAAGGTAATTCTGATGACTTTGTAATGATCAGGGGATTTGAGGCTACTCATCCGATTGGACATATTACATGCTTAGGACTTCTGCCAGATCAAGTTGGAGTTAATTCAGTAGCAGCTCACAGACGAAGGTTTGAAAAAATAGACATTGATGCTGGGTATGAGAGGTTCATTGAAAAAGCTGTGAGCCAAGGAGCTTTTTTATGTTTGAATCATCCCTCAAAATGGCTGAATAATGTCGATGAACTAGTGTCTTGGCCAGGATTTGCCTCTATACATGCTCTGGAGATATATAACGGCAACCGGACAGCTAAAAGTATTGAGGAAGGCTATCCTATAAGTATTTTAGATCAATGCCTTGACCGTAACATCAAAATTTGGGCAGCAGCCAACCCGGATTGTCACAGGTGGGATGTCAAACTTTTTGATGGCCCATTTAATGGATACAGTGTGGTGTTTGCTGAAGAATTGACCCGGGAAGCAATTCTGACTGGCTTAAAAGAAGGAAGGTTTTATGCCTCTACCGGCCTTGAAGTGCAAGAAATCAAAGTTAGTGATGATTCTATAACCGTATATTCAAGCCAAGCGACAACTATCTCCTTTATTGGCGCAGGCGGCAAGATAATAAAGCAGGTAAATGGTGAAAGTGCAAGCTACCAGTTTACAGGCAATGAAAAATATATACGTGTCCAGTTGAAATCCGACCATGTACCTGACTTACGCGTTCCTGGCTTCCCTGTGAAAGCATGGCTGCAGCCAGTATGGGTCTGTACCGATTAGTGATTACATATGCCTTTATTTGGAATATGAAAATGATAACAAGTAATCAAACAATAACGAAAGTAAAAAATAAGATATTGTTATAAAAATCTGCATGGGTTATTATAAGAATACACCTACTAATACTACAGAGTTAATTTCAAAACGCATTTATGTGCTTTGTTTAAAATAACAGCGAGCACTTTAATTCGATCATACTTAAGTAAGATAATTTAAGTTGTAGTGCTAAATAAATACAAAATACTTGAATTCACACCTGACTATAGGAGGAATAATTTTGAACACAGCAATAAAAATTCGGAAGAACCTGTTTTCCAAAAGAAAATTTAAAATATCAACGAGGCAGTTGCAGCTTCAGAGCATGATATTACCTGGGGTTATTTTCCTACTAATCTTCGAATATTTCACATATTATGGGATGCTTATAGCTTTTCAGGACTATAATGTTGTAAGAGGCTTTTTTAGTTCGCCATGGGTAGGGTTTAAGCATTTCAAATTCCTTTTTTCGGATCCTAACATGTTCTTAGTATTGAAAAACAGCCTGGCAATTAATTTACTCCAGTTAATTTTTGCCTTTCCGGCGCCAATAATATTTGCTTTGCTTATTAATGAAGTACCTAGCCTGCCATTTAAAAAAGCAACCCAAACCATTTCCTACCTTCCACATTTTGTGTCTTGGGTCATATTCGGGGGAATGATTATAAAGCTGCTATCACCTGATGAAGGCGCTATAAATGAAATATTAATGGCACTTGGTATTTTGAAAGAACCTGTATTGTTCATGGCAAAACCTGAGTATTTCTGGTTTATTGTTGTGCTTGCAGGAATAATAAAAGGAACTGGATGGGGATCCATACTATATATAGCTGCAATATCCGGTGTAGATACAGAATTATATGACGCAGCAACAGTTGATGGTGCGGGACGTTTTGCTAAAATGAGATATGTGACTCTACCTTCAATTTCACTGACAATTATGATTATGCTGATATTTGAAATCAGTAGAATATTAAACACAGGGTTTGATAGGATTTGGATCTTTCAGAATTTTCTGAACATCAGTACCAGTGAGGTATTTGAAACATATACGTATAAAATAGGCATTGAAAAGCTTAAGTTTTCATATGGAACAGCAGTAGGTCTTACAAAATCAGTTGTATCGGTAGTGTTATTGACATGCGCCAATTTTGCTTCAAGGAAATTAACTGAAAATAGCTTATTCTGATAGGAGAGGAATGTTTTTATGCATTTGATACCGCAAAATATTAAAGATAGGATATTTAATATATTTTTATACTTTATCATGATTAATGTAATTATTGTTACATTATATCCATTCTGGAATTGCCTTGTTGGGTCGTTGAACGAGGGGTTCGATTACATAAAGGGAGGAGTGTACTTTTTTCCTAGAAAATTTACACTGGAAAACTACAAGATAGTTTTACGAGATGATGTTATTATGTCTTCATACAGGGTTACCATACTAAGGACTATTATAGGTACTGCCACTCACGTCATTTTTACTGCAGTTTTTGCTTATGCCTATTCTAGAAAAATACTTAAAGGTAAAACCTTTTACATGATATTCTGTCTTATTACCATGTATTTTGGAGGAGGATTGATACCACAGTATATTCTCTATAAACAGCTAAATATCCTCAATACTTTTTGGGTGTATATTATTCCGGGATTGTTAAGCTTCTGGCATGTAATTATACTGCAGGCATTTTTTAGAGGTATTCCTGATTCTTTAAGTGAATCGGCTATGATGGATGGCGCAAACGAGTATGTGATATGCTGGAAAATTATCATGCCTCTGGCAAAGCCGGTTTTAGCCGCAATAGCGCTGTTTACCGGAGTCGGTCACTGGAATTCATACATGGACTCAATGATGTTTACTACATCTAAATCCCTTCAAACGGTTCAAGTTTATCTTATGAGAATCATCAAAACTCAGGAGATGGCAACACAGATGGCTAACGAAGCTGGACAGGATATATTAGACGGCGGCGGTAAGGTTAATGCAGTTACTATCCAACTTGCAACGATGATGGTCACAACCATTCCAATTATATTTATTTATCCCTTTATGCAGAAGTACTTTGTAAAGGGAATGATGGTAGGCGCTATTAAAGGTTGAAAGGTACGAGCAATAGTTCAAGCCTTAAAACATATAATTCGAAGGCATTAGAGTTTTCGAAAGAACAATATTTTTAAAGGAGGTATTTTTGTGAAAAAAGCTATGAGGTTAGCGAGTATAATTCTAATGGTAGCATTGATTTTTAGCTTTGCTGGAGGTTGCACACCCAGTGGACAGAACGCTACTATTTCCACACAGGGTACACAGGATGGGACACCTACTAAGGAGGATGAGAAGAAGACAGGACCAAGCTGGTCGTGGGATACTTCGCCATTTGAAATCAAGAACTGGTATGTCGGAGTGCCTACATTTAACAAGGAGTGGGATCCGGAAAACTGTATGCTTGACAAAATAATTTTCGACAAAACAGGTTTGGAAAAAGTTGAGTTCACAATTTCAGCTACTGCTCAAAATGAAAAACTTAATGCTATGATTGCTTCAAATTCAATGCCCGATGTAATTACTGTTGTAGTAAATAACAGTAAGGAGCTTATAAAAATTCTGGAGGAGGAAGGTCTGGTCGAATCCCTTTTTGATCTGATGGAAGAACATGCTCCTACGTTTACCGATGAAGCCAAAAAAGCTGAAACAATGGTTAACTACTGGATGAGAGAAGATGGGAAGATGTATGGTATCCCAAATAGATCAGCTACAGGAAGGGAAGAAAGAGTGGTTCCCAAATATACAACCTTAAGAACGTACGCTCGCAAGGACTATATGGAACAGCTCAACATAAAGCCTGAGGATTTGAATACACAGGATGGCATGGTTGAGGCTCTTAAAAAGTTTAAGGATTCAGGAATTACAGATGATGGAGCATATGTTTATCCTATGCTAATGACTGAAATAAAAAAGCCATATACAGATTATGAGTTTGTTGCACAACACTTTGGGTTTAGTAATGAAGATGACCAGGGCAACTATGTTCAGGCTATAAAAGATCCAAAATATTATGAAATGCTTCAATTCATGAACAGACTCTTCAGAGAAGGAGTATTTACTGAAAGAAATATAATCATGAAATTGGCAGAAGCTAGAGAAATAGCGGCTTCAAGCAGATTTTTCTTGCATTTCGGGCACGATGCAATTACATCTCAGTGCAGGGATGCTACAAAAACAACAAACGGAGAAATATATTACTTGCCTGTAGGACCGGTAAGATCAAATGATGGAGGCGATCCTGCGTTTGCATTAGAGTCAGGTGGAACAGGATGGGCAGTTACATACATCACAAAAAATGCAACGAATAAGGATCGTATCATAAAATTAATGGAGTTCCTTTACTCAAGAGAAGGGAATATCCTTTGCCATTTTGGTGTTGAAGGCGAAACATACGAAATTGATAAAGATGGCTTGTATACTCATACGGATAATTATAAAAAGGAATTGGCAGCAGATCGTGCACTTGCAGAAAAGAAATACGGGCTTGGTACCTTCTGGATGCTTGATGACCGTGTGTTTATAAATTCAATTAATAAAGATAATTTTACACCATACGATGACATGGAGATTCAATTACAAATGTTTGAGGATATAAATAAAAACTCAGAACGCTATTCTTATATTAATGATTGTTATCACCACAAAAATGTTGATCCTGAAGCAGGAACACCAGAGTCGGATATAAATGCTCAGGTAAACATATATCTTGACCAGCAGGTAATAAAGATCATTTCTGCAAAAACTGCAGAGGAGTTTGACAGTTTTTATGAAGAAGGAGTAAAAAGAGCTGAGGAATTAGGGCTTAATGAGCTCTGGGAAGTACAGAATGCCAATTACCAAGCAATGAAGAAAAAGTTGGGAGTTGACTTTGCTTTCCCACGTAATAAAAACTAATTGAGGTTT
>CAYPLH010000007.1:21870-90066 GCA_964411505.1 uncultured Clostridiaceae bacterium | reverse complement strand
GTTTAGTGCATTGATTTTGTTAGTGATTGCTTTATTTTTTGAAGAGGATTAAACTATAGTGGGGTTTTGCTCCACTATAGCTTAACTAAAAAAAGGATTGCTTAAAATATGTTGAGAAAAGAGTTCGTGGACAGTCTAAATATTTTTGAACAAAAGCAGATGTTTTTTAATGATGAAAGGCTTGAGAATGTTAAGCATACTAGCTATGCGTATACGATAAAACAATATGAAAGCCTTGAACAATGGGAAGTAAGAAAGCAGCAGTTAAAAGAAAAAATATTAATGAGTTCAGGTTTTTATGGGTTAGACTTAAAATCAGAACTGAATTATCAAATTTATGACAGAACAGACATTGATGATTTTATTGTATATAAAGTTATTTTTGAAAGCCAGCCCGGCTTTTATGTTACGGGAAATTTGTATCTTCCCCAGCTCATTAAAGGACTTATCCCTGCAGTGATGGTTCCGCACGGTCATGCAGCAAGCGGACGCTTAGCACAGTCAGAATTAAGAGATTATCCATTATTGTGTGCGAATTTTGCTAAAATGGGATATGCGGCTTTTGGCTACGATATGATAGGTTATAATGACAGCATGCAATTTAAGCACGAAAGCATGGGGTTTGAAGAGGAGTTATGGGGAATAGGCATATTTGGGCTGCAGCTTCTTAACAGCATAAGAGGTGTTGACTTCCTTGCATCTTTACCGTATGTTGATGCAAATAATATTGCGTGTACCGGTGCTTCAGGTGGAGGTACTCAGACATTTTTTCTTGCGGCACTTGACGACAGGATTAAAGTGGCAGCACCTGTAAATATGGTATCTGCACATATGCAGGGTGGGTGCTACTGTGAAAACATAGCAGGTTTACGGCTTCATACCAACAATGTGGAAATTGCTTCGATGATCGCACCAAGGTCCATGCTGCTTGTAAGCTGTACTGGGGACTGGACATGTAATACTCCTGAAGTTGAGTATCCAGCAATACAGTCAGTATATAAACTATATGATGCGGAAAGTGAAATAGCTTATTACTATGATGATGCACCACATAACTATAATAAAAATGCTCGTCAGGCAGTATACGCATGGGTGAGAAAGCGCCTTTTGGGGATTACAGAGGAATGGATTGAGCGGTCGGTGGATTTCGGAAATTTGCAGAGCTTTCGTTTGTTTCCCGATAATATCAGTCCCAAAGAACACAAAGCGAAGAAGGAGCTTCTGGAATGGATTAAGACACGCAAAAAGACATATACCCATAAATTATGGTATGATATTAACAACTCAAAGGATATTCTTCTTAAGCATTTGAGACATATTTTTGATATTAATGATAAAGTGCCAGAAGATGTATTGGATAGCCTAATTCTAAAAGCTCCTGGTGGATATAGCAGGTGTAATAAGGAGAAGGTTGTAGATAACTTTAAAGTTACGGCGCATTTATTATGCACCAATGATGAGAAGGCGCAATTTCCTGTTGTTGCCGTCCGAAAAAATACAGCTGAAAATAAGAAGAAAGCATTTATACTGGTATACCACGAAGGAAAGAAAGCATTGTTCGAAGATGAAAAATATCATGATTTTTTGAAGGATATCCTAGAAGAAGGTCATGTTGTAATTTCTCCGGATCTATTTCTTACAGGAGAATACAACTATCCTGGATGTTCAACTGGCAGAGTGTATCCTTCGTCCAAATCATTTACAACCTTCAATCAGACGGATGATGCTCTTAAGGTAAAGGATATAGTTTCAACCTATAATTGGGTAACGAAGGGAAAATATGAAGAGATAATACTGGGGGGATTTGGCATTGCTTCAATATGGTGTATTGCGGCTTTACCGTTTCTTAAAGACATAAAGGAAGTCATACTTGATGTAACCAGCTTTAACCCTGAGGATGAAAGAGAATATATAAAGAGTTTTTATGTTCCGGGTTTTTTGGCAATGGGGGGGTTTGAAACATGTCTTAGAATCAGCAGCACAAAAAGAATTGCTCTTTTAAATGAAGGAAAAGGCAAGCTGGCAGAAATGTTAACAAAAGCCTATGATTACTATGCATAAGGAGATGAATTGGATTTGAAAAGGTTTGTACTTGCTGGAGCAAGTAAAAGAGGAATGAATATGTTCGCAAAACCTATTGTGAATGAAATTGGGGATGCAGGAAAGCTTGTGGGGATATTTGACCCGAACAGAACCCGGTGTGAATATGTTAGGGACACAGTGGATGTAAATATTCCAGTATATACTGACTTTGATAAAATGATGAATGAGACCTCCCCGGATGTTGTTATTGTAGCAACGATAGACAGCTGCCACCATGAATACATAATAAAAGCACTTGAATACGGATGTGATGCAATTACCGAAAAACCTATGACAACTGATGAGGAAAAATGCAATGCTATTATAGAAGCTGAAAAAAGGACTGGAAGGAAGGTCACTGTTACTTTTAACTTGCGGTTCTCACCGTATGTATCAAGGATAAAGGAACTTATAAGGGATGGCTCAATCGGCAGCATACTAAGCGTAGATTTTGAATACTTTTTAGACAGGGTTCATGGGGCTTCTTACTTTAGGAGATGGAACAGAAGAAAAGAAAATTCAGGCGGTCTGCTAGTACATAAATCTACACATCACTTTGATCTTGTGAACTGGTGGCTTGACGAAGAGCCAGAAGAGGTTTATGCTAACGGTACGTTGAGGTTTTATGGTCCTACTAGGGAAAAGCGCGGAGAACGCTGTGGCACATGTGAATTTTCCGATGAATGTGAATTTTTTGAAAATTATGTGGCTGAACCAGGCTACCAAGGAATGTATGTTGAAGCAGCAAAAGAGGATGGATATTATAAAGACTCATGTATATTTTCAGACAAGATTGATATTGAGGATTCAATGTCTGTAACAGTCAAATATTCAAAAGGCACATTACTTACATATTCTCTTATAGCCTACAGTCCTTATGAAGGATGGAGAATTTCAATAAACGGTACTGACGGCAGGATAGAGGCTGAGGAAGCCCATAGCGGGCAAGGAAAGGGAAACCCGTTTAAGGAGATTAAGGTTTATAATAAAATGGGTGAAATTATTACGTACAGAATAAAAAAGACTCCTGGTGGGCATGGTGGTGGAGATGAAGCGTTAAAGAGAATGTTATTTATGAGTGGCCTTCCCGACCCATTAGGTCGGTGCGCCGGATCTTATGATGGTGCAAAGTCTTTAATGATTGGTGTTTGTGCAAATAAAAGTATAAAGGAAAAGCAGCCATGTTTTGTGAAAGACCTTTTAAAAAAGTAACTATTACTACAGCGTTAATTTCATATATTTAACGCATTTATGCGCCTTATAGAAATATCCGCGAACGCTTTAACGCATTATTTCTGTAAGGATAAATTAAATATTAACGCTGTAGTACTGTATAGTAATGAGAAAAGATGCCCCCACTTCTTCAAGCGGTGGGCTCAGACGAGTGCAAATAAAAAGTATTGGGGTTATGATATGTATTTCGTAGAAAAGTATTGGGAGAACCCGGAAGTGCTGCATGTGAACTGTGAAAAACCTCATGCATACTTCATTCCTTATGAAAATGAATGTTTGGCAAGAAGAGGAGCTAGGGGGCATTCAAAATTTTTCAAAAGCTTAAATGGAGTTTGGAAATTCAAGTACCATAGAGCCTTCCATGAGGTTGAAGATGGTTTCTACCTGGAAAACTTCAATGCAAGCAATTGGGATAACCTTTTAGTTCCCTCCAACTGGCAGATGCATGGGTATGATAAGCCCAATTATGTAAACCATAAATATCCGTATCCTCTTGATCCACCTTATGTACCCACCGATAATCCCACAGGACTTTATATACGGGATTTCCATATAGGCGACATTAAAGATAAGGATGCATACCTCGCTTTTGAAGGAGTAAATTCCTGCTTTTACCTGTGGGTTAACGGTTCTTTTACCGGCTACAGCCAGGTAAGTCATATGACTTCAGAATTTAACATTGCAAAATACCTGAAGCCAGGTAAGAACCGCATTGCTATTATGGTGCTCAAGTGGTGTGACGGAAGTTATCTTGAAGACCAGGATATGTGGAGGCTTTCCGGTGTTTTTAGGGATGTATTTCTCTTAACCAGGGAAAAATCACATGTTTCAGATATATTTATAAAAACAAGCTTGTCGGATGATTTTGGTAAAGGTATCTTAGAGTGTGAAATTGAAACAACTGGTAAAGAGGCATTATGCATTCGCGCAGTTTTAGAAGATAATGAGGGAAGTATCCTTGATGACCAATCCATAAGTATATTACAAAGTGGGAAGCTTATATTCCATATCAACAATCCTTCTTTATGGTCTGCTGAAATACCCGACCTTTATAATCTTTTTTTATATCAAGGGGATGAGATAATTCTACAAAGAGTTGGATTCTGCAGAATAGAAGTAAAGAATTCCGTCATTCTTATAAATGACCGTCCTATAAAATTTAAAGGAGTAAACCGTCATGAGTCCCACCCTGAATTAGGTCACGTAATACCCCTTTATCATATGAAGAAGGATCTTATTCTTATGAAGCGCCATAACATCAATTCGATAAGGACATCCCACTATCCCAATGACCCAAGATTTTTGGAGCTGTGTGATCAACTGGGCTTCTACGTCATAGATGAGGCAGACCTAGAAACACATGGGGCTGCCCGTACAAACGGATATAACCTGTCGAATGACCCTCAATTTGAGAAAGCGTATCTTGACAGGATGGAAAGGATGGTTGAAAGAGATAAAAATCATCCATGTATTGTCATGTGGTCACTGGGCAATGAATCGGGATATGGAGAAAACCACATAAAAATGGCATTATGGACAAAGAATAGAGACGCTTTACGACTTATACATTATGAAAGTGCATTTAGACCAGCAGTGTATGATTCTCTTGTTGATGCAAAAGGTGATACTGCATGTCTTGATGTGTACAGCAGGATGTATCTTCATATAGACTGGATAGAAAATGATTTTTTAAAAAATCCTGATGAAACACGACCTCTGCTTATTTGCGAGTACTGCCATGCCATGGGAAACAGTCCGGGGGATCTTAAGGACTACTGGGACTTATTTTATAAATATCCACGTTTAGCTGGCGGCTTTGTATGGGAATGGAGCGACCATTCTATAAAAACCCGCACAGATGAAGGTTTAGAATACTATGCTTATGGTGGAGACTTCGGCGATGAGCCTAATGATGGTAATTTTTGTATGGATGGTCTTGTTTATCCGGACCGCACATCACATACTGGATTGTTGGAGCTTAAAAACGTTATTGCTCCTGTAAAAACCGAAGCAGTTAACCTTGCTGCAGGTGAAATAAGAATTACAAATTTGTATGATTTTAAGGATCTGTCACATATTAAGCTCAACTGGAAGGTTGAGAAAGATGGGGAGGTTATTGAAACCGGAGAAATTTATGATATTAACCTTATGTCATACCAGACGATGAATGTTTTTCTACCTTACAAATTTCCTAAACAAGCAGGTGGCAGGTACTTTTTGACAGTATCCTACTGCCAGAAATATGATACTGCCTGGGCAGAAAAAGGATATGAAATAGGTTTTGAACAGTTTGAACTCCCTGACGGCAAGATTGAGAAGACAGCAATAAAGCTTGCGGATATTCCGTCTATTAGGGTTTTGAAGCAGGATAAGAAGCTGATTGTTTCAGGTATGGATTTTAATTATTCATTCGATTTATGTTATGGTTCATTTTCAAACATTGAATTCAATGGAGTTAAAATGATTTGCAAAAATCCGAAGTTCAATGTATGGAGAGCACCTATGGATAATGACAGAAAAATAAAAGTCAAATGGATAAAAGAAGGTTATGACCGACTACAGACTCATGTTTACTCGGTCGATATTGTGAGTGAAGATGAAAAACATATTTCTATAGGCACAAGCTTTTCACTAGGTGCATATGCACAAAAGCCGCTAATACATGCCACAGCTATTTGGAACATATACGGTACCGGAGATATCATTATGGAAACAAAGGCAAAGGTGCGTGAAGGGGTGCCGTACCTGCCAAGATTCGGTCTGCAGCTTTGTATGCCTCAGGGAAATGAGCTTGTTGAGTATTTTGGTTACGGTCCTCATGAAAGTTATATTGACAAGAGGAATTGTACCAGAAAAGGCAAGTTTGTAAGCTTTGTAGACAGCATGCATGAGGAATATTTAAGACCCCAGGAAAATGGCAGTCATTACTCTACTGAATGGGCACAGGTTACAAACCTTCAAGGAATGGGGCTCATGTTTTTGGGTATGGATGATTTTTCATTTAATGTCTCCCATTTTACACCTGAGGATATCACAGAGGCAAGCCACCCCTATAAGCTTAGAAAACGTAATGAAACCATTGTCAATATTGACTACATGATGAGTGGCACAGGCTCCGCAAGCTGCGGTCCCGAACTGTTGCCGCGCTACCAGCTCCTACAGCAGGAAATTTCGTTCAAGCTTAGAATAAAACCGATATTTAAAGAAGAAATGTCCATTACTGAATTGATAAAACTGGGGGATTCTTACTATGTGTACTAATTATTTTAAAAATGCTGATATTACTCCTGACGTTGTGTTGGCTGGCGATAGCGTTGAAATGACGATAAAGCTTGTAGCAGGGCCAGATTTTAGTGCAAATAAAAGTCGGATTATATTGGATATGCCGGCTTATCTGGGTTATAGCCGCCCAAACTGTCTTCACCAAGAGGTTGATGGATTTACAGAGGTATTTTGCTCAAATCCGGATATTCGATATAGAAAAAGAATATGGGATATTGAAGTAGATGATTTTGCATCCCTGAGCAAGGCCGGATTTAAAGGAATGGCGCAAAGAATGTTCGTTTTGGAGCTATTAGAGGGAGAAGCCGGGGAAGATGATGAAATATTAATTAAAATTGGGTATACGTGCGACGGATATGGCACAGGAATGAAGGTCTCTTCACTAGTATTATCCAGAGAGTTTTATAATACAGTTCATATTCGTTATTTTAAAGATGGTACAAAAGGGCTTCCTGACCATGCACGATCATATAAAGGATATGACCGTCCAGTTCCGGATATTGAAATACCTATTCGGTTTCGCATTCTGCCAAGGGAGCCAGAGGCACTTCGTTTGATAAGAAAGAAGGATGAAGCAAGACTTGTTATCCTTGATCGTTTTGCTAATGTTTGTCAGACTCAAAGAATAAGTGATTTTGTAAACGAAGATGTGGAGGCTGACATTAATTCTTATGGTGTTTTTAAATTGAAAAATCCGCATATAAAGCTCAGCAGTAAAAAGCTCCCGCTTTATGAAACACCGAGTATGTTCAATGTATTCGAAGGGTACAACGTATATTTTGGTGATCTTCATTCGCATTCATCATATTCCAATGACTGTATAGAAAGGGAAAAGCAAGAGATGACACCAGATATGCTTTTTGACTTTGCGCAAAATGTAGCAAACCTTGATTTTATGGCAATAACAGACCACCATCAGCCTTGGGATATTGAGAGAAACAAGATCGGAGAGGAAAACTGGAAAAAGACTTTGTGTGCAGTAGAGAATAGTACGGAAAATGGAGAGTTTATCGCTTTTCCGGGTTTTGAGTTTCGCTGCGAAAGAGGAGATACTGCTGTTATATTAAATGAAACATTTCCATATAAAGATATAGATATTGTGGATATTAAAAACATAAAGGATCTTTGGGATAGTTTCAAAGGAAGAAATTATATTACCATTCCACACTTTCACAATCCTGGAAATATGAAAGAAAATGAATGGCATAAATGTCCTTATGAAGGTGTTGAGCCTAACCTAGAGATATATTCCTGTCATGGAAGCTATGAAAATGGTGATGTTCTTGAAAGAAGAATTGCAGAAATTAAAAAGTTCCGTAATGATCGAAATGGCAAGTACTTTATCCAGAGTGGTTATCATTATGGATTTACATGCAACTCTGACGGTCATAAGGGACATGCTGGTCAGAATGGTCTGACAGCAGTTTATTCAAGAGAGTTAACAGCAGATGCTATAATTGATGCTTTAAGAAAACGACACGTCTATGGTACTACCAATGCTAGGATAAGGTTGTTGTTCACTATTAACGGATATTTGATGGGTTCTGTGTGTGCGAATGAAAAAAACAAACAAATCTATATATCCCTAGCTGGTGAACGCCCAATTAAGGTGGTAGATATTTATAAGAATGGTGAAGTATATAAACGATTCACACCTAAAAGCGTTCTTTTCGACACGTATTTTGATGTCAACTGTGAAGAACCATCCAACTGGTATGTGCGTGCAGTCCAGATAGATAACCATATAGCCTACTCAAGTCCAATATGGTTTTTGTAGATGCAACATCTGGAGGACGCCAATTTAAAGGGGGATGTGAAAGTAACTGGTGAAAACCAGTGAAATAAATGGTTTTGAACGAAATTCGTTTAGAATCTCGACACTATGGATCTATCTGGAGTGATTAATTGTATAAGAACATAAATAAATACAAAATTTAAAAACAGATAGTGTTTTCATTAGAAACGAAGA
Source organism: uncultured Clostridiaceae bacterium (assembly GCA_964411505.1). Taxonomy (GTDB): domain Bacteria; phylum Bacillota; class Clostridia; order CAYPLH01; family DUMO01; genus CAYPLH01. Next base: position 81,500 of record CAYPLH010000007.1, on the reverse strand, counting down.
ATCAGAGAATAGTTTTATTTCTAGAGCCATGACCGAATGAATCAGCAGGAATATTGATGCATTTGAAGGCTGTAAATACTATAAGGAAACTAATCGGTAAAAAGTGGTGATTAGTATCATAATAGGTGAAATGGGGAAGAAAATATGCACAAGTTAGTTATTTGCGTAGCACCGGTAGGGATGTGGGGGAAAGGAGACAACAATCCTATTACTCCAGAGGAGATTGCTGAAGAAACCCACCAGTCCTATCTAAAGGGAGCTTCAATGGTGCACCTTCACGTAAGAGACACACAGGGCAACCAGACCAGTGAACTGAAAGCCTTTGAGAAGACAGTCCAATTAATCCGTGAGAAGTGTGACATTATTATTCAGGGATCGACTGGTGGAATGACCGCACTGGATGCGGAAGATAGATGTGTAGCTTTAAACGTACTTGGAGTGGAGATGGCAACACTTAATATGGGTTCGGTAAACTTTTTTGGTGGCGTATATATAAACACACCCGAAGATATAGTATATTGGGCTAAAAAAATGCTGGATAAAGGAATCAAGCCTGAATTATGCATATTTGAAGCTGGCATGATTAATAATGTAAAGTCTCTTGGTGAAAAAGGATTGCTCACCGGCACGTTGTACTATAACTTTTCACTCGGTTTTCCTGGAGCTTTGCCTGCTACATTGAAAAATTTAATACTTCTAGTAGATTCCATTCCAAAGGAATCTCCATGGCTTTATGTAGAGCATGGTATCAAAAACTTTATGCCTATAGCTCGTGCTATAGCGATGGGAGGACATATTCGGGTAGGCTTTGAGGATAGCGTCTGGCTGAATAACAAAGTAAAGTCCCAAAGCAATGTGGAGCTGGTGGAGAAAGCTTCTCACATTGCAACGGAGATGGGCAGAGATATAGCAACAGTTAAAGAGGCGAGAAAAATATTAGGATTAGAAGAAATGGGGTAATAAGCATGAAACAATTAGCGCTAATTCATACGGTAGACTGGTTCCATATGTCGGTAGTAAATCCTTTTGCAAAGCCATGGCTTGAGAAAACTTCAGGGGTTGAAATACAGAATTATTGTGATGATACCTTGCTGAAGGAATCTCTTAAAGCTGGAAAGGCAACTCCCAATGTGTTGAGAAGGATTGTGCAATATGCAATCTGTGCTGAAAATGCGGGAGCCGATGCCGTAATGATAACATGCACAACTGTAAATGAAGCTGCAGGGATTGCCCGAAAGCTCTTGAACATCCCTGCATTCAACATTGACGAGCCTATGGCTTGGGAAGCTGTCCAAAAAGGAGAAAAAATCGGGATCGTTGCGACCGTACCGACTAGTGCACCAGCAACCAAAAGATTGTTGCAGGAAGCAGCAAAGGAACTAAATAAAACTGTAAGTATAAAAACTGCAATAAATGAGGAAGCTTTTGCAGCATTAATGAGTGGAGACCGTAAGACACATGATGAATTGGTACATAAGGAAATAGACAAACTGGCAAAAAGTGTGGATGTGATAGCTTTAGGTCAGATTTCATTAGGGCAGATCATATATAACTGTGGCAAGCCAATCCTTCAGGTGGGGGAATCAGGCTTCCGTGAAGCAGAAAAAATTCTTTTTGGAAGTTAAATCAGAAGTTTAAGAAAGTGGGAGTTAATATGATAAAAAGACATGAATATGCCAGTGCTCAGGAAAGAGCAGTACAGATGATGGTGGATTCGGGCTTAGTTATAACCGAGGATGAAAAGAAACAGGTGGAAGTGGTTGATTTTGGTCTGAGCAATTTAAAAGTAGAGGGAGCACAGATACTAACTTTCTTTAATACAGAAAGGGTTAGCGTAAAAGCAATTGCACTGTTTCCAAACCAGACCGAGCCAGAACACTGGCATACAGCAGTAGGGGAGGATCCTGGAAAAGAGGAAACCGTCCGTATCATAAGTGGAACTGTGTATTTCTATATACCGGGAGAAGATAATATGAAGATGGGATCAATACCGGAGGAAAAAAGCCCCTACTATACGGTAAGGCATGAACTTATTATGAAACCAGGAGACCAAATAACAATAGAACCTGGGACAAAACACTGGTTTCAAGCAAGTAGGGAAGGGGCTGTTATGTATTCATTTTCATCCTGTGCCCGGTGTGCTCATGATTTATTTACTGACCCGAATATTGTGAGGATAACAAATATTGTTGAAGAATAGGTTGCTAAAGTGAGCATGTTTTTTCTGAATGGATGGTGTAAGATGAGTAAGATGAATTATTTTCCTCCACCAGATTCACAGGGTGGCTGGCGGGCATTGGAAGACAGCAGGGATATTCTTGGTATAACAGGAATGAATAAATCTAAATTGGATGAGGCTTTTGAACTCATAAAAAAGGATACAAAAAATGGTGGATTATTAGTAGTAAAGGATGGATGGCTGGTCTATGAAAGATATTTTGGTAAAGGGAACCGAGAAGCCATACCAAATCTGGCATCCTGTGGTAAGTCCTTTACTAGCATTGCAATGGGAATTCTGTTGTCGGAAAGACCGGAGTTATTTCCTGAAGGACTTGACCAGAAGGTTTATAATCCCAGCTATTTACCGGATGAGGCTTTTCCCCTCACGGATCCCGCAAAGGAAGATATCAAGCTTGGACAGTTGCTTGCTTTTACAAGTGGAATCCGTGGTAACAACCCTGTATATATAAATGGTGAGGAAGGAACAATCAATCCAGCAGGACCTGATGGATACAAAAGCAGTCTAGATCCTATCGCCTTTGGAAAAGAAGACTACAAGATAAAAGGCGTTACGGTTTCAACCCGGTCTTTGTGGTGCAAACCAGGAGGAGGCTATTCTTATGCAACCTCATCCATTCATCTTGTGTCTGTTATTATTCGCCATATAACAGGAATGGAGCTTCAGGATTATATAGAAAAGTATATTGGCAAACCCCTGGGATGGGGGCGCTGGGGGTTTGGTTATAGTCAGAATAGTGAATGTATTCATACGCCCGGTGGTGGAGGGATTGCACTCCGAGCTACAGATATGTTGCGGTTCGGGTACCTGCTTCTCAATAAAGGACGATGGAAAGACACACAATTGGTACCGGCGGAGTATGTAAAGATATGTTCCCGAAAAACACCTTGCAACCCGCATTATCCGTATAGTCTGCAGTTTAATGTAAATACTGACGGTGATATTCCGGGGTTTCCAAGAGACGCATTTTGGAAGTCCGGATCGGGAGGGCATTGTATCTATGTGATTCCTTCTTTACATCTGGTTATATGGAAGTTGGGCGGGAGAGATGCGCAGTATCAGGAACTGGATACCGGTTTGTTGAAACGTTATGGGTATAGGGAGGAATGCAGGGAAGGATGGGTGCAATCAATTGACAATGATACAGCCAGAATAGAGACGCTTCAAAAGGTGGTTGACTCCATATATTGATGTCTGTTATAAGGGATTACATAACTATGAACAGCAGTAAATGATTTTTTCTGCTAAAATAAAACTAATTATTTATTTTTCGGTTTTGTGACCCCGTAAAGTGTGACAAATAGAGAAATAAAGATTTAAAATGGAGAAAGAGGGTGTTGACAATGGCAAAGAATGTTTTTAAAATTAAGGGCACAAATTTTACATTGAACGATAAAGATTTTGATATGTGGGGTATCCGAGTTGCCAATGCTCTGGAAAATGACAGAACAACCTTTTGTCTTTTAAACAACATGGATGATTACAAAAAGCACGGTATCAATACCATGTCAGTATTTCTAATGGGAGCGTGGTCCGGAAGTGCAAATCCGTTTGAGTGCGATGGAGCCATAAATGCCAAGCTCCGAGGCTCACATACATATAACGGAAGAGGCAATTGTGAGGCATATAATTATTGTAACCCCTACTTGGATCGATTATCAGTTATCATCGAAGAGGCAGACGCTAAAGATATGGTAGTGAATGTGGGAATATTCTATCAGATGCGTATAAACCAACTTTCGGGGGTAGAAGCCATCCGCAATGCCACCACAAATATAGCGTATTGGCTTAAGGCAAAAGGATACAAGAACATTTTTATGGATCTGGTCAATGAATATGCCCATATTGGATACAAGGACAGGGATATTTGCTTTGGGATGAAGAATAGGGGCAGTGCTGACGCTGGAGAAATCCTCATTCATGATTTTAAATCAATACTGCCTGATATACCTGTAAGTATCAGTACTTGTGGTGCCGATGTAAAAGGAGTTAAACAACGGTATATAAATTTTAGCAACCAGGATATGTTTTTTATTCATCACAAGATTGATCCTGAAGCGATCCGCAGAGAAACAGGTAGGCAACTTCCCGTCGTATGTAATGAATGGGGACCGGGCGTGGCCCTAGAACCTACTGGAAACCTTGGACAATGGACCCATAAAGATAAAGAGGAATGGGAAAAGGTCTTTAATACTATTCGGAATGGGAATGGAAAGATGTTTATTTTCAGCCATTGGAAGCAGAAGATGAGTGTAGATGGTCCTCATTTTGAAGTTGGACCTAAAGGCACACAGCCAAATAAGGAAAGAGGCGGAGAACCTTCTGATGCATGGCTGTTTGAAATGGTGGAGAAGTTTAAAAGTAAAGAATACAGCAATTGATAAATAACAAATAACGCATGTTAAAATTAGAAAGGAATGTGGGAATGTGTTTATGACGCAAATTGTTTCTACTGAACAAATTTTCTATGTAGATACTGATAAAGGTGATGACAAGGCATCAGGTACGCTGGAAGAACCTTTTCAGTCACTGGATCGTGCTCTTTTCATAGTAAAACAACGTGTAGAAGTAGGTATTCGCTCGGATAAAATATATTTAAGGGGCGGAGTATATCGTAAGGAATCGGTGAAAACCCTTTATTGGCTGGAGTTAAAGGGTACGAAAGATAATTATGCTGTTATTTCAGCAATGCCTGCTGCGCCACATGCACCAGGTGCGGTACAGCGCAAGAGTGGTGAATGGTATGAGCATGTGATTATTGATGATGCACATATTGTAAAAACACACTGGGTTAAGGACGGTGACAGACCATATGTATGGAAAACTAACCCCGGATTTATAAGGTCTGTCTGGTATGATAATGCTACCTGGCCATGGCGTGGAATTGACCTTCCAGTTGAGCGAAAACATAAAACACTGTTTACTGTAGCTCCGTACATGTTGCTTCAGGATGGAGAACCAACTTTATGGGCAGTTAAGCCGGAGGATATAGTACAGCCCGGAATGCGCCATTATGATCAGGAAAGCGATACACTTTACCTTCGTCCGCTAGACGATAAGAATCCAAATGATTGCTTGATTGAAACATGGTATGCAGGTCCGGAGGAAGATGGTAAAATGCTGCTTGACGGAGAAGGACGCTCTTTGTTTGACGGAAACATGGAGTATGCAGCAATACGTGGAATTGAGTTCCGCATGTTTACCCGCTTGTTTGAGTTTAAGCGCAGAGAAATGTCAGATGAGTCTGAAAGAGTTTATCAGCGGCATGTGCTTTTTGAGGACAATGAGTGCCGGTATGGTTGGATTCAGATCCTTCTTGATGCCAATGTGGTTTTTAGAGAGGATAAAGAAACCTTCACACGATTTGATGACCGCTCTAACTGGCATGTGCGCAATAATGTGTTCTATCGTGCGTCCCGCGAAGTGTGTCAGCTTCACGGTCGAAACCATATATTTGAATATAATGACATTATCGAACGTAATGGTCCATGGGCAGGTCCGGCTGCATGTGTATCTATTGTTAACACCCGCAATACCATTGATATGAAGGTGCGCTATAACTATATTGAAAATCAAGGTGATAATCCATGGCATCCTGGTTCGGTGTTTATGATAGAGTCAGATGCGCATGCTGATGAAAACGGTGATTATATTTTTGGCGGACAAACCTATGAGGGTAACATAATAGTGAATGTAAATGGTGGAATTACTATGGTATTAGGAAAAGGGTCAGCTAGGATGAGAAACATTACAATACGTAATAATACATTTATTAGGAGCAAAAAAGGACCAACCATCGTGATTTCCTCGCCTCATAAAAATCTTGTTATAGAAAACAACTTGTTTTATGGACAGCAAGAAGTATTTGCAATTTGTGACAATTTTCGTTCGTATCCGAAGCCATTGCTATTTGAATCTATGCCAAATACAATCAGTATCAGGAACAATATTTTTGCAAAAAACAAAAAATGCTTTGATTCCCGGCTTTTAGCTGAGGCGGAAAGAAGCCAAGTAAATATCGAACAAAACCTTTTTTACCAAAACGGTGATAAACCGGCAGGACACTCCTTTATTGAAAAGGACCCTTTATTTGCCGATGAAAGCACTAATGATTTTCGTGTACCGAAGGATAGCCCTTTGTATAAGAATAAAGAAGTGATTGGGCCTTATGGGAAGAAGGCAGAACAAGAAAGGGATTAATTTTATACTTGTTAGGTATGAAAATTGTGATATAATTATCTTATAGTAGATTGTTTCATGTAAAATAACGATCTTTAATGTATACAAAGTACATTATCGTATAAAAATCAAGGAGTGAAAAGTATGTCAAAAAAGATGAAGACGATGGACGGTAATACTGCTGCGGCACATGCATCTTATGCATTTACCGAAGTAGCAGCTATTTACCCCATCACACCATCTTCGCCGATGGCCGAATCCACTGATGAGTGGGCTGCAATCGGAAAGAAGAATATTTTTGGTCAAACTGTAAAAATTGTAGAAATGCAATCAGAGGGTGGAGCTTCGGGTGCTGTTCATGGGGCATTGCAAGCAGGTGCTCTTACAACTACTTATACAGCTTCACAGGGTCTCCTTCTTATGATACCTAATATGTATAAGATTGCCGGAGAGCTTTTGCCAGGTGTATTCCACGTTACTGCGCGCACTTTGGCAGCTCATGCGCTTTCTATTTTTGGTGATCATGGAGATGTAATGGCTACACGTCAGACGGGCTTTGCATTGCTTGCAGAAGGAAGCGTCCAGGAAGTAATGGACTTATCTGGTGTTGCACACTTGGCAGCGATTAAAAGCCGTATCCCATTTGTAAATTTCTTTGATGGTTTTAGAACATCTCATGAAGTACAGAAGATTGAAGTTATTGATTATGATGATTTTGCTAAGATGTTAGATTGGGAGGCATTAAAGGAATTTAAGCAACGTGCATTAAATCCAGAGCATCCAGTAACTCGTGGTACTGCTCAAAATCCTGATGTTTTCTTCCAGGCAAGAGAATCATGCAACACTTATTATGACGCAGTTCCCGATATTGTAGCAGATTATATGAAGCAGATTTCAGATCTTACTGGACGTGAATACAAACCGTTCAATTATTACGGAGATCCTGAGGCTGAATATGTAGTTGTAGCTATGGGTTCGGTAACTGAAACCTGTGAAGAAGTAATTGATTATTTAAGAGCAAAAGGTGAGAAGGTTGGTGTATTAAAAGTACATCTATACAGACCTTTTTCTGCAAAATACTTCTTTGACGTTATGCCAAAGTCAGTAAAGAAAATTGCTGTTCTTGACAGAACAAAAGAACCTGGTGCAATAGGTGAACCATTGTACTTGGATGTTAAATCATTGTATTACAGCATGGATAACAAACCGGTTATAGTTGGTGGCCGTTATGGTCTTGGATCAAAAGATACCAAGCCAAACCAGATTATAGCTGTTTTTGAAAACCTTAAAAAAGAAGAGCCTAAGGATGGCTTTACCATAGGTATAGTGGATGATGTTACAAACCTTTCACTTCCTTTAGGGGATAGTGTTAATACAGAAGATAAGAGCGCAATCCGCTGCAAGTTCTGGGGTCTTGGTTCAGACGGTACTGTTGGAGCTAATAAGAGTGCGATAAAGATTATTGGTGATAAAACTGATCTGTATGCACAAGGATATTTCTCCTACGATTCTAAAAAGTCAGGTGGCATCACTGTATCACATCTGCGATTTGGAAAAGCCAAAATTCGCTCAACATATTTAATTGATGAAGCGGATTATATCGCTTGCCACAATCAGTCCTACGTTGGGAAATATAATCTTATTGGTGGTCTTAAAAAGGGCGGAGATTTTGTACTCAATTGCCAATGGAGCGAAGATGTACTTGATGAAAAACTTCCTGCTGACCTTAAGAGAAAGATTGCAAATGACAAAATAAACTTCTATACTATTAACGCTACAGATATTGCCCGTGAACTTGGTCTTGGCAGCCACATCAATATGGTAATGCAGGCTGCTTTCTTCAGACTTGCTAATGTGATTCCCATAGATGACGCTGTTCGGTATCTTAAAGAATCCATTGTACAATCTTATGGTAAAAAAGGTCAGGCAATTCTTGATATGAACTTTGCAGCAGTTGACAGGGGTATTAATTCTCTTGTAAAGATTAATGTTCCTGATAGCTGGAAAACTGCACAGGATGCTCCGGTTGCAGAGGACATAGACAAACCGGAATTTATAAGTAAAATTATGGAGCCTATGAATGCTCAGATGGGTGATGATCTTCCTGTAAGCGCATTTGTAGGAGCTGAGGATGGTACATTCCCTTCCGGCACATCAGCTTATGAAAAACGCGGTGTGGCAGTTACAATTCCTGAATGGCAAATAGATAAATGTATACAGTGTAACCAATGTTCTTTTGTATGCCCGCATGCAGTTATCCGTCCGTTCCTTCTAGATGAAGAGGAAAAGAAAAATGCACCTGAAACCTTTACGACTAAACCTGCTACCGGACCACAGTTTAAGGGTTATGAATACAGAATTCAGGTTTCAGCTTTGGATTGTACAGGTTGTGGTAACTGTGTAGATGCATGTCCTGCAAAGGAAAAGGCTCTTATTATGAAGCCTTTGGAAACACAGATGGTTCAAGCTGAAAACTGGAAATATGCTCATAATTATGTAACGTATAAAGATAATCTTGCACCTAAGAACAATGTAAAGAACAGTCAGTTTGCACAGCCGCTGATTGAGTTTTCGGGAGCTTGTGCAGGATGTGGCGAAACACCTTATATCAAGGCAATTACTCAGCTTTACGGAGACCGTATGATGATAGCAAATGCTACTGGATGTTCATCCATATGGGGTGGTTCAGCTCCTGCTACCGTATACTGTAAGAACAAAGAAGGAAAGGGTCCTTCATGGGCAAACTCTCTCTTTGAAGATAATGCTGAATATGGTTTAGGTATGTTCCTTGGTGTTCAGCAGATTCGTGAAAATGTAGAAATGCAGCTTAATAACTTGGTATCACTAGATGTCCCTGAAGAGCTTAAAGCTGCAGCAAAAGATTGGATTGAAAATAAAGATGATGCTGAAGGATCAAAAAAGGCATCTGCCGCTCTTGCAAAAGCACTAGACAGTTACGAACCCTGCTGTGATGAGTGTAAAAAGATAGTTGAAAACCTGAAGGATAATAAAGATCACTTCGTTAAAAAATCACAGTGGATATTAGGCGGTGATGGCTGGGCATATGATATCGGATATGGTGGACTTGACCATGTTCTTGCATCTGGCGAAGATGTAAATGTTCTTGTATTTGATACAGAAATTTACTCCAATACAGGCGGTCAGGCATCTAAGAGTACTCCTACTGCCGCTGTTGCTAAGTTTGCTTCAGCGGGGAAACGTATTAAAAAGAAGGATCTTGGAATGATTGCCGCTACCTATGGTTATGTATATGTGGCACAGGTAGCAATTGGCGCAAACATGAACCAATTTATGAAAGTAATTCAGGAAGCAGAAGCTCATAAAGGACCATCATTGATAATAGCATATTCACCATGTATCAACCATGGTATTAGAGGTGGGATGAGCAAAACTCCAAGCAGAGAAAAGTTAGCAGTTGAGTCTGGCTACTGGCATCTGTGGCGTTTTGTTCCCGAGCTTAAGGAACAAGGGAAGAATCCGTTTATTTTAGATTCAAAGGATCCTTCAAAGAGCTTCCAGGACTTTATTAAAGACGAGGTACGCTATTCTTCTTTGCAAAAGACATTCCCGGATGTTGCTGATGAGTTGTTCCAAGCGGCTGAAAAGAACGCTAATGAAAGACTGGCAACCTACAAGAAAATGGCTGCAGCAGAATAAATAATAACAAATTATAAGCTCAAGTATGAGTAAAAAAAAAGAGGCGTTAAGCCTCTTTTTTTTATTGACACCTTCTGAACTGGACATGGCAAACCATTTTGTAGTTTCATAGATTGCTTTACGCTATCCCTACAAATGCTAACATGCATATAGAATAAAAGTGCAATATTATCCTTCTTATTCACAAATTATTACAGCAAAGGTTATATCAACAATTTAGCCTTTGCTGCAATTATAAAATAATTTATTATACATGATTTATCAAGATATCCCCAGGAAATATTAAAAAGAGATAAATTCACCATAAATTGCAACTTTCCCGTTCGGTTAGATTTCCACATATAGTCTCTAGATTATACTTCTGATAGTGATACTTTTGCAATTGATCATTGGTATAAATATTGATATAATTTGTGTATTATCATGTAACAATAGCATGTATAATTAAAGATAGGAGGCAAATATTATAAAACGTTTATTAATATTTTTTCTATGCTCTTTAGTGTGCTTAGCGCCTTGTCTTTTAACTTCAGCGGAGCAGTCAGTTGAGAACATCCTTAAACCCTTGAATTTATTAGTGTTTTAAGAGGCTTTCCAAATGCCTTTGCAGTTGTTTTGTAAGGGTCGGTTTTTATGTGGTTTACAGATTTTTGTTTGTTTTTTGGTAACAATCAAATACTAATTATGTGATTTTGTATAGAAGGAAGAGGATTTATTGTGAAAGTTATGATAGTAGGTGCAGGCAAGCTGGGATATAAACTTGCCAATGCTATATCGGGAAAAGATATTTTAATCACCATAATGGATTCAGACTCTGAGGTTCTTGAAAAAATAACAGACCATGTTGATGCTCTGGTTATCAGGGCAAGCGGACTTCAGATTGATGCATTGAAGGAAGCAGAAATCAATACCTATGACCTGATTATTACAGTTACTGATAGTGATGAGGCAAATATTATTATTTGCACCCTTGCTAAAAAGTTAGGCTGCAAGAAAGCTATTGCACGTATACGAGATCCTGAGTATGCAAACAATAGAGACTTTATTAAATCAGCTATGGATATTGATTATATTATTAATCCTGAACTTGCTATTGCAAAGGTAATTGTAAGATATCTTCTTAAAAGTTATTCTTTTTATTCTGAAGACTTTGCAGAAGGCAGAATTATCATGGCAGATTTTCCTGCATCAAGTTTTGCAGGATTTTCAGGCAGGCAAATTAAGGATTTGGGCAGGATGGAAGGCCTTTTGATAGCAGCAATATCAAGAGGTAATGAAATAATAATACCAGATGGCTCAACTCGTATTTATGATGATGACACTATATACATTATAGGTAAAAAAGAAAGCATTGACTCAATACATGATAATAATAAGTCCGTATTACCTGTAAAAAGTATTAGAAAAGTTATGATTCTAGGCGGTAGTAAAATTGGTTATTATTTGGGCGAAAAACTTTCGCTACAGGGAGTACTGGTAAAGATTATCGAGCAAGACAAGGATAGATGCCAGTATCTTTCTGAAAAACTTGACAACGTTCTCGTAATTTGCGGAGACGGAACTGACGGGGACCTCCTTATGGATGAAGATATATCCTCAATGGACGCTTTTATAGGTGTTACAGGTTATGACGAGGAAAACCTTTTAATGACACTATTGGCAAAACAAGCAGGTGTAAAAAAGGTTATTGCCAAGGTAAGCAAGCCGAGTTATGCACAGCTTACTGAAAAATTAGGAGTTGACATTGCTCTAAGCCCTGTTGATATTATTGTTGGAGATATATTAAAATTTATAAGAGGTGGGAAAGTTATGTCAGTATCTCTCTTGCTTGGAGGACAAGCAGAGGTAACAGAAATACTTGCAGATAAGGAAATGGTTATAGTTGGGAAGGAAATAGCAAAGCTTGGACTTCCAAAAGGTATAATTATCGGAGCTATTTCACATAACGGAAAGGTAATAATCCCAAATGGAAGCTCCATAATCTACCCTGGTGACAGATTTGTGTTATTTTGCCTGTCTTCCCATTTGCAAGAGCTTGAAACATTTTTCAAGCCTTCAAAAGGAGGGTTGTTCCATGAACTTTGGAATCGTAATAAAGATTCTGGGGAGTCTGCTGCTCATTGAGGGAGCTTGCATGGTTCTGCCATTTGCTGTATCAGTATTATATGGAGAAAATGATTGGTGGGCATTTTTGATATGTATTATTCTAAATGCACTTGTCGGATACCTGATGTATTATTTCGGAGGACATTTACATATACTTAAAAATAGCAAGAATGGGAGTGGGGCCACTGAAAATGGAAATGGCAAAAGGAGTGTAATTAAGGTTAAAGAATCTCTTGCGATAGTTTCTTCCGGCTGGGTTCTGGTTTGTCTTTTTGGATGCTTGCCATTTATTATTACAGGAAGCATTCCCCATTTTGTAGATGCATTTTTTGAGGTTGTATCAGGATTTACTACAACAGGAGCAACTATATTAAATGATATAGAAGTGATGTTCCATGGAATATTATTCTGGCGGTCCTTTACCCACTGGATTGGTGGTATGGGTATTCTTGTTTTTACAGTTGCACTTTTGCCTGCTCTTGGCATCGGCAGCTTTCAATTATATAAAGCAGAAATCCCGGGGCCTATTGCAGACAGGCTTGTACCAAGAATAAAGGATACTGCTAGGGTATTATATATTACATATATTATCATGACCATGGTACAGATTGTTCTTCTAGTTATTGGCAGGATGCCCTTATTTGATTCTATTATTCATACTTTTGGTACAGTAGGAACCGGAGGACTTTCCATAAAAAACACCAGTATAGGGGCATATAATAGCACATATATAAACCTTGTTATTTCGGTATTTATGGTGTTAGCTTCAACAAACTTTTCGCTCTATTATGCTATATACAGAGGAAGGTGGAAAGAAGCATTAAAAAATCAGGAGTTACGGTTTTATTATGGGACAATAACAATTAGTACAATTTTAATTGCACTAAGCATTAATAGAGAATTTTTCTCAAACATATGGAACTCACTTGAACATGCATTTTTTCAAGTGAGTTCCATAATATCTACAACCGGGTATACATCTGTTGATTTTGACCAATGGCCAACATTTGGAAAAACCATACTTTTTGTTTTAATGTTTATCGGAGGTTGCGCAGGCTCTACTGCGGGAGGTATAAAGGGGATCAGGATAATTGCATTAGCAAAGCTTGTTAGGAGGGAGACCCAAAAAATAATACATCCAAGGGCTGTAATACCTGTAAAGTTAGGTGATAGGACCTTACAAACTGATACAATTTATAGCATATTCAGTTTCGTTTTTCTTTATATTCTTATTTTTATAGCAGGTACTTTGGGACTTTCTCTAGAGGGAATAAGTATCACAAGCGCGGCGAGTGCTGCAATTGCAACACTTGGCAATATTGGACCTGGATTTGAATTTGTGGGACCTATGCGTAATTATAGTGAATTTACCGATTTCAGCAAATTACTTATGTCAGTACTTATGCTGCTAGGGAGACTTGAATTGTTTACAATTATTATATTATTTAATAGGAAACTGTGGACAAACGAGATGTAGGAGGTAGTTAATGGATAAAACTTCAGTCAGACCTGTTCAGGAGTTTAAATTACAGCCATTTCAGGTTTAGATGTTTTTCGAAAGTACTTTTTAATAAAAGAAACTGAAGCGGATCATAGTATAAACACGATTTGAAAAAAATTGGTTGAACTTTTTAATAAAACTGGTTATAATAATAATAAAAACATACAGCAATGATAGGAAGAGTAGTTTAGATTTAATGTTACAGAGAGATAGCGTTGGTGAGAGGCTATTACAATTAATCTAAAACGAAGAACATCCTTGAGCTTTTGACCGAAATTGCATATGCAAGAGTAGACTCAAACGCATCCGAGCGTTAAAGCGGCAAATACATGCTTATGTATTTTGAGTGAGCTAAAATAATTAGCTAAGCAGGGTGGCACCGCGAATGAATGCAAACTCTTTCGTCCCTTAGGGATGGAGGGGTTTTTTTATTTGTAAATTTAATTTGTCATAAGCAGAATCAATATATATGCTTATTAAAGTAAATTAGAACATTATAATAGTTTAATGAAAGAGTAGAAAGGAAGTTCATAATGACAAGAGTAAATAAATACCGCACTCATACCTGCGGTGAAATACGAGAAAGCGACATGGGACAAAAGGTTACTGTGTCAGGTTGGTTTGAAAACATAAGGGATCATGGCGGAGTAAAATTTATTGATCTTAGGGATCAGTATGGCATAGTTCAAATAGTGGTTCATGATGAGAGCCTTATAAAAAACATTGCGAGGGAAAGTGTAATAACAGTTTCTGGAACGGTAGTAAAAAGAGACGAGGAGACAATAAACTTAAAATTAGAAACAGGCACAATTGAAATAGTTGCTGAAGTGTTAACTTTACTTAACAGGGTGAGAGAAGCTTTGCCTTTTGAGATAACTTCTTCTAAGGATACAAAGGAAGATTTGCGCTTAAAGTATAGATTCCTTGATTTAAGAAATAAAGAAGTTAATAAGAATATTATACTACGATCTCAGATTATTTCGTTCTTAAGAAAAAAGATGGAGGATAAGGGTTTTTTGGAAATACAAACTCCAATATTAACATCGTCCTCACCTGAAGGCGCTAGAGATTATATTATACCCAGTCGAAAGCATAAAGGAAAGTTTTATGCACTTCCGCAGGCTCCTCAAATTTTTAAACAGCTTTTGATGGTTTCGGGTTTTGACAGGTACTTTCAAATAGCGCCATGTTTTAGAGATGAGGATGCCAGAGCAGATCGCTCACCGGGTGAGTTTTATCAATTGGATTTTGAAATGTCTTTTGCGGAACAGGAAGATGTATTATCTGTTGCGGAGGATGTGCTTTACCAAACGTTCAGCAAATTTTCCAATCAGTGCGTAACGAAGCCACCTTTTGCAAGGATACCCTATAAGGAGGCTATGTTAAAATATGGTACTGATAAACCTGACCTTCGAAACCCGCTCCAGATAATTGATATTAGCGATTTATTTGAAAATACCGATTTTGCACCCTTTCGAAAAAAGACAGTGCGGGCAATAAATGTTGATAATTGTTCAACGCAACCTAGAAGTTTTTTTGAGAATATGTTGAAATATGCCATGGATATAGGGATGAAGGGATTAGGATATATAAAGGTTGATGAACAAATGAGTTTTAATGGACCAATAGACAAATTTTTATCTGAGAATGACAGAAAAGAGCTTATAGAGCGCGCAAATCTCAAACCCGATTGTGTTATGTTCTTCATTGCAGACAGTAAAGAACACGCGCCCAAACTGGCTGGTCAAATAAGGAGTGAGCTTGCCAAAAAGCTTGACCTTATAGATGAAAAGAAGTTTGAAATGTGTTTTATTGTTGATTTTCCTATGTATGAAATTGATGAACAAACTGGCAACCTTGCGTTTACTCATAATCCTTTTTCAATGCCTCAGGGAGGATTGGATTCGCTCCTAAATAAAGATCCTCTTGAAATTCTAGCACATCAGTACGATGTAGTATGTAATGGAGTAGAAATTTCTTCGGGTGCGGTAAGAAATCATGATATTGATATTATGCTAAAAGCTTTTAAATTAGCCGGTTATACCGAAGATGAACTAAAGAGTAAGTTTTCGGCACTATATAACGCATTTAAATTTGGAGCCCCACCACATGCAGGAATGGCACCAGGTATTGATAGAATAATAATGCTTTTGACTGGAGAAGAAAATATAAGAGAAGTTATCGCATTCCCCATGAACGGAAATGCGCAAGATTTGATGACAAGTGCACCTTGTGAAGTTACAGAACAACAGCTTCGGGAAGTTCATATTAAATTAAGATAATTGTCGGAATCACACAAGGTATTTGTTTCGTAAAATTTCCCAAGGCAAAGAAGAGCTTAAAATTTGGAACAAAGAAATTAAAAAGGATATTCTCTAGGGGGTAATGATTTACGCAATAAGTGGTGGTTTATATAAAATTTTGTTATTAAGGAGTTGAAAAAATGGTCAAAAGGGATGATGTTTTAAAAATAGCAAAGTTAGCTATGTTATATATTGAAGAAGAGGAAATAGAGTCATGGATTTTTGACATGAACAAACTAATAGGATTTGCAGATACAATAAAAAGTGTAGAAGATGATGAGTTAGAGGATTTTGATGATATAAGTAATATAGTAAATGCTTTTCATGAGGATGAGGTTGTAAAATCCCTTGATAGAGAGCTGGTACTAAAGAGTCGGGATGGCGGAGAAGATGGCTATTTTATTATCAAAAGAGAGCGGAACAATAGGGGGTATCTATGAAAAGGTTAAGTAATATAAAACATTTGAACAATCTTTTGAAAACAAAACAAATATCCTGCACTGAGCTAACAAAAAGGTACCTAACTGAGATAGAAAAAGAAAACAAAACACTAAATGCATATGTCAGGATCACACAGGATGCTGCACTTTTGGCGGCTAAAAGGGTTGATGAAAAAATCGCAAAGGGCGAAGAATTGATGCCGCTTGAAGGAATACCAATGACCCTAAAGGATAACATATCCACGAAAAACATTGAAACAACATGCTGTTCCAAAATGCTTGAGGAATATATACCTGTTTATGATGCTACAGTCTGGGAGATACTACAAAACCAAAATGCTGTTTTACTAGGTAAAACCAATATGGATGAGTTTGCAATGGGTTCAACCAATGAGACTTCGATTTTTGGAGGAGCACTGAACCCGCATGACACAACTCGAGTTGCAGGAGGGAGCTCTGGAGGAGTTGCTTCAGCAGTTGCAGGGAATATCGCAGTATATGGGCTAGGCTCTGACACTGGTGGATCAATAAGACAGCCTGCGAGCTTTTGTGGTCTGGTAGGGTTAAAGCCAACCTATGGAGCTGTGTCAAGATATGGTCTTATTGCGTGTGCTTCCAGTTTTGATCAAATAGGACCTATAACATCAAGTGTTGAAGATGCCGCTATTGTGTATGATGCCATTTCATTGTATGATAAAAAGGATGCAACTTCCTGCGGAAAAAGGTGCAATGCACAATCAACTTTAGAAAACAGTATAAAGGGTATGAAAGTGGGAATTTTGAACGAATATTTTGAGGGTGTAAGTGATGATGTGAAAGAAGCTGTTGACAAGGCTTTAAATGCGTTTGAAAAATTGGGAGTACAAATAGTAAAAATCAATATTCCGGAGATGGAATATACATTACCTGTTTATTACATTCTGGCTTGTGCTGAAATTTCATCAAACATGGGTCGATACGATGGAATATGTTATGGGTATACAACACCAAAGTACAATGATACAACTGATATGATATTTAAGACAAGGAGCGAGGGTTTTGGCAGGGAAGTTAAAAGGAGAATTCTGTTTGGAACCTATGTTTTAAGTGCAGAACGTTATGATTCATATTACAAAAAAGCTTGGAAGCTGAGAGGTTCAATTATTAAGTCATTTAAGGCTGCCTTTGCTGATTGCGATGTAATATTAGCTCCAACTGTTCCAGACACCGCATATGAAACAAATTTCACTTTATCTGACCTTGCAGATAATTATCTTTCTAATATTTGCACAGCACTAGCAAATTTAACAGGCCTACCGGCAGTGTCTATGCCATGCGGCTTTGACCAGAAGGGTCTCCCGATAGGAATACAAATTATTGGTGACAAATTTGAAGATGCTAAAATATTGAACGCTGCGTATCAGTATGAAAAGCTTACACATGATACTATTTACAAGAGTAAGGAAATAGGGGTGATGTTATGAGTTGGGAATTAGTGGCTGGATTTGAAACACATATTGAGCTTTCAACAAAAACTAAAATATTCTGTCAGTGCTCTACCGAGTTTGGTGCTGAACCAAATACACTTTGTTGCCCGGTATGCTTAGGACTTCCTGGAACGTTGCCCAAATTAAATAGAAATGTTGTGTATTATGCTATTAAGGCAGGTTTGGCCACAAACTGCCATATAAGAAATATTACAAAGATGGATCGGAAGAACTATGTATATCCGGATTTGCCCAAAGCATATCAGATATCCCAGCATGATAAACCTTTATGCGAAAGAGGACACATTATCTTGAGCTCTGGGAAGAAAATAAACATAGGGCGTATTCATATTGAGGAGGATGCAGGTAAGCTTGTACACCAAAGGGGAGATACTTACATTGATAACAACAGAGGTGGAGTACCGCTTATTGAAATTGTATCCGAGCCGGATATAAGAAGTGCGGATGAGGCTGTGGAATATTTAGAGCAGCTAAGGTTGATTATGAAATATATTGGAGTTTCAGATGTAAAGATGCAGGAAGGTTCATTAAGGAATGATGTTAATGTTTCTGTAAGGAAAACAGGGGAAGATAAGTTTGGAACCCGTGTCGAAATAAAAAATATGAATTCAATGAACTTTATCGCAAAAGCAATGGAATATGAATTTTCTAGGCAGGTTGATATTTTAAAAAGCGGAGGAACAATAGAGCAGGAAACCAGAAGGTATAATAGTGACCTTAATATTACAGAAAGTATGCGTGACAAAGAAGATGCCGAAGATTACAGATATTTCAGAGACCCTGACTTGGTGACTATTTCCACTACCCATGAAGAAATTGAAGAATTGAAAAACGAATTACCTGAGCTGCCTCAAAAAAAGCTTAATAGATTTACAGGAGAATATGGATTGCCTAGTGCGGACGCTGAATTATTGGTTAAGTATAAGAAAATATCCGAATATTTTGAAAAGGCTTGTTATGAATCAAAGAGCTATAAAACAACTGCAAACTATATTTTAGGATCAATATTCAGACGTTTATCTACTGATGCTGATAAAGAGGATGCCAACATCTCAATTTCCCCTGAGTATTTAAGCGAGCTTGTAGTTTTAACTGAGGCTAAAAAAATCAATTCAAACATTGCAAGAAACACACTGGAAAAAATGCTTGATACGGGGAAACCCGCTAGTGAACTACTATCAAAAGAGGATATGGAAGGAATTGATGAAAGCACCCTAAGGGACATTTGTGAAAAAGCAGTTAAAAATAACCAAAGGGCTGTTGAATCATATTTGGAAGGAAAGGAAAAAGCTTTAGGTGCAGTAATAGGCTACATTATGAAGGAGACTAGGGGAAAGGCAGATGCAGAGCTTGCTGGAAAGATTGTAAAAGAATTATTGAACAATTAAAATGTAATTTTTTTAAGGAGGGTGCTCAAGAATGCGGAGCATCCGTCGAAGGGAACCATAAGGTTCCCTAGCAAAAAAAAGTGGCTAAGCCACCTTTTTTAGGGGGAAATAATTAATGTATAAATATGATACCCATGTGCATACCGATGAAACCAGTTCATGTGCAAAAGTTCAGGCGAGGGATGCAGTAAGAATGTATAAAGAAGCAGGGTACAAAGGTATTGTCATTACAGACCACTATGCTAAGCGTTTTTTTGAAAAGTCTCCAGGATGCTCTTGGAGTGAAAAGATTGATGACTTTTTAAAAGGGTATAGGATTGCCCTAGACGAAGGTGAAAAAATTGGATTAACTGTTATGCTTGGCATTGAAATACGGTTTACTGAAAATCCTAATGATTATCTGGTTTTTGGTTTGGATGAAAAGTTTTTAAAGGAGAATAAAGAGCTTTATTATTTAGGTCTTGCTAAGTTCAGAAAATTTATTGAAGGGCAGGGTGTTTTAATTTATCAGGCTCATCCATTTCGGAATAAGATGGAAAGAGCTGATCCAAAGCTGCTTGATGGGGTAGAAGTTTTTAATGGACACCCACGACATGAATCAAACAACCATCTAGCACTTGAATTTGCTAAATCTAATAACTTAAAAATGCTGTCAGGATCAGATTTTCATCAGGTTGATGACGTGGCGCGAGGTGGTATATTTAGTGAGAATGAAATTAAAAGTATAAAAGATCTGGTTAATCTATTAAGTGAAAGCGGAGCTGTTAGGTTGATAATTAATCAATAGAGAAAGGTGGCAGGAAATATTGGCGGTAAAGAACATAAAGAAGCTAAAATTATATGGATTTAATAATTTGACGAAAACACTTAGCTTTAACTTGTATGACATTTGTTATGCGCAGTCGGAAGAGCACACTAAGGCCTATATAGAGTATATTGATGAGGAATACAATGCGGACAGACTTACTAAAATTCTTACAGACGTAGCCCATATTATAGGCGCAAATATACTGAATATTGCAAAACAGGACTATGACCCCCAGGGTGCTAGTGTCACGATTCTTGTATCCGAGGAAAAAGTAAATTATGAAGAGCATTCTAAGTATTCAAGCACTGAAGCACCCGGTCCACTTCCCGAAAATGTGGCAGCTCACCTTGATAAAAGTCATATAACCGTGCATACTTACCCGGAAAGCCATCCGTACCAAGGCATTAGCACATTCAGAGTAGATATCGATGTGTCAACTTGTGGTCAGATATCACCTTTAAAAGCGCTTACCTATTTGCTCCATAGCTTTGAGGTCGATATTGCAACTATCGACTATCGTGTCAGAGGTTTTACCCGAGATGTTGACGGCAGAAAATTTTTTATTGATCATAAAATTAATTCAATACAAAACTACATCCCAGGAGAGATTCGAAGGCTTTATCACATGATAGATGTAAATGTTTACCAGGAAAATATATTTCATACAAAAATGCTTCTTAAGGAGTTTAATCTTGATAACTATCTTTTTGGAACAGGTATAAGCGAGCTTAATAGCTCACAAAAAAGAAAGATTAAGCAAAGACTTAAAAGAGAGATGAACGAAATATTTTATGGTAGAAACGTACCTCGTGTGTAATGAGAGCTTTTGTAGAAGTAGGTTCAGGTTAACATTGAGCGTTCTTGCTTCTTGCATATAAAAGTATACGTTCATATACCTTTTTTTCTTGGTTAAGCAAACGACAAAAAATTGAAGTAAATGTATTTTATCTCTTTGTTACGGCAGACTAATAATCGAGGTGATTAGTATGTTATTTATATGGATATTCCTTATGATTATAGCAGCCATTTTTTACTATATTTTTTCCATTCTTGCTCTTATTTTGTATAGAATAAAAATAAGAAATTTGCTTGAGAATGTAGATTCAAGGAGATTTCTGTTATACATGAACACAAGAGACTTTCAAAATATTATTGCTGAAGCATTAAGAAGAAAAGGACATAAAGTCGAGTTTACAGACAAATGTGGTGATGAGGGGAATGGGTTTTTGCTAGACGACACACATTTTGTAGTAGTATGGAAGCATGCGCACAATTGGCAGGTTGAAGTAGAAGAAGCGATGAAGCTTGCAAGATGTATGCATGTAAATTCAATTTTCAGAGGGATGCTTATAACACTAGGCGATTATAAGAGGAGCACCAGAGTGTATTGCCATAAAAATGTTATAACCTGCATTAATGGAGAACAACTTCTTGACATGTGCAAGGAAGTCCAAACCGGAAAGCGTACAGCTATTAATGCCTTGAAAAGTGCTGAATAATAAGTTGGGATTATTATAAACAAAACAATAACTATAATGGAAAATTATTTAACAATTTGAAATGGACAAGTAAATTAGCAGTAATCTAATTTTAATAATTTCATGATATAATAACCTCGTTACCGAGGTTATTATATGCTTCCGGCGGGATTGATTTGTGTGCAATGTCATAAACGGAGGATTTTATATACCTCATATTTGTTTTGAGCGTGTGCAAGACTTTTTCTAACGTAAAAGCGCACATGAGTAATTAGATCGTGATATTTCTTTAAAACACATGATCTAATATCCATTTAGAGGAGGGGGAGATTGTTATCAAAAAAGTATTAATCATTTTTATTATTATTTTAGGGTTAACAGTAGCGATTCCTGGATATGCTGCAGGCTTTGAAATGTATACAGTCCGTCCCGGAGACACTTATTATAAGATTGCAATGCAACACGGAGTACCTGTAGAGAAGTTAATGGATCTGAACAATTATACTGATGCAACTATATTCAGTGGTCAGCTCCTGAAAATAAGACCATTAATTAATAATAAAACCGTTACGGTAAATGTAAACGGTGTATTTATTGACATGGATGCATCGCCATATATTGAAAAAGATACTGTATTTGTCCCTGTCAGATTTGTAGCGGAAGGTCTTGGTGCAACAGTCAATTGGGATAATTATAATCAGACTGCTATTATTACGGGAAACGGAAAAAGCATTAAGCTGACACCGGGGAAAGAAAATATTATTGTGGATGGACAAAGTATAAATACTGGATTTGTAACCTGTGTTTATAAAGGAAGAATATATGTACCGCTCAGAATAATTGCAGAGTGCTTTGGAGCTGGCCTTGACTGGAACTCAGCTAACTATGTTGTTTCTATTAGTACAGATGAACAAAATAGTGATAATAATTATTTGAGTTCTTTGTACTCCGAGGAAGATTTATATTGGCTTTCTAAAATTGTTGAAGCTGAAGCAATAGGGGAGCCCTATGAAGGGAAACTTGCAGTTGCTAATGTAGTGATTAACCGAAAGAATAGTAGCGAATTTCCAGACAGCATTAAAGATGTAATCTTTGATCCATCTTATGGGTATCAATTTACACCAGTTAAAAATGGTTCTATTTATAATGAACCTTCGGAGTCAAGTATACGTGCTGCTAAGGAAGCTCTCTCGGGAAATAATAATATAGGCAGCTCTCTCTATTTTTTAAATCCTGTAAAGTCAGGACATACATGGATTCAAGCTAGCAGAGAGCTTTTTGGAGTAATCGGTGGGCATCACTTTTACTTGTAATGGTATGGCATAATACCAAAGGTAAGTGTTTGCAAAATTTGTGAAATACTTGATTTAGTGTAACTATTTATGACTTGTGTTCATAAAAATAATGCTAGCTCTTGATAGCTGCAATTTTACAAGATGCGTAACCGACAGCCTATAACACTTGTGAATATTGAGCTAAATTAAGGGAAAATTATATAAAATCAAAGAGAGAAGATAAATATTCATTGAGAACATTTATCTTCTCTCTTTTTTAAAGGAAATTTGTAGGTTTTGGTTTTGTTGTTTGGTAATTGCACATTCACCACTTTTTTTGCCAAGGCAAAAAAAGCACATGCGCAATTATATCATGCAATTTCTTCGAAATTCATGATATAATAATTAATCAATATAATCTCTTATTACATGGTAATAATATTAGGTATGAAAGAAAGGGGTATGGATATGATTATTTCTCCAAAATTTAGGGGTTTTATTTGTACTACGGCACATCCAGTTGGTTGTGAAAAAAACATAAGAAACCAAATTGAATATATTAAAAACCAAAATTTTTGCAAAGGACCCAAAAATGTACTTGTTATTGGTGCGTCTACTGGCTATGGACTTGCTTCAAGAATTGCTGCTGCTTTTGGTTTTGGATCCAAAACGGTAGGCATTTTCTTCGAAAAGCCTGCATCAAAAAAGACAGCGACTGCAGGTTGGTACAATGCAGCCGCCTTTGAGAAACTAGCTAACGAAGCGGGGCTATATGCAAAGAGTATTAACGGAGACGCGTTTTCAAATGAAATTAAGCAGCAAACAGTAGAGTTAATCAAAAAGGACATAGGGCCAATTGATCTTGTAATTTACAGTTTAGCATCACCACGACGGATAGATCCTTTTACCGGTGAAACTTATAATTCAGTATTAAAACCTATTGGAAAAGATTATACAAGCAAGACTGTTGACTTTCATACAGGTCAGATATCAGACATCTCAATTGAAAAGGCAACTGAAGATGAAATAAATAATACAGTAGCTGTAATGGGTGGAGAGGACTGGAAGATATGGCTTGATACCTTAAAAAAAGAGAAGCTGCTGTCCCAAAATGCTCTAACACTGGCTTACTCCTATGTAGGACCAGAGTTAACACATGCAATATATAGGGATGGTACAATTGGAAAGGCAAAAGATCACCTTGAAGCTACTGCAAGAGATATTACACAAATCCTTAATGATATAAGCGGTAGGGCTTATGTTTCAGTTAACAAAGCTGTAGTTACTCAGGCAAGTTCAGCTATACCAGTTGTACCACTTTATGTATCCATATTGTTTAAAACAATGAAGACTAAAGGGATACATGAAGGCTGTATTGAACAAATGGGTAGATTGCTCAAAAGCCTATATGATAAAACTGTAAAAATTGATGACAGGGGAAGAATCCGTATAGATGATCTTGAGATGAGAGAAGATGTACAAAATGAGGTGTTAGACACTTGGAAGATAATAAGGTCGGATAATATAAATGATATCTCAGATATAGAAGGTTATCGACATGAGTTTTTTAACTTGTTCGGATTTTCTATTGATGGTGTTGATTATGATAATGATGTTGACATAAATGTTGACATTCCAAGTATCAAAATATAGATTCACAATAGTATAGGTGCGCTTAGGTAATGGTCCAGTCAATCAAAAATGATTGAAGAATTATTTCCTGATATTTCCCTAGGAATATTGACGTAGTTTGAAGCATTTGTCGCTATAGTTGCAATTTAGGTATTGAAATTCGATTAAAAATGTATTATTCTATTTTACGTAAACCATTACCAACACCTTCTACAAAAAAATAGCACGTAGGAGGAAGACTTTGAGAAAAACGCTAGCAGAAATCATTAGAAAAATTAAAAGGATGGAGACAACGTCAGTTGACAAAGATGAAATACTGAAAGTAAGTAACGAATTGGATGAACTTATACTAAAAGTGTCAAACTACTAATTAAAATTACTATATGATTATTCACAAAAAGCAAGTTGAATAAACTTCACGTACAATATATACTGCAGAAAGAAAACACTCTGACACTACGTATTGTATGTAAAGTTCAACTAATATGCTTTTTGGGTGTTAAAGCAATACTTTCAAAAATCGTAGGAAGATTTGTGTGTTTTAAGCTCGTTTTGCAAAATTAATAGTGTTATATGTAAAATAGTGCAGAATATCAACAAACAAAACAATCAATTGAGGTCTCTACAAATAGGCTTGGGAAAGAAATCCAAGCCTATTTGCGTGGTGCACTCAATGCTCGGAACGCATTCAATATTGCTATAACGGTTACACCTACATCAGCAAATATTGCTGCCCACATGGTAGTAATCCCAAATGCACTGAAAATAAGGACAGCTACTTTTATTCCAATGGCAAAGTAAATGTTTTGATATGCAATTTTAAGTGTCTTTTTAGAAATCTTTATTGCAGTAGCAATTTTAGATGGCTCATCTGTCATAATTACAACATCTGCAGCTTCGATTGCTGCATCAGAGCCTAAGCCACCCATTGCTATTCCAATATCTGCACGAGCTAAAACAGGAGCATCATTAATTCCGTCACCTACATATGCAAGTTTTCCTTTTGCAGATTTTTGCATAAGTAGTTCTTCCAGTTTCTCAACTTTATTTATCGGTAATAGTTCAGTGTATACTTTATCAAGTCCAAGCTCTTTAGCTACCTTTTTACCGACGTTTTTATTATCACCTGTTAGCATTACAGTTTGATTAATACCAGATGATTTTAATTCTTTGATGGCCTGTGCAGAATCTTCCTTTAGCTCATCAGAGATAATAATGTAACCTGCATACTGGTTATCTACTGCAATATGCACTACAGTACCGATCAGCTCTTTCTTGAAGAAAGAGATATTTTCCTTTTTCATGAATTTGATATTTCCTGCAAGAACCTTTTTGCCAGCAACAGTTGCACCAACACCGTGACCTGGTATTTCTACCACATCAGAGATTTTACTATTATCCACCTCTTTGCCATAAGAGCGTTTTAGTGAGATCGAGATAGGATGATTGGAGTAACTTTCTGCGTAAATGGCTAACTCTAATAGTTCTTCTTTTGAGAAACTTTCTTCCGGATGAATTTCCTGAACATTAAATACTCCTTTTGTCAATGTGCCTGTTTTATCAAATACGATAATTTCAGTTTTAGCCAGTGTTTCCAAATAGTTGCCGCCTTTAACCAGAATACCCTTTCTTGAAGCTCCACCTATTCCACCAAAGAAGCTTAAAGGAATAGATATAACAAGGGCGCATGGACATGAAACTACAAGGAATGACAATGCCCGATATATCCAATCATTGAACGATGCTCCGCTAATCAAAAGTGGGGGTGCAAATGCAAGGAGAACTGCAACTATTACGACAACAGGAGTATAGTATCTTGCAAACCTTGTAATAAATTGCTCTGATTTAGATTTTTTACTGCTTGAATTTTCTACTAAATCCAATATTTTGTTTACAGTAGATTCCTCAAATTTCTTTGTAACCTCTGCTGTGATAACTCCGTAAATATTGATACATCCACTTAAGATATCACTTCCCACATCTATTTCACGAGGAACTGACTCGCCAGTAAGCGCTGATGTGTCAATCATGGAGCTGCCTGTAATGACTTTTGCATCAAGAGGGATTTTTTCTCCTGCTCTGATAACTATAATATCTCCTACCCTCACTTCATATGGATCCACCTTAACTAGATCATCGCCCTTTTTTAAGTTTGCATAATCCGGTCGGATATCCATAAGACTTGCAATTGATTTTCTTGATTTATCAACTGCGTAGCTTTGAAATAACTCGCCGACCTGATAAAACAACATAACTGCAACACCCTCCGGATATTCACCTATTAAAAATGCACCGATAGTGGCAATTCCCATCAAAAAATGTTCATCGAACACTTGGCCTTTTAAAATGTTTATAAGTGCTCTTTTAACTATATCCCCGCCAACAATAATATAACTTACTACGAACAGAGAGATATTCAACCATTCAATATTAAAATCGATTACAAAAGCTGCAATAAACACTACTGCACTTATGCTTATTCTCCAAATTCTATTTTTCATTAGCGCCCCCTTATACTTTTTTGCCTTGATAGTGTTTTGTCGATTTTTCATAGGTAATATACACAATCTATTTCTTTAAGATCGTACTAGTCTCAATATGCTTGATAATTTTTTAAAATATTACTCCTCGTTAATATGAATTAACCCCTGGTCAAAAATTTGCCTTACATGTTCATCATCCAATGCCCACAGAATTTTGATAATTTTAAACCATATTTGCTATCGTGTCAAGCGAGACAGGGGACGGTTCTGTGTCTTGGGGACTTTGTCCCCAGGACACAGAACCGTCCCCTGTCTCGCTTTCCCATCTATTGACATGCATATCATCTGCCAATATAATTTAACAGTGAGGTGATTCTATGTTGAAGGTTACGGGTTTAACTAAGAGATTTGGTGATATAACAGCTGTAAATGATATCAGTTTTCAAGTGGGGGAAGGTGAAGTGTTTGGGCTGCTCGGTGAGAATGGTGCTGGGAAGACTACAACATTAAGGCTACTAGCTACAATGCTTAAACCTACTTTGGGAACAGCTTCACTGGGCGGCTACGATCTTATTAAAGAGCCTGAGAAGGTAAGAAGAAAAATTGGAATTTTATTTGGCGGAGAGAGCGGACTATACGACAGGCTTACTGCAGCTGAAAATATTACCTACTTTGGTGAACTGAACAATATGAGCAAATCTGAAGTAAATGAAAGAATTAAATATCTGACAAAAGCTTTCGGAATGGAAGAGTATATTAATAGGAAAGCGGGTAAGTTTTCAAAAGGCATGAAGCAGAAGGTAGCGTTTGCACGCTCAATAGTTCATGATCCTGACATTATGCTTCTTGATGAACCTACTTCGGGTCTTGATGTAAGTGCCATCAGAAATGTTCATGATTTTATTCAGACTTGCAGAAATGATGGTAAAACAATAATATTTTCCAGCCATACAATGAGTGAAGTAGAAAAATTGTGCGACCGAATAGGAATTATACACAAGGGGAGTCTTGTGACCACAGGAACAATTGATGAGATAATTAAAGAATTTAATGGAGATAGCCTAGAAGAGATTTTTGTGAAAATGGTAGGTGATAAAAATGAGTTTTAAGCATGTTTGGATAGTATTTAAAAAAGAAGTAAAGGACATAGCAAGAGATAAAAAGACAATACTGACCAATCTGTTAGTTCCTATAATTCTTATGCCTTTGATATTTTTCATTATGGGTGGAAGTTTTAAGAGATTGGGAGAAGATATAAATGAGAATGTGACAGTAGCGCTTTCGTCAAATTCTAATACACGGGAAATAATTCAGCTTGTTCAGGAGAAAATTTTTGCAGATTACCCTAACATTAAGCTCAATGGAGTTGTCGAAGATCCTATACAGGCTATAAGAAACAATGAGGTCAGGTTTGTAATAGATGTAGAAGAAAATTTTGCAGAAAGTCTAAAACAGGAACTGCCATACACTATCACAATCTTATTTGATCATTCAGATACAAAGTCCAGTGGCAGCTATGAAATTATTGCCCAGGCTGTTAATAAATATCGGGATAGTATTATCCGCCAAAGACTAGAGAGTAAAAACATAGATCTAAGTCTGCTTGAACCAGTCAAAGTTGTTCTAAATAATGCAGCAGATGAAAAAACCGGTGGGAATTTTATGATAATGATGATGCTACCCATGCTTATATCAGTGTTAATTGCAGTAGCCGGTATTCCTGCGGCGACAGATCTTGTCGCCGGAGAAAAAGAGCGAGCTACACTTGAGCCTCTTTTAACCACTCAAGCGGGGCGTATGTCTATTCTTTTGGGGAAGTACTTCACCGTAACTCTGTTTTCAATAGTTGGTGTAATCGCTCAGTTTATAGGCGTGTTAATTGGTTTTGCAACTAGCCCTGATTTTTTAAATATGGGTGGCGAAGCAAGCTCACAGATGAGCTTTTACTTTCCTCCTCTGGCAATGTTTCTGGTAATACTAATAACTATATCCATGGGGATGGTTTTTGCAGGTTTGCAGCTTGCGGTCAGTACATATGCTAAGTCATTTAAAGAAGCGCAAACATATCTGTCATTTTTCATCCTAATTGCAATGGTGCCTGCATATGCAACAATGATGCTGCAGCCGAGTGATATAGAATTATATATGTTTTTTGTACCACTATTAAACGCAATTGCATCATTAAAAATGGTCTTAGGTAATGTAATAAACTATACCTACTTAGAAATTGCGTTGGCTACTTCTTTTATATATGTAGCTATATCACTACTTTTTGCAGCATCATTATTCAAAAAAGAAAAAGTGCTTTTCAGAAGCTGAGTGAGACAGGGGACGGTTCTGTGTCCTGGGGACTTTGTCCCCAGGACACAGAACCGTCCCCTGTCTCACAACCTGTCTCACCCTTTAATAATTTTCTTTCCTTACTTCAAAGAAGCTTTGTGGATGTACACAGGCAGGACACACATCAGGTGCCTTTTTGCCTATTACAAGATGACCGCAGTTGCGGCATTCCCACATGACTTCTTCTGATTTTTCAAATACCTTTTTCATTTCAACATTTTTAAGCAGTGCACGATATCTTTCTTCGTGTGCCTTTTCAATTTTTGCGATTAATTTGAACTGCTCTGCAAGTGCGGTAAAGCCTTCTTCCTCAGCATCCTCAGCAAAACCCTTGTACATATCAGTCCATTCATAGTTTTCTCCTTCAGCAGCATGAAGAAGATTTTGTGCAGTGTCACCAAGTTCGCCAAGAGCCTTAAACCAAAGCTTTGCGTGCTCTTTCTCATTATTTGCTGTATCCTCAAAAATCGCAGCAATCTGCTGATAACCTTCCTTTTTTGCTACCGATGCAAAGAAGGTATACTTATTCCTTGCTTGAGATTCGCCTGCAAACGCAGCTGCTAGGTTTTTTTCTGTTTTAGTTCCTTTGATACTCATAATATTTCTCCTCTACTAGAATTATTTGATATAGTATTTTGCATTTTGAGAACCACCGGCTTTGTAAAATCACTGGCATTCATCAATTTCCTCTACATATAGTTATATCACAAATCCTTGGTAGTAAACATTATTTTTTAAGCTCTACAAAAAACTCAGCTTTACCTCTACCTTCCTGCCGCAATGTTTATTTGCTTTTGGTGGTCTGTGTCCACACGTCCATCCTTATGGCGAGTGCTGTTTAGAAAATGAATATCAAAATGTCCATCCATTCCATTATTCTTAATATAGTCATAATTTGTACCCGCTCCATAATCTCCACTTCTCCAGCTAGCCCAAGCGTCAGCAGCAACACCATCATTGCCTGCATGGGGCATAGCTGTAGCACTTGCTGCAATTTTCCTGCCATTAATTTTAATTAATACAGGCCTTCTCTGCCAGCTAAAATTACCACCCCAGATACTTTTCATAGTATTTGTGTCAGCCCAAGAAAGCGTTTCACAGTCAGCATGAAGAGCCCCGGTTGTACGCCTTGCTTTAAAGGATTTACCCGTATAAAAATCAACCACTTCAAAGTCGGCGTCAAGCGGTATAACATATTGAGCTTCTGTCCACCAGTCAAGATGTTCGCCATATTGAGAGCCAGGTGTGCTCTTAATAGGTACATGGTGAACCGGAATCTTTATTACATCACCTATGTTAAGGTAAGATGACTCATTTAGATTATTAGCTTTGAGCAACTCAGCAAAGGGTATTCCAAATTTTTTAGAAATAGCCCATGGGGTATCATATTTTTGTACCGTATAATTTTGATAGGTTACATACGGTTTTGATGCTGCCGGTGGTTGTGTGGCCAAAGGTACTTTAATCTTCTGCCCTACATAAAGCACAGTGTGTTCATTAGCTCCATTAAATGACATCAAACTATGCAAGCTTATACCTAATTTTTGACTAATACGATAAAAAGAATCTCCTGCTTGAACAGTATAAGTGGCATAGGATTTTTCTTCTTCCGGGATAATAACTTTATCTCCAACACTAAGCCATGAATTATTAGTGGCATTATTAGCCATAAGCAATGTTGTAAAGGGAACGCCATACTGTTGACTTATTGACCAGTAAGTATCACCCTTTACTACAGTATGAAATTTCTTATTACCAAGAGGAATAGTTATTTTCTGCCCTGGATGCAGTATAGTGTTCTCATTGGCATTATTTGCATTCATAACGCTCAATGTAGAAACGCCGTATTTGTTAGCAATTTTCCAGAAAGTATCTCCTGACTTTACGGTATACGTTGCATTCTGTGCAAGGCTTATTCCACTACTACCAATTAATATTCCAAGGCTAATTATTCCGCAAACTAATGTTTTTTTGATATCCACTCTAATCCCTCCATTTTGATTATTAAAATCCAGTTTTTTTTCAATACTTTAATCTACTTTTCAGATTTCCAAAGAATTAAAACTTTATCTAAAAAGGCGGATTAAAGCCCCGATATTAACCATACCTCGATACGGTTTACATAAATAATACAACAAAAAGGTGCAAAAGTATCATGTAAAATGTGGAACGATGACGTGAAGCGGCTGAATCCGTCGATATGATTGTATCAGAGTTGTATGTAGTAATTCTTGGAGCAACAATTCCTCCCTTGTGCTTAGGTAACTTGTTTCATGAACTTCGTCATCGGTATATCCACTCTGATAGAGAGAAAAACATCGTTCGGTTACGGCTTTCATATAAATCGGTATTTTTTATCATTCAAAATATGTATTATATAGACAGCAGGACCTTCATCAATACGAAGCGAGAACTTATCAAATATCTCAAAAGTGAAGATAAAGAAGTAATGGAAATGGCCATAAAGTTGAAAGAGAACAAAGAATATGAGTAGAATACGGTAACAAAAAAAATGCTGAGGAAATTATGACTAACTAATTATTTTTAACAATGTGAAAAATAATTACAGTTCGCATAATAATATAAAGGATATTGTAAAAATGTGCAGAATATCATAAAGGTAACAATATCGATTAGGATTTATCTTTAATTCATAAAGACGGTTGATTAACCACTGTAATTAAACTGAAAGGATAAGGTAAATGATGAATATAATATTAAATAATACAGATAAATGGTATAAGGCTTATAAAAAATTGAATAATGAGCAAGGATATAAATACATATTAGAAACTATAAGCTGCGATTTACCAGTTAAGTTTTTTGAAAAAGTTGATATAACAAGTTTTGTAATACTTGCTTTTGATTATTTAAGGGATATGAAGCTCTATGAAGAAATGATTGAACTGTATGACAAGTTGATCCGTTGGAAAGAACACATTGATGATTGGTATTACTTTGAAAAATATTTGATAGATTATTACCTTTATTGCAACAATATTTCTGAAGTTAAGAAATATTTAGAAAGTTTTCAATCAAGGCCTGAAATATCTATAGACATATTTATTCCAATATTCGATAAGCTGGTCTATTATGGATATTCTGATTTAACTTTGGATATTTCAATTAGAATGTTTGACAAAATAAAAGATGCACCTGGACTACTCTCAGGGAGTGAGCGTCAATTTGGCTGGATTATATATATGGAAAAACTGCAAAGTATCTACAATGATCTGAAAATGAATATACCTGTAAATAGGGATGCCATTGTAAAATATCTTGAGAAATATGATTTTGAACCAGAATCTTATATCGATATGACGATAGATGTTCTTTCACCTAAGAATGAATTTTGGCCTGATTATAGAATGTATCAAAAAGATGAAAGTGATTTTTTTCATTGCCTAATGCTGCTATTTTGCCGGTATATGTTGGATTCAAAAAATATCAGCTTTGCAACATCACATGATATCTGGGATGTATTTCTTTACGGTATTAGATGTGATACGCCTGATAGTGTACCTGTAATGAATTATGACGATGTATTTGAACTAGACGTGAGAAAGTATGGTGACGAAATATCTGCCAGAATGGGGTATATATCTAACAAATATACCTGTGGTTTTGCGGCTGCATGGGGCACGGTGTATATATATGATTTTCTTTATAATCATGGATATATTTCTGATGAGGTATACTATGATGCTTTGGAAGCAATCCAAACTATAAAAATTGAGATAATTACAGGAAATGCTAATCACCTTTGGGAGAATAATTTTGTTAATATATGGGGTAAGCCTGAGTCGATTAAGGATGAAGAATTCACTAGTGAAAAAGAAAAGTTCGATGAATCTTTTAATGCTCAGATTGAAATAGTAGATTAGTGCAGTAATTGCGGAAATAGATAGGCGGTTTTCAAGGTATACCTTTTGTTCTCTTCCGAAATATCAAATATTGTAACCAAACATGGGAATAGGAATGGGGAATTTTTTCAAACTTGCAAGCCTCGAAGGGGTATAGCTATTAAGAGTATGAGCTATTACTCAGCATAAGAATGTGATATAATGGGAATATAAAAATATGGAAATAAATCGAGGGTAGTGATTGGATATGGCAAATAGGCAGATAGCGGAACTTCAGAAAACGATGGTACAAAACAACTTATTTGATAGGTTCAATCTGAATAGAGTTGGAGTCTTTGGATCTGCCGCAAGGGGTGAACAGACCAATGATATTGATGTTTTAATTGAGGACAATGTTAATTATCGTCTGCTGTCGGAGCTCAGAGATGAGCTGGAGAGACTTATGAACAAACGGATAGATGTTGTAATTGCCCGGTATGCCAACCCCATTGTACTCCATAGAGCGAGGAAGGGTGTGGTGATGCTTAAGTTAACTAAACCTGCTTTTGATAAAGCAAAAGAGTACATATTTTCTAATGCTACACCTATCGAAAAGGCTTGGTTCAGGTATAACTTTGAAGAAAGCGATACTAATGCGTTTATGGAAGAGCTTGCAAAGTATCAATTCGATAATGGAGGTTTCGGTGGACTTGTTTATGAATTTGAGTATCAAGGTCCATGTCTGAAATGCACCGAGCATGCTTTTCGTTATATCTACTATTTAAAGGATAAGCCCAAAGCAGAACACCCCGTCATACAGAAAATGATGCGTTATGTACTTGAGTGTTATCACCCTGAAACTGGATGTTGGGGTGAACTTCTTGAACCTGAAGTCAATGACAGTTTGCATGTATGGTGGTGGACTTATGGAGAGGACGAGCATCAACCCACAGATGATTTTGATGAGCGGGTAAAGCAATATAATCCGAACGGACAAGCAGCATTAGCAGCATTTGTGGCTTTATATTCAGAGCTTGTGCCGGAAGACCTATATAAAGACATAATCCGATATCCTATAGAGAAAATATTACGGTATTATGATAACAATTCGCCTCTCAGACTAGATTCTGATACAGAGTATTTTACTGATGTAGCTAAAAGTCCATATAATATGAAATGTTTACAGCAGTTTTGCGATTGTCTTAAGGATAAAAAGCTCGCCACTAGGCTTAAAAACATACTTCGTCAAGACCCGACTGCTTGCATGGAGCTTGACGAAAGTGTCTGGGGTAACGGCTACCACGAAACACCTTGGTCATGTATCAAAAACTTGGTGCCTGTGCACACTCGGCTACACCAAAAAGCTGTTTGATGTTGTGCTTGATTGCATAACAGAAGTAGAGTTTATCGAAAACATTAGAACAGGCGGTATGCGCTGTATAATGAAAATAATGAGGAAATAACCATGCACTTTGTCAACGCTAAAGGAATCCTATCCTCTAAAAACAGAATGAATATCTATCGCGGTTGTACACATGGATGTATTTATTGTGACAGTCGCTCGACATGTTATCAGATAAAGCACGATTTTGATGATATCGAAGTCAAGCAGAACGCTCCGGAGTTATTGGAGGATGCCCTCCGCCGAAAGCGTAGAAAGTGCATGGTTGGCACTGGTTCTATGTGTGACCCATATATGCACTGTGAAGAAAAGCTGGGACTTACCCGAAAGTGCCTTGAAATAATAGATAAATACGGCTTTGGAGCAACGCTAATCACTAAGTCAAACCGCGTCTTGCGTGATATGGATTTGCTGAAAAGCATCAACCAAAAGTCTAAAGCTGTTGTGCAGATGACGCTTACTACATATGATGAAATCTTATGTAAAATTCTCGAACCAAATGTATGCACCACAAGAGAACGGTTCGACACCTTGAAAATTCTGCGTGACAACGGTATTCCGACAGTTGTGTGGTTGTCACCACTTCTGCCATTCATCAACGACACCGAGGAAAATCTGCGAGGGATACTGAATTATTGCTTTGAAGCAGGTGTAAAGGGTATCATTTGCTTTGGAATCGGTGTAACCTTGCGGGAAGGCGACCGTGAATATTTTTATGAAAAGCTGGACGAGCATTTTCCCGGCTTGCACGAAAAATATCATCGCAAATACGGCTATTCCTATGAGATCACAAGTGACAATAACAATGCATTAATGAAAATATTCCATTCCGAATGCAAGGCCTATGGCATAATTAGCGGTGTCAGAGAAATATTTGAATATCTCAATGAGTTTCCTAAGCGAGAATACACTCAATTGAGTTTGTTTAAAAATTTTTAAAAACACCAACATTTCTTCCAAGTCGTCCATGTCGTGACTTGTTACTACGATTGTTACACCGTCTTCATTGTTGATCTTCTTTAAAAATTCAATCATTTGGCGTTTTGCAACAACATCGAGGCCAAGTGTCGGTTCGTCAAGAAGAATAATTTCTGGAGAGTGAAGGAGCATCATTGCAATATTGGCTCTCATTCGTTGTCCAAGTGACAATTCTCTGACAAAGGTCTTTACTAGCCCTTCGATGTCCAGCATAAGCGACAAATTCACCTCAAATTGCAAAGGCACAAGGATACAATTCCTTGTGCTTCATAAGAAAAATGACAGATGCCGTGATTCATCAGTCTTTTCTATTTACAGCCTTCTCAACCTTGCCTCTTCCTCTTGAATGATTTTTTTATCAATCCGTTCAAAAAGGATTTCCACCTGCCCGAGCTCCAGGTCGGATGGAATCTCTATATACTGCCATACTGTCTTTTCAATCTTTAAAAAGTTCCTTATTTTCGCAGATGAAAAAGGCAGAAAGGGGTCAAGGAGCAGTGAGAGATTAGCGATAATCTGCACGCAGGTATTCAGAGTTTTCTTGCACTTTTCAACATCGCTCTTTATTGTAATCCACGGTTGTTCCTCATCAAAGTATTTATTTGCTGCCCGCACAAATACAAAGATTGTACCCAGTGCTTCCTTGAAATTTCCCTTTTCTATGAGTTCTCCGATGCGAGGGTAGAGCTTTGTTAGTGATTGCAAAATATTCTGGTCACATTTTCCTTTTGGCACCTTGTTTTCAAAATACTTTTGAATAAATATCAGACTGCGGTTCACAAAATTTCCGTAAGCACCTAAAAGCTCTCCGTTGTGGCTGTTAATAAATTCCCTCCAGGTAAAATCAGCATCTCTTTTTTCGGGTCCGTTGCTAATCAAAAAATAACGTATGGAATCAGGATTGTACCGCTCAAGGATATCCTTCGCCCAAATTGCCCAATTTTCGCTGGTGGAAATTTTCCTGCCTTCAAGGGTCAGATATTCGCTGGATATAATATCATCGGGGAGCTTCAAATTGACATCAGTGCGGCCTAAGAGCAGTGATGGCAGAATAACTGTATGAAAAGGTATGTTATCCTTTCCGTGTACATAATATTGCCTTGCGCTGTTCCAGAATTCATAGAAATCAATTCCCTGCTGGCGGCACAGTGTATAACAGTCTGAAAGGTATCCAAGGACATTTTCAGCCCAGATATATATTTTCTTGTCGTCAAATCCATCCATCGGGACATCAATGCCCCAATCGAGATCCCGAGTCAGGCTTCTGTCACGTAGTCCTTCATGAACATACCTCTTTGACATTTCATAGGCATTTTTTCTCCATTTGCTGTGACTCTCAATATATCTTTCAAGCTCATCCTTCATACGGGTGACAGCCAGGTAAAGATGATTGGTAGACCGGAATTCAGGTGGTTTTCCGCATATGCTGCATTCTGCCTGAAGTAGATTTTCCGGCTCCAGTACGCTTCCGCACGCTTCGCACTGGTCGCCCCTTGCGAACTTACCACAATGGGGACACAAACCTTTTACGAAGCGATCGGGTAAAAATTGTTTGCATTTGTCACAATACGCCTGCGGAGTGCTTATCTCATAAACATAACCGCTATCATAGAGGTTTTTGTGAAAGTCTTTAACAAAGCTTTTATGCTCATTGCTGGATGTTTTTTCGTATAAGTCATAAGAGAAGCCAAGATGATTAAAACATTCGGCAAACTCGTTGTGATAGTAATCACTTATTTCCTCAGGTGTTTTGTTTTCCTGCCTGGCTCTGATTGCGACCGGTGTACCGTGACAATCACTGCCCGAAACGAAAAACACTTTACCACCCTTTGCTCTGAAATACCTTGCCAGTACATCCCCCGGCAATAATGCGGCTATATGACCTATATGCAAAGAACCGTTTGCATAAGGCCATGCATTTCCTATTAAAACATTCATAAACGCACCTCATTTCTAATTGATTTATTGATTTGGAATAACATACTTATATAAACAAAATGCACATTAAAAAAGCTCTCACCTCCAGGATACAATCCTGGGGACGAGAGCATGATACTTCGTGTTACCACCCCGGTTTATTGATACTTCACAGCACCAACCTCAGCAAGTACGGCAGGATAAATTAATCCTGATTATACCCCGGCACTATAACGGGTGCATCCGTCGCAGCCTAAACCCTAAAAAAGGATTCGGTGCGAAAGCTCTGAGACCATCTTCGGTTACCTATTCTTTACTCCTTCTCAGCTTATCGGAGTTCTCTGTAAAAGACATCAATAATCTACTCTTCTCTTCATCGCATCTCTAATTTTTTTTTTAATAATAGCAAGCCATATATCTACCTTTAATAGGATATGGCATTAAATCTGGTTTCATTCATTGATAAAACTGAATGAAATTTTCTGTAAACTAGATATATCTTAATACGTGTAGGAGTTACAGTCAATAGTTTTTTAAAACACAAAAACAAACATAGTTTAATGCAAGAATTCCTTCAAAACTTATTGACAAAGTGGAAAATATATGCAAGAATACTATAAACGGTGAGTATGCATAAGAGCTGGATGCTTGAGCTGCATAGGGGCAATGAAGCCCTACACGTGGAATTATACCCTGCGGAGTCACATAAAAGTGATATCTACGGGGTTTTTGCATTTTAAAGAGTATGCATGCTAGTGTACAGTAGTAGATTAGTATAAAATAGTGAGAATGGAGTTGAAGATTATGATAACTCTTGAAACAGAGCGCTTGATTTTACGACAATTTGAGGAAACAGATTTTGAAGCAGTTCACGCTTATGCAAGTGTTGCTGAGAATGTTCAGTATATGGTTTGGGGACCAAATGAGGAATCCCATACCAAAGCGTTTATTTTACAAGCTATAGCAAAATCAATGGAAGTCCCATGCAAAAATTTTCAATATGCTACTGTGTTAAAATCAAGCAAAAAGCTTATCGGTGCATGTAATTTAGCTATTACAGGCGATGATGAAGCAGTAATCGGGTGGATTTTACACAGAGATTACTGGAAACAGGGCTTTGGTACCGAAATGGGTAAACGTATTGTGGAGTTTGGTTTTAACGAATTGGGATTGCACAGGATTACTGCTCACTGTGATACAGAAAACTATGGTTCATATCGTGTTATGGAACGGATAGGTATGCGCAGAGAAGGTTGTTTTCTTGAAGCGGGACCTGCAAATAAGTTTTCAGGTAAAAAGTATGGCGATGAATATTCATATGCTATCCTAAAAGATGAATGGGAAATCCTGCAGGAAATCGCTTATTACAATTCCCTGCCATTATTTTTGATGATTTTATTGATATACCAAATTTAACTGATGGTGAAATAGAGCTTTACTGTATTGGCAAAAAGCCTGCTATTCCTGAAAAGAAATGGGTTCCAGCTTATGTGTTTGAAATCCGCTGTGACAGCAATCGTGTCGGTGAGATCAATTTGCGTATCGGCTATACAGACGGCCTGTATTATGGCGGTCAAATCGGTTACAGCGTCGATGAACAACACCGTGGGCATGGTTATGCCGAAAAGGCCTGCCGGCTTCTTGCACCAGTTATCCGGATGCATGGGATGAATAAGGTATTGATTACCAACAACCATACCAATACGGCTTCCAAGCGTACATGTGAAAAGCTCGGAGCAAAGTTAATCCGTAAAGCCCGCCTGCCCGAATGGCATGACCTTTACAAAGATGGTCAGCGGTTTGTGAATATATTTGAGTGGAGCGTAGGAGGATAAAGAGATGATTGATACAGTTAAAATAGTTAAAGACTTTTATGATTTATGAGCATTCAACTTATCAAATCAACAGCCGATAATGCTGAAAACTTAGCGGGGATTCAAGAGAAAGCATAGAGAAAACATCTGTTGTGGTTCATGCAAAACGTACAAAGAGGCATGATGAGGGGAAAATATCAGTCGTAAAGAATTGGCTAAGACATTTGGCATAGAATAATGTATAATAGGTGGTATATGAGAAGTTTTCCTATGCATTACTTATTTATGGAGGCGATTTTTTTGATACTTTCAGGTCTTGAGATTAAAAAGCATATTGGTAAAGAGATAATAATAGAGCCTTACGATGAGAAATGTCTAAATCCCAACAGCTATAACCTTCGGTTGCATAATGAACTTTTGATCTATGAAGAAAAATTATTGGATATGAAAAAGCCCAATAAAGCCAGAAGTATCATCATACCGGAGGAAGGGCTTGTATTAGAGCCCGGGAGGCTATACTTGGGAAGGACAGTAGAATATACAAAAACCGATGGATATGTTCCAATGCTGGAGGGGCGTTCTTCCGTAGGAAGGTTGGGGCTTTATATTCATGTGACCGCTGGGTTCGGTGATGTTGGCTTCAGCGGTTACTGGACACTTGAAATACAGTGCGTTCAGCCTGTCAGAATTTATCCGGAAGTTGAAATCTGCCAGATATATTACCATTCTATTGAAGGTGATTATCAAAAATACTGTAGCGGAAAGTATCAAAACAACACAGGTATACAGCCAAGTCTGCTGTACAAGGATTTTGAAAAGTTTTGTTAAACAAGGTTGGGTTGAAGAATTAGATGAGGAGAAAATAACAAGAGTAGATAAATCTTTCATACTACAGGATTTTAAAGATAAGGAGGCTGACCTTGTTTATTGGGTAAAGTTAAGCGATCAGGATGTTATCTTTTATGTGCTGATGGAATTGCAGTCTACAGTAGACTTTCAAATGCCATACCGACTGCTTGTGTACATGGTTGAAATATGGAGAGAATTTATAAAGGATGTGCCCGATGGACAAGAGAAGGTGAAAGTATGGTTTATAATTTTGAGCAAGCAATAAGAGAAGGATTTATAAAAAGCGAAGAGAAAGGTATGGAAAAAGGTCGGATCGAAGAGAGGTTAGAGATAGCTAGGACTGCTCTATCGGAAGGTTTATCAGTTGAATTGGTAAAAAAAATAACCGGACTAGAAAAAGAAAAATTAAAAGATTTAGAAAAAGAAAAAGCCACCCCCCAGTAAAACTCTGTTATCAATTTTGGAACAGCTTTTTTGTTTTACATTTCCTCAACGGGTTCAATACCAAGCAGTTCAAAGCAGTTCAAGGGTGGACTGCCTGATAATGCAGAAAAAACTATTGCTTTACACACAGCTACTCATCTACTGCATAAAGCAGTTATGATTTAATTCAGAGCAATAGGATGATGTGAAAAAGGAAGAATGAAAATGGAAAAAACTAATATATTGCATTGTTAATAAAAATAAAGGATATTTATTGTAAAGAAAAGAGTCTAATGCAGTATGAAAAGTTACCGTAAAGAGTTATGGTTCGACATTAAGAAAAGACGTGAATTTATCAATATTACACCACAGATTGAACAGTGTCTTTCTGAAAGTGGAATAACTGAAGGATTGCTCCTTTGCAATGCCATGCATATTACAGCCAGTGTGTTCATTAATGATGATGAAGGCGGGCTGCACCAGGATTTCGAAAGGTTTCTTGAAAAACTCGCACCTGAAAAACCTTACAGCCAGTATGCTCATAATGGTTATGAAGATAATGCTGATGCTCATCTTAAACGTACGATTATGGGCAGGGAAGTAGTAGTTGCTATTACAGAAGGTAGACTTGATTTCGGACCCTGGGAACAAATATTCTACGGCGAATTCGACGGAAAAAGAAGGAAACGTGTTTTGGTTAAAATTATTGGAGAGTAAGCATTTGCAAAGTTAGGCGCTCATTGAAGTCACAAGATTTAATGAAATTGATATAATCAAGGCTTTCACGATAATGTTATTAATTATGGAATGGCTTTTTTGACAATAATTTATTATAATAAAAACAACAGAAAATTCATATTCACCAGACACTTTGGATTTTCTATGTGAAACAGTACGCATTAATGATTTTTTCAAAATTTTTCATGGAGGTAATTTTATGGTATATATTTTATTAGCCCAAGGGTTTGAAGAGATAGAGGCGGTCGTACCCCTCGATATTCTGCGCCGCGCAGGTATCACGGTCACAACTGTAGGTATCACCGGAAATACGGTTTTTGGTTCGCACGACATAGGTATAAAGACCGACGCATATTATACGGAAGTGGATTGTCGTGACGCAGAGATGATTATACTGCCGGGCGGCGTACCAGGTGTGCCAAACCTTCAGGCTTGCGAATGGGTAGCTGACTGCATTAGCGACGCAGTAGCTCACGGCGCGTATATTGCGGCTATCTGTGCTGCACCGTCAATACTTGGTGATATGGGACTGCTTAATGGCAGAAAAGCCGTATGCTATCCGGGATATGAGAATCGGCTGACAGGCGCGATTGTTGCCAAAGAGCCGGTCGTCACAGATGGACGGTTTATCACCGCCAAAGGCGCAGGCGTTTCAGCAGAGTTCGCGTTTGAGTTGGTGAGGATTTTGAAGGGTGAGGAAATAGCCAAAGAGATACGGCAGAAGATGCATTTTCATCACTCTATCGGGAAATAAAAACAAGATCACAGTAGGAAAAGCAGGAAAAAAAATTGATTTTATTGTTGAACGGTAAACGCTTAAGCTCTGCGTTAAAGTGACTTATCTGCTGGTATCTGTGGAAACGATCCAGCTAAACCTTATAAACATTAGTACCCACGGGTTAGAATAAATTAAAATACTAATAAGCGTCAGCTTTAGCATTTCTATTTTGATTCTAACTGAAACCAAAAGACCGAGCCTTTTCCAAGTTCTGATTCCACACCATAGTCCGCACCGTGAAGCTCAAAAATCTTTTTGACAATGGAAAGCCCAAGCCCAGTTCCTGTTATTGCCCGTTTATGCTTTTTATCAACTTTATAATACCTGTCCCAAATATAAGGAATGTTTTCTGGTGCAATGCCATCGCCATGATCATGAACCTCGATTCGCACACTATTTTGCACCCTGCTTTGTCTCACAATAATATGCTTGTCACCTGTACTGTAATTAACAGCATTAGTAAGCAAATTGTAAAAAGTCTGGGTAATTTTCGCCTCGTCCGCTGTGACATATACATCTTCAGAATGCTTAAACGAAATAGAATAGCCGTCATTTTTTAAAAGTTCCGAAAGTCGTACAACTGTTTCGTTAATGCTTTCGGTGAGATTGTAGTTACGCATGTGAAGCTCCATTGTGCCAGTTTCAAGTTTAGACACATCAAGAATATCATTTACAAGAGATGAAAGCCTCTTGGTTTCCGACATAATGGTCTGCACCTGTGTAGTGCTAATCTCGTCTGGGAAGTCCTGCATCATTTCGGCATAACTGTAAATTAAAGCAAGAGGTGTTCGTAAATCGTGTGAAATATTTGCAATAAGTTCCCGCCGCAACTCATCAACCTTTGAAAGCTCGATTGCAGTAGAATTAAGGGTATCTGAAAGCTCCTTTACCTCTAAGTATCCACATCCATTAAAATCTGCATTGTAGTTACCCTTAGAAAGTTTTTTAGCTCCGTCATTCAGGCGTACAAGCGGCTTTGCTATTATATCTGACAACACAAGTGCAATTGCAACAGAAGCCAAAATCATTATGACTGTAATAATATATAACTGTATTTGCAAGGTTGACACCGTAGCGTTTACAGGTGTAATCATAGCATGGAAGGTAAGGGAAATAACTTGTCCGTTTGGCAAGGTAAACTCTTTTGTTTCAATAATTGTTTCAGGATGTACACCACCTCGTCCATCGGGGGCTGGAGTTTGCGGTTTTACAAAATCTCTGGTAGGTGCTACTATCACGCTTCTATCTGTTTCAAGCTGAAACAGAATCTCTCTAAAATTAGGACTGTTGATATTTTCTTCAACAAGAGCCATTGCTTCATGAAGCTCATTCCGCCTTATCATTTTATACATATCATTTAAAAAAACCGTTTGAAACAGCCAGAGGATAAAGAGTAGAAAAACACAAAAAGTTAGCAAGGACATAAAGATTTTCCATTTCAATTTTATTCTATCCATCAAAACGATACCCCAATCCTCTAAGAGTTGTTATAAGCCCTGCATATTTTCCTAT
Organism: uncultured Clostridiaceae bacterium; assembly: GCA_964411505.1. Lineage (GTDB taxonomy): Bacteria > Bacillota > Clostridia > CAYPLH01 > DUMO01 > CAYPLH01. The sequence goes on along the minus strand of CAYPLH010000007.1, from coordinate 37,911 downwards.
GTGCTTGCGAAGTAATTTCATGTGGGTGTCAAGAGTGCGGTCATCACCAAAATAATCATATCCCCATACCTCGGTAAGTATTTTCTCTCTTGGTACGGCAATATTTTTGTTGCGTATAAGGAAAAACAAAAGATCATATTCTTTTGGAGCCATATCTACCTGTGTTCCGTCAATAAACACCTTGTAGGCAGTTAGATCTGCCAAAAAGCCGTTTTTTTCAAAAATGATATGCCCATCTTGTTCCTTAGGGGACTGTGATGTTTTTATACGTCTAAGAATTGCGTTTACTCTAAGCATAATCTCTTTTGACGAAAATGGTTTTACCACATAGTCGTCCACGCCCACTTCAAAGCCTAAAATCTTATCGTATTCCTCACCACGGGCAGAAAGCATGATAACCGGAGTATCAGCGGTTTTGCGGATTTTTTTAACCGCTGAAAAACCATCAAGCTCCGGCATCATAACATCCATTATAATAATGTCAAAGGTTTGGATTTTACATAGCTCTACCGCTTCCATTCCGTCACAGGCTTCAACAACCTCGTGCCCTTCAAACAAGGCATATCGTTTTATAACGGTTCTTAAGCCCTCTTCATCATCACAAATCAGCATTTTTGCCATGGATAATCCTCCTATTTGAAAGACAATCTTCTGTGGCAGATGTAGCAAAGCTGCAACTGCCACAGATAAATTATCAAAAATTCTATAAATATATTACCGCAAACTAAGTTAGGATACAAGTTATCATAAACTTTGGCTTATTATCTGAACTTTGGTTGTTACTGCTCAGACCCTATATCTCTTTAGCTACCTCTGAGCTTTAGCTGAACATTAGTATATGCTTAATAATTTCTTTTCTTCTTTGCTACAAGGAATGTTAAGAGCAAGACAAATGCAAATAAGCTGGAATAAATCAGTAAGCTTTCTGTGGTACTTGTACCGCTGGAAGTTTGTCCTCCGAAAGGTGACAACATACGACCTTTATCTTCGGGAATCTTTGTATTATTTTCAGCAGGATTTTGCATATTGCCGCCGCCCATCATGCTACCAAGTGAAGAAAGGCTCAGATTACTGGCTGAAATAAGCTTATTCGGGTTTGCAGTCTGCTCTGCTGTGGTAGACGGAACTGTACCGTCAATCTGACCTTGTATACTCTGATAGCGCAGATTACCAAGAGTTTTGAAAGCTTCAACTGCTGTGTTGTATTCTTCAAAAGTGCAAAAGGCTGTGTTGTCGTTTTTAACATAATCGGAAATAAGCACATCAAGCTGTGTAATTTTCTCTTCCCATTCACCGTCTGCGAAATAGCTTGTCATTAACTCTTGCAGGTAGTCGTGGTATTTTTCTAAATACTCCGTATTGGAAAACAACTTTTCAATCAAAGGTCGGGAACTCATTTCCACACCGCTTACAGGAGAGTCTATTGGAAAATTGATAACAGAAGATGCACTTCCACTTTGAAACCCACCCCATGCCAAATTGTAGTCCCAAGGTAGGATTGTAACCTTGCCCTTATTCTCGTAGAGGTAATAATTCTGCGCCATGCTTGATGAATAACTGTCAAGATTTACCACAATGGTATGAGCTGCGAGATACCGCAAAATTTGGTCAATATCAAAATAGGTTTCCAGCTTTTCTCCCTTAGACAATGCCTTTAATGCAGTAATAACACGCTTGAAATCACTGTCATCACCTTTACCTACGACATTATTAAAGATTGCACTGTATGAGGAAACTTCATCTGTTGTATATTCCAAGCTGCCGCCATTGCTTCCTCTACCTCCCATAAGACCACCGAAATTACCGTTCGGTCTCTCCATTTGCCTGCCGCTGTTTTGTCGTTCAGGCTGAGTTGTTGCAGAAGGGATTGGCTCGGCTTGTGTGTTTGGCTGTATTTGCCCACCTTGCCCATTTATCGGCGGTTGCATACCTCTCTGAGGAAAATTGTTACCTTGCTCATTTATCGGTGGTTGCATACCTCTCTGAGGAAAATTGCCGCCTTGCCCGTTTACCGGTGGCTTAGCGTTGCCTTGTGGAATGTCAAAGCCATTACCATCTTTAATATTACCGCCCATATCCATGCTTTTTACATTGTACATCATACCACCGGTTGTGCCGAATGTTCTTGCCTCATAGCTGTCGCCATAAGTTTCCACTGCAAGATAAAACCCCCAGCTTTTGCCATTCACTTTGATATCAGCAAATCCAAAGTATGGTGCATCTACGCCGATTTTATGCATTAACTCATAAGAAACATACTCCTTCATGTAAGTATTATCTCCCAGCATGTTGTTGATCACTAAGCTGTCAAGCCCAAAGCAAGTCTGACCTTTAATGTACTCGTCAAATTGCAAACGAAAACTAAATCTATCACTATCGGAGCTAGCCACCTGGGTTAGGCTGGAATTACCTTTTGGACGAACACCTGCATTTTGGATTTTTGTGCCGTTTACAACCACATCAGCCATGATATATTGCTCACTTGTAGCATTGCCGAGCATTCCCTGCCAATCAGCTTCATCTGCAATAATTTCAATAGAAATAATATCGGTGCCAAAAACCTTAGTTGCATATTCTGTCTCGGTTTTCATGCCGCCGTTTTCATTATGAATATTTCCTATTACTACTAAAGCAATACTTGTTATCAAGGCAAAAACCACGGCTATTGCAACAATTATATTTATTTTTTTACTTTGTATCATGCTTTCACCTCGAGATCTGACATATTTAAGCGGTATATTCGCCGTTGTAGCTTACAAGACAAGCATTGTTCACACCGTTTATTGTGACTAATTCATTGAGAAGCTTAGCAGACATATCTAAGAGTCGTACTTCAACAGTAAGCTCGATGCCGTTTTTAGAAACTGTTTTTGCCTTAATCAAGCTTTTCTTAGTTTTCCCCTTTATTAATTCCATGCAATCATTTTCCGCTTTATCGTCATCAAGATTTAGAACTACAATATATGGTGTGTCGTTGCTTTTCTTGTTTACAAACACAAGTAGAATAATACCAATGAAAACTGAACCGATTACCGCAAGAGGTATAAGTCCTGCCCCTACTACAATACCCGCTGAAATTGACCAAAACAGAAATGCTATATCCAGGGGCTCCTTAACAGCTGTTCTGAAACGAACGATGGATAAGGCACCTACCATACCAAGTGACAATATAATATTTGATGTTACCGCAAGAATAATGAGGGTGGTAATCAAGGTCATAGCCATTATAGAAACACCAAAGGGTGCAGAGTACATTACTCCGGCAAATGTCTGTTTATAAACATAAAAAATATAGAGTCCAATAGCAAAACTGAGCAGCATTGCAATTGCAACGTCTAAAACAGAAAAATTCGCTGCTTTTTCTAAAAAACTTGATTTGAAAATGTCATTAAATGTCATTATAATATACCTCCAATTTATACAATTCTTGTTGCTGCGTATTTGGAAAACGCAGTACTTTTTCTACTTGAAAGAGCTACCACTCCACGCATTATTTCGGGTAAAAAGCTGTCATATTTCACTTCTAGAATATAAATTCCTAAAATTGGTACAGGAACGGGTTCAGATTTCAAAAAATCATGGACGTTGCTACTTGTGCGAATATCATAATCCAAGGTAATACGTACATTTCCCATTGGGTAGATAAAAGCCTCTCGCTGATAGTCTACGATGTTTTTGGCTCGAAGCTGCTGGTAATGCATTTTGACATATAGCTCCTGGCACAGGCGATTCCCATTTTTTTTCAGTGTAGTAAGGTCGCCGTCAAGGAATCGCGTACATTCATCTGCCGTTATGATGGCACTCTCCTTGAAACAAATGCCATTTTTTTTGCTCTTTTTTTCAAGGCGAATAAAGGATGTGTCATTGTTATAAAGACGCAAGCGGAACTTTTCTCGCTCGTTTACTCCTTCAATTTTTTCTTTTAACGCTTTATCGTTGTAATTGTCAAAGTAGAGGCTTTTAACCCGATATCCATTTCCCTCTGTTGAATTTTTATCTAAACTAGCCACAAATGGAAGTCTTGATCTAAGCTCTAATACATCGGCATAGTTTATATAATGTTTTAGCTCATGTCTGCCCCTCACTTTTCTCATTTGCATCACCCCTTTTTTAAGAATGATTTAATTCTAAACCATTAAACTGAAGTGTGATTGTTTATTATCTGAACTTTAGCTGAAGCATTACAGCAAAATTAGTTAGAGACGATGCATGGTGTAAAGTGCAATTATAGATTTAAAATACTTTCTAGGAGTTCCTCATGGCTAATTAAAATTTCACATATACAATTAATATCAATAAATTTGATTGAATTTTCTTCAGTTCCGGTATCTGTTTCAGCAACTAAAATATCACCTACTACATCGCGGATTTTAACCATTTGAGGGCTCTGGTGCGCATTCAGAACAATTTTGACTCTTCTACATACAAGTATTTTTAACAAATCTTTTATTTTGCCAGGTATGATACTTAATTTGTTATTGATGTTATTTAAATCAATGTTTTCTTCAAACAGTACATCAGATATAGACTCATTACTTACTCTTTTATTTTTATTTGTTTTTTCATCTTCATTTATTAATTCGTGCTTATCTATAGCTTCTATTGCAGATTCGCTCTTTTGTCTGTAAAGGGTTTGAACTGCCCCTTTATACTTCTCCAAGTATTCGTTACAACATTTTTTATTGTATTCCAAAACCTCTCTATATTTTAACATGGCAATCTCCTCCTGACGATATATGTAAGGTAAAAAGAGTTTCTTGGGTAAAGGTTAAAGCCCCTCTAAACATTTACAGGGTAAAGGGGCTTTTAACCATTACTGTAACTGCGAAGCGTTGACTATCATACTCTGTAAGTGAGCACTTATCTCTTGTGTTTTTTTCCTCCACCTAAGATATCGTGTATATCGGCAAAATTGTCACATTTGTGGTTATGATGCTTTTTATCCTTGTCATCGTTACAGCATTTTTTACCCAGCAGTGCTTCTAAAAGTTCATCACGGCCAACTATTACTTCACAAATGCAATCGATGTCGACAAATTTGAATTTATCTCCGAATTCGGCTACAAGAATGTTTCCAACAACATTCTCAATTTCAATACACTCGGGTCCTACGTTGGCATCAAGAACAATTGTAACTTTTCTTTCAATAAGTTTCTTAAGCAGTTCCCTTATTGATCCTGGAATGACTGCAGACTTTCTTGATTCATCACCGCCAAATACATTGTTATTTTCCATAATACACTACCCCTCCATCCTGTTTGGTATAGTGTATTATATGAAATAACAAAAAAATATGTTACATTATGTTAATTTATTATGTAAGCTTATATTTTAAATTCAAGATGTATTTAATGAGGGTCCTGCTTTTTTCTTCAGAAGCAGAACCCTCATCTCTCATCAATATCCAAATTTACATCACCGGATAACATATGATTTAGGAAATCTGGCGGGAATCCTCCGCATTTCAATGGCGATGTAGTTCACAGTTAATTAAAGTACTAGTGTGCCAAATACCCACCATCCACGCTCATTGATGTACCGGTAATAAACTTAGAAGCATCACTTAGTAAAAAAGCCGTTGCATTGGCAACATCTTCAGGCTTTCCAATACCCATAATCTGTCTTCTTTTAAGATCTGTTTCAAAGTCTTTGTTGTTAACAAGCTCTTTTAACCCGTCATATATTTGAGTTTCTATCATGCCAGGAGCAACAGAATTGATTCTTATTTTCCTGGGTGCAAGCTCCAAAGCCATAGATCTGACAGCACTTTCTAGCGCTCCCTTGCTTGCACAATATGCAGTCAATCCTCTGGCTCCCACTTTGCTTGATATTGAGGATATGGCTACTACACTGCCGCCATTTTCATTATACTTCCTGTCTGAGAATTGTTTCACAAGCTCTACAAAGGAAAAAAAATTGACTGACATGATTTTTTTTAAATCACTCAATTTTAGGTAATGTAGAGGCATGGTCTGTGATATACCTGCTGAATGTACCAAACCATTAAGCTTTAATCCATCGCGACAAACATTTTGCATCATACTTTTTATTTCGCCTAAATTGTTCAAGTCCAGTAGATAATAGGAGTGATTGCCGGGCAAAAGTTCATTATATGTTTCCTTCAGCCTCTCTTCATTTCTTGCCACCATGATAACATTTGCTCCTAATTTACTTAAAAGGATAGCAATTCCTTTCCCGATTCCGGAGGAGGCACCTGTAACCATAATGTTTTTTCCGTTCAACTCTATCGGATTTATCATCATTTATCATCCCCCCGTATAATAATCATTAGTGTATATCATTGGAAGGCAAACCGATTTGTCCATTTCAAGATATATACATCCCCAAGACAAACCAATGCCAAAACCGCTCAATAATAATTTTATCGGTTTAGCTGATTCCTCATTACCTAAAGCATCGACTAGGGTCAGTGGGATGGACTCCCCGCTTGTATTTCCATATCGATCAATAGATACCGGGATTTTTTCCATGGGTACATTTAATTTTTTAGCCAAATGCTTCAGAATAAACAGGTTGGCTTGGTGGAACACGTACATATCTATATCATTCATATCAATATCGTACTGAGATATAAAGCTTTTAATCGTTCGGGGAATATCAGTGATGGTGAAAGCGAAAATCGCAGATCCATCCATAGCTAATTCATACTCAGATAAATCAGCGTTTGTTTTACCCCTGCTTCTTGCATGCCCGGCAGGTACGATGATGTTTTTGAAACCACTGCCCTTTGTTTTCAAAATGTATTTTATATCTTTCCCTTCTGAGCTTTCTAATGCTGTAGCAGAACCTCCATCTCCGAATATCATAGCTGTTGCACTATCATTTTGATTAATACCGTAATTACTGGTATCCCCAACCAACAGAAGCACTCTTTTAAGGTTCTCTGTTGAAATCATTGTAGCAGCTAGCCATATGCCGTAAACATATGCAGAGCATCCTAAGTTTACATCAAAGGCAATACAATCTTCACTAAGACCAAGTCTATGCTGTAAAACGCAGGCAGTTGCAGGTACTGCGTAATCAGGTGTTTGTGTGATGAGTATCAAAGCATCAATTGAGGAGGGCTCCCAGTTTAATTTCTCCATAAGCCTAATCGATGCAGCATAACATAAATCTGAAGTACATTGCTCATTAATTGCAACATGTCTTGTTTGAACGCCTGTTATATTAATAAACTTTTTAACATTTTCCTTCCCAAACACCTCATTATATTTCTCATTGTTTACTATGCGGTCAGGTACAGCACATGCTATACCCTTGACCTCCACATTTTTCAAAATCCCCGTCGCCAATTAACCTCACCTCAATCCATTCTATCAGTAATATCTTTTATCGTTTTAAACCCTCTGACCTCTTCTGGAGTGACCTCTTTTCCAAAGTGACTGTCAAACATGGCAATTGTAGTTATAGAAGCTATTGAGTCCCACTCATCGAGCTGATCCAGTTTAGTCTCCTCACCCAGTATATCTTGGTCAATGTCAAGTAAATCCTTAAGAATATTCAGCTTTTCTGTAATGTTCATGTCAAACTCTCCTTTTGCTTAATGAAAATATTAAAGTAGTGTACAGTATAAAAAAGGTAGCATATACTTTACATAATATACTATGTTACCCTTTAAAAATGTGTGAGAAGACCAATGACAACTTTTCATATAATTTCATATCATGATTGTTTCCCAAAAAGTAAGTTGAACTAACTTTGCATACAATATATACTGCCGATTGAATCGTTAGGGCACTATATGTTGTATGTGAAGTTAAACTAATATACTTTTTAGGTATTAATCATATTATGATTATCCAGTAGAAAGTCACTTTGTAGCTTTCTGCTGCAAGCTTAGAAAGCACAGCATACAGCAGCCTTCGGTGGAAGGTTAGATAATCATAATACATTGCAGAAAAACGTCGCCTAGTAACTTACTGAGCTTTGCTGTAATTAGCTGTATTAGAGATGAGTTTGCATTTAATATGCTTGGGGTACTAGCTGAATAGACACCGATACTGCAGTATTCACATAATAAATATTATGTGAATATACTGTTTCTAAAGATTACTAAATTTAATTATCATATCCCATATATTTTATAAAAACAAACTGAGCTTGTTTTTACAAGTATTGGCGGCTACTGACTTTTTCATGCCAAAGACCGTCTTGTTAATATGTGGGAATTGGGGAGGTAAACGTATGCAATACTGGAATCCGGCATATGAATGCATGTCGAGGGAAGAAATGACTGAGGTTCAAACAAAAAGGCTAATAAGGACAGTGATGAGGGTCTATTACAATGTATCCATGTACCGTGAACGGATGAAAAAACTGGGTATGGAGCCCGACGATATAAAATCACTGGAGGACTTGAAAAAACTGCCCTTCACATATAAAGAGGATTTAAGGGACACTTATCCTTATGGAATGTTTGCCGTACCGATGAATGAAATTCTAAGAATACATGCATCTTCCGGCACTACAGGCAAACAGACGGTTGTGGGATATACAAAAAGGGATTTGGACGCTTGGGCTGAAGTTGTAGCAAGGTCATTGTATAGTGCAGGAGCAAATAAAGAATCCATTGTGCAAGTAGCCTATGGGTATGGGTTGTTTACAGGCGGACTTGGACTTCACTATGGCGTTGAAAGGATAGGGGCCTCAGTTGTACCCATTTCAGGAGGTAATACCAAACGACAGTTGTTGGTTATGAAGGACTTTGGGACAACGATTCTGGCATGTACTCCATCCTATGCACTTAATATTGCGGATGAAATGGAGGAAATGGGAATCAACAAGGATGAATTAAAGCTTAAAGCCGGGATTTTTGGAGCCGAACCATGGTCCAACAATATGAGAAGGGAAATAGAAGAACGTTTGAGAATTATGGCTATGGATATATATGGGCTTAGTGAAGTAATGGGACCCGGTATCTCTATTGACTGTCCGTATAAGTGTGGTTTGCATATACAGGAAGACCATTTTATACCTGAAATTATCAATCCAGTAACAGAAGAGGTATTGCCAGAGAAAGCAACAGGAGAACTTGTTTTTACAACCATTACCAAGGAGGGCATACCGCTGATCAGATATAGGACACATGATATATCCTCGCTGAATTATGAAAAATGTGAATGCGGGAGAACACTTGTAAGAATGAGTAAGGTTACCGGAAGAAGTGATGACATGCTTATAATAAGAGGTGTAAATGTGTTCCCGTCGCAGATAGAAAGTGTACTGCTCGAAACGGGAGAAACCACACCTCATTATCTTTTGACAGTTGACAGGGTTGACAATCTGGATACTCTTGAGATATCGGTAGAAATGTCCCCAAAAATGTTTTCAGATAAGGTTAAAAAAGTTGAAGAACTTGAAATGAAAATCAGAAAAGAAATAGTGAGCACATTAAGCATAAATGCGAAGGTTAAGCTGGTAGAGCCCAAGACTATTGAAAGAAGTGAAGGTAAGGCAAAAAGAGTTGTTGATAAACGGAAAATATAGAAGGCTGTATCATATACAGCCTTCTACCAACTCACTTTTTATCTTATTAAGAAGCTTTTCAAGATTCCCCCTGCTGACTGAACCTTTGTAATACCCGGTTGCAAATGTCAATATCCCGTTATAGCTGGAGGCTACAAGCATAATTCCAGGCATTCTTATTACAGGTGGAATAATGTAGGCGTCAGTTACTACATTATCACCGAATTTTATTAAATTCTTTGAAATAATACCTACATTAGATAACCCTGGAGAGCAATAAAAACATTTTTTCAAAATTACGTCAGAAGCCTTTGATATAAATTTAGAAAAAGCTAGAAATTGATAAAAATTTATCATCTCCGCATGTTCTGCCCCTGTAGCGCATTGATATCCGGGATTGTTTTTCTTTTTATGATTCATCAAGGATACTACTCTTGATAACGTTCCGTAAAAGGGTTCATCTTTTAATCTTGCAATTCGTAATACAATCCCCCCTGATAAATTTCGTATTGCCGAAGCCTTGTTATCGGGGAGGTATCGGCGTAAATCCACCGTCAGACCAATATCCATTGGAACATGGTATGGAGGCTGAGATATTTTAAACATAGCTCTATAGAACGCAGTAAGAATTAGATCATTGATTGTAGCCCCTCGTTTCTTTCCGTATTGTGATAGCACATCCAACTGCCCATAGGGGAGCCTGCAGACAACAAAGGGAGTAACATCCTTCTGCCCGCCAGACTTCCATAAGAATGGCCATACAGTTTTGGGGGCTTCCACCATAGAATTGTCCATCTCCGGGTGTTTAATACCAAGATTGTTAAATACTTTAATATGATCTTCACTGTCACGTATACTTGGCTTTGGTATATAAACACCATTTTTGTGATCTAAAATAGTGTAAATCCGGGACAGAATATGGATAAATTCCTTTGCACCGGCTCCATCACAGCATGTATGGTTGAGTTTTATACCTAAAGTGTCATGTTGTTCCGAACGTATCAGCTTTACTTTAACCATAGGGTCATGATCCATGTCCAGAGGACTTTCCAAAAAACTGTTAACAGCTTCTTCAACGTTATCAGTCTCCTCAATTGAGCAAAACATTACATTATCAATGTCCTTCAGACGTTTCCAGTACGGGGGGGCATGCTCTATAAACCTGCATCCTAAAACAGGCTCTTCATCAATTGACAGCCTTACTGCTTTAACCAGTATATCAAAGTCCATTCTTCCATCCAGCTTTAGTACGGCTTGAATCTGGAAATTTCCCATTCCATACCGGGCAACATAGTTGCCGAAATCATGCGCAAAAGCTGGCATAATATCCTGAGTATCCTCTAAAGCCGATTTATTCATATTAGTGTATTTGGAGAACGACTTTTTAATAGCTTTTGAGTTCATAACTAATCTCCTTACAAAATGAATTTTTACTGTTTGCACCTTTAGTAACTACATTTACATAATGCATAGTAATTCTGATATTACTCCTGCAATACCATATTATGAAGCAATAAATGCAAGTGTCACATAAAAAGTTAACATAAACAACTAAATTGTAACACTTAGACCTGCAGAGCCATAAAATAATATTACAAGAAAAATGCTGTTATTAATATGATTTATGACTACAGATGTATTATTAGAAGCATTGCATCTAACAAATACAATGTTAGGAGTTTAATAGGTATGGAAAAGGGAGAGCTGTTGGGTACAGGTATGACAGCAGAAGTATATAAGTGGGGTCAGGATAAAGTATTAAAGCTTTTTCGAGATAGCTATAGTGAAGAATGGGCAAAGTCTGAAGCTGAAATTGGGCGTAAGATTCACGAAGCAGGCGTATCCTCACCTGCTGTATTTGAAATAGTTGAAATTGACGGGCGGAAAGGGATAATATTTGAAAGGGTATTTGGCAAAACATTAACAGACATAATTTTAAAGCAGCCCTGGATGTTTAGCACCTTTGTATACCAAATGGCAAGATTTCAATACAGCATTCACAAACAATCTACAGACAGCATACCTTCTCAAAAGGAAAGCTTCACACATACAATTACACTTTCGTCTAAAATACTTGGCGACAAGATAAATAAAATCTTGGATTATGTCGACAGGTTACCGGATAGAGACAGTATTTGCCATGGAGATTTGTATCTAAGCAATATCATTAATTCCAACAATAAACTTGTGGCTATAGACTGGAGTAGTGGTTATAGGGGAGATCCTTCAGGCGATGTTGCCAGAACATGTCTGATAATCAATTCTCAGGCGGCGCTTCCCGGAACTCCAGATGTTATGTTAACCATGTCCAAATTCCCCAAATTACTGACATACTGGACTTACTTAAATGAGTATTTGCGAATCTCAAAAATTAAATTTGAGGATGTTGATGCATGGATGCTTCCAGTGGCAGCAGCCAAACTTAAAGACAAGATACCCGGAGAAGAAAAGTGGTTAATGAAAATTATAAATAAACGGTTAGAACAGCTTGAAACTTAGCTTGATTATGATCTAATTGGAGTGGATAAAATGGAAATTAAAATAAAATTTGACGATACTGTATTAAAAAATTTATATGTGGATTTTTTAAAAAAAGTTAACAATAGCGGGAATCCTTTCGAAATACTTTTTAAGCATAATATGGACTTGTATAACAAGTTTTACGAGAATATGCCCCAGAATATGCATAATTACTATAAAGTGTTTAACGAAATGTTTGAGAAATACCTCGATATCACCAAGCCTGAAACTGGCGATATACCGGATAGCCCAGATGTCTTGCCTGCAAATGGGCATGACATATATAATTATGTCGCCCGCTACGGGTCGGGAAATTTCCATTCTCAGGCCATTTTAAAGCTTGATGGGAAATTGGATTTTGACAAGTTAACAAAAGCAGTAAGACTGTCTCTTGATGCAGAGCCTGTATTAGGCTGCAGGTTTGTCGAAGGAAATCCGCCCTATTGGAAACGCATGGATAACATCGACAACGCGAAGTTCTGCTCTTTTGAGGAAGTAGACGATGTTGGCGCAGCTGTTCAGACATTTTTGGAAAGCCCCTTGGATATGGATAAAGATACAAAGGTAAAAGTAAAACTGATACGATCAGAGTCCTTTGATGTTTTAGTAGTAAAAGCTAATCATGCCTGTTGTGATGGAACCGGGCTTAAAGAGTATACCCAACTTCTCTCTGATATATATTCCAAAATTATTATTTCTGAGTATGAACTTACACCAACACCATCGGAGCGAGGAAGAAGTGACCAGGACAGGTTATTAGAAAGCTTGGGGATAACTGACCCGGATGCTTTATGGATTCCAGGATCGGATATCACAATACCCACGTGGGCATTCCCCTGGATGCAGGGCACATCCAACGTTACCCATATAGTGACCTGCAGACTGTCGCCGGACCAATTGGATAGGTTCAGCAGCTATGCAAAATCTAGGGAAGTCACAATTAATGATCTGATTATTACAGCATACTGCAGAGCCATGCAAAAAATGGGGCAGCCGGTATACGGGGTTCCTATGAATATGAATGTTACCGTTGATTTGCGTCGATACCTCCCTGATAAAAAGACTAAAGCCATAAGGAATTTGTCGGGCTCATCGCATATTTGGCTCTCAATGGTAGAAAATGAAGCTTTTGATGATACATTATCTAGAGTTGCTTTTATGACGAATGAAATGAAAAATGGTTATCCTGGTATGCAAAGTGCTATAGGTTTAGAACGTTTGGAAAAGATCAGCTTTAAAGATACTCTTGCCTATTATCAAGCTAAATCGAAAGTTGGCAAAAATATGCCAAACTGTCCTGCTTTCTATGGTAATAGATGTGTGCCGGCTTTATCCAATCTTGGAATTTTGTCAAAGCAATTAATTAAATTCGGTGATGTAATAGCTGTTGATTATTTTATTCTTCCTCCTGTTGTTAGTGCACCTGGATTGCTACTGGTCGCCGGTACTTACAACAGCATAATGACTATGGGGATAGGCTTTTTTGAAAATACAGTATTTCACGATGATGTGGAAAGACTTCTTGATAATATTAAGGATGAATTACTAAAAGGCTGCGGACAATAATGTTATAATGTAGTGGATGAGATAAAAGCAAATGTGACATTTATTGGTGCCATAGTCCAAATAAGGGGTGATTTAGGATGCCAGTGAAAAAGACAGACATGAAATTAAAAGGAAGATTGCCCTGGCTTTTTTACGGCGGCCATCGGACTGTCTGAAGAAATCTATTTCTGAGGCATCTTTCTCAAATGGTTGAGGATGTGCTTTTCGGTAAAACAGGTGGTACAAGCTGCTAAAGTCCAAGATTAAAAGGTTGACAAACATTAATATCTTAAATATAATGCTTTATTAAAAGGGAGTGAAATTACGGTGGAAGATACTGCTGACTCTGATTCTGAATCAGAGTCACCTAATGAACGGTGTAACAAATTAGTCTCATTTAGCGAACAGACAAACTTAATTTATATACACATAATAGAGGGCAATCTCATGTTGCCCTTATTGTTATGTGTTTTTTTATTGCTTTAAGTGTAAAACAATAGTATATATGGCCATCAGTACTCTTGTTATTTTAAAGTCTGTAAAAACACATTAAAAGCATTTTAGGAGGTTAAAAATTTGAACGACAGTCCCTTATTATGGTTATTTTTATTGCAACTTATATTTATATGTCTCAATGCAATTTTTGCTTGTGCGGAGATTGCTGTTATCACTATGAATGATAATAAGCTGGCAAAGTTATCTGCTGTTGGAGATAAACGTGCCTTACGCCTTACCAAACTCACCGAACAGCCTGCGGGCTTTCTTGCAACAATTCAGGTTGGCATTACTTTAGTCAATCTTTTGAGTAGTGCCGTTGCTACCGAAAACTTTTCTGACCGATTGGTAGAATGGTTCAGCAATATAGGTATTAATATACCTGTGTCCGTAATTAGCATCTTATCCGTGGCTATTATTACGGTTGTACTAACCTATTTCACTGTACTCCTTGGAGAACTAATTCCTAAACGTCTTGCCATGAAAAACGCAGAGAAAATCGCACTTGGTATGTCGGGACTTATCTACGCAGTTTCAAGAATATTTACCCCAGCTGTTTGGCTTTTCACTGTGTCTACCAATGGGTTATTGCGCCTAATGGGTGTTGATCCAAACAGTGAGGATGAAGAAAATGCGGAAGAAGAAATCCGTATGATATTAGATGTTGGAAAACAAAAGGGAACCATACTGCCTGATGAACATGAAATGATTCAGAATATTTTTGAGTTTGATGATACTTCCGCTGGGGAGATAATGACCCATCGTACAGAAGTTTCTATTTTGTGGCTTGATGAAACCGATGAACAATGGGAGCAAACTATCAACGAAAGCAGGCACTCCATCTATCCGGTCTGCTCGGATAGTCCGGATAATATTGTTGGAGTTTTATATGCAAAAGATTACCTCAGACTTAAAAACAAAGTCCGTGGTGTGGTGATGAAAAGCGCCGTACAACCTGCCTACTTTATACCAGAATCTGTTCGAGCAGACGTTTTATTCCGCAATATGAAAAAAACCAGAAATCATTTTGCTGTGGTTATTGATGAATACGGTGGTATGAGTGGAATCATCACGATGAATGATTTGCTTGAAGAATTGGTGGGTGATCTTGAAGATGACATTTCCATACCAACAGAATCACCGCTGATTGAGCGTGTGGATTCAAAGACTTGGCGCATACAGGGCACAGCGCCGCTTGATGAGGTATCAAAGAAGCTTGGCGTATTGCTTCCAGAAGAGGAATATGACACCTTTGGTGGCTTGGTTTTTGGACTCTTAGGAAACATCCCATGCGATGGCAGCACACCAGAGCTTGAAGAGTATGGGCTGGCAATAAAGGTTACTGAAATTAAAGATCGCAGATTGAATAGTGCAGTGGTATGTTTGTCAGATGCGGAATAGTTTGAAGAAAAAGCAAAATTGTCAGAGCTTATTTTTTCATGCTCAGATATGGGTTCAAGACCTTATTTAGCCGGCTTGCAACTTCAAGCTCCCCAAAATCTACCCTTTATAACTTCCCTTCGTGTTCCCAAAATTGAACCAATAGGTAACAATTGTTCCGTTCATTTTTGCATGAGATTACTATATAATTAAATGCTGTATAATTATGTCTAATTTTAGAGAAAAACTATATTAATTCTGGAATTTTGTCGCCAAATGATTATATTGATTGATATTTGAAATAATGAGATGCTAATAAAGGAGAATAAACGTGATTAGAAAATTGAACCTGCGAAGAATTGTTTCCATTGTTTGTACCATTACCATGATAATGAACTTCGCTACTATGTCTTTGGGGGTTGTTTACGCCAATGAAAAAGTGGACTTAGGGGCTGACACTACGATGACAGACGTGCCGCTGGATACTTCAGATTCAGCGGAAAGTTCCGTACCTACAGAAAGTCCGACACCCGAGCCGGAGGAAACTCCTGTGCCCACGGAAAAGCCGACACCCGAGCCGGAGGAAACTCCTGTACCTACAGAAAAGCCGACACC
>CAYPLH010000007.1:0-21770 GCA_964411505.1 uncultured Clostridiaceae bacterium | reverse complement strand
ACCTACGGAAAAGCCGACACCCGAGCCGGAGGAAACTCCTGTACCTACGGAAAAGCCGACACCCGAGCCGGAGGAAACCCCTGTGCCCACAGAAAAGCCGACACCCGAGCCGGAGGAAACTCCTGTACCTACAGAAAGTCCGACACCTGAGCCGGAGGAACAATCTATTAAATCACCTGTAATAGAACTTAGCACTGCTGAACGGTCAAGTGATTTAACTGTTGAAATTCTGCCGAGTTGTCAGACGGTGAAGTTATCCAATATCGTATCAATGATGGAGATTGGATGGAATATACCGAAAAAATAACCCTTACCGACGAAGGTGTGAGAATTGTTGAGGCGAGAGTTTTCGATGGAAAAGAAAAATATTCGGAAATTGCCAAGGCAGAAACCACCAAAGATCCGGTTGAAGACCTGACCGGAGGTTTGGATGAAGATTTGACCAAGGAACTTGGTATACAGTCTGAATTTGCCGCAGTAAATGACTCTATCACCATACATAGCTTTACAGAGATAGAGATAGATGTATTGGGTAATGACGCCTATGGGGAAGATGATAAAATTACAATAGTTGATGTAGAAGGTACGACCAAAGGTGAGGTAAGTATTTCACCTGATTGTAAAAGCATATTATACACACCTTTAGAGGGATATATAGGAAAGGATACCTTTACATATACAATCCAAAACTCAGTTGACAATACAGAAAGAACAGCCACTGTGACAGTCACAATAAAAGCAAATACACCCCCTGTTGCAGAAAACGATACTGCAAACACGCAAAAAAATAAAAGTGTTGTGATATATGTTTTGGAAAATGACACGGACACAGATGGGGATAATATTACAATCATTGGAGTGGGAACCTCTGAAAATGCCACAGTTGAGATTAGCGAGGATGAAAAGAGCCTGACCTATATCCCCAATACCAACTTTTACGGTAAAGACACCTTCACCTACACCATCTCGGACGGCAAAGGCGGCACAGACACCGCAACGGTTACAGTTACGGTAAGCTATGTAGATTATCCGCCTTATACGGAAAATCTTTTAGAGGAATATACCACAGATGAGGATACACCGCTCACCATAAATTTTGATTTGCTTGATGATGTAACCCCCGCAGGGAATATTACCGCACAAATCAAATCCGACAAGCCGTCTATCATTAGAAGCGACAAAATAATAATGACCGGAATCGGCGGTGATGGTAGCATTACCCTCGTAATTACACCCGAGGAAAATGCATTCGGAGATGCAACCATAACGCTGAAAGCCTCTGATGGTTTTAACGTGGCGGAAATTACCTTTACGGTAAAAGTTTCGGCCGTAAATGACCCGCCCGTTGCAAACAACGATTCCGTTACATTTACTGAGGATACGCAAATCACCTTTAAAGTATCAGACCTTCTAGAAAACGATAGTGATATAGAAGGAGATACCCTTGTATTTGAATCCTTCACCCAGCCCGAGGTTGGGGAGCTTACACTGGATGAAGAAACGGAAACCTTTACCTATATACCCAAAGAAAATCACGACGAGGGAACAAGCTTTACCTATAAAATCAATGACGAAAAAGGCGGAGAGGATACCGCAACGGTAACTCTTGTTTGTATTCCTGTAAATGACAAGCCATGGATAAGCGAAATTGAAGACCAAGTTACCAATGAGGATACTCCTATAGCTGGTATTGTTTTTATTATCGGCGACCATGAAACAAATGCATCACAGCTTGTAATTTCGGTAGGTAGCAGTGACAAATCGGTTGTCAGTGATAATCACATTACTGTTATGGGTGAGGGTACGAACAGAACGCTTACCATAATGCCCAACAGCAATGCTTTTGGAGTGACTACAATCAGCGTTACGGTCAGTGACGGTGAATTTTATGTAACCGAAACTTTTCAGCTTACAGTAAACGCTGTGCAAGACCCCCCTGTTGCAGCAGATGATTTTGCTGCCATTAATTCGGGGAAATCTGTTTACATTCATGTTTTAGAAAATGATTATGACCTTGACGGTGACACAATTACCGTTGTAGAAGGCTCTGTCAGTACTCCCGAATATGGAACTGCGGTGTTGCAAGAGGACGGAAGTATTTTATATACATCTGATAATGATTATGTCGGCTTTGTTACCTTCACATACACTATTAGTGACGGGCACGAGAATGAAGATACTGCAACGGTAACTGTTGCGTGTAACAACAATGAGCATACGCCTATCATTTCAAATATTCCCACGAAAATGATTGCGGAGGACGGCACATTAGGGCCTATCATCTTTATAGTATATGACCCTGTAGATTTAGACAAGGTTGAGATTACGGTAACCTCAAGCGACGAAAGCCTTTTTGCGAGTGAGAATATCGTTATCACAAAAATGGGCGAGGATAATTGCACCTATACCATTACTGCCAATCCAAAAAAGGATGCTTACGGAACAGCGGTTATCACATTAACCGCAACCGATTCAAGAGGTAGCAGTTATAGCAGTAATTTCACTGTAATTGTATACCCTGTAAATGATGCGCCTGTGGCTGTGGCTGATAATATTACCACACCCGAAGATGAGGCAGTTACTTTTAATGTTATCGCAAACGATACCGATGCGGAAAATGACCTAATCACTCTTTTGGAGATTGGAAAACCGGAAAACGGCACTCTTACATATTTGGGTGAAGATAAGTTTTCCTATACGCCAAATAAAGATTGGCATGGTACCGAAAGCATACAATATACCATCAGTGATAGCCATGCAGCAAAGGCAACAGGAACATTAACCATAACGGTAACGCCGGTCAACGATGCACCTGTTGCACAAGATGACTACTATTATAATGTAAAGTTTGATGAGCCGATTGTTCTTTCCAATGTTTTGGCGAACGATTACGATGTAGATGGTGACAGCTTTAGCATTGTGAGCGTAGAGAGCGATGCAAGCTTTGAGGGCGACAAGATAACAATACCTGCCGACCCCGGTTATACAGGCAGTAAAACCTTCACCTACACCATAAAAGATACAGGAGGGCTGGAATCTACCGCCACCATATATCTTACAACAAACGCCGCCTCGGCAAGCGATTTTTACATATCGCCCTACGAAAAAACGGTAGATGAGGATAGTGCAGGATTTTCAATAGATTTAGCTTCATATATAAATAACCACAGCGGATTACCTCTTACATTGGATTTGTCGGAAGTTGTAAGTTCTGATAGAGGAACAATTCTTGTAGAAGGCGATATTGTTTATTACACACCAAACCCCGACGCATACGGAACGGATGTGTTTTCTTACCATGTAATTGTTGGCAGCGAAACAAAAACCTCTACTATAACAATCAACATTCTACCGATTAATGATGCACCTACTATTTCCGATGTGTCGGACATAGAAGTAGATGAAGATACTCCTATCACAAATGTTGAAATTACCTTAGATGATGTGGATAACAATATTGATGATCTTGTTTTCCTGTTCGGTTCATCCAACCAATCGGCCATTGAGGACAGCGAAATCACCATGACGCGTGAGGGTAATAAGATTACCCTTGCCTTTGACCCTGCCGAGCATAAAAATGGACTCACAACCATCACCCTTTTTGCAACCGACGGGTTGGCAAGCGTCGAAAAAACATTTGATATTAACATCAAACCTGTCAATGACCCGCCGACAGCAGAGAATTTAACTGTTACTCTGCTTGAGGACACAACCACATATATCAGCCTGATAGAAAATATCGTTGACCCTGATATTGACGATGTCCATAAAGTGGCAATTACAAAAAAACCTGAGCATGGAACGGTGACATTAGATAACGGAATTGCTACTTATACGCCTAACCCTAACTATAACGGCAATGATTATTTTGAATATAGCATTACAGATTTGGCAGGCGCTTCTATAACTGTCAGAGCCGATATAGAAGTCACGCCTGTTTATGACCCGACCGAAATTATAGGTCTGCTGCCTTCGGTAACCTCGACTATGGGCACACCTAGAACAGTTACCTTTAAGGTTCCAAATCCTGACGATGCCACCATAACGGTTTCTGCTGTTTCGCAAAACAAGAATCTTGTAAAAGACAGCGGTCTTAGCATTACTCAAACAGGCACAGAGTACGAACTTACTATAACACCTGAAATGAATGCCAGCGGTAGCTCTGTAATTGTTATTACTGCAGATGACGGAACGCAAACCTATACAAAAATACTAAACTTTGGTATAGATACAAAAACCTCATGGGTGGTTGCAAAGGATGATTACTACACCATTTTGGAGGATACCCAAACTGAATTCAGTGTTGTTTCCAATGATGAACGCCCCGAAGGAGATAGTTTAAAAGTTATAAGATATACATCACCTGACCATGGCAAGGTAAGAAACAATATGGATGGCACATTGACCTATACACCGAATAAAGACTATTTCGGAGAGGACAGCTTTACCTACACCGCCTCGGATATCTACGGCAATTCAGACGAAGCAACGGTTTATATTACCATTACAGCAGTAAATGATGCGCCTGTTGCCAATACCGATTATGCCACAACCGAAGAAGATACCTCTGTGGATATAGATATTCTTAAAAATGATACTGATGTGGAAGGTGACACAATCACCTTAGTGAGTTGGGAGCAACCTGCAAACGGAACGGTTACTGTTTCGGAAGCCGGCATTGCTACCTACACACCGGATGAAAACTATTACGGCACCGATAGCTTTACATATATTATCAGTGACGGTGCGCTTACAGACGTAGGAACGGTTTATATTACCATAACGGGGGTTAACGACCCGCCGACTATTGTAGAATCAGACCCAACCTCGTGGAAATGGGAAATGGACGAGAACACGCACGGAACATTTAATGTTATAATAAGTGACCCTGAAACGGAGAGCAAAAACCTTCTTGTCACCTTTTCGTCCACGGAAAAGGGGCTTATTGCAGATAATAATATAAAACTAAGCGGTACAGGCGGAAAATATACGGTAAACCTTACCCCTACTGAAAATAAAAACGGAACACTTAGGATTACAATTAACATAGATGATGGCGAAAACAAAACAACTCAGATTGTTAATGTTATCGTACGCCCTGTAAACACACCGCCAAAAACGCAAGATTATAATATCTCAATGAATGAGAAAACAACATGCACAGGGCAACTTACTGCAACCGATGTGGAAACCTTGCCTCAAGACTTGGTATACACATTAGATACGGATACTACAAAGGGAACTTTGACCTTTAGTGAAAACGGCTCATGGAGCTATACGCCTAATACAGGTGTTTGGGGAGGCACAGACAGCTTTACCTTTACCGTAACCGATACCGGTGACGGAGACGACATGACGCTCCTTAGCGACACAGGAATAGTTACTATAACCATCAACCCTGTAAACGAGCCGCCCGTAGCAAATGATGATGCGGATAGGACAATGAGTGAGGATACATCCCTTGACTTAACCGATTTACTGGATAACGATACCGACCCCGATATTGGCTTTGAAGGCGACGACCTAAAAATCACCAAGGTAATAGGAAATAACAATGGTACGGTTGTAATTTCTGAAGACGGTAAGAGTATAACATACACACCGAATGAACACTGGTACGGTGAGGAAACCTTAACCTATACCATAACCGACAAGGGTGGGCTTACTGATACCGCAACTGTAAAGATTATTGTTGATAATGTAAATGACCTTTTGATAGAGATAACTCATAATGAGGCAACAGACGAGGACGTTCCGAGGACGTTCACAATCCCGAAGGATAAAATTGATGTTGACGTGCTTGACGGAGAGCATACACTGGTCATCACCGGTGTGACCGATGGTGCTGATGGCAAAGTTGAGATTGTTGATGCCACAGCCGGAACAATAAAATACACCCAAGATGAAGAGCATTGGTTTGGAACGGATACCTTTACCTATTCGGTCAAAAACGACGAAGGAGAAACAGCAACAATCACTGTACACATGACGGTGAGGTCCGTAAACGATTTGCCTGTTGCAAAGAATGATAGTGTTACAACAAATGAAGATACCTCAATCACTATTGATGTACTTGCAAATGATGAAGATATTGAAACTGAGACAAAAGACCTTGTGCTAAAATCAGTAACACAAGGGTCAAACGGTGCTGTTACAATCGTAGGCAATAAGGCGGTATATACACCTAACCCCAACTATTACGGAACGGATACCTTCAGCTATGTTGTGGAGGACAAAGATGGCGGAGAGGCAAGTGCAACGGTTACTGTTACAATTGAAAGTGTGGATGACAACCCCGTAGCCAATGACGACAATATAGAAATTGATGAGGATTCCCTCGAAATAACTATTGATGTACTGGCAAATGACTTTGACGGTGACCTTGTTATGCCTGAATATGGTGAAGTGCTTGAGGTTATAAGCCTGTCTAACGGTCCGTCAAGGGGTGTAGCAGTAAATTTGGGCAATGCTGTCAAATATACACCGGATCTAAATTTCCATGGAACAGACCAATTTGACTATACAATCCAAGATAAAAGGGGCATAACAGCCACAGCAACGGTGTATATAACAGTAAAATCCATAAACGATTTGCCTGTTGCAAAGGATGATAGTGTTACAACAAATGAAGATACCCCAATCACTATTGATGTACTTGAAAATGATACCGATATTGAAACTGATACAGAAGACCTTGTGCTAAAATCAGTAACACAAGGGTCAAACGGTGCTGTTAAAATCGTAGAAAACAAGGCGGTATATACACCAAATCTACACTTTAACGGAGCAGACTCATTCACCTATATTGTAGAGGACGAAGATGGCGGAGTTGCAACCGCAACCGTTACTGTGTCGATAACACCTGTAAACGATCTTTTGATAGCGGTGGACCACAGCGAGGAAACCGACGAGGATACGCCGATTACATTCGATATACCCAAAGATGAAATCGACGTTGACGTGCTGGACGGCAAGCATACATTGGTAATCACAGAAGTAACACAAGGTGAGCATGGAACTGTTGAGATTACGGACGACGGAAAAATAAAATATACGCCAAATCAGGATTATAATGGTGAGGATACCTTTACCTACACAGTTTATAATGGTGACCCCGACGATAAACCTGTCACAATCACAGTTACCATGACGGTGAATCCGGTAAATGACCGACCCGTTGCCAATGATGACCAGATCACAACCGATGAGGATAAGCCCATAAGCGGAACAGCGACGGCAAGTGATGTTGATAGCGAGTCCCTGACATTTACAGCCGAAACCAAGGAAACATCAAACGGTAGCGTAACCATAAACGCAGACGGCAGCTATACCTATACACCGAATGAAAACTTTAATGGAACAGACAGTTTTGAGGTAACGGTCAGTGATGGATTTTTAAATGATACCGCAACTATAACAGTAACGGTAAATCCGATAAATGATGCGCCGATAGCAGATGATAAAATTGTGGCTGTGGATGAAAAAATAACATATACAGGAAAACTTACCGCGACCGATATTGAAACCCCGACCGATGAGCTAAAATTCAGTGTTGATACTCTGCCTGAAAAGGGAACATTGACCTTAAAACCTGATGGCACATGGAGTTATAAGCCTTATCCTGGAATTTACGATGGGAATGACAGCTTCATCTTTACCGTAACCGATACAGGTGATGGTGCAGATACGAGGCGCCTTACCGACACAGGAACGATTATTATTGCAATCAATCCTGTGAATGAACCGCCCATAGCCAATGATGATGCAGACAAAACAATGAACGAGGATACATCTCTTACAATATATGATTTGCTGTATAACGATACCGACCCTGATATTGCCTTTAAAGGTGACGAAATAAAAATAACCGCGGTCACGGGCAATAAAAATGGTACTGTTGTAATTTCTGATGACGGTAAGAGTATAACGTACACCCCGAATGCTGATTGGAATGGCACAGAAATTCTGACTTATACAATAGCAGATAAAGCCGGAGTTACTGATACCGCAACGGTGAAAATTGTTGTGTATCCTGTAAATGACGCACCTATTGCCGAGGATGACACCGTGTCGACCAATGAAGATAAGACAGCAACCATTAATGTACTTGCCAATGATACAGACATTGACGGTGATACATTAATAATCTTAAATGTACAGCAAGGTGAAAACGGCAAAACAACCATCAAAGATGGTAAAGTTATCTACACTCCAAATGCAAACTACCATGGAACAGATACCTTGGATTGGCAGAGAGTATAACGCTCGAAAATGTAAGCTTCAAATATCCGAACAGTGATAAATACGCGCTCAGCTTTATCAACCTCGCTGTCCGTAAAGGTGAAAAAATCGCCATTCTCGGGGAGAACGGCAGCGGAAAAACAACGCTGTCAAAGGTTTTGCTTGGGCTATATCCCGCCGAGCAGGGGCAAATCCTGTACGATGGAAAAGCAATTACAGACTTCACAAAAGAAAGTTTTTACGCTGGTATATCCGCTATTGCTCAAGATTTCGTTTCATACAACCTGACTGTGCGTGAAAATGTAGCCATATCCGATATTGCTCGAATAGACGATGACCCGGCGATACAAGCCACACTATCCGATGCCGGTATGGTGGAAAACAACCTTGATGCTATGATGGGGCGTGAGTTTGGTGGCAAAGAGCTTTCGGGCGGCCAGTGGCAGAAGCTTGCCATCGCTCGCGGTTTATTCAAGGAAAGCGAAATCATTCTGCTCGATGAACCAACAAGCGCTCTCGACCCGCTGATTGAAACCGAGATATTAACGAAATTCATAAAAGCCGCTGAGGGTAAAACAGCGCTGATTATTTCTCATCGCATTGGCTTGTGCAAATTGGTTGACCGGATTGTAGTGATGAAGGACGGCCGGGTCGCCGAAACGGGAACTCATAGCGAATTGATCGCCTCAAGCGGCAAGTACGCTAAGTTATATAAATCGCAAGCAAAAC
This sequence comes from uncultured Clostridiaceae bacterium, assembly GCA_964411505.1. Classification (GTDB taxonomy): domain Bacteria; phylum Bacillota; class Clostridia; order CAYPLH01; family DUMO01; genus CAYPLH01. Next base: position 12,800 of record CAYPLH010000007.1, on the reverse strand, counting down.
GGTACGAATGAATCACTTCGGGACAAGTTGTCCCGAAGTGAAGAATGATATGTCAACACGTGAAAACAGCGGTACAAGACGAGGCGGGTTTGTTTGACAGGCTGCTCGAATATTCGGGCGAAGTGAGTAAAAACGAAAACGCCGCGAAGGAAAAGTCATTGCGCGACGCGATAAGCCGCATATCGTTTATAGAGGACGCAAGCAAAGCGTTGTTTGAAGAAAAGTTCAAAGGTAACGTGCCGGACAGCCTGTTTAAGAAAATGCTAACCGATTACGAGCGCGAGATAACCGAACTAAACGACAAGGCGTCCGATCTACAGCATCATATTCAAGATAACAGGAACAGCAGAGCCGATATTCAAAGATGGTTAGGAATACTCAAGGAGTGCGCCACCATCGACAGGCTCGACCGGGCGACGGCATATCAGCTTATAGACCATGTGTCGGTACACGAACAATGCGACGAATGCGGCATTAAGTTGCACAACATACAGGTTAAGTACAATTTTGTAGGGTGTATAAGTTAAGCGGAAGCCCACAACCCATATAAAACATCAAGACCCGCGCCTTGCGGGCGCGGGTCTTGATGAATTGGCGGAGAGTTAGGGATTTGAACCCTAGATACCTTTCGGTACACTGGTTTTCGAGACCAGCTCCTTCAGCCGCTCGGACAACTCTCCGTATTCTATTAAATCTCCAGTACCCAACATTATACTTTCTAAGAAATCCTTAACAGCCAAATCGGGAAAATGCTTTTTCAAAGAACTGCGCAAAAAGTGTTAACTTTGCAAAATTAATTCTTCTGCCCGCGCGCTCACAAAGCCTGATGTTGTCAAGCATGTATATTTTGTAAAAGTCTGTATTGTTTTTAATTGCTGCTTTTAACTCTTGCTCATAACTGCTATAATATTGTAACATATAGCTTAAGTAAAAATCAACAGACACTTTTGGGTAGTTGTGCATTGCCATTTCAATGACGATGTTAGTTCACTCATAAATAAGGTAACAGCTAAACAGATGTTTTTAAGCGATTTGGTGATGCATACAATGGGAACTGAAGCATGATAAAAATGCTGAAGGTAGTATCAAAAGAGTTATGAAAACAGCTACTTAAGAAAGCTGAAACAAAGGGGAGATTTATTTGAAAGAATATTGTTATACTGATAATGTATTTTCATTTGAGGGTAGTGTATCTGTGCAGGTTGATGACGCATGGTGCAGACCGTGGAGAATTGATTACAACCATAGTGATTTTTTTCCACATGTATCTGACAGAGCAGGCGAATCATCAGGAATCCGACTTACATTCACAACTGATTCACTGAATATTGGACTTAAGCTTTATGAACTCTTTGAAAACATGAAAATGGATGTTTATTCAAATGGAAAGCTTATTGAACAATACACATGTGAGCAAAGCAAGGAAGTTAAGTTTTTACCTATAGATTCTGGAATGAAAAACATTGAAATATGGCTGGACCCGAGATTTCCATTTGTGTTGGAAAAAGTGCTAATTGATGATGATGCCCAAATACAACGCACATTTATTGATAAAAAGAGATGGGTGCATTATGGGAGCTCCATAAGTCATTCTAAAGATGCCGGTTCACCTTCTACTATATGGGCAGGTATCGTTGCTAGGGAAAATAATTTTCACCTTACAAACCTTGGATATGGGGGACAATGCAAGATCGATCCAATGATTGGGTTGATGATACGCGATCTTTCTGCTGACATAATTACTCTGAAATTGGGAATAAATTGCTATAAGGGTGAACTTTCGCCTAGAACTTTTAAGTCAAATGTTATTGGAATGATTAATATTATTCGTGATAAAAACCCTGATGTTCCAATTGTTGTGATTTCGCCGATTCATAGTCCCAAAAGAGAAGGATCTCGTGTATGGGATAACTCCATGACACTTATGGAAATGCGAAATATGCTTTTGTATGTGGTTGAAATATTCAAAAAGCATGGAGATACAAGTATATATTATGTAGACGGTCTTAAAATACTAGGCTTAGATAAAGCAGAGTATATGCCTGATGACTTGCATCCAAATGCTGAGGCGCAGTTTTTCATGGCTGAAAATTTTATAAATGAAGTTTTATTACAGGTTAAGAGAAGTTGATTTTACTTCCTGCTTCTTAAATCTGCAAAAAAATCCTTCAATATCTTTGAGCATTCATGCTGAAGGATACCATGAACAACATCAACTTTATGGTTAAATCGTTCATCAGCCAACAGGTCAATAACCGACCCGACAGCACCTGCTTTCGGGTCTGGGGCACCTATTATTACCCTGTCGACCCTTGATTGTATTAATGCACCAGCACACATGGGACACGGCTCTAAAGTTACATATAGGCTGCATCCATAAAGACGCCATGACCCAATCTTTTTGCTTGCTTTTTGGATAGCTGCCATCTCTGCGTGATGAAGTGGGTTGTTTCTTCGCTCTTTTTCATTATGACCGCGGGCTATAACTTTACCATCCTTCACAATCACAGCTCCTACTGGAATTTCCTCTTTTATATATGCTTTTGTAGCCTCCTTCAAGGCTTCGTTCATAAACCATTCATTTGTACCTTTTATTAATTTCATTGCACACCACCATAATCAATCTTTTAAACATCATTGATAATTTTTGATATCTCTGCACATCAATAGTAGTCAAATACATTATATTTATACCAACACTAGTATACGACAAAAGCCGCAACCTTAGAGATTAGCGGCTTTTGTTGGTGCACCCAAAGGGATTCGAACCCCTGGCCTGCGGTTTAGGAAACCGACGCTCTATCCTGCTGAGCTATGGGTGCATAAGTTGACAAAGTACATTTTATAATTATTTTTGTGCTTTGTCAACTTCCCAAGAAGAGTATATTATTTCCAATTCCTTGTTGGAACTAGTAGTATTTAGAGATAATTGTTTATTCATCAAGCCAATATGTCAAAGTAGTCACTTCCTGTTTATTTTCTATTAATATATAACATCCTCAATTCTTATAATATGACCTTAATAAATTTGATAAAAATACCGAAATAGTTAGTGAATTCTTTTAAATTCATTTATGAGTAAGTTGTGGCTGTTGTAAGCAAGATGAAAACTGACAATGTAAGAAGATAGAAGGAGAGCTAAGATGCGTAAAATTTCTAAAATTAATATAAAAAAAATATTGTTTGTCTTTGTTACCATATTTTTGGTAGCAACTATAATTCCGCTGAATGCGCATGCATCCTTTAGCATTTTGGCCGCTCCTGTTAAGCCTAATACTGACACGGTTATAAAACTTGACTGGACTTCGGTTCCTAAAGCTTATTACTATACGATTTACAGGGACGATAGACAAATTAGAACTATTAATATTGATGTTGATAGAAATTATCTTACCTTCACCGACGAAAGACTGACACCAGGTACTTCGTACGAATACAGAATTGTGGCTATGGATTCAGGTAGAAACATAGTTGATGAGGCAATAACAAAGGCAAGCACCACCAAAATGCTCAGACCTACTGATGTGGCAATTGAATATAATCAGGTAAGTAAACGAGTTACCCTAAAGTGGAGAACTAATTCAAATGCAGCCACTAGAACTATAATAATGAGAAATGATGGAAAAGAAATCACTCAGCTTGGAGCATCAACAAACTCATATACTTTCTATGATACTGCTCTAGATGAAAACTCGCGTATTCAATATACTATTATTTCAGCTGATGGTTATGGAAATAAATCTGATCCTTCAGAGCCTGCAGTTCTAAAAGCCGTGGAAGTGCCTGTTATTACTGCAAGCATAGAAAATGGAATTGCAACAATCACATGGGATGAAGATGTGAATGTTGCAAATTACTATCTTGAACGTTCTAGGCATAACGGTGTTACATGGAGTGATTGGCAGGTGGTAAGTGCTCATCTGACAAAGGAAAGAAAAAGTATAACTGAAAGCCCCAAAGAGGGAGGAACTTATAGATACAGGTTGAATAACAAAGGTTGGGGAGGATATAGTGTGCTTAGCAATGTATCTGAACCGGTAACCAAACCTGCAGCCCCGGAAGATATTGTATGTAACGTTAACACAAATGCTACTGTCACAATATCGTGGAAAAACAACACAAGCAACATTTCAAGTCTTAAGGTTCAGAGAAAATCCAGTGAAGGAAGTTATATTGATATTGCTAGCCTCAGCCATCATGCAACATCTTATACTGATCAATTTGTTTCGAGTGCAACATCTTCGTATACTTACAGGATAATTGCTTGGGAATCAGAAAATAATTTTGACATAAGCAAAGAGGCAGTAGTTTCCATGGGACGCCCATTTGCGCCCTCTGGGCTTAGTATGACTGTGCTCTCCAATAATACGATATTTCTTGAATGGAAGGATAATTCTAATAATGAGACCGGATTTAAGGTTGAAAGAAAAACAGATAGTGATGATTATATTGAAATAGCAGTTTTATCGGCAAATAAAAATTCGCATATTGATTATAATTTAACTTTAGGGCATTTGTACACATACAGGGTCAAGGCATATAATCCGTATGGAGACTCGCTTGGGTTTTCAAATCCTGTTTCGGCAAGGACGGATGACCTAATAGATGCACCAGACTCTTTAACAATAATTCCAGTTTCAGCAACCCAAATAGATTTGTCGTGGACATATCCGGGATACAGAAGCTATAACAGTATTGTAGAGAGAAAAAAAGCAATTATCGACGATGATGGCAACGAAGGTGATTGGGAAAAAATTGCATCATTAGTAAGTGGAGATACTAATTATAGCGATACTAGTCTTGAACCGAATTCAAAGTACTTTTACAGAGTGAGAGCGGTAATGGGTGCCTATTTGTTCTCATCGCCTTATCCTGGTGGTGATGCAGGTCAAGCGGTGTATACCAAATTAAATGCGCCTTCTGAATTGACTGCAATAGCGGTTACTCCTCAAAGAATAAGTCTTAACTGGAAAGATAATTCGGATGAAACTGAATTTGTGATAGAGAGAAAGACTGGCGAAAGCAGCTTTATAACAGCCGCATATGTTTATGAAAATCAAATTCAATGGGCGGATGAGTCGGTAATTCCAAACACAAAATATACATATAGGGTGAAAGCATTGACCCACCAAAACGAATCAAACTATTCGGAAGAAGTCTCTGTTATAAGTCAAGTGCTTGAAGCTCCTACAGAGCTTGATGCCGTTGTGGTTTCTCACTCTTTGATAAGTCTTTCGTGGAAGGATAATTCAGACCGGGAGACTGGTTTTGAATTATGGAGAAAAAAAGGCGAGTCCGGCCAATGGACAATGATAAAAACACTAGGAAGGGATATACAAAGCACACAAGATACAAAAGTGGAACCGGATACATGGTATTATTACAAGTTAGCGGCATATACAAAAAATGTCTTAGGAGAAGTGAGATCGGCATTTTCAGAAGAGGTTACTGTTAAAACATCTGTACCTTCATCACCTTCAGATATTATCTATCACATAGTTTCTGCTGATAAAGTTTTAATTCAATGGACTGAACAGTCTAATATTAATGCTGAATATGAAGTGCAAAGAAAAGAAGGAGAGTATGGGCAGTGGGAATCAAAAGCATTCCTGCCCTCTGGACTTAACAGCTTTATAGATGAAGGCTTAGAGCCCTACATACCATATTTTTATAGAATTGCAACGCATAACAATGAATTTGGGAGCCAGTCAATAAGTGATGAAATTGAAGTTATTACTGGTGCTCCTATGCCGCCTTCTCACTTGAATGTTAAGGTTCTATCCCCAAAAATGATAACACTAGTGTGGGAAGATAATTCTTTTAATGAGCAGGGATTTATAATAGAACGAAGGACGTATTTTGGAGGTTTTGGGGTCTTGGAAAAGGTTGCAAAGGATACAACTTCATTTACTGACAGTACCCTTTTGCCGGACACACGGTACTACTACAGGTTAAAGGCCTATAATTTAAGTGGAGATTCCGATTATTGTGATGAGGTATATGCCCGTACCAAACAAAGTATTACTTTTGATGATATAAGGGAGCTGTACTGGGCAAAAGATGCAATAGAGGATCTTGCTGGCAGAGGTATAATCAGGGGAAAAACAGATAAATTGTTTGCTCCGAACGATTCAATTACCCGTGCAGAGTTTACAGCTCTTGTAGTAAGGGCTTTTGGACTTCATGATATACCTGTAGGCAACTTTTTCGATGTTAAGGTAAATCACTGGGCATATAGAGAAATAATAATAGCCAGAAACTTTGGAATTGTAGAAAGTGACAGCGAAAATATGTTTTATCCCGATAAAGTAATAACTCGAGAAGAAATGGCAACTATAGCTGTAAAAGCAGCGATGGCTGTCAATAAGCCGTTGCCGTATCATGATATTTCAGTGCTTGATAAATTTATTGACAGAAATTCTGTTTCAGAGGAAGCACTATACAGTATGGCATCATTATGTGGGGAAGGAATAATTAACGGGAGAACAGAATATACAATTGATCCTAAGGATACATCAACAAGAGCAGAGGCAGCAGTAGTTCTATATAAAGTACTAGAGCGCGTAGAGTAAAGGTGTTCTGTTCTAAGCTACATTTCGCTAATGTTTCCTAACATTGCAAAAGTTATATCTCTTAAGCTACCTGCGAACTGTAATGAGTAAAGGTTATAATGAATTTAAATATTGTAACTATAGGTGGAAAAATTTATCTTAATGAATTATAATGTATTAAGTAAACTTGCCTATATAAGGGAAGCATAAAAACAGGATACTTGGCTCAAGTACCAGTTTAAATTTTTGTTTGAAGGAAAAAGAGCAGAATATTATTTTTGTGCAACGACATGGGTGAGATGTACCAACACTATTATGCGGTAAAAAGTATTATGCAAAAGGGTGATTATGATGGATAAAAAGAAAAACAACAAGCTTCCCAAAAGGGAAGAGATTGATGCAAAGTACAAGTGGAAACTAGAGGATATGTATGAAGATGATTCTTTTTGGGAGGATGACTACAAAAAGGCTGGTCAAATGTCAAAAGAAATACTTGATTTTAAAGGGAAGCTGGAGGAGAGTTCAAAATCCCTTTTTAGTTGTCTTAAGTACTGCGATGATTTAGCATGCTTAACTGAAAAGATTTTTGCATATGCCAGAATGAGAAGAGATGAGAACAATGCCAACTCAGTCTACCAAGCACTTGCAGACAGGGCAATGGCTCTTTATGCAGAAGTAAATACCGCCGTTTCATTCATTACACCTGAAATAATAGCTATACCTGAGGAGAAATTGTTTGATTTTATAAACCAGGACTCCGAGCTTAAAATATATGAAATATTTCTAAAAGAAATATTAAGACAGAAGAAGCACATTTTATCCGAGAGGGAAGAGGAGCTTCTGGCACAGGCTACAGAAATGGCAATGTCACCTAAGGATATTTTTACGATGTTCAATAATGCTGATATCAAGTTCCCTTTTATTGAAGATGAAAGTGGGGATGAGGTAGAAGTCACAAAAGGACGCTATATCAAATTATTGGAGAGCAGAGATCGAAGAGTTAGACATGACGCATTCAAAGCACTTTACAGCGTATATAAAAGCCATAGAAATACTTTGGCTGCTTCTTTGAACGCTAACCTTAAAAAGAACAAATTTTTTGCAGTTGCAAGAAAGTATGATTCGTGCCTTACAGCTTCACTTGATGACGACAACATATCAAAAGATGTATACAACAACCTGATAAAAACAATAAACGACAACCTTGGACATTTACATGAGTATGTAGAATTCCGGCAAAAAGTATTGAAACTAGATGAGCTTCATATGTATGATCTTTATGTGCCTATTGTAGATCAGCCCAAAGAAGATATTCCTTATGCTAAAGCACTAGAAACAGTAGAAAAAGCGCTTTATCCTATGGGAGATGAATATCTTTCCTATCTTCAGAGTGCATTTAAAAGTGGATGGATTGATGTGCATGAAAGTGAAGGGAAAACCAGTGGCGCATACTCATGGGGCGCTTATGGAGTTCATCCTTATGTACTGTTAAATTATCAGAGTAGTATAAATGATGTGTTTACCTTAGCTCATGAAATGGGGCATGCTTTGCACTCCTTTTATACCGATATGACACAACCGTATATTTATAGTCAGTATAAAATATTTGTTGCAGAAGTGGCTTCTACAGTAAACGAACTTTTGCTGATGGACTACTTATTAAAGAAATCTACTGATAAAAATGAAAAAGCATATCTTTTGAATCATTATCTTGAAGAATTTCGTGGAACTATTTTCAGACAGGTGATGTTTGCGGAGTTTGAGAAAGTAACACATGAAAAAATGGAGCGGGGCGAGGCACTTACAGTTGACTCATTATGCAGTATTTACCGTGAACTAAATGAGCGTTACTTTGGGAAAGATATCATTGTTGATGAAGATATAAGTATGGAATGGGCGAGAATACCACATTTTTACTCAAGCTTTTATGTATACAAATATGCTACTGGCTTTTCAGCTGCAGTATCTTTATCTCAACAGATTCTCAGTGAAGGAAAACCTGCTGTAGACAGGTATAAGAACTTTTTAAGGAGCGGAAGCTCTGATTATCCAATTGAGCTTCTGAAAAAGGCGGGAGTTGATCTTACTACGCCTAAACCTATTGAAGATGCACTTACAGTTTATAAGGGAACACTTGATGAGCTTAAGAAATTGTTATAAATATACGAAGTGTCCTAAATTTATGCAATATGATTCATAAAATACAAAAAGCTACTGGTGAAGTTTAATGAGTCTATCTTGATGCTTTTAGGGAGTCAAATGACTTTGTGATAATAAAGAATAGATTGGAGAGTTTTTATGAAAGACCCTAGAATAGAGCGATTAGCAAAAAACCTGATTAATTATTCGTGCAGCATAAAGCCTGGAGAAAAAATTCTTATAGATGATATTGGAAATGAAGTGCCTCTAACAAAAGAACTAATTAGGGAGACTTATAAAGCAGGTGGGATACCGTTTCTTAACATAAAAAACAATGAACTGGATCGAGTACTTTTAAGTGAGTGCACACAAGAGCAAATAAAGTCCATGGCTAAATATGAAGCGGTTAGAATGAGTGAGATGGATGCATATATTGGTCTTCGCACCGGGCAGAATGTAAGTGAAATGAGTGCAGTGCCTCCGGACAAAATGAAGATATACATGGAGCATTATCAGCATCCTGTACATCATGAAATTAGAGTTAAGAAAACAAAATGGGTGGTGCTAAGATACCCTGATCACTCAATGGCTCAGCTTGCCGGAACGGCAACTGAAATGTTTGAGGACTTTTATTTTAAGGTGTGTAATCTTGATTACTCCAAAATGTCCAGAGCAATGGACAGCCTAGTGGACTTAATGGGAAAAACAGATAAGGTAAGAATAACAGGAAAAGAAACTGACTTGTCATTCTCTATAAAAGATTTACCGGGGGTTAAGTGTGACGGTAAAAGAAATATTCCCGATGGTGAAGTTTATACAGCACCTGTAAAAAACTCTGTAAATGGGTACATTACCTACAATGTTCCTGCTGTTTATCAGGGTAACACTTTTGAAAACATAAGATTTGAATTTAACAATGGTAAAATTGTAAAAGCCACATCAAACGATAATGAAAAGATAAACAAGATACTTGATACTGATGAAGGCGCACGGTATATAGGTGAATTTTCATTAGGTGTAAATCCTTATATTGAAAAACCAATGAAGGATACACTGTTTGATGAAAAGATAAAAGGAAGCATTCATTTTACGCCGGGCAGCTGCTACGAAGCTTGTGACAATGGGAATAATTCAGCGATTCACTGGGATCTTGTATTTATTCAAAGACCTGAATATGGTGGAGGAGAAATATGGTTTGATGATCGCTTGATTCGTAAAGACGGAATTTTCGTAGTCGATGAGCTAGAAGGCTTGAACCCGGAGAATTTAAAGTAACATTATTAAAGGAGCATCTTTTTTGCGATTGAACATAAATATTTTAAAATGTACAGGACTATTTAAAGCTGGAGGACCTCAAACTCAGCGCACCCTTGGGCGTGGACTTCGCTTAATATCCTCATTTATAAAGAAAAATTATATTTCTCTATTATCATTTTTAATTCCTGCATGTATTCTGGAAATAGCTTTTATATGTCAGCTTATTTTTCCTTTTGGGAAATGGGACATTCTGATAGTAGACCTCTATCATCAATATGCGCCATTTATATCGGATTTGCAGGATAGAATCAGATCGTTTTCAGGTATTCTGTATTCATGGTCGGGTGGCCTTGGTGCAAGTTATCTTCCTCAGTTTGCATATTACTTGGCAAGTCCCCTTAATATATTGACAGTTCTGTTTCCAAAAGCTTATCTTACTGAGGCTATACTTTTTCTTACCCTATTAAAGGTTGGGCTTGCCGGAGCATGCTTTAATTATTATCTTAAGGGTGTTCATCGCGAGCAGAATCTGTACACTGTAGCGTTTTCTGTGCTATATGCACTTTCAGGTTTTGTTATTTCTTATTTTTGGAACATAATGTGGATGGACTCACTATATCTTTTGCCGCTTGTTATTCTTGGGCTTGTTAAAATGGTTCGAGATAAGAGCGGTGTTTTTTATTGCATTACACTTGCTATAGCACTTATTTCTAATTTTTACATAGCGTTTTTTATATGCTTTTTTAGCGCGCTTTATTTCCCAGTATGCTATTTTCAATATAATCATGCAAGACCTGTAAAACCGTTGATTAAAACAAGTGCTAGATTTGCTGGGTTTTCATTATTAGCTGGAGGATTTTCAGCAGTATTGCTGCTTCCAACATATTTTGCACTAAAACATACTTCTGCAGTGGGAGACGTTTTTCCTAAAACATTCACCCACTTCTTTGATTATTTTGACTTTATTACGCGGCATTTTACTCTGGCTTCTCCTGCAATAAGAGAAGGAATGCCGAATTTATATTGTGGAATAGTAATTTTAATTCTTGTCCCTGCTTATTTTTTCTTAAGCAGCGTCAGTCTTAAAGAAAAACTCCTCAATATTGGTCTGGTATTTGTTTTGATCATGAGTTTTAACATTAACATGCTCAATTTCATCTGGCATGGGTTTCATTACCCGAATCAGCTGCCCCACAGATTCTCTTTTGTCTATATTTTTTTAATTGCTTCAATAGGTTACAAGGGATTAAGAGGACTTGGTGAGCTTACAAAAAGGCAGATTGGGGCATTTGCCTCAGCAGTGCTTATATTAATTGTGCTTACACAAAAATTTGATGATATTTCCATCAAAATTTATTCATTATATGCCAGTTTGGTAATCGTTATCATGTATGCAGCAGTGCTTACCGTAAAAAAGGGGTCAAACTCAAAACTGAAAAGGCCTGAGCTGCTATTTTTATTGGCAGTTATATTTGAAATAACATTAAGTTCAATTGTGGGAATTTTAGAAGTTAACATGTCAGAGGGTTTTACATTAAGAGACGGCTATTCAAGTGGTGTTGAAGTTGCTCAAATCCGACAGCAGGTTGCAAAGCTTTCCAAAGAGAATAATGATTTTTTCAGAATGGAAGTATTACCGCCTAAGACCACAAATGATCCTAATCTTTATAACTATCATGGAATATCTATATTTTCATCTACATTTCCCGAAAAACCGGTCAAAATGATGGAGAACCTAGGATATCACAGTAATAGTATAAATAGTTTTAAGTATGAGGGGTCCACAATACTCACAGACTCTATATTTGGAATAAAGTATTTGATTCATCGCTCACCAGTTATTGACGAGCGCATATATAGACAAATTGAGTCCACTGATGAAATAACCGTTTATGAAAATCCGTATGCATTACCTTTAGGATTTATGGTGCCTTCGGAGCTTGAGAAGTTTGGCAGTGGGTGGTCAAATCCCTTTGATGGGCAAAATAATTTTACAGGTCAAATATGTGGTATAAAAGATATATTTGCTCCACTTGAAATAGCTCATGGTATGCATAGTAACATGACTTTTAGTAGTTCAGGTACAAGGTATTACAATTTCAAACGTACTAATATTGACACTGAGTCTACAGCAAGGATAAAGGTTAAAGTAGAGGAGGACAGCCAAGTTTATCTTTATCTGAAAACATCTGCTAATGTTATTGATAATGGTTTTATCATGCTGGGAGAAAAAAGGATTGACTTTAACGCAAGCAGGTCCACAATTATAAATGCTGGATTCTGTAAAGCAGGGGCTACACTTGAGCTTAATCTAAAGTTTAATAAATCTGCTAAAGAATCAGGCAGCTTTCAGCTATATGCCTCTAGCTTGAATATTCCCCAATTTGAAGAGGCAATATTTCAGATCGGAAAAACCCCCCTAGAAATAGAGGGTTTCTCAAATAACAAAATTAAAGGAAGAATAAATGCGGAAAACTCAGGTATTGTGCTGATAACAACACCTTTTAATGAAGGGTGGCATGTTAAGGTTGACAATCAGGAAGTAGAAACAAAAGCAATTGATAATGGACTTTTAAGCTTTGATGTTTCTTCAGGGGAACATCAGATTGAATTAGTGTTTGTGCCGAAGTATTTTTATACCGGTCTTCTAATTACAGCACTTTCAATAATTATATTATGCGTTATGCAGCTTAAAAAACGTTTTGGGAAACCACATCGACATTAAGTTGCGATAATTCAATCCCCATTGTCTAGGAAAGTATACTTTCCTAGACAATGGGGATTGCAAAGGGGAAGCCCCTTTGCTGCTTTAAGGAGGTTTTTTTTGGATGCGGAGCATCCGTCGAAGGGAAC
>CAYPLH010000006.1:0-129664 GCA_964411505.1 uncultured Clostridiaceae bacterium | reverse complement strand
CAAACATTAACTTTTATAATGTTTTTATAGAGTTTTATAAGTTTTGTATAACGGTTCTATATAGTTTAACAGGATGGGGTGCTAATGATTAATAAATACCGATTAAGATTTATTGTGAACATTATTATAATCGTTATAGTTCTTGTTTTTACCATACCTAGCTTAGCATACGCAGCAAGGGGAGACTTAGGATATGAAGGCGGAATTTCTTCTGGAAGTATTAGTGGAGCTTCTGATTTGGAATATCAAGAATTGTGTTTTTTGAGCGGAAAACCATTTATATTTATAGGTGAGTTGAAAATAAGAACCATAAGCAGACAGGGTTCAGTCAAAAGCACATATACTTACAATTTGGAGAATGCAAGTTTGGATGCCTCACTAAAGCGGACTGTAATTTATGAAACTATAGTAACTGAAAAGGGTAACGGGCAGACAATAGAGAATACAATCGTGATAGGAAATCCATCAGAGGTTATCAGAATTGGTAACAAGGTATATACCTTAAGAAAGTATGAGATGTCAAAATCAGATGTAATAGATAAAAAGCCAGCAATAAGTTATGTGGCGGGTAATTTGTGGGGAAAAAAGACATATAGGGTTGGTAATCTGAATAATGAAGGGAATGTAACAGTTGAGTCAATCGGTGAGATTTATGGGTATGACCAAATTTGGAGTGCTGCTGAGTCAGGCACAATTAATTATACCATACAAAGCGAAGAGGTAAAAGACGGAGAGGTTGACAGCTGGGGCGGTACCGGAAAAGTAACATTTTCCCAAACAACAACTAAGCTAATGAAATATATTGTTAATGAGCCTGATCAAATAAGCTTTGACGGAGGGTATATCGAGGAGAGACATAGCAACAGCATACTAGAGTATGAACTGAAAATACCTGAATTTGATTCGTTTGGGGCTTCCACCGACCGTATCATATCATTAAAAGATACTTTGAAAATGGAAAGTTTTCCAGTTCAGGAAAGATTACCTGTACCGCAATTGAATCATCTAAGAGGGCATTGGGCAGAAAATGATATAAAAACGTTATTTAGTCTGGAAATAATAAGAGATGAACCGACACGATTTAATCCTTCACAGTTTATAAATCGCCAGGAGTTTACTGCAGCTGTGGTTAATGCAACAAGAGAGGCAGTAGAGGAAGAGACTGTAAAGACGGGCATATTCTCGCGGTTTTCTAAAAAGGAAGAAGAAGAGGTAGAATCACCATTTGTTGATGTTTCACCTGAAAATCCAAACTTTAAGGACATAAGCTATGCTTATGAGAGCGGAATTATAAACGGAAAAGAATCTGGTGTATTTGCTCCTGATGATTATGTAATGGTAGCAGATGCAATTACTATATTTATTCGTGCTATAGGTCTTGAACGGCTTGCACCAAACCCAGGTGCTGTTACAGCATTCAAGGATAATGACAGCATCCCATCATATGCAAGAGATGCTATTTATGCAGCTCAAAGAATAGGCTTGGTCAAGGGTGATGACAAAGGTTATGTAAATGCAAATGAATATCTTACAAAGGATAGGGCAGCAGCCCTATTAAACAGATTTATAGATTACATGCGTACCGGAATACAAAAGGATTACCGAGAAAGAATGTTCAACTATTAGCATTTTTATATTCCGCTCTTGCAAATGAAGCGAAGTTTCCGTTATTGCACAGTTATATCTCAAGTTACATAGGGTCTGAATAGACACATTCATTCTGCTACCCTCATATCATTTTCATATAATCTCCTTTCGGTGTGATTATTTTTGTGATAGAATGTCAATGGATAATTAAACTGTACATACTGTTTGTTTGCAGCAGAATTTACTTGTTAAGTGAGGAGATTTAATTTGAAAAGAAATGCGTTTATTAGAACACTTCTGTCACTTCTTATGATTCTAATGATATTCTTATCACCGGCTGGTGCATTTGCCGAGGTGGCGTCTTCAATAGTTTCACAGGATGCTACTATAGAATATCTTAAGAGTATACTTGATTGGATTGAGGACAAATATAATGGTGAAGTAGATCTGGAGCAACTCATTGAGGGTGCGCTATCTGGAATGTTTGAAAAAATGGACGATTATACGGTTTTTTACACCCCTGAAGAGGCGGATACGTTTTTGCAGGATGTGCAGGGCAACTATGAAGGAATAGGTATAATGATGTCTATAAGAGATGGGTATATTACTGTTGTAAAGGTGTTTTCTGACTCACCTGCACAAAGAGCTGGACTTGTAATTGGAGACAGGATTGTAACCGTAGGAGATAGAAGTGTTTTTGGATCATCTTTGGATATCGCTGCTGCGCTTATAAAGGGTGAAGCTGGGACAAAAGTAGAGCTTGGCATTATAAAAAATGGACAATCAAATACGATAAGTATTGAAGTTGAAAGAGCAAGTGTAAAGTATAATCCGGTTAACTATGAAATAAGAGGAGAAATTGGGTATATCCAATTGGATATGTTTAACAGCAATACATATGAGTTTGTAGATAAGGCATTGGGGGAAATGGATGCAAAAGGTATTGACAAAATTATAATGGATCTTCGTGGGAATCCGGGAGGCACAGTCGATCAGGCTGTTATGGTTGCTCAAAGGTTTGTACCCGAAGGATCTATTACAAAGCTGGCTTTCAAATCAAATAGCATGCCTGATATTGAATATGTATCAGAGCTTAAGGAGCTAAAATATGAGCTAGTAATTCTGGTTAATAGTATGACTGCAAGTGCTTCTGAAATCCTTGCAGGCGCAGTGCAGGATACCGAGTCAGGTATAGTGATCGGAACGAAAACTTTTGGTAAATCCAAGGTCCAAAATATTCTTCCAATACTGGCTCCTTCAGCTTATGAAAAGTATGAAGAGCAACTGGGTGAAAAGATTATTGATGCATACGATCTTATCAGAAATCATGGGATAGTACCCCGGGATGAAGAAGTCGTAGGGTGGACTAAAATAACAACAGGGGAATATCTTACACCTCTTGGGCGTGTAATTGACGGAGTAGGAATAATTCCGGATATAAAGGTTGAGGATCCTATTCTTGTTATGGATATTAGTATTTCAAGTGTGCAAGAGCTGCAAAAGACAGTCAAGCCAGAGCTTGGTAGTGAAGGAATTGATGTGCTTAACGCAGAAAAAATTCTACGCCTTTTAGGTTTTACAATAGATGCGCCGGATATGATATTGGATGATAAAACATTTGAAGCTATAGCTAAATATCAGGAAAAGCGCGGACTTTATCCTTATGGTGTTTTAGATTTCACAACTCAACAAAAGCTTAATGAAGATCTTGAGGAGCTGATGCGTACTATTGACAAACAATATGGAAAGGCTGTAGAGTATTTAAGCAATTTGTGAATACTACTTATGATTAATCCAAAATAAAAAGATATAGTGTAGTAAGATAAATCTAATTGTTCTTTATGCTACACTATATCTTTTAAAATTATTCTATTGATATTTCTCATTCAGTATAAATTTATACAATGATGTTAATACTTATAATGTGATTTTCAATTGTCAATAACAGGGGGAAAACATTATGAGTAAAAAAATATCATTATTTAAGGCATCAGCTAACAAAAAATACTATGCAGCGCTAAAAATAATTGCTGTAATTACATTTGCTGTTACAATAGCGGTTTGCACATTTATGACAACTTATTCCAAAGAAGTTGATAGCGGTCTTTCTGATAATATTATCAGGCTGCATGTAATTGCTAATAGCGATTCGCCAGAAGACCAAGAGTTAAAAAGACAAGTAAGGGATGTTATAATTGATGAAGTGAAAGTAATGCTTGATGGTTCAAAGAATATTGATGAGACTCAACATATTATAAGCAACAAACTGGATGTCATCAAGAGCATTGCGCAAAGCGAGATAAAAAGCAGAGGGAAAGATTATGAAGCTCATATAATGTTAGGTAATTTTCCCTTCCCCACAAAAATGTATGGAGATATTACATTGCCGGCTGGGAATTATAAGGCATTGAGGGTTGTAATTGGTAATGGTGAAGGAGAGAATTGGTGGTGTGTACTTTTTCCGCCACTTTGTTTTGTAGACGCTACCCATGGAACAATACCAGATTCGCTTAAGCAGGATCTAAAGGATGTACTTTCTGAGGAGGACTATAAAATAATCACCTCAAATGATCCCGATGAAGATATACCCATTAAAATAAAGTTTAAAATAGTGGAAATTTTTCAGAATTCTAAATCTAAAGTGTTGACCAGAATAAGTAGAATGTTTAATTGAACAAGATATAGGATTGAAGGACTTCACTTGCAATCCCCTTGTCTAGGAAAGTATACTTTCTTAGACAAGGGGATTGCATAGGGGAAGCCCCTCACCAAATCAATCAGACCAGCCAACCAGCCAACCAAAAATGTTCTCTTAAGTCTCTGATCACGAAATAGACACATAACACTAATAACATATATTTGAGATACTTCTTACAGTTATTGCATATATTTATTATTGTGATATACTTTAGTGTACATGAATTGAACATCTTAAGCATTTGTATTCATGTACTATAGTGACTCCCTAGGTAATAATCACATAAATAGTATAAAAAATTTTTAGGAGCTGATTAAATTGCCTTTATCCTTCGAATACGATTTATGGAGTATGCTGATTGTACCTGTATTGCGATTGGTTATCGCATGTTTTTTGGGGGGTATAATTGGTTATGAGAGAGAAAGTACCAACCGACCAGCTGGTTTTAGAACTCATATACTGGTATGTGTCGGGTCTGCTTTGGTCATGCTTACGTCCGAGTTTATGCTTAATAAATTTATGGTAACAGACCCAGCTAGACTTGGTGCGCAGGTTATAAGCGGTATAGGTTTTCTGGGTGCGGGGACAATAATAAGAAACAAGTATAATGTAAAGGGTTTGACTACTGCCGCAAGTTTATGGGCAGTTGCCTGTGTAGGCCTGGCAATAGGAATAGGTTTTTATGAAGGTGCAATTGCAGCGACGCTTTTAATTTATACAACCCTAATTGTTCTTAAAAAACTTGAGAAAAGAATTACAATTAAAAGAGGCAAAAGTGTTATAATGGTTAAAGGAGAGGACAGACCCGGGCAGATTGGCGACATAGGCAAGGTGTTTGGAGATCATGATGTGTCAATACAAAATATTGATATGGTTTATGAGGAAGAAGAGAAGGTAGTTATTAAATTTGCTGTAAAGCTACCTAAAAATATAGATACTAAAGATCTGTTTAATGACTTAAAAAAGATTAACGGAGTTGTAAAAGTTTCTGATAATAACATATAATGATAAATACTTAAAAAGTATATTAGTTGAACTTCACATACAATATATAGTGTCTGAACGATTTAATCGACAGTATATATTATTGTATGCGAAGGTGCGTTCAGCTTACTTTTTCATGAATAATCATATAATGATAAATTCCCAACAGTAAGATGTGAGGTGTTAGCTCAACTAGCTACTTGGAAATTAATCGTATAGTACATATAATTTTTATTATTACGTTTAGCTAGATTTAACCTAGGTGGAACGTTTATATAAACACAAAGGATGATACCAATTGAATTTAATTGACCAAAAGAGAACTCCGCTTTTTGATGCGGTAAAAAAATATGTTGAAAGTGAAGTTATACCTTTTCATGTTCCGGGACATAAGCAGGGAAAGGGTATTGGAGAACTTAGAGAGTATGTCGGGGAACGTGTCCTTAAAATGGACTTAAATGGCATGGAGGATCTTGATTATCTCAACAGTCCATCCGGGGTAATAGCTGAGTCCCAAGCACTTATGGCGGCAGCTTATAGCTCAGAGCACGCTTTTTTTCTTGTTAATGGGACAACTGCTGGGGTGCAGGCGATGATAATGAGTGCGTGTAATCCTGGCGACAGTATAATTGTACCCCGTAATGCACACAGATCTGTTATCGGGGGCATTATACTAAGTGGAGCAATGCCCATATATATACAGCCTGAAATTAATACAAGACTTGGTATAGCTATGGGAGTAACTGAAGATAGCGTGAAAAATGCTATTAAAGAAAATCCGCATGCTAAGGCAATATTTGTTATCAACCCGACTTATTATGGGGCTGCTTCAAACTTAAAGTCTATAGTAAGGATTGCGCATAGACACAGCATGGCTCTTCTTGTAGATGAAGCCCATGGAGCTCATATGTCTTTTCATGATGACTTTCCGCTTACTGCGATGGAAGTTGGTGCGGACATGAGTGCTGTAAGCTTGCATAAGACTGCTGGATCCATGACTCAGAGCTCTGTTCTTCTTTTAAGAAGTAATATGATTCCAGCTGACAAGGTCAAGCAGGTATTGAATTTAACCTACACCACAAGTGGCTCGTATGTACTTATGTGCTCACTTGATGTTGCAAGAAAGCAGCTGGCTACCATTGGTATGGATATGCTTGAAAATACGCTTAGCCTTGCCCGGTGGGCAAAGGATGAGATAAACAAAACAGAAGGATTGTATGCTTTTGGAAAAGATCTTATAGGTACTCCAGGTTGTCACGATTTTGATGAAACCAAGCTGGGGATAAATGTACGGGAATTAGGCTTTACTGGGTACCAAATGGAATCCTTGCTGAGGAAGGAATACAATATTCAGATTGAGCTGGCAGATCTTTATAACATCCTTGCCATAATTAGTTTAGGTGATAGTGAGGAAGATCTTCGGGCACTGATTGATGCACTAAGTGATATTGCATCTAAAACTGAAAAAAGAGAAGTAAAATCAGTAAAGGTTATATTGGAAAATCCAAAAATGATTGTATCCCCAAGAGATGCTTTTTACAGCACCAAAAAGCCTGTTTCTCTTGACGAATCGGTTGGAGAAATCGCAGGGGAAATGATTATGTCCTATCCTCCGGGTATTCCGGTTGTTGCAATGGGAGAGAAAATAACAAAGGATATAGTTGACTACATTAAGATGCTGAAATCTGAAAAATGTGAGCTTCAAGGAACTACCGATCCTAATGTTGATTATATTATGGTTTTAGGATATTGATTATAGTCTATTTAAACACTATACTGCTGGTGGAGTGGTGAGAACCCGGGTTGACACACGGGTGGAATATGTTATTATATTAATAAACAGTCGTCAAATCTAGATGCAAAGTAATTATATGTAATACATCCTTCGAAATGTGCCTGAAGCGTTATTTATTTCAAGGGTTTGCATTATAAGAGTTAAATATTGTGCATATAGTTTAGTGTTCTTATAAAAAATAAGATGTTAAAGATTTCCCAAGACTGTTACAAGTGTTTTCTAAATTACTGAATTAAATTTGTTTATTTTTGCAAACTAAAATAAGGAAAGAAAATTATGAGAAAGCACAGAAGTTTTATATTTAATAGAAGCGTTTTATTAAATCTTGTTATTACATACCTTTTTATTATTATGCTAGGTCTTGGCGTGAACAGCTATGTATATAAAAGTTCCTTAGACATGCTGGAAAATGAAATAAAAAGAGCCAATGATCTGACATTGAATAATATTAAAGGAAGCATGGACTCCCGGCTGCAGGATGTTATTCACTTGGGAACTCAGATATTTATTAATAATGATATCAGATCCCTTGGGTATGTAAAAGAAGATTTTAATCAATTTCATATGGATGTGTTTTATAAGTTATACAACGAATTCCGATCATATAAGATTACCAACTCTTTTGTAGACTATTTTTTTGTTTATTACACGAACTCTGAGGTTGCATTGAGTTCAGAGGGCTTTTTCAATAAAGAGGAGCTTTTCAGAAGAGTTTCAAAAGACTCTGCTATTTATTATGAGGATCTTTATGAGCTTTTGTCCCAATACTATTCAAAAGCATTTTTAACACTGGAACCAGAATCATCTCGCGACTCAGGAGGAAGGAAAATTTACTATATACAGTCTCTGTCCACCATTGGCAGCAGTGAGGCTGATGTCACTATTGTGGTTGTTATTGATGAAATGAAGCTGATTGCTGCGTCAGGTACAGGACCGTGGACAGCTCATGGAGGTGTTGCTGTCTTGGATGGAGATAATAATTTGATGGGCAGCGATGATGTAAAAAATTTTATAGGTTTTAACACTATTGAGCAGCTTGAAGGGGATTCCGGGTTCAAAACGTATAGAATAAAAGAAGATTCTTATGTACTAAGCTATATTACATCCCAAATAACAAACTGGAAATATGTATCCATTGTGCCTACATCCGTTTTTATGGAGAAATCAAACAATATACGAAGAATTATCTCTATTAGCGTTCTTTTTTGTCTCCTGACAGGCGTTACCTCAGCTTTTTATTTTGCTTATAAAAACTCTAATCCTATTAAGAAGGTTGCTAAGACTCTATCAAATATAAAATTAAAGTACAATAGGAGTAATCTGCAACTTGTGAACAATAGGCAAAATGAAATTCATTATATTGACAGAATGGTATCTGCAATACTTGA
Source organism: uncultured Clostridiaceae bacterium (assembly GCA_964411505.1). Taxonomy (GTDB): domain Bacteria; phylum Bacillota; class Clostridia; order CAYPLH01; family DUMO01; genus CAYPLH01. The sequence continues at coordinate 121,212 of CAYPLH010000006.1, read as the reverse complement.
GGAGAAAAATGTTCTTCATAATAAGATAAAAGAAAAGAACCTAGATCTTCGGGAACGATTTATTGAGCGAATGCTAAAAGGAAAGCTGGATTCATTTGATGACATAGAGGAGCAATGTATGCAGTATGATATACGGTTTAATTCGGACTGCTTTGTGGTATTGCTGACAAGGTTTGATGAATATGATGAATATTTAGATGATGAAGATAATCCTGAAAAAAATTACAATATGAGTTATCTTATTATTAAAAATGCAATTGAAGAACACATTAATGAAAATACATGTTATGTGCTAGAAGTGGATAACTATCAAGTATGCCTTATAAACACTGAAAATTACAATGGGGAAATAATTAATACCTTGATTTCAACACTAGACGCCACCAGAGAACATATTAGGGACCATTTTTGCTTAGATTTTACCACAGCTATAAGTAAAGTGGAAATGGGAGTTTGTAATATTTTTAAAGCCTATGCGCAGGCGCAAGAAGCAATGGAGTATAGCGTTATTACGGGAAATGGAAAAACAATAAGTTACGATAGCATCACAACAACTGAGGAGGCATATTATTACCCCCTTGAGGCTGAAAAACAACTGGTAAATTATATAAAAACGGGAGATGTCGAAAATTCTATAAAATCCATTGATAAAATATTTAAGGCTAATAGTGCAAAAATCCAGAACAGCTTTCCTACTCTCGCAATGGTAAAATGTTTGATGTTTGATATGATAGGAACTATCGCTAAGGTTACTCAGGAATTAAAGCTGAATGATAATCCTGAGGTTTTTGGAGGGAACAATCCTTTGGAGTTGTTGTCCAGATGTGGTTCGATACTGGAGATGAAATTGCGGCTGCACCAGGTGGTAGAAACCATATGTGCTTATGTAGAGCAGAACAAAAAAAGCCATAATACCGTACTTAAAGAAGAAATCATTGAATTTATAGATAAACATTATGCTGATACTAATATAACCATACCAATGATAGCAGAAAAGCTTGGTGTGAATCCCGTGTATATGTCTAGCTTTTTTAAAGAACAGTCAGGCTACAGCCTTATTGAATATATGAACCGGGTTCGTTTAGAAAAGGTTAAGAAGTTTATGGAAGACCCCGGTACTACCCTCAGTGTTATTGCTGAGAAAGTAGGATATAACAACGATATTGCACTGATAAGAGCTTTTAAAAAGTATGAAGGAATAACCCCTGGAAGATATAAAGAATATATTAAAGGGAACTAATACTATGATTGTTCCTTAAGTAAGTAACAATATGACTACTTGGGTAAAACATAGTACCCATACTTATATCAAATGAGCCGCATTTAATGCGAGTCTGAACTTCTAATTAAAGATGCTCAAGAAAGATTTTCTATAGTTTTGATAGTAATACACAAGAAAGAGCAATTTACAAAGACCTCGTGGGTTTGCTATAGTAAAGTAAACATCTTAGCGAGGTAAATTAATTTGAATATACTATATTTACATTCTCATGATACCGGAAGTTATATACAACCTTACAGATATGCTATCCCTTGAGGAATTTGAATAAGAGATTATTAGTGAGTTGTAAGAAGGATGCAGGAAAAAAAAGTGAGGCCTTTGACAGAACAGATAAACAAGAGGAGATTTATATTATGAATATATTGATAACAATACCGGACAATCCTTTTAGAAAATTGATATTTAAAGAAAACATAATAAAAAAGTTTGAAGCACTAGGGACAGTCATTTGGAACGAGGGCACACAACCTTTTAGCAATGAGGAATTAAAAGAAAGGTTAAAAACAGCTGATGCATGTATAACTAGCTGGGGGAAAAATAAAATCACTTATGAGATGATAAAGGGTTCCCCACTCAAATTTATAGGTCATATTGGAGGAGGGGTTCATGGGTTGGTGGAGCGAGAAATATTCGACACCAATATAAAGATAGTCAGCGGAAACCCAGCCTTTGCCAGAACTCTTGCTGAATATGCTTTGATGCTGCTTTTGATGGCTGCCAGAAAAGCGTATGACAGAATCTATGCGTTGCGCACCCATCCTGAAGTGAAGGATATGTGGGGGCAAAATACATTGGTAGACGGTATTAATGGAAAAAGAATAGGAATTCTAGGGTTGGGGGAAGTTTCCAAACGTTTAATACGAATGTTAAAGGGCTTTGATGTGGATATTTGGGTATGTGACGACTATTGCACAAAGGAGCAGGAAAAAGAGCTTGGCTTTATGCTTGTATCATTGGAGCAGTTGGTAGCAGGATGTGATGCTATAACTATTCATCATACCCTTACAGAAAAAACACTAGGTCTTTTGGATGCTGACATGATAAAAAAAATGAGGGCTGGTGCAATACTTGTAAATACAGCCAGAGGTGAGATTGTAGATGAGGATGCCTTAATTTTAGAACTGCAAACAGGAAGAATTTCTGCAGCCCTCGATGTTTATCGAAAAGAGCCTTTACCGCCGGAGCATCCGTTTCTAAGAATGTCTAATGTAATTGCTTTACCACATATGGGAGGAAAAACTTATGAGTGTCGGGAAGAAATGCTAAGAATCATTTTGGAGGATTTAAAAAGATTAATAAATAAAGAGGACCTTTTATATGCGATTACAAAAGAGCAATATGACCGAATGTCTAGAAAAATAGCCTACTAAGAGGCATAAATCTATACATTTGATAGTTAAAAACAAAAAAAAGCAATATACAAAAAGTAAAGTTATTCTTATAATAAAAGCATCTTAAATACAATCAATCCAACAAATCTAAAAAATGAGGAGGAATATGTATGAGTAAGAAGTTGAAGTTGATTTCCTTAGTATTGTCTGTGGCAGTAATGATATCTTTATTGGGAGGATGTGTTGTTCCGGCGCAAAACTCAAATCAACCATCCGATTTATCTTCTACGACAGATGAAAAACTAGCTTTTCCGTTAAAAGAGCAAATTACCTTAAGATATTTTGCAACTTTCGGAGCGACAGGAACAGGATTAAACAATAATGGTGAGACTGAGCTGTTCAAAGAACTAGAAAGAAGAACAAATATCAAATTTGAGCACATCAACGCACCAACTGCGGATGAAGGTCAGACGTTAAACCTCATGCTAGCTGCAAGAGATGTTCCAGATATTATAGAAGATAACTTTGGTAAATATCCTGGTGGCATCAATAAAGCGAAAGCTGAAGGTATTATAATTGCATTAAATGATTATCTTGAAGAGTATGCACCTAACTTTAATAAGCTGTTAAAAGAATACCCTGAGGATATTGGGAAAGAGATTTCTACGGTGAATGGCGAATATCTTAACCTTCCCTATGTAAATACAGATTTGCAGGTTCTCACTATTCGAGGTCTTTCGGTCAGAGGAGACTGGTTGGATGAGTTAGGAATGGATGCGCCTGTAACTATTGATGACTGGTATAAGATGTTAACAGCTTTCAAAGAGCAAAAAGGTGCAGAAAGACCACTGGCTTTGAAACTTGAAATACAAAGTGGTTTTTTGGGTTGCATATCAGGTGCCTATGGTATCTTTACTAGGAACAAAGCGCCATTTTATTTGGATGGTGATACAATTAAATTCGGACCTTACGAAGCGGTCTATAAGGATTACCTCCAAACTTTGCATAAGTGGTACTCTGAAGGGCTGATCTCTAAAGATTCTCCTATGTCTACTGTAGCACAGCAAGAAGCTGACTTTGTTAATGGCAAAAGTGGAGCCATAGAGGTATCGGCAGTTGCTAACACCAGGTTATCCCTGCAAGGGAAGGAGTTAAAACCCACATTTCAAATGCGCCCTGTGCCTTACCCTGTATTAAAAGAAGGAGATAAAAACTTATTCCTTTATACTGGAAAAATTTCATCTTTAAGTGGAAAATGTTTGTGTATCTCCAGCACTAATAAACATGTTAAAGAATCAGTTATGTTTTTAGATTATGGTTATACACCTGAAGGCAGTGTTCTCTACTCCTTTGGAATTGAAGGAGAATCTTACCAGAAGAATGCAGATGGAAAGCTAGAGTTTACTGATAAGGTAGTAAATGATCCTGATGACAGACCTTACACTGAGGTTCTTATGAAATATGCACGTGGGTCAAGTTGGGGCTCATATACGCTTCACCCGGATTTTGGAGCTGCAATGAGTTTGTCTGAAGAACAAAGAGAATCTAATAGAGCCTGGAATATCCATGCAGAAGATTATATAAAGAATAAAAACTCAGCTAAAAACAAAATGACAGATGATCAAAATGCCCAATATACTGACATAATTACTCCAATAAGAACATATATTGCAGAAATGTTTCTTAAATTCGTAAGCGGTCAGGAACCATTATCTAACTTTGATCAATATATCCAAAAATTAAAGGATATGAGAATTGAAGAAGCTATTTTACTAAGACAATTAGGCTATTATCAGTATTTACAATAACAACGATAGGTGAAACAGTATGAACAATAATACAAGTCAAGTAATGACAACTAAAGCAGAAAAGTTACCAGCAAAAAAAACAACGGTATGGCAGGAAATCAGGAAGGACTTTGTTTTAAACAAAGTCCTCATCCTGATGGCAATTCCGGTGGTATTGTATTACATCATTTTTGATTATTTACCTATGTTTGGGATAGTCATAGTCTTTAAAGATTATTCTCCTTTTATGGGTATTACAAATAGCAAGTGGATAGGGCTGCGAAATTTCCAAAGATTCTTTAGTGATATTTATCTTTTTAGAATAGTAAGAAATACTTTTATGATTAACCTATACCAGCTGATATTTGGATTTCCAGCTCCCATAATTTTGGCACTACTGCTGAATGAAATAAGAAGCAGTAAATTTAAAAGAATAGTGCAGACCATCACCTATATGCCTCATTTTATATCAATGGTGGTATTGTGCGGAATTATAGCTAACTTTTTCGCCTATGGTGGACTAATAAATGATATTCTTTCCATTCTGAGCATTGAAAGAGTTCCATTTCTTTTAGACCCTAAGTATTTTCGCAGTGTGTATGTGGGTACAGGTATATGGGCGGGTGTTGGATGGAGTTCTATTATATATATGTCTGCATTAAGTAGAGTAGATCAAGCTCTATATGAAGCCGCAGAAATAGATGGAGCAGGACGTTGGAGGCAATTTATTTCAGTCACATTACCAGGTATCATGCCAATGATAGTTATTATGCTAATTTTAAGAATAGGCAAAATGATGGCGGAAGGATCGCAGAAAATTATACTGTTATATAACCCATTAACATATGAAACTGCTGACGTTATCTCTTCCTATGTGTACCGCCGGGGAATGCAGGAGGCCAATTTTAGCTATAGCGCAGCTGTCGGTTTAACAAATTCCCTTGTAAATGTTAGCTTACTGGTTTTAGCAAACACTGTCAGCAGAAAAGTAAATGAAACAAGCTTGTGGTAGGAGGATATAGATGAAATATAAAAGAACAATCGGAAGTACTATCTTTGATGTTACAAATCATACTTTAATGTTTATGTTAATGCTTATTACGCTTTACCCAATATGGTATGTATTGGTGGCATCTTTTAGTGACTCCGCTACACTTGAATATTATACGGGTTTGTTGGTAACACCTCTGGGTTTTTCTACAGAAGCTTATAGAGCGGTGATGAATAATCCCAAGGTATGGCTGGGCTATAAAAACACGCTAATCTATGTGACAACAGGAACTGCTGTCAATATTATGATGACTTCCATAGGTGCATATGTATTATCAAGGAGGAAGTTTTTTTGGAAAAATATCATTATGAAAGGTATTATTGTCACCATGTACTTTGGAGGAGGACTGATTCCTACTTATCTGGTGATGCGAAATATCGGGCTATATAATAATCTTTGGGTAATGATCCTCCCAGGAGCTATTGGCACTTGGAATCTCATTATAATGAGAACTTCTTTCATGTCTATACCCTATGAACTGGAGGAGTCGGCTAAACTTGATGGTGCATCTGATTGGACAATTCTGTTTAAGATAGTTTTACCACTTTCATTGCCGGTAATTGCAGTTATGATCCTATATTATGGTGTGGGTCGTTGGAATGGGTGGTTTAATGCGATGATCTACTTAAGGGACGAAAGGAAGTACCCATTGCAGCTTATTCTAAAGAGTATTCTGATTGAGAATCAAACAGCTGCCATGGCTGCAGAAGAGGCTGGTATAGAAAAAAATAAAGTAGCTGAAACTATAAAATATGCTACCATAATGGTAGCTACTGTTCCTATTTTGATGGTATACCCCTTTTTGCAGAAGTATTTTGTAAAAGGTGTTATGATAGGCGCGTTAAAGGGTTAGAGCCTGTTATGCAACTTATGAAAAGGTACTCATTGAAGGGAGTAAAGTATATATGGTAAAAAATATAGCTGCAGAAGAAACGGATAAGCTGAGGATTATAATAACTACAGATATTGGTGGTGATCCAGATGATGCACAATCCATGATAAGATTTCTTTGCTACAGCAATATGTTTGATGTTGAAGGTCTTATTGCAACATGTCTGCATAAAAAGCATATTGAAAGGTATGGAAAACCTCCTGTTAACCCGAATCTTATTAAGGAGCGCGTGGAGGCTTATGGTCAGGTCTTGGATAACCTTAAAAAGCATGCTAATGGATTTCCCTCTTCGGAATATCTTTTAAGCATTATTAAAAGTGGTTATCCCTCTCGTGAGAAGGTTGGAGCAGGCTACGACACTGAAGCATCTGAATGGATCATAAAGTGTATTGACAAAGAAGATCCGCGTACTCTTAATTTTGCAATATGGGGCGGGGCAGTGGATCTTGCTCAAGCGATACATAAGGTTAAGTATACAAGAAGCCAAGAACAGTTTGACAAGTTTATCTCAAAAATCCGGATATATTGTATAAACAAACAGGATATTGGTGTAGACAGCATTTTAAGTAATGCTCCGGATATATTAATGTATCTTGCCTATGATAAAAGCAGCACCGGTAAAAAGGTTTACCTTGGCATGTACCAAGGGGGCGATGACATGCAAGAGCTTACATCCTCTGATTGGGTAGTACCAAATGTCCAGACAAACCATGGTCTGTTGGGAGCTCTATATCCACTGAAAACAAACACATTCAATGGTATAAACTGCCTTAAAGAAGGCGATACTCCATCATTTTTATTCTTTGTTTCGCATGTTATAGGGCTTAGCAACTGTGCCCATCCAAATTGGGGAAGCTGGGGAGGCAGGTTTATCCATCATTCAAACAATCTTTGGCTAGATGCAAAAGATACTGTTGTTACATCGGAAGGTGTTGTAACAGATGAAAAGGCTACTGTGTGGAGGTGGCGAAAAGAGTTTCAGAACGACTTTGCTGCAAGGATGGATTGGTGTGTGGCTGAAAAATACACTGATGCAAACCATAATCCTGTTGTGGTTGTTAACGGAGCACTCGAAAGAACGGTGTCTTCTGGTGAAACCGTGGTTCTGGACGCTACAGGCAGCTTTGACCCTGATGACGACACACTGTCCTATGAGTGGATGTATTACAAGGAAGCAGGTACTTATGGCGAGGATTTTGAAGTAAGCAATGCAAACAAGAAGATAGCAAGCTTTGTTGCACCATTGGTCTTAACGCCTAAAACGCTTCACTTTATATTAAAGGTAACAGATAATGGTTCACCGAGACTTACTGGATACAAGCGGGTGATTGTAACGGTAGTAAGCTGCTAAGACGGCATATTTGTCAACATTTCCAAAAGAAAATTTACGCAATAAATTAGAAGTGCAACTTTTAAAAAGAATTGTAATAGATATCCTTTTCTTATTTTAACTGACGTGGCTGACTATGATGAAAAATTATTAACATTGAGAAGGCTTATTAATAATTGCAATATATACAAACATATGAATATATTGCAGTGAAATAAAGAACAACGTGGTTATAATATTCCAAAATATATAAAGGAATAAATAAAATAAATAAGGAGGGTTTATGAGTAAAATGTTTATTTCAAAGAAATCATTTGGCAGATTGCTTGCATGGATGATGACATTTGTCATTCTCTTTGGAAGCATTGGTATGCAAGCAATCGCGGAGGCAGAGATACCTGACTTTAGCTCAGAACTTGGAGGTGTAGTTGATAATACATTATCTTCGGATGAGCTTACTAATTCGTCAGATTTTGGAATCCTAGAGACTGAAGATTCAATTATCTCGCCAACAACGGCATCCTTTGATAAAAAAGAAGGAGCCAGAGAAGACATTAATGTAACCATCGACTTTAAGGGAAATACCTTAGTGGGAGTAAGCGATGGGAGTGGAACTCTGGATTTAGATTCATACTATTCAGTGCCAGATAGTGTTTACAGAATAAAAAGTGAATACTTGGCTACGCGACCTATAGGAATCACTACTCTAGAGTTTGATTTTAGTGCAGGAGCTAATGCAGAGCTTGCGATAGACATAACTGACAGCACCGTTAAACCAGACCCTTCCGAGGGTGATTTTATAACAGGTCTTGTGGGGTATTGGAGCTTTGAAGAAACTCTGGAAGACCATGTGGGATCTAATCATGGAACATACTATGTAACAGGTGCCAATCGTTCGGTACATGGAGAAGAGGGGACAGCCCAATATGATGACAATGGCAAGGTAGGAAAGGCTGTACTGTTAGGAGATCAAGACGCTACTGAAGAAGAATCCATGCAGTATAGAGAAAAGCCTAAATATGTGGGTATTCCTAACGCAGTAGTTGACCAGTGGGGCAATCCCCATCAATCCTTCACAATCACACTGTGGGCAAGGTTGGATGTAGCAATACGACAGTATGCGGAAGGTAAGTCAGTAGCCCAACAAATGCTTGTTGGACAATTAGACGGAAAAGATGGGAGTACGGTTGATAACTTATTCTATATCAACCCAGGAAATGGTGTTGTTCAGACTCGTTTAATCAGCAAATATCCCAATCAACCTACAGACGAGCAAAAGAGCACTGGCATTATGGGCGACGGAATATGGCGCTATTACACCATTGTTTATGATGCTGAGTCTAATCCTGATAACCCCGCACAATGTAATGTTATTATTTACTTTAATGGAGAGCCCTATGCCATCCAAGGAATAAATACGAATAAAAAAACAGGCTACGAAGGTATGGATATAGTAGGCGAACTGATTTTAGGCAGCAATAAGTACCTAGGGATAAATATTGCGCCGTGGATCGGTGCTGCTGATGAGCTTAGAATATATGACCGTGCTCTAAGTGCAGAGGATATAAAGGCCTTGTACGATTCCTACAGCATCGAAGATGATGATGATCCGGTTTGGCCAGCTGATGCGAAGGTAACAGTGACTGCACCGGGACTATCATCCCTTGAAGTGTCATGGACTGCTGCTACAGACAACATCGCAGTAAATGCTTATGATGTAAGAGTATTTACCGATGCAGCATTTACCCAGGAGGTTGCGGAGGCTGCAACGATTGTTGGACTGCCAGCATGTACATTGACGGGACTTATCCCAGGTACTGATTATTATCTAAGAATAACTGCAAAAGATCAGGCTGGAAACAGCAGCACTAAAGATTTTACCACAGCGATAAGCACTAATGAAGCAGAACCACATTCAGTAGAAATTAGCTGTCTGGATGAGGTAGTGGAAATGACTGGAATGATTCTGATTCCGGAAGAGAGTACAGAGGTAGAATTTAAGGCAGAGGTCCTGGATATTGAGGGAAATCTAATAATAGGAGAGGTTGTGGAATGGTACATTCCATCAGAAATTAGCGGAATTTCTATCAGAAGTAAGGAAGGATTCGACAATGTAGGAATCCTGACTGTAACCTCTGACGCTGACATTGGTGAGGTGGAAATAACCGCAAAGGTGGATGGCTATGCCACAGCAACCGGAAGCTATACCGTTTTGCTGACTGATGAAGGCAAGCCTATTTGGCCAGTATCAGGCATTGATCTTACCGTATCGGCTTTAAGTGATGACAATGCAACGCTGAGCTGGAAGGATGTTGCACAGGATCATATAGGAACTGAGCAGGGCATTGCCGGATATGTTGTATACAAAAAAGTTGCATCTGGTGAATGGGTTCCAGTCACAGAAGCAGATGTTATATATGAAGCGCCATCGGGAGAAATTGATTTATCAGTGTATTCTCCGCAGTATTTCGAAGAGGAGCCGGGGCAAACAGTAAGCTATAAAGTTACTGGTCTTACTGCAAATACCGAGTATACTTTCCGTATTGAGGCGGTAGATCTGGACGGATATGAGTCTGATAACGGACCATCTATAGAGGCTACCACCAAGGAGCCTAAGAAAACCTATGCGGATTCTACCTTCAAGCAGGAGCTGCTAGGAGTGCATCCGCACATGATTGTTGGAAGTGATATTTCAATTGAGGAGCTTATGCGCAGAACAGAGGATCCGGACTATGCCGCATTCTACGAAACTTTGAGCACAAGCACTCGTAACAGACCTGACGGAACAGCTTGGTTAACAAAGAATGATACGTACTGGACATCGAATACTCAATCTGGTCAACAGCTATACTGGTGGCTTCAGGATCTAGCCCTTGAGTACCTTATAACCAAGGACGAAGTACTAAAAAATAAGATTCGTGATTATGTGTTCTTTGTCATAGGATTTGATTCATGGGATTCAATGAATGCTACAGTTGATGAAAAGGGTGGAAGCATGCCTGCGGCATATACAATGATGGGTGTGAGCTTTGCATATGATTGGGCGCACGAAGCCTTTACTCCTGAAGAAAGAGTGCAGATCAGGGATTCATTGTTCCACCATATGAGCAGGCTAAGAGCAGCATGGGCTCCATTAAGAGAAGGTCAAAATGATGGATATTGGAAGAATGATTATCAAAATAACCATAGGATGATCAGGACGGACGCTCTTTTTTCAGCCATATGCGCAATCATGGGTGATCTGGAGGATCCACAGCAGATATCTGACCTGGTGGAAATGTATAACTTTATTGAGGCAGACATAAAGGCAATGCTTGAATGGTCAGCACCTGATGGGAGTGCACATGAGAGTGCAAGCTATCATCTGTATGGCTTCCATCACATAGCTCGTGTTGTAACAAACTACCAGTCGGTATCCGGCATAAGTCTCTGGGAAGATGAGTCACTCAAAAATACAGGGAAGTTTATAGCATACACCTATGTACCGGGTTTAGAAACTGTAATTCCATGGGGCGACGCTGGAGGATTGGGATATTTCAGGAATTGCCTGTTTAAGCTCGCTAGTGTCTACCGCGATCCACAGTTGCAGAAATTGGCTTTGGACGCATATGCAAAGAAGCCGGGCTCATTTGCTTACAGTGCATGGCAGATGCTCTATTATGATGATACTTTAGAACCTGAGCTATTGGATCAACCTGGCTATGCATACTTCTCAGACATTGAGATGGCAAATTTCAGAACCGGATGGGGCGTTGACGACATAATGTTTAATATGAAGAGCGGACCTCCGGGTGGACATAAATCTAATGAGTGGAGAGATAATGGACCCACAGGATATGTCAATGTAAACCATGACAAGCCTGATGCGCAGAATATATTCCTTTTCTTTGCAGGAAAGCGCTGGGGTGAATATACTCCAAAGCTTACTAACAGTGGAGTGCCAAACCGCTTGACAAAATATCATAATGTACTGCTAGTAGATGGTTTGGGGCAGAACTTTGAAACGAACGGCGGTGGAAATCCCATCAAGGACATGGGTGACCAGGCAAACATGAGCGAATATTTTGGAACCGAGGGCTACGGCTTTGCCACAGGAAATGCAAAGAATGCCTATAAAGTACCTTTGAGCAAATACGACCGCAACATTTTCTTCATTGATAACCGCTATGCAGTTGTTTATGATGATATAGCTAAGGTTAGCGAAGACGGAACCTTTGAATTCCTATTCAACAACCAGGGAGAATGGACGGGCGATTTGCAGAACGGATTTATCAATACACAGGGCGCAGATAGCCTGGAAATACACGTAAAAATGCCGGTAGAAGGAAACTTTGCCTTCAATGATGAATTTGTTAATAGTTCAGTAGATGGTGTAAAGAGACTGGGAACACAGTTGAAGGTCTGGAATTCAGCGCCTGCTAATGGAACTCAGTTTATGACAGTGTTGTTCCCCCGTATAAATGGTGAAGAGCTTCCGACTGCGCCTGTTCTGACGACAGATAGTGAAGGTAGTAAGTTGATAGTGGAAAGACCTGATGGGAAGACTGATATTATTGTTGTACGTCCAGAAAAAGGAACAATTACCACACAAGATATCCTTGCAAATGCTAGGAGTATGGTGTACACCAAGGACGACACAGGAATAAACAACGCAGTAATGGTTAAAGGTTCATCACTAACACAGCCTGAAGGTTATCCGGACATTGAATCCTCAGTAGATGTAAATCTTAAATATGAAAGGTTAACAGAAGCTTCACACTTCAAACTTTGGGTGACCAAACCTCTTGAAGATGCTGCAGAAGAAGCGGAGCTAACAGTTTCCGGGCTTAATGCAGGTAAAGGATATACTATCAGCTCTGCAACGGATGGGGAAACGCAAGTATACACAGATGCACAGGGTATGATAAAGTTATCCGTTGATTTAAGCCAGGAGAATGAAATCAGTATTATTCCTGGACCAGAAGTGGAAGACTCTGTTATCGATCCGGCAACAGCTGAGTTTGATAAAAAAGAAGGAGCCAGAGATGATATTGATGTAACCATAGACTTTAAAGGAAATACTTTAGTGGCAATAAGCAATGGCGGAACACAGCTGGATGAAGGCGAAGATTATATAGTGTCAGATAACGTATGCACTATAAAGAGTGGATATCTGGCAAATCAGCCTGTAGGAACCATTACTCTAGTATTTACCTTTAGTGCAGGGGCTGACCTGGAATTGGAGATAACAATTAAGGATACAACACCAGAGACAACACCAACGCCTACGCCTACGCCAACGCCGACGCCCGAACAGACAGATGAACCTGATCCGACGCCAACGCCGACGCCTGAACCAACAGATGATCCGACGCCAACGCCAACGCCGACGCCGACACCGACGCCTATGCCTGAACCGACAGATGAACCTGCGCCGACGCCAACACCAACGCCTGAACCGACAGATGATCCAGAGCCAACGCCAACGCCAACGCCGACATCTGACCCAACACCCCTCATTACTCTAAACAGTAATGGCTCAGCAAGAGTTAGTGCAAGTGAAGTATCAATGGATAATGGGGCAGCATCTATAAGCATTGATAATTCTACAATTGATAGTGCATTGGATATAGCGATGACGGTTGGTGAAGGTGTTAAAAAAGTAGTGATAGAGCCTCCAAAGAATATTGATACAGATTCATATAAGTTTAATATTCCAGCAGGTTATGTTACTGATGATGACTCTAGTCAACAATTTGAGTTTAACACAAATATAGGTTCAGTAGTTGTACCATCTAATATGTTAAGCGACTCTGAAATAGGAGATGCGAAAAATGTATCATTTGATATTGCTGCTGTGGATAATCAAATGTTACCAGAGGAAATTAGGAAGTCTGTAGGTAATAGACCTGTGGTAAAATTGGGTGTTAACGTGGATGGTAAAAATATTCCATGGAGCAGTGATAGTGCATCGGTTACTGTTTCAATACCGTATATACCTGCGCCTGGTGAAGACTACGAAAAGATCACTATATGGTATATAGACGGAAACGGGGATATGGTACCTGTGTATGATGGAAGATATGATAAATCAACTGGATGCGTTACTTTTTCTATATCGCACTTTAGTAGATTTGCAGTTGCTTATGTAGATAAGACATTTGAAGACCTCATAAATCATGAGTGGGCAAAAAGATCTATAGAAGTGCTTGCTGCAAAAGGTATAATTCAGGGTACATCAGTTACCACGTATAATCCACAGGCGAATGTAACACGAGCTGACTATACGCTTCTGCTTATTAAGACACTTGGATTAAGTGGTAAAGCAAGTAGCGGCTTTGACGATGTACGTGAGGATAAGTACTACTATGAAGCAGTAAGTATTGCAAAGGAGCTTGGACTCGTAAATGGCATAGGCAATAATATGTTTGCACCAGATGCAGAAATGACAAGGCAGGATATGTTGACAATTACTGCCCGGGCTCTGAACGTACTTGGTAAACTAAATATTGATGGCAAGGCTGCAGATTTGAGTGAGTTCAGTGACACTTCGCGGATTTCACCATATGCAGTTGAGCCTATTGCTTCTCTTGTGAAAGCTGACTTGGTTGTTGGTGATGGTAGTTTGTTGAATCCTCTTGGTACAACAACAAGAGCAGAAGCAGCCGTATTAATGTACAGAATATATAATAGATAAAAGTAAGAGGCTACTTATATTGATTTATATGATATATAGCAAACAACTTTATCAATTCATACTACAAGAAAGGCCCACAAAAGGCCTTTCTTGCAGTGTGCGCATAGTGGGTTGCTGATTCAGAACTGGAAGGCACTCATGCGCCAGTACCTTATTGACTGGTGCATCAAAGAAGAGGATGAAGCTATGATAGTGAACAGGGAGTTAAAAGTATCTCCTATTATGGAATTAGGAAATCCGGTGGGAATCCTCCGCATTTCAATGGGGAGATGAAACAGGAAGATATGCGAGGAAACTGGAGGTAGTTTGTTGATACTTTTTGGACGTAACATAAACTAATGAAAATTATAAAGGGAGTAATCTACAATGACTTACAACTCATTCAGACCTAGTCAAATTTGGCTGGATAATAACGAAAACCGAATACAAGCACATGGTGGTTCTATTATTACAATTGGAGATACCTTTTATTGGTATGGGGAGAATAAAGAAAAGAGTATACCCGGAAGCAAGATATGGCACTGGGGAGTAAAATGCTATGCATCAAAAGATTTGTATAACTGGGAGGATAGGGGGTTGATTATTCCGCCAGAACTAGATAATCCAAACTCGCCGCTTCATCCAACAAGTTTGATGGACCGCCCACATATTATCTACAACTGCAATACGAAAAAATATGTCTGTTGGTTGAAGATTATGGGAAAGGGAGTTCAGACAAAGACGGTTTTAACTGCAGATGAAATCCTTGGTCCATATACAATAGTAAGGCAGGGATTACGACCACTTGGTATGAGTGCCGGTGATTTTGACTTGGTAGTTGATCCTTATGATGCTAAGGCTTATTATTATTTTGAACGCGTACATAGTGAGTTAATCTGCGCTGATTTGACGGATGATTATACAAATGTGACAGGGTATTATTCTACTCACTTCCCACATCCTTATCCACCTTTTGTAAGAGAAGCTCCCGCATATTTTTATAGAAAAGGAATGCATTATATGATTACTTCGGGTACCACAGGATATCATCCTAATCCTTCCGAAGTCTGTTGTGCAAAATCTTACCATGGTCCTTGGGAAGTGTTAGGAGATCCTCATAAGGGTGATGCATCACTGACTTCTTTCAACTCTCAGATCACATCAGTGTTTAAGCATCCCGGCAAGAAAGATTTGTATATAGCATTAGCTGATAGATGGATACCAGAGCTTCCAGAGAAGACAGCTGGTACTTTTGAAACGGGTGAGCAATACAAAAAAGTTGCAAAGTGGTTTGAGAATAAGTTTAATAAGGATAAAGAGAATACACAACCTAAAGAGCAGGATAAGGTGTATATGCATTATAACACGTCGATAGCAGATTATGTATGGTTGCCCATTCGCTTTGATGGATATAAACCTTATATTGAATGGGTGAATGAATGGCGTATTGAAGATTATGAATAATTGATGAAGTATAGATTTGTATAGATTTGCACATATAAGTACAGAATCTTAGGTTTATTATTTGGTGGCTATATGATATAATAACCTCGTTTCCGAGGTTATTATATTGCCTCCGGCGGAATTTATGCGCGTGCGATTTTTTTGCTAAAGCAAAAAACGCACATGCACAAATATATCATGCAATTTCTTCAAAATTCATGATATAATAACCTCGTTTCCGAGGTTATTATACGCCTCCGGCGGAATTTATGTGCGTGCGATTTTTTTTGCCAAGGCAAAAAACGCACATGCACAAATATATCATGCAATTTCTTCGAAATTCATGATATATTGATTACTATACTACAAGCATAAGTGATAAAAAATAATAATTGGGGGCTGTATAAATTGAGTGCTAGACCAAATATTTTGTTTGCTATTGCAGATGATGCATCACACATGAGTGCTTATGGGCACAAGTTTGTTAACACACCTAATTTTGATAAGGTGGCAAGGGAAGGAATTCTCTTTCTTAATGCTTTTACTACAAATCCTAAATGCTCACCGTCTAGGGCAAGTATCCTAACAGGCAGACACACATGGAATCTTGAAGAGGCATGCTGCCACTATGGGATATTTTCATCGAAGTTTAAGGTATATCCAGACATTTTAGAAGAGGCAGGATACTTTGTAGGCTACACAGGTAAAGGATGGGCACCTGGAGATTGGGAACGTGGAGGCTTTAAGCGCAATCCTGCAGGTAATGAATTTAACGAAAAAAAATTGATTCCACCAGAGAATACAGGAATAAACAGCAAAGACTATGCAGCTAATTTTGAAGATTTCTTAAGTAAAAGATCGAAAGATCAACCCTTTTGTTTTTGGTATGGGTGTCATGAACCACATAGAAAATATAAAGAGGGAGAGGGACTTCGTGCAGGCAAGAAACTAGAGGATGTACAAGTGCCTTCCTATTTGCCTGATCATGAGATAGTAAGAAGTGATTTGTTGGACTATGCCAATGAAATCGACTGGTTTGATAAGCACCTTGGATTGATGCTGCAAAAACTTGAAGAAATAGGCGAGCTTGACAATACACTAATAATTGTTACTTCAGATAATGGTATGCCTTTTCCTAGAGTAAAAGGACAGATGTACGAGCAGGATTTTCATCTTCCAATGGCATTATGTTGGAAGAATGCGTCAAATGGCGGTCGTAAGGTAGAGGACCTTGTTAGCTTTATCGATTTTGCTCCGACTTTTCTTGAGGTTGCTGGGCTGGAACCTACTTCGGAAATGGAAGGAAAGAGTCTGACCAAAATTATAAAGAGTGAAGGATCAGGCAGAATTGATGAAACTCGCGATGTAGTTTATATGGGTAAGGAAAGGCATGATGTCGGTCGAGTTGATGACTTAGGATACCCAGTAAGGTGCATAAGGAATTATGAATACCTCTATGTGAGAAATTTTAAACCTGATCTTTGGCCTGCAGGAAATCCCGAGACTTGGTTTACCAATGTGGACCCATCACCTACAAAGTCATTAATAATGCAAATGAAGGAAAATGGTGAAGATGAGCATTATTTCAATTTATCCTTTGGGAAAAGACCTGCTGAAGAGCTTTTCAACATAGTCAGCGATCCGGAATGCATGGATAATCTTGCCCAAAGACCTGAATATCAGGAGATTAAGCAAGATTTAAGCAGCAAGCTGGAGCAAGAGTTGAAAAAATCAGGTGACCCGAGAATTTTTGGCAATGGTGACAAGTTTGACAAGTATGAGTACGTTGGTCATGATAATCGTAAGTGGAAAGCATATGTTGAAGGCTGGTATAGTTTTCGATGAAATTTTAAAGGAATAATAAAGAATGATTTTTTAAAAGTTATCTATTCGAGTGATATATTTTATGCAGAAAAGCAGAAAAGGGGTCACACTGTACGCAAAAGAACAGTCTTAGTGGAGATAAGCATTTCTAAATATAAATGAAATATGTCTGATAAGGGGATCTTAAAGTGGAGATATTTAACAAGGAGTATAAGAGCTGGTCAGGAAAATGGATATGGGGGCATCATAAAGAAACAGAAAAGAATGTATTTTACCGTTTTCGAAAGGAAATTGTGCTTGATACTGTACCCGAGAAGCTTACATTATATATAACAGCGGATACCAAGTTTAAATTATATATTAACGGAGCTGAGGCAGGATATGGTTCGGTGATGTCTCAGCCTTTTTTCACTTATTATGATATACGTGATGTGACGAAGTATTTTAAGAAGGGAAATAACTGTGTTGCTGTTCTTGTGTATCATCTTGGCACAATGGAGGATACAAAAGGCGGACTATTGGCAGAATTGTTAGACGATGGAAACAAGGTACTTCTGGCGACTGACGATACATGGAAAGCAGCACTTGACACTTCCAGGCGTCAGGATACATATTTTTTCAGAATGAACATAGCAACACCCTATCAAGAATATTTTGATGCAAGGAAAGAGCCTAAGGGATGGAAGCTGGCAGGCTTTGATGATGCTAAGTGGGAGAATGCTAAAGAATATATAGGAAGCAGATCGGGAACAAGTGTAATCCCCACTGTGGAACCGTGGACAAGATTGCTGCCAAGAGATATACCATTCATGACAGAATATGATGTTCTGCCTCAAAGTGTAGTAGCAGTTGAGGAAAACATAGGTCTTGACGCCCGAACCAGAAGTGGCGATTTGTCAATAAACCTGTCAGCAAAAGGGAAAAAACTTGAATACTCGGTGGTTAGAGATGAAAACAACCTGCTTGTGAATGATAGTACTTCCTACTTTCAAACTAGTACTCGCCATCTTGACAGAATTTTTGATGGATACTGCAATCCAACAATTATTCTCGATTTTGGTAGGATAACAAATGCTTGCATTAAACTAGAACTAGAAGCTGCGCAAGGTCAGATAATTGATATTGGATATGCAGAGCGCTTAATTGATGGTGAATTTAATAATGCAATCGAAAGCTCATTTGCAGACAGATATGTAACAAGAGATGGAAAGCAAACCTATACTTCGTATACCTGGAAGGCTTTCCGATATGTAAAAATATTGTTTAACCGGTGTTTTACTGGTGTGACAGTTTCAAGTATTAAGGCTGCTGTTACAGCATATCCATATAAAGAAAGAGGATCTTTTGTTAGCGATGAGCCTTTGATGAATGATGTATTCGATATTTGTCAGTACACGATAAAATTGTGCTCTAACGAATACATTGTCGATACACCTTTCCGAGAGCAGGCGCAATATCTTGGAGATGTTGCTGCGGTTACTTTAGGGTGTATTTATTCCTGCTTTGGTGATACAAAACTGACCGGTAAGTTTTTGAAACAGTCTGGCATGAATCAGCTGCCCACAGGCTTATTGACAAGTAAAACAAATGCAGTAAGCTTTAACTGGAAAGATGTCATTCCGGATTACTCACTTTGGTGGGTGATGGCGGTATGGAATCATTTTATGTATACCGGGGAGGAGGAATTTATCCATGAATTCTATCCCACTGTAGTAAAGATAATCAATGCTTTTATTCCATATCTTGATGAGTACGGACTAATTAGTAACATGCCTTACTGGGTGTTCTTAGACTGGGCGAATATTGATAAAAGAGGAGAAAATGCAGTACTGAATGCTATTTACTATGGTGGGCTCCAAAGCGCATTCAAAATGGCACAAATGAAAAATGACAGTTATATGATGAAAAAATGCGCTCATATTATGACCGGAATCAAGAGATCCTTCCATCCGCGGTTCTTTAACAAGAAGTTATCCTTATATCAAGACGCCAATATTTCGGGTAAGCAATCTGATATGGTGAGTGAGCAAACAAATGCAAGTGCCATATACTTTGGCTTATGTGATAAGGATACTGCTAAGGCCATTATTGAAAAGCTTTACATTGAAAAGAATATTTATTATACCGAGGCACAGCCGTTTTTTACTGCTTTTGTACTTAAGGCACTCAAAAAATCCGGAAGAATGGATATTGTCCTTGAGATAATTAAAGAACGATGGGGCGGTCGGATGGTTGCAAAGGGCGCAAAATCTACCTATGAGGAATGGTACTTAAATGGATCTTGGAGAGGCGGAGAGTTTGACAATAATGCGGATAGCGGAGAGTTTAAAGGGATAATGAGGACAGCTTCCCATGCGTGGTCTACGTATCCTGCAGAGTTTCTTATAAAGGATTTGGCAGGTATTGAAATTATTGAGCCTGGATGTAAGAAAATAAAGGTAAGACCGTTCAAAACCACATTTGATTATAAGAGTTGTTATCCTACACCGCACGGTAATGTATCTGTTGAGTGGAATCAGGCAGATATTACTATAGAAAAACCAGATGAAATCGAGATCATAAAAGACTAGAAACGTTTGACTATATATGAATGAGGGGACAAAGATTATATATCTGGAAATTTAGCAGTGATTGACTACTTTGATTGCCATTATTTACATATAATAATTATAAAAGTAGAATAGCAATAGAGTTTGATGAATATACGTGCTATAATGGAAGAGGATTAGTCTCAAGCTGTTATATTCAGGGTGGGGGCTGGAGTTCGTGGGAAAATAAACAAGAGCAGGCTGCATCTCCAATGGGAGAGTACATTTCGGCATCAACTTTACTAATAAGGAGGAGCCAATGAAAGTAACTTTTTTGAAGAAGGTATGGAGCAACAGACGAAGCGTATACCACTCTATGATAATATCATATCTATCAATTTTGCTAATTCCTGTTTTAATCAGTATGATTATATACAATAATGCAGTTAACATTGTGGAAGATGAAATAAACCATAACAATGAGTTAATGTTATCTCAACTGCAGCACAGTTTTGACAGCCGATTATTGGATGTTGAGAGAGTGGTAAAAGAAATCTCCTTCAACCCAGAAGTTAATGGTATCATTAATTCACAGGTGAGTATTGATGCCACATACCGGTATAAAATTGTCCGTCTGTTTAAAGAGTGTAAAATTTACAAGTTTGGTAATGAGTTTATTCAGGATATATACCTGTTTTTTGACAATTATAATACTGTTTTATCAACCGGGCAGCATATGGAGAGGCATATAGCCTCGAAAATGGATTATGTTTTTAATGGGAATTCTTATGAGGATTGGATTGAATTACTTACAACAAAGCAGCAAAAGGGTTATATTTCTCTGGAAAAAGAATTACCAGATGGAGAAAAGAGGGAAGCACATATCGCGTATATTCAGCCTCTACCTATTGATGGAACAGATCAGGTTCTGGGGAATATTGTTATATTAATTAAAGAAGACATGCTCAGTGGTCTTATCAAAAGTATGGATTTGTCCAGCGATGAAGGTATTGTTTTTATAGCAGATGAAGAAGACATTATTATAAATAAAAACGGTATAGTGCAATTGCCGGAATCCTTAAAAAGTGGCAATTTACAAGTAAACGCAGGTCTTGTATACGAATCAATAAACGATGAAAAATATGCAATATCCTATATCAAGTCCAATATTGCAAAATGGACATACATATCGGCTATTCCTGTCAGGATCTTTTCAAAAAAGTTAAACTATATCAATACCATTGCAAAGATAGGTTTGCTATTATGTGCTATTTTAGGGGGAATTGCTGCGCTATTGTATGCTAGAAAAAATTACACACCAATAACCGATTTGATTGGTTTGTTCCGAGATAAAGATAATAGCATCAACCAGCAAGGCAGGAATGAATATCATTTTATAAAAGACAGGATTGGTAAAGCAATATATGAGAACAAGAAGCTTAATCAGATTATTGAGCAACAGAATATTATTGTGAGAAACGACTTTTTTGTAAGGTTGCTGAAGGGTTGGAAAGACCAGCATACTTTGGGCTCTAACAGTGCTTCACAACTAGATGTTCGCTTTATTTCGGACAGCTTTGCTGTAATGATATTCCATATTGATGTTATGGATACCTCCTTATCAACAGACAACATGCACAAAAATCAGAAGGAGGATATAGGCTTAATAAAATATATTATTGGAAATGCAGTAGAAGAGACGGTTAATAAATATCACCAAAGCAATATGATTGAAGTGGATGGTATGACAGTATGTCTGGTCAGTATCAATAAGGATCGGATTGAGAATGTCAATAATGATCTGACAGATGCATCAATGCAGGCACAGATATTTTTAAAAGATAACTTTAAGGTTGCTCTTACGGTTTCTATCAGTAATGTACATAATGGACTAGAAGATATATGCAAGGCTTATCAGGAAGCGGTAGAGAGCATGGAATACACGACAGTGTTTGAAAATAAAAGTATCATACAGTATGATAATTTAAAGGAACTGACAAGTACATCCAAATATCCTTATTTATCAGATAAAGAGAAGATGCTTGCCAATTACATAAAAGCAGGAGATGATGTAAGAGCAGAAGCGATACTGGATGAAATTTTGATGATGAGTGTTCCTTCTATATACATCACCAAATGCTTACTTTATGATCTTATAAGCACAATGCTCAAAACACTTGACGAAACAGGTTTATTGAACAATAGCCCTTTTTTGGGCGATATAAATCCTGTGAAAGGCATTGGCCGCTACAATACCATAGATACAAAAAAGCAATACCTGCGTGATTATCTTAAACAGGTATGTGAATATGTGTCCATGCAAAAGAAAAGTCAAGGAGACGAACTGACAAATATGGTCATTCATTATGTAGAGGAACATTATAGCGACGGTAACCTTAATGCAGCGGAGGTAGCGGAAAGCGTCAACCGGAATACAGCATATCTTTCAAGGTTCTTTAAGGAGCAGACAGGTCTGGGGATCCCTGACTATATAAACAAGGTTCGCTTGGAAAAAGCAAAATTATTGTTAAAAGACAGTAATTTTAAAATCAAAGATATTGCAGAGCAGGTTGGATTCCTTGATAGTGGAAGCATGATCCGTGTCTTCAAAAGACACGAAGGAATCACACCCGGGCAATATAAGGAGTATACCTGAAGTATTAAGAAACTCTATGCAATACTCACTTCGAACTCACCTGAAGCATTTTGCATTTCAAAGGTCATATTACAACAATTAAAAATCGTTGCCTATAACTTTAAATATATGAATTGAGGAAACACCTTCTGCTTATTTTGGTGCAAGGTGAAAAATGAATATACAGTTTCTCATGTGAAGTGCAAATTTGAATATACGAAAGTATGGATTTGCACATATAAGTACAGAATTTCAAATTTACTATCTTGTCGATTGAATGATATATTGAAGTGGTAAAAAGTAATCTGGAATTCAGGCAGTGATATATTATTGCTTAGGAAAAGGAAGCTTCTGAATTTGTAATGACTGATAATCTATTTGCGGCTTTTTGTATTTTACAGGGTGCTATCGTAGAATTAAAAACGAAGAAAGTACTTTGCTTTCAGGAAAGATATTGTGTTTTTCTATTGAATATGGGTATTCTCAAGCGCCATTCGGTAATGAGAGCTTTATAGATATCTGTAACAAAGAAGTTATTAATGCTTTTAGGGGATATTTGGGGAAAGTATTTTGACGAAGTATTTTGTGTTTACTTCGTAGCAAAGTTCAATTCATCCTAATCAGTATGCAGATTGTTAATAATTCATGAAAAGTTGAGGAGGTAGTTAAACATGCATAGTAGAAACAAAAATTGCATAAAGCCATATAAAAAGAATCCTATGTACTGGCAGTATAAAGGAGAACCTGTCCTGCTGCTCGGGGGGTCAGACGAAGACAACCTGTTTCAATGGACGGGTTCACAGCTCACTGAGCACCTGGAACTATTATGCTCAGTCGGCGGAAACTATGTACGCAATGTTATGAGTGATCGCGACAAAGGGAATGTATTCCCTTTCATGCAGGTAAAAGGCAATCGGTATGATTTGATGCAATGGAATGAGGAGTATTGGAACCGTTTTGATAATTTCTTGACAGAGACGAATAAGCAGCAAATTTTTGTGCAAATTGAGCTTTGGGATGCCTTTGATTGGCACGGGGTGAATTGGGAACGTAGTCCCTGGAACCCTAAGAACAATATTAACTACACATATCAGGAATCTGGTCTACCTCAAACTATCCCATCAAGTCCTCATCACGCTGTACACCCCTTTGTGCTGACGATTCCTGGCTTGTCCAATGGTGAATCTGAAGCTGTGGTATTGCCGTACCAGCGGCGCTTTGCACAGCGGGTGATGGAGGTGAGTCTTCGCTATGATCATGTGCTCTACTGCATTCATAATGAAACCAGTGCTTCACAGAATTGGTCGGATTACTGGGCACAGTTTATACATGATGAAGCAAAAGCACGGGGGCTGACTGCATATGTAAGCGATATGCGCGAGAGGGATCGTTTGACAGCTCGACCTGACCCGCAGCAATACCAGATCGAGCGTCCTGAGTTATATACATATCTGGATGTCTGTAAGAGTAACCGCAGTGCGCTTGGTCAAGATCACTGGGACGAAGTCCAGCTGATTCGTACCCGGCTCAAAGAGTGCCACCCGCGACCGATGAACGTTGTAAAGCTGATGCAGCGCCATTTCCCCCAGCAGGCAAGCGTGGATAGATGGTGGCGTAATCTTTTTGGCGGTATTGCTGCGATAAGGTTCCATCGTCCCGGTAACGGACTGGGATTAACTCAATCGGCTCAAATCTTGATTAAAGGAGCCCGTGTATTCACAGATCAGATGAATATATTTGCATGTGAGCCGCACAATGATCTACTTGATGATCGCGGTCCCGATGAAGCCTACTGTATGGCGGAACAGGGCAAGCAGTATGCAGTCTACTTCCCATCCGGTGGCTCGGTGAATCTTGACTTGTCAGCCATAAAAGGGAAACTAGTTGTACGTTGGCTGAGTATCAAGAGGGGCTGTTGGACAAAGGAAGAGGAGATCATGGCAAAACCGATGCTCACCCTTGCTACTCCCGGTGATGAGGGCTGGGCTGTATTAATCCTGAATGCTGAGAAGAATACTCCATGACTGTATGTTACAGTCAATATCATTTGGGAATAGTATAACAAGTACAAATGTATTTTCTGCCGGTCAGTTTTATGAATGGGACATAACATAATATGTAAATAGTCAGCTTGGTAGCGAAAAAATAATTAGTATAGGGATTTATGATGCCAGTATCCCAGGTTATCATATTATGTTCAAAAGCAGAGAAAACAGCTATGGTAATATACCAGTGCTGGAAGTAACATATTGAGTGTCCAATAAGTGTAAGTCGAACAAACTGCGAACTGCGTTTATATGCTATCAATGTTCATTTTACATTAATCATTAATACATAAAGCCTGTAATATTTATTTAAATAATGTTATGGGCTTTATAAATATACAAAGAATACTGAGGATGGATCTAAAGAGACTTTTCCGAACTAAACCAGCCTCCCTTTGTATAGCATGGGTGATGAGGAGTTCGACCTTTAAAAAATCCAATGGAAGAAAAAGATGTCGTTCGTTTTCGAAAAAGTATTGATTTGCACATATAAATACAAAATTTCAAATTTACTATCTTGTCTATTGAATGTTATATTTAATATTATGATACATTTGCAATTCAAAATATGTCTAAAATTATGGAGGAAATCAAATGGTAAACACTTCAAATATTAAACCAAGACTATTAGTCACAACCGATATTGGAGGAGATCCTGATGATGCGCAGTCTATGATCAGGCTTCTTTGCTACAGCAATGAGTTTGAACTGGAAGGATTAATTGCTACTTGCCTGGAAAGCAAGTTTATTAATCGCGGGTACCAACCTGTTAATGTTGACCTGATTCTAGAACGGGTAGAGGCGTATGGTCAGGTTTTTGATAATCTTAAGAAGCATGCTGAAGGATTCCCTTCTGCAGAATATCTTCTAGGCATTATCAAAAGCGGTACCCCCTCCCGAGATAAAATGGGGGAGGGCTTTGATTCTGAAGCTTCAGAGTGGATTATTCAATGTGTTGATAAGGATGATCCCCGTCCCCTTTGTATTAGCGTATGGGGCGGCGCAATTGATATTGCTCAGGCGGTATGGAAGGTGAAGAACACAAGGAGTAAAGAAGAGTTCGAACAGTTTATCTCAAAAATAAGGATATTTTCTATTGGGAAGCAGGATGTTGGTGTAGACAGCATCCTTAGTAATGCGCTGAATATTCACCTAGTGCTTACAGGCAACTCATCCGATCCGTTGAAACGCGCATATAGAGGCTTTTATGATGGAGGGGATGATGTTGGGGAGTTAACCTCATCTGATTGGATTGTACCTAATGTTCAGACAAATCATGGTCCACTGGGTGCGCTGTATCCACTTAAAACGAATACATTTAACGGGATTAATTGCTTAAAAGAAGGAGATACAATTTCATTTCTCTACTTTATGTCCGAAAGACAGGGACTTGGGAATCCTGCACATCCTGACTGGGGCTCTTGGGGAGGTAGGTATCAAAATAAATTTGCTAATGCATGGATGGACGCAGAGGATATGGTTACCCTGTCAAACGGTACGGAAACAAGCGCGAGAGCAACGGTTTTCCGTTGGAGAAGAGAACTTCAAAACGACTTTGCGGCAAGGATGGACTGGTGCGTGGCCGACACGTATACGAATGCAAATCACAATCCAATTGCGGTTGTGAACGGTAAGCTCCAAAGAACAGTATCCCCAGGAGAGATTGTGACTTTAGATGCTACAGGAAGCTATGATCCGGATGGCGACGAACTGTCCTATGAATGGATATATTATAAGGAAGCAGGAACCTATGGCGAGAATATAGATTTGATCAATTCAAATGAACAAATTGCAAGCTTTGTTGCTCCAGCCGTTACTTCACCTAAAATACTTCACTTCATATTAAAGGTAAAGGACAGCGGTTCTCCAATCCTGACGGGTTATAAACGGGTGATTGTGACAGTTGTGGGCAAGTGAGATATTCATATTGAATGCTATTTATAAAAGGAACCTTTTTAAAAAGGCTGTCGGTGTGGATGCTAAATGTGCGCTGACTATCACGAAGAAACCTGAAAGAATTTTGATTTCAGGTGCAAATTACAAAGTATTATGTGATTGCTTCGCAGCAAAGCAAAACCAGAAATACAGTTTCGCATATAAGGTGCAAATTTGAACATATAAAAGTATGGATTTGCACATAAAAGTACAAAATATCAAATTTACTGTTTTGGCTATTGAATGCTATATTGAGTACTATAATGCAACTGTAAATCTTAAATGCATTTGCAAAACACAAAAATTCATATTAAAAGATTAGGAGGAGATTTGTATTATGAAGATGGTAAAAAGAATGTCCAAACCTTTCACCAAAGTGGTTCTATTTGTACTTGTAATAGGACTGCTTGCAGGATGTACTGTTGTGAAAGAACCGAGCCAATCAAGTAACACAGTTGTGGATACCAGCAATGAGAAGGAAGAAGTCTTGACCTTTCCATTGGTTGAGCCTGTAACTCTTACTTATTGGGTTCCGCTGGCTGCGAAAAGTGGAAAATGGATAGCGCGTTATGAGGAAATGGGACAGTATATTGAGCTGGAAAAGAGAACCAATGTAAAAATTAGTTTCATACACCCCACCGCAGGTCAGACAAAAGAACAATTTAATCTGATGATTGCATCGGGGGAGTACCCAGATATTATCGATACGAATTTAAGTAATTATAAAGGTGGTCCCATGAATGCCATCAAGCAAAAAGTCTTTATGCCTTTAAATGATTTAATGCCAAAGTACACACCTAACCTGAGCAGACTTTATGAATTGTATCCTGAATTTGGCAAACTAGCCAAAACAGACGAGGGTGATTATTATCATTTTCCGATGATAAGGGCTCTTGATACCGGATTGACCTTTAACGGACCCTTTGTTCGTAAGGATTGGTTAGAAGATCTTGGGCTGGAGGAACCGGAGACAATAGATGATTGGACTATTATGTTAAAGGCCTTCAAGGATAAAAAGGGTGCAGAAGCACCAATCACTATGCTGTTGGATGTGTGGACAAAAAGCCATTCTTTTGTGAGTGCATATGGAGTAGGAGCAAGATGGTACCAGGATGATGGTGTGGCTAAGTATGGTCCTTATGAACCGAAATATAAAGGCTTTGTTGAACTATTTAACAAATGGTTTAAAGAAGATCTGCTGGATCCTGATTTTGCTGCACAAGATCTAGAGGCTGAGAAGGCCAAGCTGATTAGTGGAGTGGCTGGGGCCGGTCTTTCAGGAAATGGAACCATAGCAAGCAGTATATTAGCAGCAATGGTGCAAGATCCGAATACCAGATACGAGCTAAAAGGGGTACCCTATCCAGTACTGAACAAAGGGGATAAACCACGATTTGGGCACAAAGATTCACCTATGAGTGCTCTGGGAGCTGCAATCACCACCCAATGCAAAAATAAGGAAGTGGCTGCCCTATATCTGGATTACGCTTATGGAGAAGAAGGCAATTGGCTTACAGAATGGGGATTAGAAGGGATCACATATCTTATATCAGATGATGGAAGATTGATGGAATTTGAAGATGATGCTGTTCAGCAGGAAGCACAGCAAAGATTCTTCCGACGCGTTAGCAGTGGACCTGTCATGCGTGGACTTCTAAGAGGAAACGAAATTATTGATATGTTTGATCCTTCCATATATAAGGCGGGTGAACCTACCCGGGCAAGTACAAATCAGAAAGAGGCAGCTAAGTTGTGGATCGCAACCACTGATTTCTCACCAGTAATGCCTTTCGTATCATATACAGATGACGAAAGCACACGCATGGCGACCATAATGAATGATATTCAAACTCATGAAGGAGAAACGTTTTTGAAGTTTGTCATGGGTCAGAGACCTCTTGACCAATTTGACGATTATTTAAATGAATTGAAGAAGATGAACATGGAAGAAGCTATATCCATGCAACAAGCAGCTTTGGACAGATATAACTCACGATAAACTTTATGGCAGAGAAAGGTGATATGCCTTTCTCTGCTATTGATTCAGAGTGTTAAGTGAAGGCTACACCCAAAAGCGAAAGGGGCAAGGGTGCCCCCCAAGCTTTTATTAGGACAGAAAGGTGAATCAGCATGGGGAATTCTATTGTGGAAATGGGGTATAAAAAAGCCCAACCAGAAAATAACCGCAGGAAAGCTTTTTTTAATATGCTAAAAAAAGATATAATTAAGAATAAATATGTATACATCATGGCAATACCTGTGGTTGTCTATTATATCATTTTTGATTATTGGCCTATGTATGGTGTACAAATAGCATTTAAGGATTTCAACCCAACCGAGGGAATAATGGGGGGGGATTGGGTTGGATTTAAGCACTTTTTAAGCTTTTTTAATGGGCACTATTTTGGTCGCGTTGTGCGCAATACCCTTATTATCAACCTTTACGATTTGATATGGGGGTTTCCTGCACCTATTGCGCTGGCATTGCTCCTTAATGAGGTTTATAATAAGTCCTTTAAAAAATTAATACAAACAGTGATATATATGCCACATTTTATTTCCGGAATTGTAGTTGCCGGGATAATTATTAGCTTTTCAGCTAGGAATGGTTTCATAAATGACATTATAGAAATGTTTGGAGGAACGAGAGCAAATTTATTGATGCGCCCCGAGCTGTTCCGAACTATCTATACCGGCTCAAAAATCTGGCAGGGGGTAGGCTGGGGTACGATCGTATACCTTGCTGCTCTAAGTGGTGTAGATGTGCAGTTGTATGAAGCTTGTATTATTGATGGCGGCAACCGTTGGAAGCAGATGGCACACATCACACTGCCGAGTATCATGCCAACAATTGTGACGCTGCTCATTTTAAACATTGGTAAGCTGATGAGTGAAGGTGCTGGAAGAATTATTTTGATTTACAACCCTCTGACATATGAAACAGCTGATATCATCTCATCCTATGTCTACCGGAGAGGGCTTCAGGAATTTGATTATAGTTTTAGTACTGCAGTGAACTTACTCAGTACAGTTCTCAACTTTTTATTGTTAATTAGTGCGAACTGGATGAGCAGAAAAGTTAATGAGACCAGCCTGTGGTAGAAAGGAGGAGTGAACATGGTTTATTACAATACATTAGAGCAAAAGATATTTAATATAATCACTGCATTTATTTTAATAATTTTATCGTTAATAATAATATATCCAGTTGTGTATGTTCTCTTTGCGTCATTGAGTGATCCAGTAAAACTAATGAGCAATACTAAAGTTTTAGTAAAACCTCTAGGATTTAGCGTTGAGGCATATAAGTTGGTGTTTAAACATCCACTGCTCCTTAGTTCTTATAAAAATACGATTATTTATGTTGTGGTTGGTACATCCATCAACTTGTTCATGACAACACTGGGGGCTTATGTCCTTTCTAGGAGGGATGCATTTTTTAAGAAATATATTATGATTATGGTGGTCATTACCATGTTTTTCGGAGGGGGATTAATACCTAGCTGGCTTCTTGTCAAGAATCTTGGAATGCTTGATACGATGTGGGCACTGGTTATCCCAGGTGCAATCAGTGCATGGAATATGAT
The DNA here is from genome assembly GCA_964411505.1 of uncultured Clostridiaceae bacterium. Classification (GTDB taxonomy): domain Bacteria; phylum Bacillota; class Clostridia; order CAYPLH01; family DUMO01; genus CAYPLH01. Next base: position 90,887 of record CAYPLH010000006.1, on the reverse strand, counting down.
CATTATGCGCACCGGATTTATGGCGCTACCCAGTAGTTTGGAAGAATCCGCTACCATAGATGGAGCAAATGACTTTGTGATCTTATGGAGAATTATATTACCTATGGCAAAACCAGTAATTGCAGTTATGGTTCTTTTTTATGGAGTAAGTCACTGGAATTCATGGTTTGGTGCCATGATCTACTTACGGAGCCGAGAAAAGTATCCTTTACAGCTGGTGTTGCGTGAAATTCTTGTGACACAAACAATGCGGGATATAGCACAAGACATAGATGCTGTAGATTTTATGCCAATAGAGCAGACAATAAAATATGCAACTATCGTAGTTGCTACAGTCCCAATTATGTGTGTATATCCTTTTTTACAGAAATATTTTGCCAAGGGAGTCTTAATAGGAGCATTAAAAGGATAATGAAATATTTTTATGATGTAAGTATCTGAAGATAATAATGTTATTATGCCTTATCAACGATCATTTTACATGAAACATTAGTAAATAGAGCCCGTAACATTTATTAAACCATGTTATGGGCTTTGTAAATATACAAAAAAGTGATGATTGTTCTAAATAAGAAAATGTTATAAGCTAAGCAATAAAGGGAGGATTTTGATGATCTATTACAAAGAGGCAAAAGATACTCTTTCTGCAATTGAAATGGATATAGGCGAGACCCTTGTTTTCAAGTTAAGAAACGGACAAGAACGCACAATGAAGCTTTTAGAGACGTCTGCATCCATTGTTGAAACTAACTTGGAGGATATAAAAGTAGAAAACCCGTCAGGCGGTACTATTTTAAGGTTTAATTGCAAGGTTAATTTTGATGGTCACCAAATGACGATGGAGAGGTATATAGGTACACAGGAAAGCTTTTATGTGCCTTATGTTATCAATGGAATGCGGTTATGGTTTGATGGAGTCTCGGATATATTTAATTTGGCGAATGAAACTCATGGATCATGCAAGCCAAAGAAAAAAGCTCGTTTTGCCTTTAACGATGTGTTGGATCCTATTTGTCCCGAGGAAATGAAAGATTGGTGTCCAAATGATGAGAATTTTATTTCTATTGGAGATTCTTACAATGGAGAGGACTGCTGGATGGGCTTATATTTTGGTTCATCCTGTCATGGAGGGCTGGACATAAATCATCCCCAAGGCACTCCTTTATGGGTGCCATTTGACATTGACTACCAGTATCTTTTTAATTCGCTGGAAGCAGGAGATAACAATAACAGATGGAGAGGAATCAAAAGATGGGCGGATGGCAGCCTATGGACGATTCAAGTACATCATCTTATAAAAATGCTTGTTCCTCAGCATACTCCGCTTGAGGCAGGCACCCATTTTGCGGAAGCTGCGGGAGTACGTGTAGGCAGCCATGAGCATTCTCATTTTGTGTTTAAAATAACTGAAGGTATGAATGAAATCTTACTGGATCCATGGATTCTATTCTGGGAAATATTTGAGAACAAAAAGAAAAGAAAAGGTGATATTCGTGCAGTGATTGAACCTTTACATCCTGGGAAAACAGGAAGACCTGTTTTTTTCTCCAGTGCAGGAAGCAAACATGGAAAAAGTGGGACAAAGATTAAATATCATTGGACTTTTGGAGATGGAGGATATTCCGCCAAAGAAAACCCGATCTATACATACGCCAAACCGGGAATTTATCCAGTTACACTCTTAGTAGATGATGGCACACAAAAGGCTTCAGTTACACAGCATGTTACTATAGATGGTAGAAATATTACAGCACCTTCCTTTGTATTGATGTCCAAAGATGAAACCAGCTTCAGAGCAAGACCCTTGGAAATGCTGGATACATACGGCTTGGAGCCTGATTACTTACCTCATACTATTTACTTTACTGCCCGGCAGAGTAGACCTGTACCGGATGCGAAAGAGGTGAAAATTTTAAATTTAGGATCCAGAGCATTATGTAATGCTAGCTTGAAAGTTTACTTTAGCTGCAAAAACCAATGTAACTGGTTAGATACAGAATTGATTTTAGATGATGGGGTACAAATAATTAGAGTTGCTGTGAACGGTACAGGTTTGAAGCAGGGAATTTACATTGCACATGTTATGGTTGATGTGCCCGGTGCTATGAACTCTCCACAAGTTTTTAATGTTGTTATGGAAATTCCTGTTTACCCACCAAGAACCAATGTAATTGTTGGCAGCAAGGACAAAGGTTTTTATAATACACAATACTTCTGGGTTGGTCATCACTATTGTAACTGGTCGGGTGGGAAAAGAGGATACAGAGGATTTTATCTTACAAACGGCCGTCGCCCAAAGGATGGAGAGTTTGTAAGGTTTACGCCAGATCTTAAGGAAGGTAAATATGAAATTTATTTGAGTGAAGACTCTCCTTTTTCTTCACCTTCTTTGATACCTCTTAGAGTTCATTCGGCAGATGGGGATGATTATTTATATGTTGATCCTTCAAAATCACTTTTTGTTGGTGAATATAGGTTTAATGAAGGCTGTGATGGTTTTGTTGAGATCCATGCAAAAGATAGTAAAGGACAAATTATTGCAGATGCGTTGATATTTAGATGTATTATATAATTATTATTATGATTGCTCCCTAGTAAGTTAGAAAGTAACTTTCTGCGAGATAATCATATTTCAGGTGGGACAGCAATAAAAATAGAACATTAAAATGCAGAGATGTCAAATTCGCCGTTATTTTACAAAAAGTAATGCGCTCTTATTTACAGGGGGGATTCAAAAATGTTGAAAAATATGAAAAAATATGATGTTATTGTTGCAGGGGGAGGTCTCTCTGGAGTTGCTGCAGCCATTGCTGTTGCCAGAGAAGGAGCCGATGTACTGATAATTGAAAAAAACGGATATCTTGGAGGGATGGCAACAGCAGGGCTTGTAAACCCATTTATGCCCTATACAACAAGGATTGATCGACGGCAGCGCGATTGGAATAATGAAGCGAACCAAGGTGTTTTTAAGAGAATTCTAATAGAATTAGATAACTTAGGCGGATTACATGAAAATAGGGAGACATTTAATGAGGAGATACTGAAGCTAATATTGGATCGCTTAATTCGTCAGTATAAAATTGATATACTTTTTCATTCTTTTGTATCCGGAGTAGCTAAAAAAGAAGGAACGATAAAATCTGTCAGTATAACTAACAAGTCGGGAATAGAGGAATTAGAGGCTAGGTATTTTGTGGATGCCACGGGAGATGCTGATGTAGCTGCGCTTGCAGGAGCAGAATATAAAATGGGTCGCAGCAAAGATGGCAAATGTCAACCTATGACACTATGTTTCAGGTTGGCAGATGTTGATATGTCAAAATACAATAATAACAGAAAAGTCATTAATAAAAAGTATGTTGAAATGCAGAGCAAAGGTTTGATAAAAAATACTAGACAGAATGTGCTGACTTTTAAACATATGGCAGATAATGTAGTACATTTTAATTCTACCAGAATCATTGGAAAGTCTGGTGTTTCTGCCAAAGAGCTTACTGAAGCTGAGATAGAAGGCAGAGAACAAATGTATGAATTGTATCACTTTTTGAAGGAGAATATTGAAGGGTTTGAAAACTGCAAACTACTAATGTCTGCATCGCAAATTGGAGTTAGGGAGAGTAGACGCATAGTTGGTGAATATCTGCTTACAGAAAAGGATTTGTTGTCAGCTGTAAAGTTCGAAGATTCAATTGCAAGAGGCACATATGAAATAGATATTCACAACCCGGATGGTTCAGGAACTATACTTATGGATATCCCATTTGGAGACTATTATACAATTCCATACCGTTCTCTCCTTCCTAAAGGTTTTAATAATCTTATTGTAGTTGGTAGACCAATATCTTCAACTCATGAAGCACATGCATCATATCGAATTATGCCAATATGTACATCAATTGGAGAAGGAGCGGGAGCAGCTTTATCCATAGCTGTCCGAGAAGATATCAGTATCAATAAAGTAGATATTAAGCAAATTCATAATGTGCTGGATAAATATGGTGCACTGTATTAAATAGTGGCTAGATTATTTTAAGCCAGCAGTAAACAGCTTTAAATATGGCGGTTGACGCTAGTGTTCCACTTTTTCATTGAAAGTGGTATACTTAGAGCAGAAAAAACAATAAGGAGATAAAAAAATGATTAATAACATGTATGCAGATTATTATGTAAATACTTTGAGCGAAAATGAACGCAAGTTCTCATTCAAAGCAAATAACCCCCATGAGGTAAAAGAATGGCAGGATGAGTTTCGTCAAGAGCTGATGGAAATATTGGGAATTCCCAAGATAATAGCAAGAGGAATCTGCCAGCTTAATCCAGTGTGTATTAATACTGTTAAACTTGATGATCATATCCGCGAGGAGTGGGAAATAACTTCAGAGCCAGGTTACCGGATTCCATTCTATGTTCTGAAGCCTCTGGAACAAAAAGAACCACTACCCCTTGTCATTGCCGTACACGGTCATGGGAAGTATGCTAAAGATACATATGTCGGAATTTTACATAATGAAGAAGATCGTATACAAACAGTGCGAGGAGAACGTGATATTGCCCTTCAGGCTGTTCGTGAAGGCTATATTGCAATAGCTCCAGATCAAAGAGGATTTGCCAAGACTAGATCTCAAAAGGATATTGAAGAAGATAATAAAACCTCCTGCAGGACCATGCAAATGCATGCACTGCTTTTTGGGAGGACTTTGATTGGTGAACGTGCATATGATATATCCCGAATAATAGATTATGCAGCTACCCGCACCGACATTGACAGCGAAAAGATCGTTGTTACCGGTAACTCAGGAGGTGGAACTACTACACTATTTGCAGCAGCAGTAGACACCCGAATAAGTGTTGCCATTCCCAGCTGTTACTTTTGTACTTTTGAGGGTTCTATCGGTTCCATGTGGCATTGCATGTGCAATTACGTTCCGGGTATTATGACCTTGGGCGAAATGTATGATGTCGCAGGGCTTGTTGCTCCCCGTCCTTTCCTTGCTGTAGCTGGTAGACAAGATCACATTTTTCCGATTACTGCAACTGAAAAGGCTTTTGAGGAACTGTGTAAAGTGTATAAAGCTGCAGGCTTTCCAAAAAGATGTGAGCTATATGTAGGAGAAGGCGGTCACAGATATTACAAAGCAAGGGTATGGCCTTTTGTTAAGGAGTGGCTGGGGGTTTAGTAAAGGGTCTGAATAGTAACCCGTGCTATGCTAATATGATGTTTGGAGTTTTCACTTTATTGACACCAATAAGTTAAAGTGGTACTATATAATTAATGCACACGTTAACAATAAGGGTGGATATTAATGAGTTATACAATAAAAGATATAGCGAGGTTGGCAAAGGTTTCTCATACTACTGTTTCGAGAGCATTAAATGACAGCCCTCATATCAATCCTGAAACAAAAAATAGAATAAAAGAGCTGGCTGACAAGCTGAATTATGTTCCCAACTATTCTGCTAAGAGCCTCGTGCTGGATAAAAGCTATAATATTGGTTTTTTTGCTTCAAAAAGTATTGAAAACATGCCTTCCTCCTTTGCCCATGAAGTGCTTGACGGCATTAGCTCTGTGATAGGTGACACATATAACATCGTTTTTAAGAAATTTGACAACGTTAAGGACATTCAAAAGAGTGTGAATAAAAGGAAATACGATGGTGCTATTTTCTTAAGCATAGATATTTCGGATATTAGGTTTATCAATCAATTAGATTTGCTTGAAGTTCCCCTGGTTGTTTTAAACAGGGATATGGAAAACAAAGATATGTATTATGTTTACGTAGATGAATATCTAAGTGCTTTTAAAGCGGTAGATTACCTTATTAAAAGCGGACATAAAAAGATAGCAAAAATAATAGGACCTGAGGAATTTATTACATCAAAACAAAGATATAAAGGGTATATTGATGCTTTAAGAAAGCACAAAATAGATGTTTCTGGTAATTATAGCATTCAAGGTAGCTTCACACCGGAGAGTGGCTTTAGAGCAATGGAACAGCTATTAAAGCTCCAAGATAGACCGACAGCTGTTTTTTCATCTAACGATCTTATGGCAGTTGGTGCTTTAAAAGCGTGCAGCAGTTATGGAGTAAGAGTTCCTGAAGATGTATCTATTGTGGGCTTTGATGATATGGATTTTTCCCAGTACCTGATTCCTTCTTTGACAACTATAAGAAAATCAAGGAAAACTATGGGCAGCAAAGGAGCTATGATGCTTCTTGACCGCCTTAATAAGAAAGAAATGACTGAGAGGTTTTGTAAGCTTGAAGCAGATCTGGTTCTTCGAGAATCATCCATGGGGATTTGAAGTGTAGTTTTGTGAGAGTTTTGATATAAAATAAAAAGAATAATATGATTGCTCCCCAGTAATTTGCAAAACAACTTATCACAGCAGCTAGCCTGTAGCACAAAGTTGTCCTGTGAATATCTGGGATATGTTCATATAATAAATTTTTAATTAAAGTGTTAACGTTAACAAAGGGGGGTTAATATGAACAAGCATCTTGATTTTAACCACAAAGAGCTTTTTAGCTCTTATATGAAGCTGGTAGATGTGCCAAGGCTTTCTGCAGAGGCTACCGCTGATCTGGCACTGTATGGGAAAAAGTTGGGTCTTGTAAATGGGTCAGCATGGATACAGCTTTGGAGCTATTATTTTGGACGCGTTTACCTACCAGGGGTAAAACTGATTAATGTAGGTAATGAAGCTATACAGCTAAATTTTATGAAAGCACATTCTGAAGGAAGAGAATGTCCGCCAATGAGAAACATTGAACTGTTTTCCCAATATGCCAGGGATCTTGTGGAATTGGTAGGAGTGGATGCCATTCTAGTGACCTGCTCTACCATGAACAGAAGCTTGCCTTTTGTTAAAAAAGCAGTAGCTGAGTATGGAACTCCAGTTGTACAGATTGATGAGCCAATGATGGAAAGTGCAGTTGAAAAAGGTGGCAGGGCACTTATTATTGCTACCCACGGACCTACGGTCAAAAGCACGCAGCAGCTCCTAGAAGAAACAGCAGCCTCAATGGGAAAAGGCAGCAATCTTGAATATGCCGGTGCGACGGTGGAAGAGGCTTTTCATCTTTTGGGAGAGGGCAAAATCCAAGAGCATAACGAATTGATTGCGGATACTATAAGGAAAGAACAAAGTAAAATGAAGATCGACCAGGTTGTACTTGCGCAATTGTCAATGAGCGTGTTTGGTTTTACTTATCCTGATGCTGAGGAAAGCTTTGGTATACCTGTTTTGACAAGCGGTCATGAAGGGTTCAAAAAAATCAAGGATATTTTCATTGCAAAAAATGCTCAGCAAAGCTTTTAATGGAGGAAGGGACATGAATTATTTAAAGGAAAATGATATAAAAAAGTTGGAAGATATGGCTTATGAGATAAGAAAGCTTACTGTGGAGATGACTGCCTGCAGCCAGTGGGGGCATGTTGGAGGGTCTTTCTCGTTGGCAGAGATACTATCAACTATGTATTTTAAGGTTTTGAGAGTAGAACCTAAACAGCCTAAAAAAAGAGACAGGGATTATGTGGTTCTTTCTAAAGCGCATTGTTCTCCGGCATTGTATGCAACCCTAGCACTTAGAGGATTTTTCCCAGTGGAAAAGTTATATGATTACTGTAAACTTGGGGGATTGGAAGGACATCTTGATATGCTGGAAACTCCAGGATTGGAGGCATCAGGAGGTTCGCTGGGCATAGGGCTTTCCTATTCGGTAGGAATTGCTTATGGCTTAAAGTTAAAAGAGGGCTTTGCTCAAAGAGTATACTGCATACTGGGCGATGGAGAGCTATCTGAGGGTCAGATATGGGAGGCTGCAATGTCAGCAGGGCATTATAAGCTGGATAACCTTATTGCAGTTGTTGATTACAACAAGGTAATGGCAAAGGGATTTGTAAGCGACGAAATGGGTCAGGAGCCTATGGCAGACAGGTGGAGATCCTTTGGCTGGAAAGTGATAGAGGTTGACGGACACGATGTTGCTGATCTTTACAGAGCTTTTTACAGAGCTAAATACATAGAGGTAAACGGTAAACCGATTTGTATTATTGCACACACTGTAAAAGGAAGAGGAGTAGAGCAATGTGAGTTTAACTACAACTGGCATACTCACGCACCTTCAGTAGAGAAGGCAGAAGAGTTTTTAAAAGAGCTTGCAAAAAGATATGGCAAACCCTATGAAGGAATAAAAAGACCGCCGGTGAAAGTGGATGATGGCAGTCTGGCTGCGGTAATAGGAGGTAGAGCATAATGAATTTTTATAATAAAAATCTACGTGAAGTGTTTGGTGAGACGCTGGTTGAGCTAGGCGAAAAATATGACAGAGTAATGGTGGTTGATGCAGATCTTCATACATCCACACGAACTTCTCTTTTTAAGGAGCGTTTCCCCAAAAGGTTTTTGCAGTGCGGAATTGCTGAAGCAAATATGTTTGGTGTTGCAGCAGGTTTGGCACATATGGGATTTGTACCATTTCCGTCTACCTTTGCCGCCTTTGCTGCAAGGAAAGCACTGGATCAGGTTTATATGAATATCTGCTGCCAAAAGCTAAATGTAAAAATTCCTGGTTCGTACACAGGTATGACAGCCACCGAATGCGGTCCATCCCACAATGCAGGTGAGGATTTGGCTGTAATGAGGGCCATGCCATTTATGAGAGTCATAGCCCCAGGAGATAATGTAGAGCTAAGAAGTGTTATGCATAAAATAATGGAATATGAAGGACCTGTATACTTCAGGGTTCCTAAAGCAGAGGCACCGGTATTGTTTGGCACCGATTACGGGTTCGAATGGGGAAAAGGAATTGTAATTAAAGAAGGAAAGGATATAACCCTGATGGGAACCGGGATAATGACGGGCATATGCATACGAGCAGCTGAGCTTTTAGATAGTGAAAAAATTAGTGCAAAAGTTGTTCACATGCCATCGGTAAAACCAATAGATGAAGAGCTGATTGTAAAAAGTGCGAAACAGACTGGTTGCATTATGACAATTGAAAATGGTCGTATTATTGGGGGCTTTGGGAGCGCGGTTTCAGAAGTGCTGACCAAAGAATATCCAGTGCTCCTGGATATGATGGGTATCGGAGATACAACCATTAAAAGTGCCCCATTAAGTGACCTGATGAGGGCTTATGATCTGACTCCTTCTAAAATGGCAGAAAGGGCAATAGACCTCATTAAAAGAAAGTGAGTAGAGCTCACCGGGTTTTCTATCAAAATAAAGTCAATTGTTCTTTATACTACACAAACATCATTACCCAAAGTTAATAATGTTGATAAAGGAAATATACACAATAACTCATTCGCGTAATGTGTATGGAAAGGGTGGCTGCCTGCATGAATAAAGTTCTAAAAGAAGCGGTGTTCAAAGAATACAGTACAGTCTTTGATATTAAGAAAATCGAAAGCGAGTATGATAAAGCGATTAAGAATAATAACAGGAAAATAGTGGTGCTTGACGATGATCCCACGGGAGTACAGACTATACATGATATACCTGTATACACCGATTGGGAGTTTGCCACAATAGAATCCGGATTTAACGACCCCTCTTCTATGTTTTTCATTCTGACAAACTCAAGAAGTTTTACATCTAAAGAGACTGTCCGGGTGCATAGAGAAATTGCACAAAATATTTACAAGGCATCTAAAATACTTGGTAAAGACTTTATAATCATAAGTCGCAGCGATTCCACATTAAGAGGACACTATCCCCTTGAGACTAAAGTTTTGAAAGACACCCTTGAGGAGATTTCTGATATCAGTATAGACGCAGAGGTGGTATTTCCTTTCTTTAAAGAAGGAGGCCGCTTTACTATAGGGAACATTCATTATGTGCAGGAAAATGAATACCTAGTGCCGGCAAGTGAAACAGAGTTTGCCAAAGATAAGACCTTTGGATATAAAAATTCCCATCTTGGAAAATGGATCGAAGAGAAAACCGAAGGACGTTTTTTGGAAAAAGAGACTCAATATATCAGTCTAGAAGATTTAAGAAAAGCTGATTTAGATGGTATAGCCGCACAGCTTATGATCGCAAAGGATTTTAGCAAGATAGTGGTAAACGCAATAGATTATGTCGATGTAAAGGTATTCACCATTGCTTTGCTAAAGGCATTAGATCAAGGCAAAAGATTTATTTTCAGAACAGCGGCTTCTTTCACAAAGGTAATTGGAGGAGTAACAGATAAGGCACTGCTCACAAGACAAGATCTTATAAAGGATAGAAGAAGCAATGGTGGAATCATTATTATTGGATCCCATGTAAAAAAGACAACCGAACAGCTTGAAGAACTAAAATCGTTGGAAATGGTTCGATTTGTTGAGTTTAACCAGCATCTTATTGTAAACCCTAATGAAATTGAAATGGAAGTTTGGCGAGTTGTTGATATATGTGACGAATGTATTGGAGAAGGGAAAACGGTTGCGGTTTATACCAGAAGAGACAGGCTTGACTTTAATACAGGAAACAGTGAGGATGAATTGAAGCTTGCAGTTAAAATATCCCACTCCATAGCAAGTATTATACATAAACTAAAGAAAAAACCGGCATTTGTTATTGCTAAGGGAGGAATTACCTCAAGTGATGTAGCTACGATAGGCTTAGAGATTAAGAAAGCTGTAGTGGCAGGTCAAATCAAAGAGGGGATACCGGTATGGATAACAGGTGATGAAAGCAGATTCCCGGGGATACCGTACATAATTTTTCCCGGTAATGTTGGTACAAGGAAAACACTTAAAGAAGTAGTTGAGATTTTAAGTAATTTTCCATAGCGAACAAGAAAGGTTATGAGCGAAGCGAATTTTCTAAAAAAAAGTGCAAATCAGTGCAAATCAGTGAAATAAATGGTTTAGGTCGAAATTTATTTAGAATTTTTGACACTACACGGAATGATAACAGGGAGGAACTTATGAAAGTCAGTGATAATGGAAGATATCTTGTTGATGGGAATAACAAACCTTTTTTCTATCTAGCGGATACTGCATGGAAGCTATTCTATGAACCAAGCCGCAAAGAGGCTTTAGAATATCTCATGAATCGAAAGGAAAAAGGTTTTACTGTAATCATGCCTTGTGTGCTTGGGGAATGCAAAAAGGATACCAATGAAAGGTTTTGCAATTACTATGGGCATGAACCTCTGAAGAACATGGATCCAAAACAACCTAATGAAGCATTCTTTGAAAATGTTGACTATATTATTGACAAAGCAAACAAGATCGGATTATGTATAGCCCTGCTGCCAACCTGGGGTGAATTTGTCGGACCCCTTTTGTGGGGAAAGGGACCGGAAATATTCGATGTGGAAAATGCCCGCATATATGGTGAATTCATAGGTAGACGCTATAAAAATAGTAATATCATATGGGTTATAGGCGGCGACAGAAATCCGAAGGAAGAAAAACATCTTGAAATATGGAGAGCTATGGCTAAAGGAATCAAAGCTGGTGATGGTGAAAAGAACCTTATGACCTTCCACCCTACAGCTGTGCATAGCTCATCCCAATGGCTGCATGAAGAACCTTGGCTTGATTTTAATATGATGCAGACAGGTACAAGATTTGACCTTGACAATTATAACCTGATATTAAAGGACTATAATAAAGTTCCTATAAAGCCAACTTTGGAAGGGGAAGCAAGATATGAACATAGTCATGAGTTTTTCTATAGAAAACCACCTACCGGAAGGCATGTGACTGCCCATCAGGTAAGAAAAGCTGCATACAATGCTGTTTTAAGCGGGGCTATGGGACACACCTATGGTTGCAGGGATGTCTGGAGCTACAATGTACCTTCAGATGAGGTGCCTACTAGGGATGTGTGCTTGCACTGGAAAAAAGCTATGGATCTGCCCGGAGCATTTAATATGGGACATTTAAAAAAGCTGATGCTTGACTATCCATTTTGCAAGCTTGTGCCCGATCAGGAAAAAGTATTGGTGGTACATGGTAGTGAAGAAGGTACTTGCTATATTCCTGCTGCAATATCAGTAGATAAGGATTTTGCTCTTGTATATATACCTGAAAATCAGCCTGTTTATATAAATATGAGTGTTTTTAAGGGGGAATACATCTGCACCCTATGGTATAATCCAAGAAAGGGTGTATATATTCCCGGCAAGTGCTTTAGCAGCACTAGTTCTTTTGTAGAATTCACCCCTCCTGGAGATGATATTGAGCCTGATTATGTACTTGTGTTGAAGGTAAAATGATACATATGGCAAAAGCATATCACATATGTTGTAGACTCTGGTAAATGCAACCTGAATTCCACATCAAACCTGAATTCAGCATTAAATTAGCGCAGACAAGTTTCTGCAGATTTTAAGATATCATCGGTTGCATTGAAGCAGATAATATCGATTTTTATTCCTTTATAAGAACCTTTGTAAATCTTGCTTTGCCCCCTGTTGTAATCACAGTAATATTTGTAAGTTGGTTAAAAACCTTTTTGAGCTAGGTGCTTTTTAAGTTTGCCCATAATGCAGGTTCTGATGAATGAGAGCGCAAGGAGAAAATTAACGATTAGCAATAAAACGAACGATGAACAAAAAGACTGGTTACGCTTTTCCTATCGGCTGCAGATATGGTGGACGCTCTGCTTTTTGTTGATAACAAGAAAAATTCTGACGATTTCGGAAAAAATGAGGGATTTACTATCACTGAGGTTTTTTCTATACTTATTAAAGTAAACTGTGCGTTGATCTTGTCAATGCTCTTAAGTATTTATTATGCGATTATGTAATGCCTTTAATTATTGCAATATGCTTTTTGAAATACAAAACGCTTCTAGTGGATGTCGAAAGCCGTATTGCTTAGAATTAGCAAGTTGCATATATTACGGGGAGGAGAAAATTAGTGTCAGACAAAAAGTTTTTATCCGGTCATAAGCAGCTGGAAGAAAAAATTACTGAGTGGAAATGCATAGCCGGCAAAAACATGAAGGTGAATTTCGTCACCCAATACACAGGACAAAGGGTATATGCAATAACTATTTCGGATTTTTCATTTTGCAGCCATGATAAAAAAGTGCTGTATATTTCTCAACCGCATGCTCATGAACCTGCCGGAACTGCGGGTATGATAGATGTGATTGAGCAGCTTCTAACAGGAAAAGACACATCCGGTAATACTGCAAATATTGATATAGAAAAAACCTTGAAAAATACCGTGCTTACCTTCAACCCTATCGGCAACCCTCAAGGCAGAGATCGGTCGCCTGTTCCGTTTTTTGATGGAACCATATATAAAGACAATGAATTTTACTGCATAATGTACGGAGAAGATCCTGAAAACCCGGGGAAAAGATGGAAACGGGTCGATTTATGGGATGTACGTGAGGAAAAAAGCTATCCCGAATTCATTGGGATTGGTTATGAGCAATTAGACGAGTATAGATATGCTGAGCCTAACCGCTACAATCTTTCATCTCATATGAAGCTGTTTTACATGCATCATAGTGAATATAACTATAAATACTGGCTGGATCTTCATCAGACAGAGTTTAAAAACTCAAACTATAATGCTATGGTGTATCTTCCGTCTTTGAGTTCATTCTCACCCATAACCGAGGCCGGGAATTATAAGTGGGCCGGAAAGATTACCAGTGCCTGGCTGCGTATGGGAATTAACCCAAAGGATCCTGCGCCTCTTAATGCAACGGGACAGCAAGCCGAGTATTTTAAAGCAATTTTTGGGGGGCTCAATAAATCAATGCACACACTGTTGATTGAGGTAAAGAACAACACTTTGGATTTTCCGCCTCTTTTGCAGATGGAGGCACATGTGTCAGCCATAAAAACAAGTATCAATATGCTTCTGACAGGTGGATTAGAGAGGTAAGAGCAGCTTGATAAAAAAGCAGGCGGGATGTGTGTAAACGCTCATTGAATTAAGCTATTTCGCAGAAAATTAATTGAAGCAAGTATGTTCTGACAATAAACTGCATGAGATTGCAGGGAGGAGACAATGTTGAAAGAAACTTTAAGAAAAAAATTAATTATTATATGTCTTATTACAGTTGCATGTACTACCCTTGTTAATGCGGCTGGCGATGTTCCGCTCAGAGAAAAGTATACCTATGGGTCAGGCGGCACAGGTGAGGAATATTCACGATGGATGGATTATACCTATTATTCATCATTTGTTGATGAGTATAAGCTGAAGGGCTATAAGGGTGTGGACGGAAGCGGTGTTGTTGTATCTGCGGCGAAAACAAAAGTATCTGCGCAAAGCAGTTTAAATTTAAAAAATGGAATAGGCGGGAAAAGTGGATCTGTATATTTGTGGGAAGAAAACGATACATGGGCAGAGTGGGAATTTAATGTAACAGCTGAAGGGCTTTACGAATTAGAGGTAGAATATTATATGCTGCCCGGCTCAGGTAATGATGCGGTGCGCTCTTTGAAAGTAGATGGTGAAATCCCTTTTGCTGAAGCGAATAATATTGTTTTCAACAGAATGTGGAAGGATGCAGGGGAGCCTATCATCAATAGTCTTGGCGATGAAGCGCGTCCGGGTCAGGAAGAGGTGCTTGGCTGGAGGAAGATAAGCTTAACCGATAGTTCAGGCTTTTATTCATCTCCCTTTCAGTTCTACTTAGAACCGGGTAAGCATACTATTCGCATGGAATTTATAGATCAGACCATGGCGATTTCGAAGGTGGCACTGGTTTCTGCAAGTGAGCTTATAACATATAAACAGCTCAGCGAACAATATTTGAAAGAAGGTTACAAGAATTCAGGGAGTACTGTCGAATTTCAAGCAGAGACTGTCGCAATCGAAAAAAGCGATCCCACTATCCGCAGAGAGAGTGATGGGGATCCTGCAGTGCAGCCTGTTTCATATATAAATCGAAAGCTGAATGTAATCGGAGGTTTCCGATGGAGAAGGGGTAATCAATCTATAACATGGAAGATTACCGTCCCGGAGGATGGATTATATAAAATTGCTTTTCGCGTAAAGCAGTCATGGAACGACGGATTACCGTCATACCGCCAGATTTCCATTGACGGAAAGGTACCTTTTAAAGAATTTGAAAGCTATCGTTTTGTCTATGACAGAGATTGGAGAACCGAAGTAATAAAGGATGATGAGGGTGAACCGTACCTTATTTATCTTGAGAAAGGTGACCATACCTTTACAATGACGGTAAAAATGGGTGACCTTACACAGGTAATACATTCTCTGAATGATGATATAATTCTGTTATCTGATATGCTGCGTAATATTATTAAGGTAACTGGCAGCAACCCCGACCCTAATTACGACTACGAGCTTTTTAAGGTAATACCGGCATTGAAAAGCAATATGCAAGCTTTGATGGACAGTCTGCAGAAAAAGTATGATCTTTTGGAGAATATATCAGGGAAGCTCCCGGCTATGGCAAACAACTTCCTTACTATTAAAAGCCAGCTTAAGGATATGATAAATGATCCTTTCACAATTGCACGAAAAATGAATGACCTGAACAGCGCACAGACAAGCCTCGGTGCGTGGTATCTCAGTATGCAGAATCAGCCGCTTTTAGTTGACTATATTAAGGTTGGAGCACCCGAAGAGCCTTGGAAGAATGAGCGGTCCGGTGTTTTTCAGAAGATACGTTTCACCATTGCCAACTTTCTAGCATCTTTTAAAAAGGATTATGACAATATAGGCGGTATATTAAAAGATAATACTGAGGTTAAAGCTTCCATTGACGTATGGATTGCCCGCGGAACAGAGTGGGCTGAGCTTATAAAGGAATTGGCGGATGAAGAATTTACTCCCCAAACAGGAACTATGGTAAATATCAATGTGCTTCCGGCTGCCCAACTTGCATCAGGCCACATTAATGCTTTGATGCTTTCGGTTACATCAGGCCGTGCGCCTGATGTGGGAATGGGTGTTGACGCAACGCTGCCTGTAGAGTTTGCTATAAGGGATGCGGCAGTAGATTTGTCAAAATTTGACAGCTATCCGGAGGTAGAGAAACGCTTCTTGAAAAACATTATTATACCCTATCAATATGGAGGAGGAACCTATGCGCTTCCGGAGACAATGGATTTTCAAGTGCTGTTTTATCGAAAAGACATCGTTGAAGAATTAGGAATAATGATACCGGAGACATGGGATGAGCTGTATAGCTTTGTGCTTCCTGCGCTTTACCAAAATGGACTTCAATTTGCACTAAGCAACAGTGGTACCTCCACACATTACCAACAGGAATTTGCACAGTTTCTGTTTCAGCACGGAGGTGAGTTCTATACCGAAGACGGGCTTAAAACAGCTCTTAATTCTGGAGAGGCTTTCTTGGCGCTTAAAGAATATACCGACCTTTATACAAGCTATGGTATCCCGGTATCTGCTGAATTGTTTAACCGTATGAGGTCGGGAGAGGTGCCTATGGGAATAGGTGATTACAGAATATATATGCAGCTATCGGTAGCTGCACCGGAGCTTACCGGCAGATGGGGCATTGCACCCATTCCAGGCACTAAAATGCCTGACGGAACAATCAATAGATCGTGCGGAGGGCTTGCAAGACAAAGCAACATTATTTTAAATCAATCAGAGCATCAACAAGAAGCGTGGGAGTTTCTTGAATGGTGGAGCAGCACAGCTGTGCAGACAAAATTTGCTCATGAGCTGGAAGCGCTGATCGGTGTAGAAGCCCGATGGAATTCTGCTAATGTAGAAGCATTTTCAAACCTTGATTGGAAGAAAGACGACCTTAAGGTAATCCAAGAGCAGTGGAAATGGGCGAAAGAAATACCGGTTGTTCTTGGAGGATATTTTACATCTAGACATGTTCAAAACGCTTGGAACAGAGTTGTTATCGGTGGACAAAATGTAAAGGATGCTCTGGAAGAGGCAGTTAAGGATATCAACAGGGAGTTGCGAATGAAGCAGGAAGAGTTTGGTGTATTCAGAGACGAGAAATAACGGAGGGAAAATATGGGTAAGAGCATCTCAATATTTTTTAAAAAACATGGAACCGGATATCTTTTTATGCTTCCGTTTCTAATATTATTTACAATATTTATTATTGTTCCTGTTTTTGTAGCATTAGGAACAAGCTTTACAAATTATAACATGCTGCAGACGGCGCAATGGATTGGGTTGAACAATTATAAGCTGCTGTTTCTGGATGACAGGATTTTTCTGACGGCATTGGCCAATACATTGGTATTTGCCTGTATAACAGGTCCGATTGGTTATATCATGTCCTTTGCTTCGGCATGGGTAATTAACCAGCTAAAATTGAGGAGGGCATTTGCTCTGGCTTTTTATGCGCCTTCCATAACCAGTTCAATAGCAATGACAGTAGTATGGTTGTACTTTTTTTCATCGGACAGATATGGATTGATTAATAATGTACTTATTAATTTAGGGCTTATAGATAGCCCAATTCTTTGGAATAAGGATCCAAACTATATTATGCCTGTAATCATCATAATTTCGGTATGGATGAGTATGGGTACTGGTTTTTTAGTTTTCTTAGCAGGGCTTCAGAATATTAACAGAGTTTACTACGAAGCTGCTGCAATTGATGGGGTAAAAAACAAATTCCAAGAGTTATATTATGTTACTTTACCTCAAATGAAGCCGCAGCTTCTTTTTGGTGCTATAAATTCTATTGTGAGCTCCTTTTCTGTTTTTGATATTGCCGTTTCGGTCGCGGGTATGCCCAGCCCTAATTATGCCGGACATACCATTGTTGCTCATCTTTATGATTACGCATTTATTCGTTTTCAAATGGGCTATGCATCTGCAATAGCTATGGTTCTCTTTCTGATGACGTATATTTTGGGGCAGGTAGTTATGAAAATGTTATTAACAAAAGAGGAATAAAGAAAGGAGAAAGGCCTGTGAATACTAGTATTGACATAAAAACACGAAGTATAGGGAAAATATCACTTAAAAAAATAAAAAAAATCACACCTGGTTGGCTTTTACTCTATACCTTTATGGTGTTATTAGTCGGATTTACCGCGCTGCCGTTGATCTACATGATCAGCACCGCCTTTAAGCCGATAGATGAGTTGTTTCTCTTTCCGCCAAGGTATTTTGTGAAAAGACCGACCCTTCAGAATTTTTATGACCTTGTGATAACGTTGGGAAGCTCTACCGTACCTTTTTTAAGGTATGTTTTTAACAGCATATATACTACAGCTATTACGGTATTTCTGACAGTTATTGTGTCATCGCTTGGCGCATATGGACTTGTAAAGCACAAGCCCCCCGGATCTAAAGTGCTGTTTAAATTTATAATAGCTGCCTTGATGTTTTCACCCCATGTATGTCAGATTCCACGATACATGGTAGTAAACAGTATGGGGCTTATTAACAGCCACTGGGCGCTTATAGTTACAAATATTGCTGTAGCGTACAACTTTTTTTTGATGAAGCAATTTACTGAGCAATTTCCTAATGAGCTTTTAGAAGCGGCTCGAATAGATGGGGCAAATGAATGGAGGACCTTTTGGAAAATCGTTATGCCTGCACTTACTCCTGCCTGGTCTACTTTAGTGGTATTTTCATTTATATCCAACTGGAATGATTATTTTACTACACTTATTTATATTACAAGCCAGGCCCAAAAAACGCTTCCGTTAGCCTTGCACACCATTGCAGGCGGTGCAGCTGGCACATCAATCGGGCGGGCAGGCGCAGTTGCTGCATCTACTTTTTTGATGACAGTACCTACCGTTATAATTTTTACAGCCATGCAGGGCAAGGTAATGGAAACTATGACACATTCAGGAATCAAAGGGTAAGGGGGTGGTATAAGGTGAAAAGAATAAATATAACAAAAATATGCATTATGCTGATATTAATTGCTCTTATAGTGCCTGTTTCGCAAGCGGCTGCAAGAGATTATACCCTGCATGACGGAGTTCGCACTCCCATCCCTGAAAGCTATACATTGAGCCAGGTAATCAATAATACAATAAGCTCTGCAGGTGAATCAACGTATTTCAATGAGCCTAATGATCTTTTTATAAATGAACAGGGGTTCATCTTTATAGTTGATACAGGAAACAACAGGATTGTTAAGCTGGACGAGGAAGGAAATTTTGTGGCTGTATTTAATGGTCCAGAGGACAAAATGTTTTTTAAGCCTCAGGGCGTTTATGTGGACGAGCAGGGTAACCTTTATGTTGCTGATACTGGAAATTCGCGAATTGTCCATCTTTCTTCGGAGGGAGAATATGTTGAGGAATTTATAAGACCCGAATCAGATTTGTTGGGGGAGAGCTTTACCTTTGAACCATCCAAAATACTCATAGGACCTACCGGATACATTTACGTCACAAAAGGGCAGACAATATTTATGATGGATGCCTATAACCGTTTCAGAGGTTATGTAGGACAGACCGAAATAGGCTATAGCTTGGTTGAATCACTTCTTAGAATGTTTGCTTCAGACGAGCAAAAAAGGGTAGTAAGAAAAAGAACAGCTGCCTCCTATATCAACATGACCATGGATAAAGACGGAATGCTGTATGCCACAAGTCTTGACAGGTCAGAGGGTGAAATAAAGAAGCTGAACTCGGTAGGAAATAATATATACAGAAAGTATGGAAAGGGCAGCAGTAAGCTCCTTGGTTTTTTAACCGGTCTCAAGCTGGAATCTGATAGCTTTTACTTCGGCGAAAGGGTTGATGATGAGGGTCTACCGATTAATCCAATATTCAAAGATATTGCGGTTGATGAAAACGGAATAGTAACAGTGGTAGAGGAGCAAACAGCAAAGATATACCAATATGATCCGGAGGGCAATCTTTTAACTGTTTTTGGCGGTAGGGGAGTCCAAAAGGGGAAGTTCAACATGCCATCAGCTATAGCAGTCGATAAAGAGGGGCGGATTTATGTGCTTGACCGTGTAATGGGAAATCTACAGATATTCCGACCTACCGGTTTTATTGAAAAGGTACATGAAGCTATATTATTATATTCCCAGGGAAAATATGAAGAAACGTATGAAAAATGGCAAGAGGTGCTGAAAATAGATGAAAACTTTAGGCTAGCACATCAGGGTATTGCTAATTCTCTTTATAAAAAAGAGCAGTGGGAAGAGGCAATGGAAGAATATGTTTTGGCGGAAGACCGTCAGGGGTATTCCAAAGCCTTTTTAGAGTATCGGTATGATATTTTCAGAGAGCATTTTGCATTAGTGGCACTGATAGCGGTCATAAGTGTTTTAATTCTGATTAAAATTATTTCACTGATCCGTAAGATTTCTGAAAATGCTGTCAGTGATTTTTCCAAGAATTCGTCGAGAAGAATGGGAATACTTGAAGGTCTTAAAATGTCCTTTGGTACAGTATTTCACCCTGCAGAGGTTTTTGATGCTATCAAAAACGGGCGTGGAAGGTTGAACGTGATTCCGGGGATGGTTATTTTAGGTTTAGTTTTGCTGACACGAGTATTCTACCTTTTTGTTGTACATTACCCGTTGGCGGATGTTGATATACAAAATTCCAATCTGGTGCTGGAAGCTGTAAAGCTGTTGCTTCCTATTCTTACATGGGTAGTAGCCAGCTTTGCTGTTACGGCAATTTTAGATGGTGAATCCAAGATCAGTGAGATCTTTCTTGCATCAACCTACTGCATGATACCTTATATACTGACAACATTGCCATTGTCAGGCTTATCCAGAATACTTTCTAGGGGAGAAGTGACACTCTATGCGGTTTTAATAAACGGAACCTGGTTGTGGATTTTATTGCTGGTTTTTATAAGTCTTAAGAGATTAAATGACTATTCATTTATAAAGGCAGTTGTAATTTACGTTATAAGCGGTTTAACGATGGTGCTTGTATGGCTGGTATCAATTTTGGGGTATGTGCTTATAGGAAGACTTTGCCAGTTTGTTTCCGGAGTCTTTCATGAAATCAAGATGGCATTGCAATAAGAAAACAGTGGAAAGGAATGATAATAGATGAATAAACAAAATTTAAGTTCTGCTCATAGAAAGCCGACCCAAATCATAGCTAAGGTGTTGATTCTTCTTATCTTGACTACTGCTGTTCAAACAGCCTTGTCGGGTATTGCTGCAGCGGCATGGGAAAAACCTTCTGGTTATGAAAAGCTGGCTCAATCAGAAACCCTTACATTGTACGGCAATATGGAAACAGGGATCATCGCTGTCAGAGATAACAGGAACGGATACTTGTGGAAGTCTGTGGTAGATAACGATGTATTTAATATGGAAAAGGTAAATAAGCTGTGGACTTCATATATGACCTCCATGCTAGTAATCAGTCACGCCGATCTTTCAAGCGATGACGGCACTACAAGAAAAGCCTATTCATCCACTGATGTTGAGAATATTGAAGTGAAGCGTATAGCAAATGGATTGTCGGCTTCTTTTGATTTTACATCGCTAGGTTTCAATATTACTCTAGTGGTAAAACTTGAGAATGACAGACTTGTTTATAGCTTGCCTGTTGATAAGATAATACAGAGCGGACAAAGAGGACTTGTTAGTATAGAGGTTATGCCCTTCTTTGGTGCGGCAGACAGTAGTATAAACGGATATATGCTTTATCCGGACGGCAGCGGCGCAATCACAAGATATGAAAATGTGAAACAGCGCCCAGCCAGCGTTAAGGAGTATACATGGACTATTTACAGCCCTGAAAAAGTGGATTTGGATCAATACATGCTAAGAGAATATAATGGGGAGTATAATGCGATGCTTCCGGTATATGGGATAAAAAATGGTTCCAATGCAATGCTTGCAGCAGTTTGCAAAGGCGCAGAGGAGACAAATATTAAGGTTGCGCCTGAAGGTGCATCAGTAGCCTTAAACAGAATATATTTTGAATTCAGTTATCGGCATTTTTATAGCTTCAACCTCTCGAACATCACCGTTAACGGAGTCAGCATGTCCCAAAGACCTATTGGAACCCGTGCTGACAAGGATTTAATCGCCGAGGACAGGGAAGTTATGATATTTTTCTTAAGTGACGAAAAAGCTGATTATAGTGGTATGGCCAATGTATACAGAGAATATTTATTAGAAAATAATATGATTAAGTCCAGTATTGATGAAAACGACTCAATACCTTTAGGTATAGACCTTTTTATGGGTATCAAGAAAGAGAGAATGATTTTTGATAAATTCATTTCCATGACAACCTTTAGTAATGCAGTTGCAATCAGTGATGAGTTTCACAATAATGGTGTAGACTCAATGCAGGTAATGCTTAAAGGCTGGGCAAAGGGCGGTTATGACACATCCTCTGTCAACTGGCCGCCTGAAAAACGGTTAGGAGGAGAAGCCGGTCTTGAAAAATATGCAGATTACGCAGCAAATAATAATATTACACTGTTTTTACAAAGTGATTTTAATCTGATTTCCGCTAAAAGTGGGAAATTTTCTACTGATCAAGATGTGGTATTGCACGGGAGTAGTATACCGGTTAGTGATAAAAAACAAAATTTGTTTTTTTTGAACCCTGCTGTTGTGCTTAAAAAGGTTTTGAGCTTTCTTATGGAATCAAAAAAAGTAGGATACGAAGGAATAGCTATGGAAAACATAGGTGCGTTAATTCTTCATGACTATAACAGAAAAAATCCATCAGGAAGATCACAAACCACAGGCAAATGGGAAGAGGTTTTGGAAGCGGCTCAAAGAGAAAACAAGTTGATTGCGATTGAAGGCGGAAATCAGTATGTTCTCCCCTATGCTGACCGATTGTATAATATACCGTTAAAAAGCTCCAATTACTATATCACCGATGAAGCCGTTCCGTTTTACCAGATGGTAGTGCACGGACTGATCCCTTATTCTTCGGTTCCGGGAAATCTCTCAAGTGAATTTAAACTTGATAAGCTTAGATGGGTTGAGTACGGGTGTATGCCGTATTTTGAGCTGACCTATCAAAGGTCGGTTAATTTAAGGAATACAGGGTATAATTTGCTCTTTACATCCTACTACAAGGATTGGTCCGAAATTGCTTCTGATGTATATAAGGAGTTTAACATACGGTTAAAAGGCGTGTGGAATGCGAAAATAATCAAGCATGAAAGTATTGCAGAGAATATATATCGGGTTGGGTATAGCAATGGTACGACTATTTATATAAATTATGACGACGAAGAAGTGATCTGTGACGGATACAAGGTTAATGGTCTGGATTACCTGGTGGTTGAAAAGGGAGGGACGCTCAAATGAAAAAAATTCGTTTCAACATGGAGAAAAAACAGATGCTTGAAGGCTTAGTGTTTGTTTCGCCATTTATCTTAGGGTCCGCTCTCTTTTTTATCTTTCCACTGTTTGTATCAATCAAGCTTAGCTTTGGTAAGGTGGTAAAAATGCTGGGTTTTAAGATAGAATGGGAGGGAACGGCAAACTATCTGAGAGCTTTTTTGGTGGACACCGAATTTGTGCCGATGTTTTTAGATATAGTTAAACAGACTCTTACTAAGGCTCCTCTCATTATAGTATTTTCACTGATTTTGGCGATCCTGATTAATAAGAAGATAAGATTCAGAGGGTTTTTCAGAACGGTATTCTTTATACCTTTTCTACTTGGGATGGGTGAAGTTATGAAGCAGCTCCTTAATCAAGGTGTTGACAAGCAGGTTGTTTTTTTGGGAGACGGAAGCTTAATCCCGAGAGAAATACTGGCATATTTAGGAACTAGTGTGGTAAACGCCATAGACACATTTTTTGGAGTTATAGTTGTGGTTTTGTGGGGCTCAGGTGTCCAGATTTTACTATTTCTTTCAGGACTTCAGAGCATTCCCGACTCCCTCTATGAATCGGCAAAAATAGATGGAGCTACAGAATGGGAAATGTTTTGGAAAATCACACTTCCCATGATTTCCCCAATCATGCTTTTAAATATTATATATACACTGATAGATTCATTTACAAACGTAACTAACCCGATACTTGCCTATATTCAAGAACAAGCCTTCAGTAAGATACAGTTTGAATACGCGGCAGCAATGGGCTGGATTTACTTTTTGTTTATACTCATAGTTGTGTTTTTGGTAATGGGAATACTGAACCGGTACGTTTATGTTGCCGAAGCAAAAGGAGCGAAAAGAAATGAAAGAAAGAGTATCTAGAGGAATAGCTTTAGAAAAGCCAGCGAAGCGGGACTTTCCTGTTATGCAAAGAGCATATGAATTTATAACGAATCCAAAGAGGATTGGCGCAGCACTCACAAGGACAGGCACATACCTGCTACTGTCCGGGTTTTCCTTCGTTTTTCTGTTCCCATTCCTATATATGCTGGTTAATTCATTAAAGACCAATGCTGACTTAAATAATATATTGGTCAATTGGGTACCGAGAGATTTGAAGTTTGAAAATTATATTATTGCTTACCGAGCGCTTGACTATTTTACCTATGCCAAGAACTCAGTTTTCATAACTATAGTAACTGTTATTGGTCATCTATTGTCATGCTCATTAATCGGATATGGCTTTGCGAGATATAATTTTCCGTGTAAGAAGGTTCTTTTTTTACTGGTAATTTTAGCTCTCATTGTTCCGGTACAAACACTGATTGTACCGATGTATATGGTATATGCTAATTTTGGGTGGTTGAACTCCTATCTTCCGATTATTGTGCCGACCTTTTTGGGATACGGGCTTAAAGGAACACTTTTTATATTCATATTCCGGCAGTATTATTTGGGGCTTCCCAAAGATCTGGAAAATGCAGCTAAGATTGATGGAGCGGGCTTTTTGATGACATATTGGAGGATCGTGCTTCCCATAGCACAGTCAGCATTATTGGTTACAGTGGTTTTATCAATGGTATGGCATTGGAACGATTTTTACGAACCGGGAATATATGCTCAAAAGGCTACTATGACAATGCTCCCGGCTCGGTTGAACAATATAGTCAGACTTGTAAATCTGCCTCCCGAAGAAATGTTTGAAGATATGCAATTAATTGATCAGGAAAATTCAATTAATAATGCTGTGCTTATGGCAGGAACCTTTATGGTAATAACACCCATTTTGATTGTCTTTGGCTTCTTACAGAAGAAATTTATGCAAGGAATTGAGCGAACAGGGCTGACGGGAGAGTAGATGCCTGTGGAGAGGCGAGATCCTGCTGCTTGAATAGGAGGGAAAAATGGTTAATTTGAAAAGTCATACTTACGATCCTGAGGTTGTTTTGGAATTAAATTTAAGATCAAAATTAGGACAGCTTAGAGCTATTCCTGTTTGCCTGGGAGGCGACAGAGAAAAGGCCGTTCTGGCAATATACTGTTCGGATTTTGAGGTAGATCCGTATCATGAAATGTTCTTTTTTCCAAATGATACCTTGAAGATGATGCTTTTTACTCAAACGGGGGAAATTCTCTGGGAAAAGGATCTGGGAAAAGGTGTAATACCTGGCCATTGGTTCTGTCCTGTGTTTCCCTTTGACTTAGACGGTGACGGTTCGGATGAAATATGGTATGTAAACAATATAGATCAATCTCATCCATTAGGATTAAAAAGCTACCGCCTGGAAAGGCTTGATGCAAAAAACGGAGATGTAATGGGGCAGTGGGTCTGGCCAAGCTACGGTGGCTTCACACAAAATATCGGACAAACCTTTCGTAATTTTATCATGGGCGGATATGTTAAGGGAGAGCCGGTGCTCATTAGTGCGCAGGGAACATACAAGCATATGTATCTTCAAGGCTGGAACAAGAATATGAGTGGGCGCTGGAGCCTAGAAATTTCCGGAGATGCTCCAGGAGCCAGAGGAAGTCACAAGTGCCCAGTGATTGATTTAAATAATGACGGAGTGGACGAGATTCTCTGGGGAGAGAGATGCATAGAAATAGACACCGGAAAAGAATTGTTTTGCGCCGATAGGGATAGTTACAAAGGACATTCGGATGGAATACATCCTGTGTATGATCCAAAAAGTAAAAGGTGGTACATTTTTACCGCTCGAGAATCGGATGCCAAATCTTCACCCAGAGTGAACCTTTATGATGATAAAGGAAATAGGGTGTGGGGCAGTGTGGAGGCGGGACACATGGATATGAGCTGGGTTGCAAGGATGGGCGAAGAACATGGACACATTGCCATGGCAACAAGAATTGACGGTAAAACCGCAGGTCCCGACGGACTCTTTCATAAAGGGTGCATTGAATATACCTTTAACGCTCTTACCGGGGAGGAGGTATCGCTTCCATTTAGCACATATCGTACAGTACCTGTAGATATTAATGGTGACGGTATTCACGAATTTGCGGGAAATGGTATGCTGCTTGATATGTATGGAAATGTCATAGCACAAACCGGAGGTCAGGTTGCTATGGCATCAAAACTAATTGATTACCCGGGAGAACAGCTGCTTATATATTATCCCGAGGGCATAGTGCGTATCTGGGGGGATAAAAATGCAGTTGATTGCACTGAAGCAAAAGCAAGATATGAGCATCCTTTTTATAAATTAGGAAACAGATTATCAGCAAGCGGATCAAACCTTGGCATAATTGCAGGACTATAGAAGTGACTGCCATTTGAAAGGAATGCCAGGGCAGCTGCAGCATATACTGAGAAAAATGCATTTGGTAGTGAACTCGCTCAGCAAAGCTGAATAAATTGACATCTAAGGAGAATCAATGATGAATACCGGCCATGAAAAAGAAACCGCTACTTTTAGCGGAAAACAGATGACTTCACGAGAGCGTGTAATTAAGGCAGTAAACCATGAGCCTGTTGACAGGGTTCCTATTGATTTGGGAATGACTACATCTACAGGCATATCAGCCTTTGCATATTGGAATTTAAGGAAGCATATGGGTCTGTCAATTGATAATATTGAGATTGTAGATATGGTTCAGATGCTCGCCCGGGTTGATGAAGAAATACTTGAGAGGTTTAAATGCGATTGTATTATGCTTCACCTGCCATGGAAAAATCCATACAGGTGGAACGTAAGGGAGGAATACAGCTTCATCATACCGTCTCATGTAAAGCCTTCAAAAAACGAGGATGGAAGCTGGATCGTAAATTACAACAACGGACATATGAAGATGCCTGAAGCAGGATTCTTTTTTGATGGCGATTGGCTGGATATAAGCAATGTGGACGAAGATGATTATATAGACGCATTGGCTAAAGAAGCCGAGAAAATCTGTAAGGAAACCAATTATTATACATCATTGCCAGGCTTTGCGGCATATTTTCGTACAAACACCGACTGGCTGATGAAAATGCTGCTCGACCCTGAAGAGGTTATTTGGGAAAACAGGGCAAAGCTTAATAATCAGCTTGCAAAAGCGCATAAGATCATAAAAAAGATGGGTAAGTATATACAGTCAGTAAGGATAAGCTCGGATTTGGGAACACAAAAGGGCCCATGGTGCAACCCGAAAGCGTTTGAGGAGATCAGTGCTCCGTTTTATAAGGAATTTTGCAAATTTATTCATGAAAATAGCGGTTTGAAGGTGCATGTACATACCTGCGGATCAATTAAGCCATTTATTCCTATTCTAATTGACTGCGGAATTGATATAATAGACCCGGTGCAAATTTCAGCCGATAACATGGACCCGCAAGAACTCAAAAATGAATTTGGTGACAAGATCACTTTCTGGGGAGGCGGTTGCGATACGCAGAATGTACTTGGTACGGGTACGCCGGCAGAGGTTGCGGAAAATGTTAAGAAGAACATGAGTATATTTAAGCAGAGATCGGGATATGTATTCTCCCAGGTACACAACATTATGGGGGATGTACCTCCTGAAAATATTATCTCAATGCTGGATACTGCATATAAGGAGAGTGGGGCATAGCAGTTTTAAAAAACGTGTAAGCATGGTACTTTAGCATAAAATTTGAGAAGACGCGTTTTATCAAGGCCTTAAAGCATTGGTTGCCCCCACCATCGCAGACTTAATGTTATGCACGCAATAGAGGCATGTATCTTAGGCGGTGTTTGAAAAAATGATAGAATTGACATGTGAAAAATTGATCGTAGTGTGGTGTTGACTGATTTTATATTTGGATTTAGGGGTGTGTGAAGGCATTGATATTTAAAAAGGTATTTATAAGAAACCGAAGTGCTTTATATTACTTTATGTTTTCGTATATATGCATTTTGATTATACCCATATTGGTTGCAGGACTTATTTATGCCTGCTCTATAAATGTGATTGAGGGTGAAATCAACAAAGCTAATGCCGCAATGTTAAAGCAGGTTCAGCAAATGACTGATGCTCAGTTGTCAAATGTTGAACGGTTAAGCGTTCAGATAGGGCAGCATCAGGATTTGATGCCATTGTTTTTTTCAAGGAGTCAGTTTCAGGCAGAAGAACGTTATGCGACATATGAAATTACAAAGGATTTTTCTGCATATTTAACCTCTAATGATTTTATCAATGATTTTTATGTCTATTTGAATAATAGCAATATGATAATAAAAGCGTCAGTTTCCTGCGATGCAAATTTGTATTATGAAGTATATGGCAGGGAGGTGGGAATGACACATGAACAGTGGTTTGCCTTTTTGGGAGCTAACCATAGCAGAGAGTATTTACCTTTATCCAACAGTAAA
Organism: uncultured Clostridiaceae bacterium; assembly: GCA_964411505.1. Taxonomy (GTDB): domain Bacteria; phylum Bacillota; class Clostridia; order CAYPLH01; family DUMO01; genus CAYPLH01. The sequence goes on along the minus strand of CAYPLH010000006.1, from coordinate 62,360 downwards.
AATGATGTTGTATATGTACAGTCATTTATGATTAGCTCGCCAGAGAAGCCTACCGCAGTATTTGTGTGTACGCTAAAAAGAACCAGTCTTATAAACGCAATAAACAACTTAAGATGGGTCAACAACGGTATCGTATATATTATTGATAAAAACAATAATATCCTATTTTCTACGCAGGATTTTGTACTGCCGGAATCATTTCACTACAATGAGCTTGTGCAGCCTGATGGTCTTTTCTATGAGACAATAAATAGAGAGAGAGTAGCTGTTTCCTTCCTTCAATCAGAAGTAGCCGACTGGAAATATGTCTATATATTGCCTGAGAAAGTTTTTATGGAAAAAGCCAATGCAATAAGGCTTTTATCCTTTATCAGCTTTGCTCTGTGTATTCTTTTCAGTCTGGTGATGATTAACTTATTTTCAAGAAAGAACTACAACCCAATCGGGCAATTAACACAGCTGCTTACTGGTAAAGGCAGTACCGGTCTTAAGAAGGGACATAATGAGTATCAGTATATTCATGAGAGAATTACTAAATTTATTGATGAGCAAGAACAGTTGAATATTCGGCTTGGTCAGCAGATGGAAGTAGTCAGAAATAATTTTCTCACAAGGATGGTTAAAGGAAAGCTTGCTGAAGAAGTCAATTTTGATGAAGCATGTAAGTACTATAATCTGCATTTTGCATCCGAAGATTTTTTGATAATTGGGTTTTATGTAGATGATTACAGTAATCTGTTTCATGAAAAGAATGTGGAGTTGTCCAAAAAATCTATAAGTCTGATGAATTTTACCATTAAAAATGTTGTTGAAGAATTGGTGGGGCAACAACATATTGGATATATGCTGGAAGCGGATGAAATGCTTTTTTGTATTGTTAATGTAAAAAACAACAATCATGCTGAAATAAAGACGAATATTCTTGGTATTTCCGAAAAAGCAAAGAGCTTTATAGAAAACCAAGTGGGTATTTATTTTTCCATTGGTATAAGTAATATACATCATGGAGCAGGTGAAATCCACAGAGCGTACCAAGAAGCGATAGAAGCGATTGAGTACAGACTGCTAATCGGAAAATCTTGCATTATTCATTATGACGATATAAAACCTGCAGAAAATTATAAGAACGAGTATGCATTTTCTGCTTCAAAGGAGCACCAGTTTATGAATTGTATTAAAGCAGGTGACTATACTAACGCAAAAACAATTGTCAATGAAATTTTCAAAAGTGATTTTACCGCAAACGGTATGTCGGTTCAATTGGCTAAATGTCGCATGTTTGGGTTGGTAAATACCATGCTGAATGCAGTAAATGAGATCAGTATTACTTGTGATGAAGCCTTCATCACACAGTTGAATCCAGTTGACCGCCTGCTTAAATGTGAGTCGGTGATACAGCTTCACCAGCAGGTGACTGATATATTGGAGCAAACCAACAAATATGTAGGAGACAGAAAGAAATCGCGAAGAGAAACAATCAAAGATGATATTATAGAATTTATCAGGAATAACTATAGTGATATGGACCTCAGTGTTTCCTTGATTGCTGATGAGTTTGGAATCAGTATATCCTACCTGTCAAATGTTTTCAAAGAGCAAACCGGCGAAGGGGCTTTAGATTATATTCATATGACACGTATAGAAAAAGGCAAACAGCTTTTGACTGAGAGTAATATAACCATTAAGGATATTGCCATTCAGCTTGGTTACAGTAACAGTAATACATTTATTAAAATTTTTAAAAAATATCAGGGAATTACACCTGGAAGGTTTCAGCAGATGAAAAAGGAGCAGTGAAACAGATGAACAGCGGACATTCAATGGGCGTCTGCACAAAAAGCTTGCATAACAGGGCACAAAAGCATCAAGACATAACCTTAAGCTAGGAGCCCTTGAATTATGGGTGTTAAACAAACTCAAGTAGAACAGAAAGAATTGAGGATAAACATATGGAAACAATTGCACTGATGATCATACTATTTGCAGGCGGGCTGATACAAGGGGCGACAGGCTTTGGTATGGCTATGGTTACTACGCCATTTCTGGTACTGATTTTACCGGTTAAAACAGCATCCATAGTTTTGCTTTTAACCGCTTATGTGAATGTAATACTGCTTTTTTATCCAGTAAGGAAACACATCAGAGCAAAAGTTATACTTCCTGTGGTAGCTGGCAGCATTATTGGAAGCTCTGTTGGTATCTATGCCCTGACGACTTTTGATGCGGCATTGTTAACATATATTTTAGGATATTGCCTTATAGCATTTGCAGTGTATTTTGCTTTTGCGGTAGATAAAATTAAGATAAAGGCAACGTCAGGGAATGGATTATTAATAGGTCTGTTAAGCAGCGTTCTGGGAGGGATGTTTAATATTTCCGGTCCTCCGAAGATAGCATATTTTTATTCAGCTACCACAAGCAAGGAGGAATACATGGCGAGTAATCAAGCTGTGAATATTATTACAATGACATACAGTATAGGATTACATATTGTATTGGGTAATATAACCACTGAAGTTCTAAAGCTTTCAGGAACAGCATTAGTTGCCGCATTGCTGGGAACCTGTGCAGGATATAGAATTTTCAAGGCTATCAGAAAAAAAGCTTTGAATATAGCGATTAGCGCTATAATGAGTGTGATGGGGGTTCTGTTGTTAATACAGTAATAGCTCGGAATCAAAAAAGAGGTAAAGGATGAAAAGAAGAAAAATGAGCGATAAACAATAATATGAACGATGAACATACTGTAAATATGCTATAAACTATGTTAATTTATCAAGACGGTACAATCGTAGCTAAATAAAAAAAATACGAGCTATGGAGAAAAAAATAAGAGATTTACTATGCTTCGGTTTTTTTTGTATACTTTTACTAAAAGGTGCACCTGAAATGTTTTCATAAAATTGAATAATTGAAAAAGAAGAGGGAGGTATTACTAAATGAAGTTTATGACAAAAACCGTAACACTATTATTGGTTGTTTTACTTACAGTTAGTTTGTTCGCTGGGTGTGTTGTGCAAGAAAATACTCCGGGCGTTAGTTCAGGAACAACTAATGAAGATCCCGCGCAGGGTACTACCGAAGGTACGCCCGAAAGCACAGGTCCGGAGCCGATAACTATTCCTATTGTAGACAAGCCTCTAACATTGACTTACTGGGTTGAAATTAATACTGATCAAGCTACTGTTATAAGTGATTATAACGAAGTTGAAGCCCTTCAGGAGCTCGAAAGATTAACAGGTATCCATATAGACTATATTCACCCGCCGCAGGGCACAGCAAAGGAAGCATTCACCCTTATGCTTGCAACTGAAAATTTACCGGATATTATTGAAATAAGCGGTAGTGGATCAGCCATGAACTTTGAACCTGATAAGGCCATTGAGGATGGAGTTGTTCTTAGGTTAAATGAGCTGATTGCACAATATGCTCCTAATTTTACAAATCTAAGAGCCACCGATAAAGAGCTTAAAGAGATTACCATTCGTGAAAGCGGAAATATTGCATCATTCCCTTTTATTACAGAAGAGGAGCCTAATGTTGCAGCTGGTCTTATTATACGTCAGGATTGGCTGGAAGAGCTGAGCATAGAAGTACCTGAAACCATTGATGAGTGGACAGCAATGCTTCGCGTATTTAAGGATCAGAAGGGAGCAGAAGCTCCGTTTACATTCCGTTATAAAGGGTTCAATGTTCTTAAGTCCAGCTTGGCCTTTGTAGGTGCGTACCAAGCAAATTATTCACATATGGAAGATGGAAATGATAAAGTTATATACGGTGCTATTCAACCGGGCTTTAAGGATTTCTTAGCCCAAATGAACCAATGGTACAATGAAGGACTCATTCACCCGGACTGGGCAACACTTGACAATAAGACACTGGATACAATGAACTTGACCGGAAAAGCCGGCGCATGGACAGGAAACAGGGGTGTACAGTTTACAAATTACTTAAAGTCAATGGAAGATGACCCTGGATTTAAACTTGTTGGTGCTCCGTTTCCAATTTTAAAAGAGGGAGATACTTGTGAGATCCGGCAGAAAGCTTCAAGAAACAGAGGATTTAACGCGTATATTACTACAGCATGTAAAAATCCTATTGAAGCGGTAAAATGGTTTGACTATCGTTATTCTGAAGAAATTTCGAAAATGCTTCTTGTAGGTCGCGAAGGTGTGACATATAACGTTGTGGACGGCGAAGTTGTGCCAAGAACAGAGGAGCTGAAAAAGCTATATCCTGATGTAAATGCAACTTATATTTTGCAGAGGTTTTCACTTTATAGTAATCCATCTTACAGACGCAAGGGTATTAATCTTACACCTGTAAAACCTGAAACACAGGCAGTACAGGATCTCTGGGCAGAGACGGGAACTTCAAAGGTTCTCAGATTTACCAATATGATGCCTGACGAGGAAGCTAGGAAAAATGAAGTAATGCCTGCAATTGATGCATACAGGGACGACATGTTCCTGAAATTCGTACTAGGTATGGAATCACTTGATACTTTTGACCAATACGTTGAGCACATTAAGAAATTAGGCGTTGATGAAATTACAGCGATCTATCAGAATATTTTGGACAGAACTTTAGCCGCAATGGACTAAGCTTAAAAGTTATATACACAATTGGGCAGGCCTTTTAGGTTTGCCCTTGTTTCAATCAGAACAGTAAAAAAGAGATACGTAGTTTCAAAGAGCTGCCGGCAGGCAGTGTATAGAGAATTATACCCCGAACAACTGGTCGAGTTTTCAACTCTCATCTTCAGGAATTTGCAGGAAACCATAACTATCTGACAAAAAGGCATCCGAACATAATATTAATGGAAGGGAATGAAGCAAATTATGAAATCGTTAATAAGTATTATTTTGATATTTTTGATGGTATTTTTAGCCATAGGCATGCTTACTGGTTGTGGCAGCAGTGAAGAAACACTGCAAAGAACCGAACCGTCGCAAGGAACAGAGCCTGTACAAAGCACAAAGCCGATGCAGGGGGCCGAATCAAGCCAACAAGGTCAACCGGATACTGAGCAGGATAATTCTGCTGGGAGTCTTGAGCCATTCGCGGGCAGCGGAATTTATGGAGTGTGGTATGCTGATCATCTTTTGAACCAGTCATTTATTGAAGGAGGACAACTGTTTTTCTACTGGGGAAGGATTGAAGCCTCTGAAGGTGAATATGATTGGAGCGCTATTAACAATAAGATGAAAACTATGCACGAGGAAGGCATAAAAGCTACCATTCAGGTTAATGGAAATGAAAAGCCCGACTACCTGTATAATAAAGTACCTCAGCATCCTGAGGTGTTAAGTAATCAGATAAAGGATGAACAAGCGACAACCTTGATGTACTGGCATGAAAATCATGTAAATGCGTACATAAATTTTCTTACAGCATTGAATAATCATTTAAAGGAATCTCCATACAGAGATGTTATAGTGGGTGTCCGGTTGAACTGGAACGGTATGGGAACTGAGCATTTGCCTATTCCCCTGAACAGAACCGATTTAAGCCAATGGAACATTCTTCCTGAGGGTGTTAGCCAGGGAGTTGAATATACATCTGATGTAAAGCTTGAATATCAACGTACAATTCTTAAAGCATACATCAATACATTCGGGGATAATTTCAAAATATTTTGCAGAGCTAACCTTGAAGATGAGCTTATGACAGAGTATAACAGCTATTTTGAAAGCGGTGAAATTGGTTTTTTTGCTACCTCCAGTCAGGAACAGCCACTTTCGGCTGCAAGGGAATCTGAATATGAGGTTTTTGAAAAATGGTGCAGAACAGGAAAGACGGTTGGATATTATGAGCCATTCAGCGAATCAATAAAGGGAGAAAGATGGATAAGCTTTCCGCAGAGGGCTTACTGGAGAGTTTTGCAGGATATGCATATGGGAATCAGCATGATTGCCTTATACGGCGAAGACCTGAAGGTATCCTATGGGGAATTATATCCCGAGCATCAGGTTGAGTATATTAAGACCTATGAATTCGCGGACAGATACTTAGGGTATCATGCGCTTCCCGGGCAATCTCCCGGAGCATGGGTAGCCTTTAGATATTCTGATTATAATGATTACAATGACTATCGCATAAAAAAATTAACCGGAGACTATAATTTCCTTGCAGAAAGACTTCCTGAAAGTATTACTCAGGAAAATGTCAAGCTTGTAGGACCTGATACCCAAAGATACGGAGCATGGGCGGCAAGGCTTCCGGTCGGTCAAAAAATGAATATTCAGTTAAACGCTGATTTTGTGAAAAGCCTGAAAGGAAAAGCAGCGGGAGTCAAGGTAATATACTACAACGCCGGAGAAGGAGCATTTAATACAAGCTTTGGCGGACAGAAACAAACAACAAAGATAACCAATACAACAATTTGGGAAGAGGCTACATGGAGCATCCCGTCAGCAGATTTTGTTCAGAATTCTGAGGGGGGACATATAGAGATTGAAAACACAAGCGGAATGGACTTATACTTTCACATGGTTGAGATTGTCCGGTCGCCTGATGAAGTAGAGGGATGGGCAAGTGCTGGACCAAAAGGAACGTCACAGCCTTATGTGGCTCCGACGCCGACGCCTACCCCGACGCCTATGCCGTTACCTACCCCTACACCCACACCCGATCCCGCCACGCAGCCTGAAGAACCGGAACCAACTGCTTCTCAAGGAGGGTACGATGGCGCGACAGAGTTAGTGGCACATGTTGAGGCTGAAAGCTTTAATACACATGAAAAAATAGGAGTGGTTGCAACAACCGACGGAGACAGCGGAATGAAAATCAATGGATGCATCAAAGGACACTGGGTTGCATATAACGATATCGATTTCGGTCAGGAGGGCGGAAAGCAGGTTGTATATATTGACATTAGAATTTGCGCAAACTTTGACGGTGGTTTAATTGAGCTTCGCCTAGACAGCGCAGAAGGAGATTTGATAGGATCCCATGATGTTAAAAGCACAGGAGGATGGAACAGCTATGCTACGGTTAGAGTTCCGGTAGAAAAAGCAACAGGGAAGCATACCCTCTACTTTGTATTTCCTAATACCGATGGAGTTAATATAAACTGGTTTGAAACCTATGCGGCTGAAACTAAATAGACAAATGGAAGGAGATAAGATGAATCATGAAGAGGGTTTTGAAGGTGTCATCAATATTGTTGGTTGTTATGTTAATCATTGGTATACTTGGAGGCTGTGGAAACATAGAAGAAACATTACAAAGCACTGTGCCGTCACAGGGTGCCGAGTCAAGTCAAACAGATTCTGAGCAGAATACCTTTGTTAAAAGCGGTGGGAGATATCCTGATAGTGGGCTTTACGGCATATGGTACGGTGGAAGGGATTACCTTCTGGATCAGCCATTTATATCCGGTGGACAAATTTTTGCCTATTGGGGAAGGGTGGAAATTGAAAAGGATCAATATGAATGGACGAATATCGACACAAATTTGGAGAAATATTATAAAGCAGGAAAAAGAGTTACCTTTCAACTTAACGGCGCTGAAAAGCCTCACTATCTGTATGAGACAGTGCCTCAGCATCCTGAAGTGCTAACTGTTCAGATAAAGGATGAAGAAGCTACAAGTCTGATGTATTGGCATGAGAATTATGTGGATGCTCATGTCCGGTATATTGTGGAAGCATACGAGTATTTAATGGCATCTCCGTATAAGGATGCTGTTATTGCTATACGTATAAATTGGAATCCATTGGGGACGGAAATTTTTGAAGTGCCTCTCAACAGAAGGGATTTAAGCCAATGGAATATTGTTCCTGAAGGAGTCAGCCAGGGAGTTGAGTTTTCAACTGAAGCAAGGATGGGATATCAACGCTCAATACTTGATGCATATATCAATACTTTTGGAAAGGATTTTAAATTGCTATGCAGAGTAAACCTTGATGATGAATTACTAATTGAGTACCAGGATTATTTTGAAAACGGAATAATAGGATTTGAAGCAACATCAAGCTCTGAGCAGCCACTTTCGGCTGCAAGGGAATCTGAATATGAGGTTTTTGCAAAATGGTGCAGAACGGGAAAGACGGTTGGATATTATGAGCCATTCAGCGAATCAATAAAGGGAGACAGATGGCTAAGCTTCCCGCAGAGAGCTTACTGGAGAGTTTTACAGGATATGCATATGGGAATCAGCATGATTGCCTTATATGGCGAAGATATGAGGGTTGCATATGGTGAATTACATCCTGAGCATCAGGCCGAGTATATTGAGACCTATGAATGGACCAACAGATACTTAGGATATCATGCGCTTCCGGAGAAATCTCCCGGGGCATGGGTAGCCTTTAGATATTCCGATTATAATGATTATAATGGTTACCGCATAAAAACATTAACAGGAGACTATAATTTCCTTGCGGAAAGGCTTCCCGAAAGTATTGTTCAGGAAAATGTCAAGCTCGTAGGACCTGATACCCAAAGATACGGAGCATGGGCGGCAAGGCTTCCTGCCGGTCAAAAAATGAATATTCAGTTAAACGCTGATTTTGTGAAAAGCCTGAAAGGAGAACCTGCGGGAGTTAAGGTAATATACTACAACTCCGGGGAAGGAGCATTTAATACAAGCTTCGGCGGACAGAAACAAACAACGAAGATAACCAATACAACAATTTGGGAAGAAGCTACATGGACCATCCCGGTGGCAGATTTCGCACAGAATTCCGCGGGCGGACATATAGAGATTGAAAATACAACCGGAATAGATTTGTACTTCCATATGGTTGAGATTGTCCTGTCGCCCGATGAAGTAGAGGGATGGGCAAGTGCGGGACCAAAAGGAATGTCACAGCCTTATGTGGCTCCGACGCCGACCCCGACACCGACTCCTACACCCACACCGGATCCCGCTGCACAGCCTGTAGGTCCGGAATTGTATGAAGGTTCGACTGAATTGATGAGTCATATTGAGGCGGAAGATCATGATGCAAACTATAAAACCAGTGCCGCAAAAACAAACGACGGGGACAGCGGACTGAAGTTGAATATATGCTATGGTGGGCGCTGGGCAGCGTATAATGATGTGGATTTCGGGCAAGAAGGGGGACAACAAGCTGTATATGTTGATTTCAGGATTTCAACAAATAAGGATGATGGCAAAATAGAGCTGCGCCTGGACAGCAATACAGGTCCTCTGATCGGATCACTTGATGTGGCGTATACAGGCGGATGGGAAGAGTTTATTACAGCGAGAGTTCCCATAGAAAGAACAACAGGGAAGCATACACTCTACCTTGTATTCCCCGAAAACGACCTTAATGTAAACTGGTTTGAAATTTTTGGCGCAGAGGTTGCTCCGGAATTACCGGCTTTTCAAGGAGGGTATGATGGCGCGACAGAGTTAGTGGCACATGTTGAGGCGGAAAGCTTTAATACACATGAAAAAATAGGAGTGGTTGCAACAACCGACGGCGACAGCGGTATGAAAATCAACGGATGCATCAATGGACACTGGGCGGCATATAACGATATTGATTTTGGTCAGGAGGGCAAAAAGCAAATTGTTTGCGTTGATCTCAGAATTTGCGCAAACTTTGACGGCGGTTTGATTGAGCTTCGTCTGGACAGCCCGACAGGAGATTTGATAGGCTCCCATGATGTTTTGAGCACGGGAGGCTGGACCAGCTATGCTACTGCCAGAGTTCCGGTGGAAAAAGCAACGGGGAAGCATACACTCTACCTTGTATTTCCTAAAGCCAGCGGAGTTAATATAAACTGGTTTGAAACCCATGCGAACCAGTAAGCTTCTTGACCTGCCGGTTGGCAAACGTGATCAAAATCATACAGCGAGGAGGACTAAAAACAACATGAGACCAAATATACTATTAATTACAGCAGATGACATGAACTATAATTCAGCGGGCGCTTTTGCATGTCCGGTGGAGGGAATTACTCCTAATATTGACAGGCTTGCATCGGAGGGCATGATATTCAAGCATTCACATGTAACTATTGCCGTATGCCAACCATCCAGGGAATGCCTTATGACCGGAAGATATCCTCATAATAACGGCGCGCCGGGGTTCCACCCTATCCGGGAGGATGTGCCTACACTACAGGAGGAGCTGAAAAAAGCAGGATATATGAACGGGATCGTCGGAAAAGTGAGCCATCTTGCCCCAAGTCATAAATTCTGCTGGGATTATTCTGTTAACACAATGAGTGACGAATACGGGATGGGCAGAGATCCAAAGAGATATTATGAGTTTTCACTTGAATTCATGAAAAAAGCCAAAGAGGAGAATAAACCGTTTTTCTTTATGGCAAACTCCCATGATCCGCATCGACCCTTTGTAGGAAGTCAGCAGGAATCGCAAATGTTCGGATACCACACCGAAGCAAGTAAGTATTATAAGCCTGACGATGTAAACGTACCGGGTTTTCTTCCTGATATTCCATTGGTAAGGCAGGAACTTGCGGAATATTATTCATCAGTGCACAGGCTGGATGAATCTGTCGGCGCTGTTCTTCATGCGCTGGATGAATGCGGCTTTTCCGAGAATACGCTTGTCATGTTTTTGAGCGACAACGGTATGGCATTTCCTTATGCAAAGACAAATTGTTATCTTAACAGCACAAAAACGCCATGGGTAGTGAAATGGCCCGGCAAGGTTAAACCCGGCGTCAAAGATGATGTAAATTTTATCTCCGGAATAGATTATATGCCCACCATCATGGAGGCTGCAGGGATACCTTCCATTGACGGCATGGACGGAACATCCTTCCTGCCTGTTATTTTAGGGAATTCAACAGATTGCAGGAACAATGTCTTCACGGTTTTCAATACAACTAGGGGTGAAAAATCATATCCTATGCGTTGTCTTCAGGACAGCAATTACGGTTATATTTATAATGCGTGGTCTGACGGTGAAACGGTATTTATGAATGAGTCAAAATCAGGTCTGACCTATAATGCTATGAAGGTAGCAGCTGACGAAAATGAGCAGATTAAAAGCAGGGTGAATTTCTTTGATTTTCGTGTTAAAGAGGAGTTTTATGATTTTGAAAATGACCCCGACGCATTAAACAACTTATTTGAAAATCCTGAATATAGGGACAGTATTCAAAAAATGAAGAACGCGCTTTTGGAAGTTATGAGAAAGACTAACGACCCTGTGGCAGAGCAATTTAGAACTGAGTGCTTCTAAGCAGACGGTATTGTCATTAATTTTTAAGTCGGAGGGTAAAATGTCCGGCGCAAGAAGAAAGAGTGCTTTAAGCTTCTGAAATCAGTTTAAATGTTTTGTACTCAGGGTGGTGTAAAGGGCAGGCAAAGGAGAGGAACGGAATGAAGATTTATGTATTTGCGGATATGGAAGGAATCTCCGGTATCCGTATAATGGAGCAGGTTCAGAAGGGTAATACCGCAGATTATGCGGTTGGCTGCAAATTGATGATAAGCGAAGTGAATGAGGTTGTAAAAGCCCTGTGTGATTATGGCGCGAAAGAGGTGGTTGTCTGTGATACACATGGAGGTGGAGGACAAATAGAGGTGTCCCAAATGGATTCCAGGGCAACATATGAGATTTCCAGATCGCAGTTAATGCCTTCCTTGGACGATACATTTGATGGTGTTATTTTGCTTGGGCATCACTGCAAAGCCGGTACAAGAAATGGTTTTTTGGATCATACAATGACATCTTTAGCATGGCACAGGTTTAAAATTAATGGTGAGGAGATGGGTGAGATCGGTCTGGAAGCAGCATATGCCGGACATTTCAACGTACCGGTGCTGGTTGTTACGGGAGATGAAGCTACAGCGGTTGAGGCAAAAGAAACGTTGGGAACGGTTGAATGCGCGGTTGTAAAATACGCCATGGGAAGAAATCAGGCAAGGTGTTTATCACTGCCTGTGGCTCATGCCAGAATTCGTGAAGCGATTAAAAACGGTTTGTCTCTGGTCGGAAAGATACGGCCTTTCAAGCCTCAGCTTCCGGCTACGCTTGAGCTTACATTTAATCGGTCGGATTATGCTGACTACTTCGATGACAAAAAGGATGTGGAAAGAATCGACGCCCGCACCATAGTAAAGAAGATTGATTCCTTCCTTGATTATAAATTCAGATAGTAAAAGGATGCAAATATGGACAAAAATTTTGACAGCACATACAAATTCAAGGTTTCGCTGCTGCAGGCAGGAAGGAGCCATACCAGAAAAGGGAATCCGGGATTTAAGGCCAATTTTGACTTGTTTTCGGAGATGGCGGTAAAGGCTGCCGGTGACAAACCCGACCTGATCGTTTTTCCGGAATATACAATATCGGGACACCCGTATCCCAAAAAAGAATTGATCAACGAAATTGCCGAGGCTGTTCCCGGAGGAGATTGGTACGGGCGTTATGCCAAACTGGCTGCTGCTTTGGATACTGCCTTGCTTGGCTGGGTTTTGGAAAAAGAGGATGGCAAGCTTTATAACACCGCATTTTTAATTGAGCGGGACGGCACATTTATAGGAAAATACCGCAAGGTTCATTGTACCTACACAGAGATGACAAGTTGGGGATGGTCGCAGGGAGAGGGCTTTAATCTTATTGATTTTAGAGGGCTGAAAATCGGTGTGAGTATATGCGCGGATATGTGGATGCCCGAAACCTTGCTTTGCGAATCGCTGCTTGGTGCTGATGTCATCATTCATATATCTGTTGCGGATGATATGGAGCACATATTACCCGTAAGAGCGTTGGACAATATGACTCCGATAGCTCTATCCATTTTTGACGGAGGCTGTTATGCGGTTGATACCGGAGGGCGGCTGCTGGGCAAGGCTCAAACAGAGGAACCGGGGTGGATGACATTTGAGCTGGAGCCTTTTAAAAAAGATACCAGACGAACCTGGTGGAGCAAATTCGGCGGACAAACAGTTCTGAAAAATGAGTGCTACAACAGGCGAAAGCCGTCTGCTTACGGTATAATTACCGACCCTTCTACGCGGCGGCCATGGACAGAGGTTTTTTTGGACGAGAAGGGAAACCGGCAAACAGCGGAGCAGATCAAGGAGAGCTTCAACGGAATATACGATGCTGATGACCCGGAGCTTTATCATATTCCTCCTGTTTGCTTTCAAGGGGTATTTTCCTCGCACTACAGGGTTGACCCAAAATTCCCGTATCATTTGGTGAACCGGGAAGGAAAGCATTTATTCATTCTGAATAAAACCGCATGGGCGTATTTTATGTGCAAGGATCCCGAAGGTGTGTTAAAGAAAGCAAAGGCTCAAGGCGTGAATGTATTGCGTGTCGCTCTGGAGGGCTATTTGTATAATGACGGATACAATATGTGGCCTTGGCTGGGAACAAGGGATAATCCGGACTGGGAAGCATTTAATGAGGGATATTGGAGGCAGGCGGAGGAACGCGTGAAGCTGGCGGGAGAATATGGTATTGGATTAGATTTGGTTCTTTATGCCCGCTTGAGAAAGACCGAGGCGGACATTTTGCAGCAGCGTCCGTATTGGCGCGAAATCCTTTGGCGCTTTGCCAGATATTCAAATATTGTAACGTGGGAAATTATGAACGAATATATCAAAAATGAAGTATTCCAGGATGTTGCGGGCGTTTACATGAAACAGAGAGATCCATATGGACGGCCGGTATGCAGCTCAGACGGAACGACAGATAATGCCCTTTGGCCTCATAAGGAGTGGATGGATCTAGCCGTAAATCATTCGTGTACTTCATCGTTGGAAAAGCATGATTTGCGCAATTGGTACCTTGCTGTTGCCGCAAATACAAGAAGTCATGGAAAACCGGCGTGGTGCAATGAATCAGGCAGAGAGGCGCGTCATAAAAACGACGATCCCGTTCATCGCAGAAAACAGGGCTGGATTTGGTGTGCAGCAGGGGCATTTTGGACATTCCACTCATGGGAAGGCTGCGAGGGAATTGATGATTTGTCTTATCAAGGACCGGGCGGCGAATATTTAAAATCTATGAAGGAATTTTTCGACGGGCTTCCGTTTTGGGAGATGAGCCCAAATTATACAGCGTTGACAGTGAGAAACAGCCGTTTGCTGACCGCGATACTTGCAGAGCAGGAAAGCCGCGTTATCGCCGGATATGTTTGTTCTTTGAGTACCGGGGAGACAGTTGATTCGGAGGTTATGTACCTTAGACTGCCTAACGGCATCTATAAGCTCAGCATGATTGATCCTTCCACCGGGGACATAATTGAGACCAGGGAGCATCGATCGGGCGGAATAGGGAAGAAATCCGAGGTTTTGCTGCCCTCATTTACCGATGATCTGGCCATACTCATTGAGGTGCTGGACAAGCAAGAGAAAACACTGATCGAAGGTACATTGTAAATACACAGGAGGAGAAAATGACTAAAACAGATAAGCCCAATATTCTTATTTTTATGACCGATCAACAAAGAGGCGATACTATTTATCCCTATAATAGAGCGTATACACCTAACCTTGATAAGTTTTGCAAAGAGGGCATTACTTTTTCCAATGCTTTTTGCCCGTCACCCCATTGTTGTCCTTCCCGGGCAACATTTTTCACCGGTCTGTATCCGTCCGAGCATGGAGTCTGGAACAATGTCAAGGTAGGAAATGCTTTGTCAAGAGGACCGTATGAGGATGTTTGTCTTTGGAGCGAGGACTTGAAGGATGCAGGATACAAGCTTAATTATTCAGGGAAATGGCATGTAAGCGCAACAAAGACTCCTGTAGATTACGGATGGGAAATGACAAATCCCGAAAAATTGGTCCAGGATCTTGGGGATAAGGAGTCGGCACAGCCTTTTCTTGCGGAGAAAGAAAGATGGGATAAGTACAAGGGGCTTGCAGAGCAGACCGGCCCTGAAAACCGCAATGAAGGTGAAATACTCCGGCCCGGATTTTTTACGTATACCCAATATGGCGAAAAGGACACATACTATAAAGATCAGAAGGTTGTAAACAATGCACTTGAGATAATAAGGTCGCGCGAAGAAGACGGCTCTCCCTGGTGTCAGTATGTAGGGCCCTTAGGACCACATGACCCTTACTATGTACCTAAGAAGTATCTTGACATGTTTGCTCCGGAAGACTTCGAGCTGCCTTCAAATTTCGAAGACCGGATGAATGATAAGCCGGGATTATACAGGAGAACCCGCAGCAGGTTTGATCAGCTGACAGATGATGAGCATAGAAATTCCATAAGACATTATATGGCTTTGTGTACTTATGAAGACCACCTTTTTGGGCAGATACTGGAGGAGTTAAAAGAAAGAGGCGAGCTTGACAACACCCTTGTCATATACCTTTCGGATCATGGGGATTATGCTGCCGAGCACGGACTCTGGTGCAAAGGGCTCCCATGCTTTAAAGGTGCGTATCATATTCCGGCCGTTGTGCGCTGGCCCGGCGGAATAAAAAACAGTGGAAGGATTGTTGAAGCATTTGTTTCACTTGCTGATTTTGCTCCGACCATTCTTGAAACGGCAGGAGTTAAAGTGGACAGAAAATTTACAGGTCAAAGCTTGGTCCCTTTCTTTAATGGAGAAGAGCCTGAAAATTGGAGAGATGCTATTTTTACACAAACCAACGGTAATGAGCTGTATGGGATTCAAAGATCAATTATGACTGATAAATGGAAATATGTCTATAATGGTTTTGATTTTGATGAACTGTATGATCTTGAAAATGATCCTGATGAGGTGAAAAACCTGGCATCCGATCCCGAATATGATTACATTGTAAAAAGCTTGATGGGAAGGATATGGAGGTTTGCTTATGAGCACAAAGATTCCTGTGTTAACTCATATATTACAGTGTCGCTTGCACCCTATGGTCCGGTGGAGGCGTTCAGAACCAAGCCGTAATGTACGTTAGGAATAAGTATGCCACAGCGAAAAAACACCCAAAATCAAAGAGCGGTGACCGAGCGTTTATTTGAAAGGAAAACTGATTTATGAAAGAAGCAATTGCGAATAAGGGACTGTTTATAAATAGAGAAACAGAGGATAAAATACAAAAATTAATTGATGCGATGACATTGGATGAAAAGGTCGGTCAAATGACTCAAAGCAAAATACTGCCCAAAAATGCATTGAAAGAACAATGGGAAAGGATCCCTGAAGATCAAAGGAAGGCAAGAAAAAACGAGTTTGATTTACTGAACAACGAAACGTTGCAGGATAAGATCATACAGGGTAAAATCGGCTCTGTTATCATAAAGGTAAGAGGTTCAAAGGTTACAAATGAGCTGCAGAGAATTGCTGTTGAAAAGTCGCGCCTCGGTATTCCGTTAATCTTTGCGTCGGATGTATTGCACGGCTTCAGAACCATATTTCCGATATGCCTGGCAGAGAGCAGCAGCTGGGAACCGGAGCTTTTGGAAGATACGGCGGCAATTTCAGCAAGAGAGGCTGCGTCCTGCGGGGAGCATTGGATTTTTGCTCCTGTTGTTGATATTGCCAGAGATTCTCGCTGGGCAAGATGCGTTGAAGGGTTCGGAGAAGATGTATTTTTGTCTTCGGTTTATGCCGCAGCCAGAATTAAGGGCTATCAAAGAAATGATTGGGAGGGGCGGCCCCATGTTGTGGCATGTCCTAAGCACTTTGCCGCCTACGGCGCCTGCGAAGCCGGTATCGATTACACTGCCGCCGATATGTCCGAACATACTTTGCGGGAAGTATACCTGCCTCCGTTTAAAGCGGCGTTTGATGCTGGAGCCGGTACGGTGATGATATCCTTCAATGAGCTGAACGGAATACCGGCCACAGCAAATGAATTTCTGGTGAAAAGAATTTTAAAAACAGAGTGGGGATTTCAAGGTGTTACGG
Source organism: uncultured Clostridiaceae bacterium (assembly GCA_964411505.1). Lineage (GTDB taxonomy): Bacteria > Bacillota > Clostridia > CAYPLH01 > DUMO01 > CAYPLH01. The sequence goes on along the minus strand of CAYPLH010000006.1, from coordinate 45,563 downwards.
TGAGCGACCATTCAGCTATAGCTGAGCTGATTGAATTTGGTTATACAGAAAACTTGAGAACCGCAGCTAAAAAGGCTGCTGAAGCGGGAGTGGATATGGATATGTCCTCGGGAACCTATCTTGCGGAGCTGGCGGATCTTGTCCGGGATGGAAGCATATCAGAGGATATTATAAATGAGTCAGTACGCAGGATTTTGCGCGTAAAATTCGGACTGGGGTTATTTGATAATCCTTATGTGGACGAAAACCTGGAAAATGAAATATTGCTGCATAAAGAGCATTTGGACTTGGCGCTTAAGGCAGCCAGAAAATCTATTGTACTTCTGAAAAATGAAGAAAATCTTCTTCCGTTGAAAAAAAACAAAGGAACTATAGCGGTTATTGGACCTTATATAGATGAAAAAAGAGAGCTGCTCGGTAATTGGTCAACCAACGGAAGAGAACAGGATGTTGTAACTATTATTGACGGTATTCGAAAAAAAGCAGGAAGCAGCATGAATATTCTTTGTGCAAAGGGATGCAGCCTATACGATAAAGAGATGGATAGCGTAAAGACATTGGATTCGGTAACACGGGGCGATTATATTTCAGCTTCATCGGTTGGGGTCTTGGCTGATGATGAAAAAGAAATACAAAAGGCGGTGGCTTTGGCAAAGCAGGCTGATGTTGCTGTTGTTTTTTTGGGAGAGGGCTTATTATACAGTGTGGAGGCCAGCTTCCGCATGACTCAGGAGCTGCCCCAAAATCACCAGAGACTTCTTAGAAGTATTTACGAAACAGGAACGCCTGTGGTTCTTGTCTTAATCAACGGAAGACCGTTATCCATACCCTGGGAGGCGGAGCATATCCCGGCTATTATAGAAGCATGGCAGCTTGGCACACAGGCAGGCAATGCCATAGCCGATGTCCTTTTCGGAGACTTTAATCCAAGCGGCAAGCTTCCGATAACATTTCCTAAGCATATCAGGCAACAGCCGATCTATTACGCATATAAAAAAATCGGAAGAATGCAGTATAGATATTATGATCCGCAGTACCCGTTCGGGTATGGTCTCAGTTATACCGATTTTGAGTATACAAACTTAATGCTCAGCAGTGCCCGGATCGAAGCTTCCCAAACCATAAAGGTCAGCGCGGAAATTAAAAACACAGGAGACAGGGAAGGGGAGGAAATCGTACAAATATACATACAGGACATATGCGCAAGTATAATAAGGCCCATAAAGGAGCTTAGAGGATTTCAGAAGATTTTTCTTTTGCCGGGTGAAAGCAAAACAGCAGAGTTTTTTCTGGGTAAGGATCAGCTGGGATTCTATAACGAAAGTAACGAATATGTTGTAGAACCCGGAGAATTTAAGGTATGGATTGGGCCGAACTCATCAGAAGGATTGGAAGGCAAGTTTGAAGTGATTACAGGCTGCCGGCAGTAAAAGGAAAGGAGTGTGACGGACTGAAAATAGAGCACTGTCTTCCCGACAGCTGGGATAAGGTTGAAGTTAGCAGGACTTTCAGGGGAACGGCTTACAGGATTACAATATTGAACAAGACTAAAAACAGGGCTGGTAAGAAAACAATAACTGTAGACGGCAAATTGATTCAAAGTGATTATCTGCCGCAATTTGACGATGATATGGTCCATGAAGTAGTAGTTTATTAAAAATCAGCACAAGTTTATAATAAACATAAAAAAAACTAAATGCAGGGGAGGTTATAATGAAAACCATTGTTGTATTATTGGACAGTCTCAACAGACATATGTTAAAGCTGTACAATGAGCATGCTTGGGTAAAAACCCCAAATATTGACAGACTTGCGCAAAAATCCATTGTTTTTGATAATCACTGGATTGGCTCTGCTCCCTGTATGCCTGCGAGAAGAGATATGATGACCGGAAGGTACAGCTTTATATTTAAAGGATGGGGAGGCATCGAGCCCTTTGATGTTACTCTGCCGTCCAAATTGAGGGAAAATGAGATATATACGCATATTGTTACAGACCATTACCACTATTTTGGACTGGGCGGAGAAGGTTACTGCCAGCTGTTTAATACTTGGGATCTGCAAAGAGGTCAGGAAAGTGACCGGTGGGTTTCAAGGGTTGTGCCTCCGGCGCTTCCCGAATCATATTACGGTCAGATCAGGGAGCAATATGAACAAAACCGCACAGAATTTATAAAGGAAGAGGACTATCCCGGACCAAAGACCTTCAGCGCTGCTTGTGAATGGCTGGATAACAACCGTGAAGCGGACGATTTTCTTCTCTGGGTGGAATGCTTTGATCCTCATGAGCCCTTCGACTGCCCAAAAGAATATTTGGATATGTATGAAGACTCCTACGAAGGATTACATTTCAACTGGTCTTCATATGCTCCTGTTACAGAGCCTCCCGAAGCGGTAGAGCACTTGAGGAAGCTATATGCCGGACTGCTTACCATGACCGATCACTGGCTCGGAAAGCTTCTTGATAAAATGGACCAATATGATTTGTGGGAGGACACATTGCTCATATTCACAACGGATCACGGTCATATACTTGGAGAACATGGCTTTACGGGAAAAAACATAATGCATTTATATAATGAAATTGCGCATATCCCTCTGATGATACATTTACCGGGCAGTGATGGAGCCGGCAGGAGAGTTAATGCATTGACACAGAATATCGATATGATGCCTACAATACTGGATTACCATGGAATTGCATGTCCCGACGATGTTCACGGGCTTTCATGGAGAGACTTCTTGGAGGGCGGCGATGAGCTTAAAAGAGATGCCGTAATATATGGAATTCACGGAAGAGCAATGAATATTACCGACGGAAATCATACTTTTTTTAAATCCGCGGAAAGTGAAGATAATTACCCGTGCTATTCATATACTGCTATGCCTGTAACGCATAAAAAGTATCTGGGGCTGGATATAGCCGGCGAAATTGAGATGGGTAGGTTTTTACCCAATACAAACTATCCGGTCTACAAGATCCCAAAGGATGGAACCTCGAAAAAGAAGGTTAAAGGGAGAAATTACATCGGGCAACATATAAAGGATACGCTTCTTTTCGATTTGACGGGTGATTATTCTCAGGAAAATCCGATCAAAGATAAGGAGCTTGAAGAAAAATTCAAGAAAATGATGAAACAAATTCTGATAAAGACAGAAGCACCAAAAGAGCAGTTTAAAAGGTTGGGGTTAGATTGAACTTATACGAGCGCGCAGTTAATATTAAGCTATGTGGAACGTCTTTAATTCTTAGAATATGTATGTTCTATATAAATAAAGGAGAGTATACACTATGGAAACTATTGAAATAAGAGTAGATGGCAAGAACAATATTAAGCCTTTTAAGCATTTTTATGCCGCGACAGGTAATGCTAATACTGACTTTACCTATATGCCGCCCACCAAAAAAATGTATGAGCATCTTTCTTCCTTTAACAATCATTTTGAGCACATACGGCAACACAATATCCTTACAAGCCACGGAAAGGGAGACTATTATCTGATGGAGGAAAGATCGGACTTTGGCAATCCCATAAGGTACAGGGACAAAAAGATCATAGAGCTTTCCTTTGACACAGTTGTTTCACTTGATAAAGAGAGGAATTTAAAATACGATTGGACTACTGTTGACAAGGTTTACGATATTTTGCATGAGCATAATATAAAACCTTTTGTTGAAACAATTTATCTTCCTTCCTGTATCAAAAAGAGCACCGAGCATTGGTTTATACCTTCGGATTTCCACCTTTGGGTTAAGGTGCTTAAAGAATTCGTAATTCACCTTCAGACCCGCTACGGGAAGGAAGAGATAGAGACCTGGTATTTTGAAGTATGGAACGAGCCGGACAATCATCCGTTCTGGGTGGACGACCCACAAACCTTTTTGGCGTTGTATGACTATATGGAATACGCAATCCACTCGGTAAATCCTAATATCAAGGTGGGAGGACCTGCAGTCAAACAGAAGGAGGGCGCTCAGAAAATATTTAAAGCGTTTCTTGAGCATTGTGCAAAGGGTTTAAATTATGCTACCGGAACCTTCGGTACCCGGCTTGATTTTATTTCGGTGCATTGTAAGGCGGGATATGTTAACAGTACCAATCCTTCTATGGATGTTATGTTTGATTCTGTAAAATACTATTTGGATATAATCAAGGAATATGATGAGTTTAAGAATACCGAGTTTATAAACAATGAAGCGGATATTGTATGGCAGGGGAATAAGGGAATAAGCCATAAAAGCTGGCTCAATTTTCGGAACACACATTATTTCCCTGGTTTTGTCTGTAAAATGGTTGATATCTACACAAGGATTGTAGAGGATGAATACCGAATGAACCTAAGCCTTGTAGTCAGTGATAATTGTCATCTGCAATGGGAACGGTCTTTGTTCAGTGGAAATCGCTCACAGTTTACCCCGCTTTGCTCGTACCCTTCAACCGATATTATTAAAAAACCTGCTTTTAATGCTTATGTGCTTTTAAGCCGTTTGGGAGATCAAAGAATGCAGGCTGTCTGTGAGAATGAGGGGTATGGAACCAAATTCGGAATACTGCCCACGCTAAACGGTAATGCTCTTTCTATGATGGTATGGAATTTTGAAGACGGTATGGAGGATGATATTAATCCGAGAGAAATCAATGTGTGTTTGGATAATTTGCCTTTTAGAGGTGCCTATAAGCTCATCCATTACAGAATTGGAGAAAAACACAGCAGCTCCTACAATGTTTGGAGGCAAATGGGTAAACCGGCTCAGCCATCCTGTGAGCAGATTAAGGTAATGAGAGAAAAGGAAGGTCTCGAGCTTTTTGAGGCTGTAAAAGATATTGATGTTGACAGCAATTTATTAATCAGCTTAAAAATACCTATGCACTCTGTATCCTTAATTATGATGGTTCCCAAAAACAATGAACAGCCCTGCGCACCCAAAATCATTAAAGGCTATGCCGAAAAGGGATTTAATCACAACAATCAGATATTTATTAAATGGACCCCCAATACTGAGACGGACTTTCTGTATTACAAGGTGTGGAGAAAGAAGGAATCGAAAGCAGAATTCATATTAATAAGCGGCAGCACTTGTATCAATACTGCTACATTTACAGATATGAGCATTGACGAGGAAGGTGTGTATACTTACAAAATTCAGTCTGTTAATGCATCAGGTATTGAAAGTGAACTGTCGGAAGGATTTGAAGTAAAGGTGTCGGTCGGGTGATTATCAAACGCTCCTAAGCCCTCGTTCTCTGGAGGCGGGGAATAAACTGAGCATATGTAACGTAATAATTCTAAGCGATATAGTTCCTCTTAAAAAACAGAATATCAAACAGAAATCGGAGTGAAATGAAATGGCTACAAAGATGCAAATGATGGAGATTGAATTAGTAGAACAAGGCACATCAAACTCACAAATGGTTGCGGTATTAAACGAAAGTTTTGATATATCAGTAAAATATGCAAAAATTCCCGAACCGGCTGACAACGAAATCAGAGTCAAAATAAAGTGGGTGGGAATATGCGGTTCAGATCTGGAAGCCTACAGAGGCACCAGGGCGCCTGAGTTTATTTCTACGCCTGCCAGGTTAGGACACGAGGTAGCGGGTATTATAGATAAGGTGGGAAAGGCGGTAATCGGTCTGCATGTCGGAGATAAGGTAACGTGCCGATATGTATGGGGAGCGTATGCGCAATATATAGTGTGCAAGCCTTTTAATGTAAAGGTCATACCTTCTGGCTTGTCATTAAAGGAAACCAGCCTGATAGAGATTTTACCCGGAGTAATCCATGCTGCAGAGCTGGCTGAAATAAACCATACAAAAAACGTATTAATTACCGGTCAGGGTGTAAGCGGATTGGTTCTTACTCAGGTATTAAGGCTTTATAGTCCGAAGAATCTGGTTGTAACCGATTTGTTTGATAAAAAGCTTGAGCTTTCCCGTAAATACGGTGCTACACATACTTATAAAGTACCCAACCCCAATGTGCCGACAATGGAAATCCTTGGAAAGGATTTCCCCGATGGCTTTGATGTCGTTGTACCATGTCTGCTGGAAGGCGATGGTATGGTAGATGCTATCGACTGCTGTACGACAAGTGCGAGAATTGTTATGTACGGATGTATCGGTGTATGCAAAAAGCCCTTGGATTTCTTCAAGGTTCATAGAAAAAGGCTTGAGATATATGCTACCGAGCCGCGAAGAGATATAGATATGCGAAATTTCTTTCAACAGGGTGTGCAAATGGTAATGGATGGCTTGGTCAATACCTCTGAATTAATAACGCATATATTTCCTTTAAGTAAAATCGACGAAGCATTTAAAACCCGAAATGATGCAAATCCGGATACTATCCATGTATTGGTGGATTGCGAGAATTAGTCTGTCAACACAGCAATACAAAAAAGCAATGGATCTGCCTGGTGTAAATGCAACAGCAAAAACTCCTGAAAGTTAAATCTTTTCAGGAGTTTTTGTAGTTCACATCTTCGCCAAATTTTTTTCAACTCTCATCAGCTTCACCTTCTACAATTAAACAACCTTCTGGAAACTCTGGTGAGCAAGCCGCTTCGTTTGGAATAACAAATGGCTCTTCGTTGCATTTGTTCTTGTTTTTTATTTTATTATCATCCATAATCAAACCCTCCAAGCTATTGTGAAGTTGCTTTTATTATTAACTTTCAATACTTAAAAAATGCTACCTTTAATTTGTTTTAGTACTAAAGCTTTTACCACAACAACAGAGTTATAAACAAATATTTTGTATTGGTAATTCGAAATCACTACTTTTAAATTGATGCGGTTCAATTCTATTATCAATTTTTCTTCTAATTCTCATTAATTTAATAGTATCTTCAATGACATCACCTATAAAATCATCGCCTACTGTTACAGTTCACATGCTACTTTGGAAAGGGTAATATAGAGTGTATTCATGCGCAATTTGTGCTATAATATAAATAAGGGGTTGATAAGTCATGATAGAAGTTAAAGGCAATACGCTTATTATAAAAATGGATAAAAAAGAAGACACCGTTATTTTTGATGAAATCATTGATTTAGTTAAAGCTAAAGTGAAAAGGCAATCTATAGATAAGCTTATTCAGTTATCTGAGGAATATAGAATGGCTGATCCTGCTTTTAGATTTGATAGAGAGGAAATATACGGTGATGAATCACGTTTTCATAGACAGTAATCTCTGGCTCTATCTTTTTATTGGGGATGACAAGCATAAATTAACGTATTAAAAACCCATTAAACACATCTGCGGAAACCTCTTTATAAAACGATGGCTTACAGAGTCAGCTTACATTGGCTAACAAGAATTAGAATTTTTAACTCATCAATTTTTGACTTTACTATTATTTCCATGTCAACACCACCTAAGAAACAAATTATTATATATTTTTATTATACTTGATTTTGCTATGAAATAAAGGGGAATAAGAAGAATCAGGAGCGACAAATTGCTTAATGGCTATCGAGTCAGAAGGTCAAACTTTATTGTACTATCTCTAACCTTTTTTGAATATTAATAGGACAAGTGAGGATATGCGTCACAGTCTTAAAAAATAAATAAAAAAGTAGGGAGAGATAAATTTGAGCATACGAAATTTGAAGACATTCTCATCTCAAAGCAATATACATAGAGGACTGTCAGAAAAAGAAGCAAGGCAGAAGCTGATAAAGTATGGTCCTAACGCTATGGTACAGAAGAAGAAAATTTCTGCTTTAAAGATACTTCTAAGCCAGTTTAAAGATTTTATGACGTTGGTACTTTTAGCATCAACGTTTATTTCTGCCTTGATGGGAGACGTTATCGAAGCAGTTACTATATTATGCATAGTTATTCTAAATGCCATACTGGGATTTATTCAGGAATTTCGAACTGAAAAAACAATGGAGGCACTTAAAAAGCTTGCTGCTCCAACTGCCAAACTCATAAGGGATGGAAGAACTATCAGTATTCCTGCGGATAAAATTGTACCGGGGGACTTAATAATCCTAGAAGCCGGGGATCGTGTGCCTGCTGATGCTGTCTTAATTGATGCTAATGAACTTAAGGTTGATGAATCTCTTCTTACAGGGGAGTCTGTCTCTGTTGATAAAAATGTTCATTCGAGTAAATATGATAAAACTGGAGACTTGGATAAGGCAAATCATGTCTACATGGGTACGGTGATTACAACCGGAAGAGGCAAGGCTATTGTAGGCAGTACCGGTATGAATACCCAAATGGGAAAAATTGCAGACATGATACAAAGTATTGAAGAAGAAGAAACGCCACTTCAAAAGAGGCTGGATCATCTCGGAAAGCTCATAGTATATAGTTGCCTCATCATATGCGCAATAGTATCTATAACCGGTATTTTAAGAGGTGAGCCAACCTATACAATGCTTCTTGCCGGTATCAGCCTAGCAGTTGCAGCTATTCCGGAAGGGTTACCTGCAACTGTAACAATAGCTCTTGCACTGGGAGTGCAAAGAATGGTGAAAAGAAAAGCGCTTGTAAGAAAGCTTCCAGCAGTTGAAACCTTAGGTTGTGCTACTGTTATTTGCTCAGATAAAACAGGGACGCTGACCGAAAACAAAATGACTGTAAGAAAAATATATACCTCTGGGAATGTTTACGAGCTTAGTGGCAGCGGAACATCAACAAAGGGCGACTTTACGATTAATGGTCGCAGTGTTGAACCGCAAAGGGAGAAAAATCTTGAGATGACTCTTAAAATAGGAGCCATTTGCAATAACGCCGGGATGGAAGAGATGGAGGGAGAGCCTGAAGGAACACTTAATAAAATAAAATATGCATTTTACAGCAAGAAAAGGTGGGTTGTGACAGGAGACCCCACTGAAGCAGCACTTCTCATAGCAGCTGCAAAAGGAGGATATATAGCAAAAAGTTTAACAGACGAGTATATAAGGGTTTCTGAGATACCTTTTGATTCTGAACGAAAATGCATGTCCGTACTTTGTAAGAAATACAAAGGCGGAGGACAATATCTTTTTGTGAAAGGAGCGCCTGATGTGATAATACAAAAGTGCAGTAAGATTATGGTATCAGGTGCTGAAACATCGTTAAGCGCTCTTGAAAGAGCAAGAATAATAAAGGTAAATGACACAATGGCTCAAGAAGCTCTGAGGGTTTTAGCTGTAGCGTACAGAAAAGTAGCAGCTGGTGAACCTCTAAAGAAGGAAATGGAGCAAGACCTTGTATTCGTCGGTCTTGAAGGTATGATAGATCCTCCAAGACATGAAGTACATGATGCAGTCCGTAAATGCCTCACTGCAGGAATAAAACCTGTTATGGTTACAGGGGATCATAAGATAACTGCAGCAGCTATAGCAAAAGAGCTTAAAATATTATCTAAAGATGACAAGATAATGACCGGAGCGGAGATGGATAACTTAAATGACAGGGAGCTTACGAAAGAAATAGGAAATATTTCGGTTTATGCAAGAGTTTCGCCAAAGCACAAGCTTAGAATAGTAAGGCTTCTGAAAAAAGCTGGTCATGTTGTTGCAATGACCGGAGATGGTGTAAACGATGCGCCTGCAGTAAAAGAAGCAGATATTGGTGTATCTATGGGGGTTATGGGTACTGATGTTACAAAAGAAGCATCGTCCATGATACTCTTGAATGACAATTTCTCCACTATAGTAGCTGCAATTGAGGAAGGAAGAACAATTTACAGTAATATCAGAAAATTTATCAGATACCTTCTTGCATGTAACATTGGTGAAGTTCTGACTATGTTTCTAGGGATGTTGCTGGGCTTGCCTATACCGCTTCTGCCTATACAAATACTATGGGTCAATCTTGTTACTGATGGTCTGCCTGCTATTGCACTTGGTCTTGAGCCAGCAGAAAAGGATGTCATGATGCAACCACCTAGGGAGCCTGATGAAAATATATTTGCACGGGGGCTTGCTAGGTTAATCCTGTTTCGTGGAATATTCTTAGGATTAAGTACATTAGCTGTGTTTATAAGTGTGCTCCATTTTACAGGGGATGTACCAAGGGCAAGAACCGCCGGATTTGCCACCCTTGTATTAACCCAGCTGATACATGTATTTGAATGCAAATCAGAAAAAAGAAACATTTTTGAGATACCCATATTTAATAACATAGCCCTTGTGCTTGCAGTGTGCTGTTCTATTGCAATGATATTAGGTGCCATATATATACCGGCACTTCAAGGTATTTTTAAAACAGTCGATCTTCTTTCTAATGACTGGATGATAATTCTGGGTTTTTCCTTTTTAGGACCTGTACTTGCAAGTACATTTGTAAAAAAACGAAGATAAGCAAAATAAAAGCTCGAGGGCATCGAGCCCCTTTCGCTTTTTGTTGTAGACTTCGCTTAACAACCTAAATAAACAGAGGGGCGCAAGCCCCTTTCCAACTTTCCAACCTACCAACCTTCCGACCTTCCAACCTACCAACCTTCCGACCTTCCAACCTACCAACCTTCCGACCTTCCAACCTACCAACTTTCCAACTTTCCAACCTTCCAACTTTCCAACCCACCAACCCTCCCACCAACACAACAAAGATTTTTGTCTAATTTTCTCACATCCGAACAGCAACTTATTAGTTACAATTTGTTCATATTTTATTCAAAAGTTTCTTCCATAATGAAGTATGATAGTATTAGTATTAGTATTATTGTGAATCTACGTGCAAGACTATTATTAGGGGGGAAGCACATGATCGAAATCATCGATTTAACCAAGAATTATGGTTTGATAACCGGTGTGAAGGATCTCAACTTTAGAGTGGAAAAAGGCGAAATCCTTGGTTTTCTTGGACCTAACGGTGCAGGAAAATCAACTACGATGAATATCATTACCGGTTTTATTCCATCCACCAGTGGTACCGTTAAGGTATGTGGCTATGATATCCTTGAAAATCAAATGGAAGTAAAAAAAAGAATAGGATATTTGCCAGAACGCCCACCACTTTATTTTGACATGGTTGTAAAAGACTTTTTGTATTTTATCAGTGAACTTAAACTTGTTGATAAGAAAAAGAGGAAAAGTCAAATAAACGACATAATGGAACTTGTTAAGATAACCAATGTTAAAGACAGAATGGTAAAGAATCTATCTAAGGGTTATAAGCAAAGGGTTGGTTTGGCACAATCACTTATAGGGAATCCGGAGGTTTTGGTGTTGGACGAGCCTACAGTCGGACTTGATCCCCAACAGATTATTGAAATTAGAAGACTAATTAAAGCACTGTCTAAAGAGCACACGATAATTTTGAGCTCACATATTTTGCCCGAAGTGAGTGCAGTATGTGATCGAGTAGTAATAATAAACGAAGGAAAAATTGCTGCTATAGATACACCAGAAAACCTATCCAAAGGTTTTGGGAAGTCTACAAAATTTACAATAAGAATAGCGGGTCCGCAAAAATCTATTGTAAACCTGCTTAAGGAAGTTTATGGGATAAGGTATGTTGAACCCCATCCTAGCAATGAAAAGGATATATGTGATTATATTATTGAAACTGAAAAGGATATTGATGTTAGAAGACCTGTATTCTTTGAGCTTGCAAAGGTTGGATATCCTATACTTGAATTGAAGTCGCTGGATATGTCCCTAGAGGATATATTCTTAAGAATAGTGACTGAAGAGAAGGAGGTTGGCTGATTATGTTTGCTGTTTTAAAAAGGGAAGTCAAATCGTATTTCTATTCTCCAATAGCCTATGTTTTGATAGGGTTTTATATATTACTCTGCTCCATATTCTTCTTGCCTAATTTATACGGGGGATATGCTGATTTTAATTCGAACCTTTCAAGTATGGGATTTATATTGCTGTTTTTTGTACCTATACTGACTATGAGAAGCTATGCTGAAGACAGAAAAAATGGTACTGAGGTGCTTCTTTTAACAAGTCCAGTAAAGATTATGGATATTGTACTTGGCAAGTTCCTCGCTTTGATTTTTGTGTTTTTAGTGATGACAGCAATCACACTTGTTTACCCACTGATACTTTCAATTTTCGGTAACCCGCCAGTGGCTCAGACAATTGGGGGGTTTATAGGGTTCATTCTATTAGGTACAACCTTCATTTCAATTGGAATATTCGCGTCATCCCTAACTGAAAACCAGATTATTGCTGCAATAATAACTTTTGTAATACTGTTGGTAATATGGCTTATGGACGCAATATCAAGTATGTTGGGAGGATTTTTGTCACAGGTACTAAATTGGTTTTCACTGATGTCAAGGTACGGTGATTTCAACCTTGGCATTTTGAATCTGAACGCGATTGTATACTACCTTAGCTTTACAACTGTTTTTCTTTTCCTAACTGTAAGAGTAATAGAAAAAAGACGCTGGAGTCAGGGGTGATAGCATATGAAAAATAAATTTAGCTTTAAAAATGTATTTGGAAAAATGTTAAAGAGCAGAGGACTGAAGTATGGTTCCAACTCAATTATATTGATAGTTGCTGTTATAGCACTTGTTGTTGTTATCAATATGCTTGTGGATCTGACAGACATAAAGTGGGATCTTACACCTGAGAAGCTCTTTTCTATAGGCGAAACAACTTATGAAATCTTGGACGACCTTGATAAGGATGTTGAAATTATCGGACTGGTTGATGAGAGCAGAATTAATGACAGCAATGATCTGAAGGAGATTGATGAAATTCTGAGCCAGTATGCAAAAAGAAGCAGTTATATAAAGGTGCGTTATGTAGATCCAGATAGAAACCCCGGTATTTATAAGGAAATTGATCCTGATGAATTGAAATCGATAAAAATGAGTGATTATGTTGTAAAATGTGGGAGTAAAATAAAAGTTATTAACTACTATGATATGTTTGATTTTACCTACACACAGAATTTTGAGTCTTACGTTACAGGTTCAAATGCCGAACCTGCTATAACAGGGGCAATTAAATATGTAACCGCCGAATATACGCCCACAATTTATTTCCTTGCCGGACACAATGAAAGGTCAATAGATAAAGATTACAGCGTTGTTAAGGATTATCTTGACAGAAATAATTATGATGTTAAAGAAATCAATCTTTTGACTGAGGAAAAAGTACCCGATGATGCGGAAATGATAATTGTAGCCAGCCCTCAAAAGGATCTTGCCCAAGCTGAAAGGGAAAGGTTGATGGAATACATGGATAATGGCGGCAATGCTATAATGATGTTTGACCCTATTGATCAGGATCCCGACCTTGCAAATTTCCAGAGTATTTTGCAGGACTATGGAGTCTCTTTGAATTATGATGTTGCAAGAGAAAATGATCAGAACAGATTTTTGGCCAACAGCCCTACTGATCTGATTCCCATTATCCAAAACACTGATGTAACGCGAGATCTTGCAAATGCAGGTATATCTGTGTTGATACCTCGGAGCCGGAGCATAAATATACTCAAGAATACTAAAGAATATATAAAGGTTAACCCAATGATTACAACCAGTGAGGTGGCTATAGGTGAGCTTATTGATGCATCAAGGGGGCAAAACACTCAAGGACCTTTGAATCTTGCCGTTTCAGTACTGGATGAAGGCGGGTATGAACCTTCAAAATTAATAGTCTTTGGAGATGGTGATTTTTTATCAGACAGTGTTTATGAGGGCATTTCGCCTTATGGAATATATGTGTTTTTCAATTCAATACAGTGGATGACCGATGAAAGAGAAGATGAGATTATGATTCTTCCCAAGAAATATGAAGTGAGAAGGTTGGACAATACACAACTTGAGGCTAATGTAATGGCTGCTGTTGTTATGATAGTTATTCCTCTTTTAATTCTTGGTACAGGTGTCTATGTATGGGTGAGGAGGAGACATTTATGAGGTTATACAGAAATGCCATTATTCTCGTGGTAGTTCTGGCTGTTGCAATCGGAGCCTTCTACTTGCTTAAAGACAGGGTGCCCGAAGAAGATACAGGACCTAGTTATAAACCATCGACTTCAGTAAAAATAGTGGACTTTGATTCACTTAAGGTAAACAAAGTTGTAGTCAGATATCCTGAAGAAGAATTTGTGCTGAACAAAGTTGATAAGGATAACTGGCAGCTTGAGTCAGATAAGGATATGAGGATTGACAACAGTCGAGTAAGAAGCATAGCGATAAGAATGAGTTCCATATTCGTTGAAAAGGAGATTGAAGAAAACCCCAAGGATCTTTCAGTATATGGACTGGATAAACCTGTGCATGCAACTGCATATCTTGATGATGGAACTGAATACTCAATTTTGATAGGAAATTTGACACCTACAAAGGGAGCTTATTATGCCATGCTACCCGGAGGAGACAAGGTTTATACAATAGGCACATATGAGAGTGAAGGGATATTAATAACCAAAAACGATCTGAAGCTTGTTACATTATTTGAAATTGCAGTTGAAGATTTCACACAGATAGCATTAAAAAGAAATGGCGCTAATGCCTTCGATTCCTATAAAGATGGGGATATATGGGTGCTTTCAGAGCCTCTTGCGGCTAATGCTAACTTGGCTAAAATAGATGAGATTACAACAGCAATCAGTACTCTGCAGGTAAAAACATATGTAAAGGATAGCTCTGATCTTGCAGTTTTTGGTCTTGATAATCCTAAATATGTATTATCCTTTAAGACAAATGACTACGAGAATAGTATTTCGTTTGGAAATGAGACTGCAGGTAGCAATATATATGCCAAATTAGCTGACAGAGATGATGTTTTCAATCTTGATGTTAATGTTGTAAATTTCCTAGATGTTCCTGTGGAAGAAGTGGTTGACTCTTTTGTTGCCCTTCCGAATATTCAGAATGTGAATAAGGTTGTGGTTGAAATTGATGGGACTACTGATGTTTCAGAAATACAAACCGATCCTGAAGATTCAGACAACGATAAGTTCACTTTAAATGGTAGGGACGCTTCAGTAACGGATCATAAGGGAGACTTTTATTTCAAAAAGTACTACCAAGGTCTTTTAATAGCAGGTATTAGGGATGAGGTTGACATTGATGGAAAACCTGAAGGTATCTCTGAAATAACTATTACCTACTTTTTGAAGGATGGAGAAGAAATAAAGCTTGAATATGTATCCAGAGATGATTATTATTATTATGTAGTTAAGAATGGTGATTATACAGGGCTTGTAGTTAATAAAAAGAAGCTAAGTAGCGATGATAGCCTTAGAGTAACGCGTAAGAACTTGATAGAAGCCATGGATAAAGAAGGCAAATAAGATATTTTACCTTAGAGCCGTTTTATCAGGCAGCTGAGGGAGAATACAAGCAAAAAAATGATTAGCTACTTCAATCTTTTTTTAAAAAAAGTTATGATAATATAAAAATTCCGGTATTCGTGGATGAGCTAATCTAGAAGCACCGGAATTTTTTCTAACTGACCAACTAGAGAAATATATATCATTTTACTCTTGATTATGGTAAAATGTAATAAAAAAATTTAGGTGGAAATTATGGAAGTACACGAGAAAGATGTCATAAGTGATGTGCAGACTAACAATCGATTAAGCTTAATTATATTGCTGATTCTTATTGGGATTGTAGCTGGTCTGTTTTTATTCTTATATTTTAATAATCCGAATATGAGCACAGAAGGTTATAATATAAAAGATTTTATTGAAAACAAGTTGTTAGAGTTGGGAGAAAAGGACGGACAGAAAGTAATAAATGAAATAATCGGGTTTGAGAACTCAGCCTTTATTACATATAAGGATCAATTGGTAGAGTGTAATAGCCAAGCTATTAAGTTTATAGATAAACAAGGGAAAACGCTTTGGGAGTACCCAACTAAAATTAATAACCCAATATTAAAAAAAAGTGGATCTAGCCTTATCATAGCAGATATTGGTGGAAAGGAACTATATGCAGTAAATGGAAGTTATATTGATTGGGAAAAAGAATTTAGTGAAAACATAATAAATGTGGATGTAAACAGTAATGGCTACGTTACTGTAATAAAGGAAGCAAAGGGGTTAAAAGCAACATTAACTCTTTTTGACAACAGTGGAAATGAAATCTTCACAAAAGGTTTTTCTGGTATTTATATTTTAAGTGCCAAGGTTTCACCTGACAATAGGACAATTGCTGTAAACTGTGTCAATACTTCTGGAGTTTCTGTCATTAGCAGCATTGAGTTTCTTGATATATTTGGCGAAACAAAAGCTGGGGCGGTATCTGACGTAAATCAAGTTTATTCAGCTATATACTTTATAGACAGAAATCATGTTTTAGCTTCGGGAGATACAGGGGCAGCCTGCTATAAAACAGATGGATCACTTATATGGGGAAACAACTTTGGTGGAAGAAAGGTGTACAGTGCTAATATACTGGAAGGTGGATATACTGCAGTGGCGGCAAGCGGGGATAATACGTTAGGAAGTCTTTTGAAAAAAAGACCAGAGGTTATTATATTGAACTCAAAAGGTGAGGTTTTTGCAAAACACAATATTGAAAAAGAGATTTTAAATATCAATGCGTATAGTGATATTATTGCGGTAAATTCTGGAAGGATGGTTAGCTTTGTTAATAGGAAGGGCAAGCTTCTAAGCACATATTCATCAAAATCAGATATTAAGAGTGTTTACTTTTTTAGCAGGCTTGAAGCTGCATTAGTCACAAAACAAGGTGTGTCAATAATTAAAACTTATTAATCAGTTATTCTTATAAATGATTATTGCTCAAAAAGAATATTGTATAGAATGCAATAATTCTATACAATATGACTTTCTGAGTATTAATAATACTTAAATGGATTTTGAAGATATGGTGTTTGGGTACTGGTAAAATGAGGGAGGGGTGTTAAATGGGATTTAATTGGAGCGATGGGGCTGTTTTGGGTATTATTGCATTATTTGCATTTGTAGGTTTCCTTAGTGGATTTATTCTTTCGGTATTTCGGATAGCTTCTTATTTTGTTGCTATTATAGTTTCTGTTAAGTATTATCCTGTAGTAGCAAATTTTTTAATGGAAACTTCTATTTTTGCAAACGTTAAGATGAGAATAACTGATAATATTAGAAATCTTCCGGCACTTAGCGCATCTGTCCAAGCTCAATCTGATACAAGAACTGCGTTGAAAAACTCTGTTGGAACAGTGATAGATGGCTTTAAGCTACCTAATATTTTTAAGGAGCCTCTTTTAGATAAGATTGATTTGTCAAAAATAATTGATTTTAATGGCATTATTGAAAGTCTTGGAGGAGGACTTGCAGAGGTTGTAGTTAACATTATAAGTCTTGTGTTACTTTTTATTGCAGTCAGATTTGGGCTTGTGTTGTTAAAGCTTTTACTGTCTGGTGTTGTAAAGCTTCCTATTTTAAAGCAATTAGATAAAGTGGGCGGGCTTGCATTTGGTACAGTTGAAGGCTTCCTCATGGTATATTTGATTTTGGCAGCTTTGATGCTTTTCCAAACAATGCCAGCTTTTTCGGGAGTTTTTACAGCTATTGACAACTCTGCTGCAGCTAAGTTTTTCTACAATAATAATTTTATAATTAACTGGATGCTTTAGAGCGGGTTTTATTCGTGGTGGGTGATTTGTAGTTTTCCTGAGCTTCACTGCAATTAGCTGTATTAGATATTATTCTTTACTTAACTGATTCAGAGGTGCGTGAACAGTAAATGCTTACACCTGTAATAACTGGTATTTGTGCATGTATTCATGTACAAATAGTAACCGGGTAATGTATAATCATATGATAAAGTAGCTTTAATAAAAGATTGAAGTAAAGCGAGGAAAAATTATGAAAAGTGATATAGTTAAAATGGGAATTGAACGGGCACCCCACAGATCGTTATTCAAAGCAATGGGGTATACTGATGAAGAAATATCAAGACCCCTTATAGGGATTGCCAATTCATACAGTGAAATAATACCGGGACATATAAATCTTGATAAGATAACAGAAGCAGTAAAAGCTGGCGTGAGAATGGCTGGCGGCACACCGATTGAGTTTGGTGCAATAGGTGTTTGCGATGGAATTGCTATGGGGCATACAGGTATGAAATACTCTCTTGCCTCCCGTGAGCTGATTGCTGACTCCTGTGAGATTATGGGGCTTGCTCATAGTTTTGACGGAATGGTATTTATACCTAACTGCGATAAGATTGTACCAGGTATGCTTATGGCAGCGGCAAGAATCAACGTGCCTTCTATTGTTATAAGTGGAGGACCGATGATTTCAATCAAGATGAATGGTCAGTATTTAGACTTAAATAGCATGTTTGAAGCAGTTGGCTCATTTAAAGCTGGAAAAATGAGCGAGGAAGAGGTAAGGTGTCTTGAGGATAATGCATGCCCGAGTTGTGGGTCATGCTCTGGAATGTTCACAGCTAATTCGATGAACTGCCTGACTGAAGTTCTAGGAATCGGGCTTCCAGGCAATGGTACCATTCCGGCGGTTTATGCAGAAAGAATAAGACTTGCCAAAAAAGCTGGAATGAAGATAATTGAACTTATCGAAAAAGACATAAAACCAAGAGATATATTTAATGAAAGAGCTTTTGAAAACGCACTTACAGTTGATATGGCACTTGGTTGTTCAACAAACTCAGTTCTTCATCTTCCTGCCATAGCTTATGAAGCAGGGATTAAAATTGATCTTGACATCATAAACCAGATAAGCGGGAGAGTTCCTAATCTATGCAAACTAGCTCCTGCTGGACATCATCATGTACAAGACCTTTATGCAGCAGGAGGCGTGCAGGCAGTTATGAAGGAGCTTTCCAAAAAGAATTTAATTCATACTGAGCTTATTACGGTTACAGGTGGAACTGTAGGAGATAACATTGAAAAAGCACAGGTGCTTGATTATAATGTTATAAAAGATATAAATGAGCCATACAGCACAACAGGCGGTATTGCAGTTTTAAAAGGTAATATTGCACCCGATGGGGCAGTTGTAAAAAGATCTGCAGTAGCTCAGGAGATGCTTGTACACCGAGGACCTGCTCGAGTCTTTGACTCGGAAGAAACAGCTATAGATTCCATTTATAATGGAAACATTAAAAAAGGTGATGTTATAGTTATACGTTATGAGGGACCCAAAGGTGGACCGGGGATGCGAGAAATGTTAAGTCCCACATCGGCAATAGCAGGTATGGGATTGGATAAAGATGTTGCGTTGCTTACAGACGGAAGATTTTCAGGTGCTACCCGGGGAGCGGCAATCGGACATATTTCCCCCGAAGCAATGGAGCAAGGTCCTATAGCTTTAGTTGAGGAAGGTGATATTATCAGTATAGATATTCCCGGAGGGAAATTAAATGTAGAAGTGACCGATGACCAGCTGAAATCCAGAATGTCAGAATTGAAAGCCCCTGAGCCTAAAATTACCACAGGTTATCTTGGAAGGTATGCAAGACTGGTGTCTTCTGCAAGTACCGGAGCAGTGCTTAAGTAACAAAGCTTTAAGGGTTATTGAGGATGGAGTGGGATTAGGTGTGGTGTGATTTAATTAGAACGGAGGAAAATTATGAGGTTAACAGGTGCGCAAATCCTTGTTGAATGCCTGAAAGAACAGGGTGTGGATACAGTTTTTGGTTTTCCGGGAGGAGCGGTACTAAATATATATGATGCACTTTATTATGCAAGAGATGAAATAAGGCATATATTAACTTCGCATGAACAGGGAGCTTCGCATGCGGCTGATGGTTATGCGCGGGCAACTGGCAAAGTAGGTGTATGTTTAGCTACATCAGGTCCTGGTGCAACAAATCTTGTCACAGGTATAGCAACAGCTTATATGGACTCAATACCGATGGTTGCTTTTACTGGGCAGGTTAGCACATCCCTTTTGGGGAAGGACTCCTTTCAAGAAGTTGATATTACAGGTATTACAATGCCTGTTACCAAACACAATTACATTGTAAAGGATGTAAACAAACTAGCAGATATTATCCGGAATGCTTTTTATATTGCACAAGAAGGTAGACCAGGTCCGGTGCTTGTAGATATATGCAAGGATGTTACTGCAGATTTTGCTGAGTACAGTGCTAAAAAGCCCCAAAAGATTCATGAAGGAGATATTGGGGTTTCAAAATCAGAACTGGATATTGCAGCGAACATTATTAACAAGGCAAAAAACCCTTTTATTCTTGCAGGCGGTGGCGTGTCTATTGCAGGAGCTAACCATGAAATTATTGAATTGGCTGAGAAGGCTTGCATCCCAGTTGCTACAACGCTCATGGGGCTAGGTTCTTTCCCGGGTACACATAAGCTTTATACTGGGCTTGTTGGTATGCATGGCACGAGGGCATCAAACATAGCAGTTTCAGAATCAGACTTATTTATTGCTATAGGAACTCGTTTCAGTGACAGGGTAATAAGCAATGTTAAGAGATTTGCCCCCGGTGCTAAAATAATGCATTTGGATATAGATCCGGCAGAGATAGGGAAGAACGTGGATGTGCAATATCCCTTGGTGGGAAATATGGCTAAAATTCTAAGAGAGATTATAGGCAGACTTGAAAACAAACAAAACACTGAATGGGTTAATGAAATAATTGAACTTAAAGAGACTTCTCCTTTAAGCTATTCAAACGATGGAGCTTTGAAGCCGCAGTATGTAGTCGAAAGAATATATCAACTTACAAAAGGGAAAGCATTGATTACCACCGAAGTAGGTCAGAATCAGATATGGGCAGCGCAGTTTTATAAATATAGCCAACCAAGACAGTTTATTTCATCAGGTGGACTTGGAACAATGGGTTATGGGTTTGGGGCATGTATTGGCGCCCAGATAGGTATGCCTGATAAAAAGGTAATCAACATAGCAGGTGACGGCAGTTTCCGTATGAATTTAAACGAGATGGCTACTGCTGTTGAGTATAAATTACCTGTAGTAATTGCCTTGCTTAATAATGGAGTTCTTGGGATGGTTAGGCAGTGGCAGGAACTGTTCTATGGAGGACGTTATTCTTCCACGACAATTGATAGGGGAACAAACTTTAAAGCTCTGGCAGAAGCATTTGGAGCAATTGGAATTGATGTGGATAAGCCAGAAGAAGTTGATGGCGCAATAACTCGTGCTCTAGAGTCGAAGGATACGCCTGTACTGATTAACTTTATAATCGACAAAGATGAAAAGGTATTCCCCATAGTTCCACCGGGAGCTGGTATAGATGAACTTATAGAGGAATAATCCCATGGTTTATCTGTTTTTTTCAGCCACTGCAAAATGATATGTTGTATAATAGTGTCTATTCAGACCCTCTGTAACTTGAGATATAACTGTGCAATAACGGAAACTTCGCTTCATTTGCAAGAGCTGTATAGTTCAGCTCGGGCAAGCCGAAACTCGCAAAAATACATTTTGAAATATTACTTTGTTGCATTTTTGCTCAAACAGTCGGCTTGCTTTTCCTCACTCTGACTATACATCTCTAAGCTGCATTTCGCTAATGTTTCCTAACATTGCGAAAGTTTATCTCTTTAGCTACCTGTGAACTGTAATGTATAATAAAAAAAGCAGATTAGAGCCTGAAAAAATTGCTTGACTTTCAAATGATTATATGTTAAATTTATGGTTGCTTTATAAAAAGGCTTTTTTGTGCCTGAAAAATTAATTCATTTAATATATAGTCCCAAGGCTGGAGGTGTTAACTGTGAGAGTAAAAATAACATTAGCTTGTACAGAGTGCAAACAGAGAAATTATGCAAATAAGAAAAATAAAAAGAACGATCCTGACAGGCTCGAGATAAAGAAATTTTGCAAGTTTTGTAATAAACACACAGCACACAGGGAAACCAGATAATTGCATGATTAATTAATAGGAACAAATAATTATTGAAGCTGCATAGTGTTTAAGAACTTAAAGAAAATGGAGATGTTAAAGATGGCAGTTGCTAATACTTCCAAACTTAATAAAGTTAAAAAAAGTTTTATACGTTTTTTCAAAGAAATAAGATTGGAACTGAAAAAAGTTATCTGGCCTAGTAGGAAGCAACTTATAAATAATACAGCTACAGTATTGGCATCCTGCTTGATAGTTGGAGTATTGCTTTGGGTGATTGATCTTGGATTAGGACAATTAACACAATGGTTCTTTTCAAGATAAAGGAGGATTATAGAATTGATACCAGACGTTGAAATGTCGGATAATTCAAATTGGTACGTTATCCATACCTATTCGGGATATGAAAACAAAGTTAAGACCAACCTTGAAAAGATAGTTGAAAACAGAGGTATGCACGAATACATTCAGGATATAGTTGTTCCAATGGAAGAGCAGATAGAGATCAAGGACGGAAAGAAAAAGGTAACACTTAAGAAGGTGTTTCCAGGGTATGTTCTTATAAAAATGGTTATGTCTGATGAATCTTGGTATGTAGTTAGGAATATCCGTGGAGTAACTGGGTTTGTAGGTCCGGGCTCAAAACCGGTGCCGCTTACTGAAGATGAAATAAAGAGCATGGGAGTGGAAGAATTCACTCCGATAATGGATTTTGAAGCAGGCGACAGTGTAAGAGTTATTTCGGGTCCTCTTGAGAACTTTATTGGGATAGTAGATGAGATAAACATGGATCGCAAGAAAGTCAGGGTTTCGGTTTCCATGTTTGGTAGGGAGACACCTGTAGAACTTGAGTTTTCACAGATAACAAAGCTTTAATTTCTGTCTTAAAGATTATTCGCTAAAACCGTGGTGCTTACTTATTTTTTTAAACCTTTACATTAAAGAAGATATTTCAAGACAAAATGAAGGTTAAATGAGTTGGTGTCCAAGTTTTTATAAACTGCCCTATATGATCTAGGGCAAAACCTTTAGGTTATGACCTTAAAGGAATTATACTAGTAGTATATTTTATTGGGAGGTGGAACTTATATGGCAAAGAAAATTACCGGATATGTAAAACTTCAGATTCCTGCTGGAAAAGCAACTCCGGCTCCACCGGTTGGACCAGCCTTAGGACAACATGGTGTCAACATAATGGGATTTTGTAAAGAGTTCAATGAAAGGACCGCAAAAGATGCTGGGCTAACAATCCCAGTTGTAATAACAGTATACGCAGACAGGTCATTTTCGTTTATTACAAAAACTCCTCCAGCCGCTGTGCTTTTAAAGAAAGCATGCAAGGTTGAAAAGGGATCCGGTGTTCCTAACAGGGAAAAGGTTGCAAAAATATCCAGAGAAGAAGTGAGAAAAATAGCTGAGCTAAAAATGCCCGACTTGAATGCTGCAAGCGTTGAGTCTGCTGAGCATATGATTGCTGGTACTGCAAGAAGTATGGGTATAGTTGTTGAAGGATAGCATTTTTGCAGCAAGTGGGAGGAAAGTTATTTTCCGAAGAAATTTACCACAAGGAGGAGATAAAGAGTATGAAAAGAGGAAAGAAATATATTGAAAGTGCAAAGCTTATAGACAGAACCAAATTGTATGATCCTGATGAAGCTTTAGAGCTTGTCCAAAAAACAGCTAAAGCAAAATTCGACGAAACAGTCGAAGTAAATGTAAGACTGGGTGTTGATTCAAGACATGCGGATCAGCAGGTTCGTGGAGCGGTTGTACTGCCTCACGGAACAGGTAAGACTGTCAGAGTATTAGTATTTGCAAAAGGACCAAAGGCTGATGAAGCTGAAAAAGCTGGAGCGGATTTCGTTGGTGCCGAAGACTTAGTAGCAAGGATACAAAATGATAACTGGTTTGAATTTGATGTTGTTGTTGCAACTCCGGATATGATGGGTGTAGTAGGTAGATTAGGAAGAGTACTCGGTCCTAAGGGCTTAATGCCTAACCCGAAAGCCGGCACGGTAACGATGGATGTTGAAAGGGCTATTAATGAAATTAAAGCAGGTAAAATTGAGTACAGACTTGACAAAACAAACATACTTCATTGCCCAATTGGCAAAGTATCATTTAAAACGGAGCAACTAGTTGACAACTTTAGAACTCTTATGGATGCAGTAGTAAAAGCTAAACCTGCTGCTGCAAAAGGTCAGTATTTAAGAAGTGTAAGTGTAGCTTCAACAATGGGCCCAGGCGTTAAAGTTAGCCCATTGAGGGTGTTGGCTGTTAAGAGTGATGAAGCATCCGGAAGCGCTGTTTAAAGCGGTAAGAAAAAAAAGTGAAAATGTGTAACCATAGACAGTAGGTGCAAATTGTATAATGGAAAATTATTTTCCGCCTACCGAGGTGATTTGCAGATGGTGTATGTAAACCCCTCATGTATTTATGTCTATGAGATACAATTGAGGGGTTTTTGAATTTACCGATAACAATATTCACTCGAAAGTAAAAAGGGATAAATCCCGTAAACTTTTATATATGTTTAGTAAAGAAAGTAAGGAGGTGTTAGGGGTGCCAAGTAAAAAGATACTTGATCAAAAAGTTAAGGCAGTTGAAGAATTGACCCAAAAGATAGGCTCTTGCTGTTCAATGGTGCTTGCTGATTATAGGGGACTGACTGTGGAGCAGGACACTGAATTAAGAAATGCATTAAGAGCTGCCGGTGTGGAGTATAGGGTTGTTAAGAATACAATTACACGGTTTGCTGCAAAAAATAGCAATCTTGAAGACTTAGAACAGTATTTGAAGGGACCTACTGCATTAGCTATAAGCTCTGATCCAGTCGCTCCTGCAAAAGTCATTTCAGAATATGCAAAAAAATTTCGATTGCTGGAGATAAAAGGTGGAGTATTAGAAGGAAAAGTAATTGACATTGAAAAGGTAAAAGCACTTGCAGAATTGCCATCACGCGAACAGCTGATAGCAAGAGTGCTTGGCGGATTGAACGCCCCAATTTCAGGATTTGTTAATGTATTAAATGCAAACTTAAGAGGTCTTGTAGTCGCATTAAATGCAATAGCAGAGCAAAAAGCTTCTGCGCAATAATAGAAAAACTAATAAAATTTGGAGGTATATTATAATGGCAAGTGAAAAAATTCAAAAGTTGATTGATGAAGTTAAGGAACTAACAGTATTGGAATTATCTGAGCTTGTAAAAGCTCTTGAAGAAGAATTCGGAGTATCTGCAGCTGCTCCGGCTATGATGGCTATGGCACCTGCAGCTGGTGGAGCAGCAGCTGAAGCAGTTGAAGAAAAGACTGAGTTTGATGTTGTTCTTAAAGAAATTGGTGCAGAAAAAATTAAAGTTATTAAAGTTGTTAGAGAAGTTACTGGTCTTGGACTTAAGGAAGCAAAAGAAGTGGTTGACAATGCTCCTAACGCAGTTAAAGAAAATATTTCCAAGGATGAAGCCAACGCAATTGCTGAAAAATTCAAAGAAGTTGGTGCTACAGTAGAAATTAAGTAAGACTTGTTATGCTTAATAAAGCAATTATGGAAATTAAAGATCAATGCAATAAAAAGGCTCAGCGCTTATGCTGAGCTTTTTTATTTGAACATGCAAAAAAAAAATTATTTGAACATGCAAAAAAATAAATTGACAAGATAATTATAGTGTGGTAGAATTATACACTGCGCTATAAAGGAAAGTTATAAAAAAATTAGCACCATTATCTTGTAAAAAGCAAATGGTAAGAAAAATTGTGTTTTAGTTGATACGTTAATTATAACACATAAGAATAAATGAGGCAATGATTGTTAATAATATTATAAAATATAGTTTATGTATTTTGAGGGTATTTATTCATTAAAGTTTTTTTGAAGCTGGATGAAAAGATAAAATATGCAAAAGTGTATTAGTTAATAAAAAAGTATTTTAAAATATCAGGTGGATCTTTAAAATTAACAATAAGGGATTCGCACGATATTTTTATGTATATTTTCAAGTGTACATAAAATGTTTGTAATAGTGGAAACTGACCCGACATCATGCAGGAACTAAGTTTATGAAAATGCACTAAAATAACATTACTTATGAGGTGATATCAAATGGTACATCCCGTAAAAATGGGAAAAGTTACTCGTATGAGTTATTCCAAAATCGATGAAGTATTAGACGTACCAAACCTTATTGAAGTTCAAAAAAACTCATATAAGAATTTTCTTGAGGTTGGCCTAAAGGAGGTATTTAGAGATATTTCTCCAATAACCGACTATACCGGTAATCTTATATTGGAGTTTACTGATTATTCTCTTGATGAAAAACCAAAATATAGTCTATTGGAATGTAAGGAAAGGGATACTACGTATTCAGCTCCACTGAAGGTGAAAGTCCGTCTCATTAATAAAGAGACTGGAGAAGTAAAGGAGCAGGAAATTTTTATGGGCGATTTCCCGCTTATGACTGATACCGGTACTTTTATTATAAATGGCGCTGAAAGAGTTGTTGTAAGCCAGCTAGTTAGATCCCCTGGAATATATTACAATATGGAATTTGATAAGACCGGTAAAAAGCTGTATTCAAATACGGTTATTCCGAATAGAGGGACTTGGCTCGAATATGAAACTGATTCGAACGATGTAATTTCTGTGAGGATTGACAGGACGAGGAAGCTTCCTATTACTGTATTGCTAAGAGCTCTTGGTTATGGCACTGATATGGAAATTATTCAATTGCTTGGAGAAGACGATCGAGTATTTGCTACTATTCAAAAAGACAACAGCAAAACGAGCGAAGAAGGATTGTTAGAAATATATAAGAGGTTAAGACCTGGAGAACCGCCTACTATCGACAGCGCAAGAACCCTTTTGAATTCTTTGTTTTTTGATCCAAAAAGATATGAACTAGCTAAGGTAGGTAGATTTAAGTTTAACAAAAAGCTTATGCTTGCGACTAGAATTACAGGTCAGATTGCAGCAGGGAATGTTGTAAATCCTGAAACAGGTGAAATACTAGTTGCAGAAGGCGAAAAGATAACAAGAGATGCAGGTATAGCAATTCAAAATTCAGGCATAAATACTATATTGATAAATGTTGAAGGTAAATCCATACCTGTTATTGGAAATGGTATGGTTGAAATAAGTTCACATATCGATTTTGATATTTCGGATACAGAAATAAACGAATTAGTGAAATTTGATGTTCTAAAAGAAATAATCAATAGCTATACTTCGGAAAATGATATAAAGAATGTGCTTATAGAAAGAATAGACGATCTTATTCCAAAGTATATTACAGTAGAAGATATTGTCGCTTCCATTAACTATATAATCAATTTGAATTATGGTGTTGGACATACAGACGACATAGACCACCTTGGTAACAGAAGATTAAGATCTGTTGGAGAACTTTTAAGAAACCAGTTTAGGATTGGTCTTGCAAGAATGGAAAGAGTCGTCCGGGAAAGGATGACTATTCAGGATGTTGATATTGTAACCCCTCAAGCTCTTATAAACATAAGACCAGTTACAGCTGCTATAAAAGAATTCTTCGGAAGCAGTCAGTTGTCACAATTTATGGATCAGACAAACCCTCTTGCTGAGCTTACTCACAAAAGAAGGTTGAGTGCATTAGGACCGGGTGGATTGAGCAGGGAAAGGGCAGGATTTGAAGTACGTGACGTGCATCACTCCCACTATGGAAGAATGTGTCCTATTGAAACCCCTGAAGGACCAAACATAGGGCTTATTGGGTCGCTTAGCACTTATGGAAGAATAAACGAGTATGGTTTCATTGAAGCCCCTTACAGGAGAGTAGATAAGGAAAGTGGAGTGGTAACAGATGAAATCATTTTTCTTACCGCTGATGAAGAAGACCAGTATATTGTAGCTCAAGCGAATGAAGCCTTGGACGAGAACAGAAAATTTATTAATAAGAGAGTTCTTGTTAGGTATAGAGAGGAAATTTTTGAAATAGAAAGCGAAAGTGTCGATTTCATGGACGTTTCTCCCAAACAGTTAGTATCTGTAGCAACAGCGCTTATTCCATTTCTTGAAAATGACGATGCAAACCGGGCACTGATGGGATCGAACATGCAGCGACAAGCTGTACCTTTAATAAAGACTGAAACACCCATAATTGGAACAGGAATGGAATACAAGACTGCGAGAGATTCAGGTGTTGCAATATTAGCACGAAACTCAGGTGTGGTTGAAAAGGTTTCTGCAAACCAAATTATCATCAAGAAAAAGGGTGGTAAAAGTGATGTTTATAATCTTTTGAAATATATGAGATCAAATCAGGGTACTTGCATTAATCAGAGACCTATTGTTAAAAAAGGTGATCATGTAGAAAAGGGTGAATTTATAGCCGATGGTCCATCAACTGATAATGGCGAACTGGCTCTTGGAAAAAATGTTCTTATAGGATTCATGACTTGGGAAGGCTATAACTATGAGGATGCTATACTGATAAGTGAAAAGCTGGTTAAAGATGACATATTCACTTCTATCCATATAGAGGAATATGAATCAGAGGCAAGAGATACCAAGTTAGGACCAGAAGAAATAACAAGGGATATACCTAATGTAAGTGAAGAGACACTTAAAGATCTTGATGAGAGGGGTATTATCCGTACTGGTGCAGAGGTGAGAGCTGGTGATGTATTGGTGGGTAAGGTAACTCCAAAGGGAGAAACTGAGCTTACCGCTGAAGAAAGGCTGTTAAGAGCAATTTTTGGTGAAAAGGCCAGAGAGGTAAGAGATACATCGCTTAGGGTACCGCATGGAGAATCCGGAATAATTGTTGACGTAAAGGTATTTACAAGGGAAAATGGAGATGAGCTTCCTCCCGGTGTAAATGAGCTTGTACGAGTATATATAGCACAAAAAAGAAAGATATCTGTCGGAGATAAAATGGCAGGTAGACACGGAAATAAAGGTGTTATCTCAAGGATATTGCCTGAAGAGGATATGCCATTTTTGCCTGATGGAACACCACTTGAAATAGTTTTAAATCCACTGGGAGTGCCTTCGCGTATGAATATTGGACAGGTACTTGAGTTGCACCTTGGTTATGCTGCCAAAGCTTTGGGTTGGTCAGTTGCAACACCAGTTTTTGATGGTGCTTCCGAAATGGACATTATTGAAACACTCAAAATGGCAAATTTAAATGAGAATGGAAAGACAGTACTTTACGATGGCAGAACAGGTGAACCCTTTGATAATGAAGTATCTGTAGGTTATATGTATATTCTCAAACTTGCTCACCTTGTTGATGACAAGATTCATGCTCGTTCAACAGGACCATATTCGCTTGTTACGCAACAACCTCTAGGCGGTAAAGCACAGTTTGGCGGTCAACGTTTTGGTGAAATGGAAGTTTGGGCTCTTGAGGCTTATGGGGCGGCATATACCTTGCAGGAAATACTAACAGTCAAATCAGATGATGTTGTAGGCAGGGTAAAAACATATGAGTCAATCGTAAAAGGCGAGAATGTTCCCGAACCAGGCATCCCCGAATCTTTTAAGGTTCTAATTAAAGAGCTTCAAAGTTTGGCACTTGATGTAAAGGTATATTCCGAAGAGAAGGAGGAAATTACAATCAGAGAATCCAATGAGGATGAATTTGATGAATTAAGTGTTAATATTGAGGGAAGAGAAGATGAAGAATTATTAGATGATTATAGTTATGACGATACCAAAGGTGATGACAAAGACCTTGGAGATGATCTTGGTCTTGATGATCTGATTATTGATGATACTGATTCATCGGATGAAGATGATGATGATATTCTGGATGACAACCTTGATGTGGACATTGTTGAGAGTCTTTTTAAGGACAGTAACGATGATGAAGACTTAGACGATTTTGACGATATAGACAATAATTAAGGAAGGGGATAAAGCCGTGCAGGAACTTAACAATTTTGAATCTATTAAAATAGGTTTAGCTTCTCCGGAAAAGATAAGAGAATGGTCTAGAGGTGAGATAAAGAAGCCTGAGACTATAAACTATAGAACTTTAAAGCCTGAAAGAGACGGATTGTTCTGTGAAAGAATTTTTGGACCTCAGAAAGACTGGGAGTGTCACTGTGGAAAATATAAGCGTATCAGATATAAAGGAATAGTTTGCGACCGCTGCGGAGTTGAAGTTACGCGCTCCAAGGTAAGAAGAGAGCGCATGGGGCATATTGAGTTGGCTGCGCCTGTATCCCATATCTGGTACTTTAAAGGAATACCTAGCAGAATGGGACTTATTTTAGATATGTCACCTAGGAATCTTGAGAAAATTTTATATTTTGCGTCATATGTGATAATTGATCCCGGTCAGACACCCCTATCTGAAAAACAGTTATTGTCTGAAAAAGAATATAGGGACAGTTTGGAGAAGTTTGGTCACACTTTCAAAGCTGGAATGGGAGCTGAAGCCGTACTGGAGTTGCTGAAGCAAATTGATCTTGAAAAGATGGCACACGAACTCAGAAGTGAGTTGGCTGATTCTACTGGTCAAAAACGAATAAGAATAATTAAGAGACTTGAAGTGGCTGAGGCTTTTAGATTATCGGGAAACAAGCCAGAATGGATGGTTCTTGAGGTAATCCCAGTAATCCCCCCAGAACTGCGCCCTATGGTGCAGTTAGATGGAGGAAGATTTGCAACATCAGACATGAATGACTTATATAGAAGAGTAATTAACAGGAACAACAGGCTAAAAAGACTACTGGACTTAGGGGCTCCTGATATAATAGTTAGAAATGAAAAAAGAATGCTTCAGGAAGCTGTTGATGCTTTAATAGATAACGGTAGAAGAGGGAGAGCCGTTACAGGTCCAGGTAACAGGCCGCTTAAATCATTATCAGATATGTTAAAAGGCAAACAAGGACGTTTTAGGCAGAACCTTCTTGGTAAACGTGTTGACTATTCAGGTCGCTCGGTAATAGTAGTAGGTCCTGAACTAAAGATATACCAATGTGGTCTACCAAGTGAAATGGCACTTGAACTGTTCAAACCTTTTGTCATGAAGAAGCTGGTTAATGATGGGTTTTCGCATAATATTAAAAGTGCAAAAAGAATGGTTGAGCGTGTAAAACCAGAAGTTTGGGATGTTCTTGCTGAAGTTATCAAAGAGCATCCGGTTCTTTTAAATCGAGCACCTACTCTGCACAGACTCGGTATTCAAGCTTTTGAACCAGTCTTGATTGAAGGAAGGGCAATAAAGCTCCATCCTCTTGTTTGTACAGCCTATAATGCAGACTTTGACGGTGACCAGATGGCCGTGCACGTACCGCTGACAGCAGAGGCCTTAGCTGAAGCACGTTTACTTATGCTCTCAGCCAATAATCTCTTGCGTCCTGCTGATGGCAGACCTGTAACAGTACCTACTCAGGATATGGTGCTTGGAAGCTACTACCTTACTATAGAGCGTAGTGGTGAAAAGGGAGAAGGTTTAGCTTTCTCTTCCCCTGAAGAAGTGCTTATGGCGTATCAAGATGGTTTATTAGGACTTCATGCGCCCATTAAAGTAAGGATGAAAAAGACGGTTGATGGTAAGGTTGTTTCTAAAATTATTGATGCAACAGCTGGCAGGGTTTTCTTTAATGAAGCGATACCACAGGATCTTGGTATTGTTGATAGAACGGATCCGGATAAACTTTTTGACCTTGAAGTATCATTTCTGGTTGATAATAAATCACTAGGTCAAATTGTCGAAAGGTGTATAAGAGTACATGGAACCACTACTACAGCAGAAGTTCTTGATAAGATAAAAACACTCGGCTTTAAATTTTCCACTAAAGGTGCAATAACTATAGGTGTAAACGATATGATTATTCCTGAGGTTAAAAAGCGTTATCTAGAGGAAACTGAAAGCAGAATAGAGAAAATAATGAAGCAGTACAAAAGAGGACTTATTTCAGATGATGAAAGATACAACTCAATAATAAGTGCTTGGACTGAGACGGGAGAAAAGATCACTGCAGCACTTATTGAAAATCTTGACCGTTTCAACCCTCTTACAATGATGTATAAGTCTGGAGCTAGAGGTAACATTAACCAGATTAGACAGCTTGCGGGCATGAGAGGACTTATGGCCAATACATCAGGACGTACTGTAGAGATACCAATAAAAGCAAACTTTCGTGAAGGTTTGAATGTTCTAGAATATTTCATTTCAACGCATGGTGCAAGAAAAGGGTTGGCTGATACAGCTTTAAGAACCGCTGACTCAGGTTACTTAACCAGAAGATTGGTTGAAGTAAGCCAGGACGTAATAATAAGAGAAGTTGACTGTGGCACTGAAGATGGAATAGAAGTGCAATCTATCATGGATGGTCAAGAGGAGATTGAAAATTTAAAAGAAAGAATTGTAGGGAGATTCTCCTCAAATAATATAACTGATCCTACAACAGGTGAAATAATAGCCGAAGCAAACAAGATCATTAAGCCGGATACTGCAGACAGGATAATAGCAGCAGGAATAGAGACGGTAAAAATTAGGTCTGTCCTTAACTGTAGTTCAGAGTTTGGCGTTTGTGCACACTGCTATGGCTCTGATCTTGCAACCGGAGAAGAAGTCAATGTTGGTGAGGCGGTTGGAATTATTGCGGCTCAATCCATAGGAGAACCGGGAACACAGCTGACAATGAGAACATTCCATACCGGTGGTGTCGCAGGTGATGATATTACTCAGGGTCTACCTAGGGTAGAGGAATTATTTGAGGCGAGAAAACCAAAGGGACTTGCCATTATATCTGATATTGATGGCACAATTTCAATTAGCGAAACGAAGAAAAAGAGAGAAGTAATTGTAACATCCTCTGAAGGAGAATCTCATAATTATCTGATACCTTACGGCTCAAGAATTAAGGTTAATGAAGGAGATGTTATTGAAGCCGGAGACGAGATAACTGAAGGCTCGGTAAATCCACATGATATTTTAGAAATCAAAGGTATTAATGCAGTACAAAAATACCTGCTTCAAGAAGTGCAGAGAGTTTACATTCTCCAAGGTGTTGGTATCAATGATAAGCATGTAGAGGTTATTGTAAGGCAAATGCTCCGTAAGATCAAAATTGAAGATCCAGGAGACACAAGTATGTTGCCAGGAGGTCTGGTTGATATATTTGAATTTGAAAGACAAAACAAACTTGCAGTATCCGAAGGAAAAAGACCTTCAGTTGGAAATAGGACGCTACTTGGAATTACAAAAGCGTCGTTAGCAACTGATTCCTTCCTGTCTGCAGCTTCATTCCAAGAACAGACAAGAGTACTTACTGATGCTGCTATTAAAGGCAAGCTTGATCCGCTGGTAGGCTTGAAGGAAAATGTAATTATAGGAAAACTCATACCTGCAGGCACAGGAATGAGTAGATATAAGGATATTAGCATTGAGGCCGTAGAGTAAGTGGATTTTGTAATGTTCTTGACAAGAGTCTAAAAGCGGTATAAAATATTTCAGTGCGCAATTTAAGAGTGTTATAAAGCTTTTTAAATTCGTTAGTGCGTGAAGTAAAGGTACTCCGTGCTTTTGCTCAGGAAAGCATGTTATTGTATTATAGGAGGGTAATAAGTTGCTGGATATGCTATCTACTGGCAATAAATATGTAGGTTTAAATCAGACAACTAGAGCTGTTGAAAGTGATAAAGCTAAAGTTGTATATATAGCAAATGATGCAGAAGAAAGAATTACTACTAAGTTGAGAACTTTGTGTAACAACAAGTCAATTCAAGTTGTAAATATAGATACAATGCTTGAACTAGGGAAAGCATGTGGTGTCGGAATTGCCACTGCAGTAGCTTGCTTGGTCAAGGAAAACAGTGAACAGTGATTTTTGAAAGGAGGTGTGTTAATGCCAACATTTAACCAATTAGTAAGAAATGGTAGAAAGACGCAGCAAAAGAAATCAGCATCACCTGCTCTCCAAAGAGGACTCAACTCTTTGAGAAGGCAGCCAATTGAACTTAACAGCCCACAAAAGCGTGGTGTATGTACTGTTGTAAAAACTACAACCCCAAAGAAGCCTAATTCAGCTCTTAGAAAAGTAGCTAGGGTGCGTTTGACAAACGGTATTGAAGTTACTGCCTATATTCCGGGAATTGGTCACAATCTTCAGGAACATAGCGTAGTTTTGATCAGAGGCGGTAGAGTTAAAGACTTACCTGGGGTAAGGTATCATATTGTTAGAGGTACTTTAGATACAGCAGGTGTTGATAAGAGAGCTCAGAGTCGTTCCAAATATGGAGCAAAGAGACCCAAGAAGTAGAAATATTTGAAAAAATTATTAAAGTGCAAAGTACGTTAATTTATATAGATAAAAAAGTCGATATAAAAAGCGAAAAAGCACTAACGGTTGCTTTGCGAAATCGCAAGCACCGAGTACCGATGATATTTATTATCATGAAAAGGAGGGAAGTAAAGTGCCAAGAAAAGGATATGTACCAAAAAGAGATATTTTGCCGGATCCGATTTATAATGATAAGGTAGTCTCTAAGCTTATTAATACAATAATGCTGGACGGCAAAAAAGGAGTAGCTCAGAAAATTTGTTATGATGCTTTTGACATCATAAAAGCGAAGACAGGGCGTGATCCCTTGGAGGTTTTTGAGGAATGCATGACTAATATTATGCCAGTTCTCGAAGTTAAAGCCAGGAGGGTAGGTGGTCAGACCTATCAGGTACCAATGGAAGTAAGACCTGAAAGAAGACAAGCGCTGGCAATTAGGTGGCTTGTTAGTTATTCTCGTCTACGTGGTGAACGTACCATGAAGGAAAGACTTGCCGGAGAAATCGTGGATTCTGTTAACAATTTGGGAGGCGCCTACAAAAAGAAGGAAGATACGCATAAAATGGCTGAAGCCAACAGAGCTTTTGCGCACTACAGATGGTAAAATATTCGCATTCATTGTTTAAATAAACATAGTTAAATGTGATAATACTATAATCTATTGATAATTATCATAAGTTGCCCTGTAAAGAGTTCTATTTGACACACAAAAGCAATGTATTTATGAAGTGTTAAATCTTTAAGTTGGTGCGAAATTAATGATATTAGTCGATATATTAAAAATAAGTAGAACGAAAGGAGGATTAGAATGCCCAGGCAATTTAGCTTAGAAGATACACGAAATATTGGAATTATGGCACATATTGATGCAGGCAAGACAACAACAACAGAACGTATACTTTTCTATACAGGAAGATTACACAAAATGGGTGAAACCCATGAAGGTGCATCAGCTATGGATTGGATGGAGCAGGAGCAGGAACGTGGTATTACAATAACTTCTGCAGCGACTACTGCGCAGTGGAAAGGCAAAAGAATTAACATTATAGATACGCCGGGGCACGTTGATTTTACAGTTGAAGTCGAAAGATCCCTTCGCGTTCTTGATGGTTCTGTTACTTTGTTTTGCGCAAAAGGTGGAGTAGAGCCTCAGACTGAGGCTGTGTGGAGACAGGCTGACAAATATCATGTGCCAAGAATGGCATATATAAATAAAATGGACATCACGGGCGCAGACTTCTTTAACTGTGTAGATATGATTAAAAACAGATTAAAATCTAACCCGGTACCAATTCAGCTTCCTATTGGAAAGGAAGAAAATTTTCGGGGAATAGTAGATCTGGTTTCATTAAAGGCTTTTTATTTTCTAGACAGTTTAGGAACAGAAA
Source organism: uncultured Clostridiaceae bacterium (assembly GCA_964411505.1). Taxonomy (GTDB): domain Bacteria; phylum Bacillota; class Clostridia; order CAYPLH01; family DUMO01; genus CAYPLH01. The sequence goes on along the minus strand of CAYPLH010000006.1, from coordinate 10,175 downwards.
TGAAGGAAGGCCCCCTTCCTGATGATATGGCAGATATTATTGGAGAGTATAGAAACTTTTTAATTGAATCTGTTGCTGATCAGGATGAAGAGCTTATTGTTAAATATCTGGAAGGTGAAGAAATTACAGCTGATGATATAAAAAAGGCACTTAGAAGCGAGACTGTAGCCGTAAAGATTATTCCTGTAACCTGTGGTTCTTCTTATAGAAACAAGGGTGTTCAGCTGCTTTTAGACGCTATAGTTGACTATATGCCATCACCTGTGGATGTTCCGCCAATAAAGGGCATCACCATTGACGAAGAAACTGAAGTTGAAAGAAGATCTGACGACAAAGAACCTTTTTCCGCACTAGCATTTAAAATAATGACTGACTCGTATGTGGGCAAATTGTGTTTTTTCAGAGTGTATTCAGGAGTTTTGAAAGCGGGCAGTTATATATATAATTCTACTAAAAACAAAAGAGAAAGAATTGGTAGAATACTTCAAATGCATGCAAATCACCGTGAGGAGATTAATATGGTTTACTCAGGTGATATTGCAGCAGCTGTAGGACTAAAAGATACAAGTACAGGAGATACCCTTTGTGATGATGAGCATCCGATTTTGCTTGAATCAATCGAATTTCCTGAACCAGTTATATCAATAGCCATAGAGCCCAAAAATAAAGAAGGCGAGGATAAAATGACAATAGCTCTAATTAAGCTATCTGAAGAGGATCCTACCTTCAAAACCTTTACTGATAAGGAGACAGGGCAGACTATCATAAGAGGTATGGGAGAACTGCACCTTGAAATAATTGTCGACCGCCTTATGAGAGAATTTAAAGTTGAAGCCAATGTTGGAAAACCACAGGTTGCATACAAGGAAACCATCCGTTCAAAGGTTGCATCAGAAGGAAGGTTTGTAAGGCAATCAGGCGGGAGGGGTCAATATGGTCACTGTATTCTTGAAATTGAGCCTTTGGAGTCTGGAAGCGGATATGTATTTGAGAACAAAATCGTCGGCGGTGTTATTCCTAAGGAATATATACCTGCTATAGATGCTGGTATACAGGATGCCTGCAATAATGGTGTTCTTGGAGGTTATCAAGTGCTTGATGTAAAAATTACACTTGTTGATGGTTCTTTCCATGAGGTAGATTCATCGGAATTGGCCTTTAGGATAGCCGGTTCAATGGCTTTTAAAGATGGTTGTAAAAAGGCGAATCCAGTGCTTCTTGAACCTGTTATGAAAGTAGATGTTGTAGTGCCCGAAGAATATATGGGTGATGTAATGGGGGATATCAGCTCAAGAAGAGGAAAAATCGAAGGTATGGAAGCCAGAGCGGGAGCACAGGTAATTGCAGCTAAGGTTCCGATGGCTGAAATGTTTGGATATGCCACTCAGCTTAGATCCAGAACTCAAGGAAGAGGAACATTTACAATGCAGTTTGATCATTTTGATGAAGTACCAAAAAGCATTCAGGAGACCATTTTAGGTAAAGTTTAAAATTTACTTAAAAAGACTTGAGCGTTTTTTAAAAAAATGATAAAATCTGTAATAAATTAATAATTAAAGTGGCAAAGGCACAAACTAATTAGTAATGGTTTAATAATATGCAAGTGCATGATTTATTAAAATATAATAGTAAATTCAAAAAATTCAGTATACTTACTGAAAAAGGAGGAGAATTTTTAAAATGGCAAAAGCTAAGTTTGAAAGAAACAAACCGCATGTTAATATTGGTACGATTGGTCACGTTGACCATGGAAAGACTACTTTGACAGCTGCTATAACAAAGGTTTTAGGTTTTTCAGGAAAAGCTACGTTTACTGCATATGACGCAATTGACAAAGCTCCTGAAGAAAAGGAAAGAGGAATCACTATAAATACTTCTCACGTTGAGTATGAAACTGAAAACAGGCATTATGCTCACGTTGATTGCCCGGGTCACGCTGACTATGTTAAGAACATGATAACCGGTGCAGCTCAAATGGATGGTGCTATTCTTGTTGTTTCTGCAGCAGATGGTCCTATGCCTCAAACCAGAGAGCATATTCTTCTTTCACGTCAGGTTGGTGTACCATACATAGTTGTTTTTATGAACAAGTGTGATATGGTTGACGATGAAGAACTTATTGAACTTGTTGAAATGGAACTTCGTGAACTTTTAAGCGAATATGAATTCCCTGGAGATGATATTCCAATAGTAAAAGGTTCAGCTCTTGAGGCACTTGAATCTGATAGTACTGATATCAACGAGCCTAAGTACAAACCCATACTTGATCTTATGGAAGCAGTTGATGCTTATATTCCTACACCTGAAAGAGAAATTGACAGACCTTTCATAATGCCTGTTGAGGACGTCTTTACGATAACAGGACGTGGAACAGTTGTTACCGGAAGAGTTGAGCGTGGAACTGTAAAAATCGGGGACGATGTTGAAATTGTTGGTCTTATGGATGCTCCTAGAAAAACAGTCGTTACTGGAGTTGAAATGTTCAGAAAAATCCTTGACAAGGCAGAAGCCGGAGATAACGTTGGTGTTCTTTTGAGAGGTATTCAAAGAACAGACGTTGAAAGAGGACAGGTTGTTGCAAAACCAGGTTCAATTAAACCTCATACTCATTTTAAAGGACAGGTTTACGTTCTAACAAAAGAAGAGGGTGGAAGACATACTCCATTCTTTAATGGATACAGACCTCAGTTCTATTTTAGAACAACTGACGTTACAGGCTCAATTGAACTTCCTGAAAATGTTGAAATGGTTATGCCTGGAGATCACATCACAATGGAAATCAAGCTCATCACTCCTATAGCTATGGAAGAAGGCTTGAGATTTGCTATTCGTGAAGGTGGAAGAACAGTTGGAGCAGGTGCTGTTTCAGAAATAATCAAATAATTAAATTATTTTAAAAACCCGGGCGTTAAAACCCCGGGTTTTTTGAATATATGCGAGGAACTTTTTATGAGAGAAATTTCTGTTTCAAAAATCGCAGAGGTTATAGAAAAGCTCTGTATTGATGCAAATTATAATTTAAATGATGATATAATGATTGCGCTTATAGACAGTTTGAAAAAGGAAGAATCCGAAGCTGGCAGAAGCATTTTAAGTGAATTGGTAGAGAATGCAAAGGTAGCAAAGAAGTCTGAGATTCCAATGTGTCAGGACACTGGTATGGCAGTAGTGTTTGTTGATATAGGACAGGAGGTTCATGTCACAGGCGGAAGTTTAAGTCAGGCAATAAATGAAGGTGTAAGACGAGGTTATGGCAAAGGATACTTAAGAAAGTCAGTTGTTGAAGATCCAATTTTAAGAACTAATACAGGTGATAATACTCCTGCTGTCATACATTATAATATAATCGAGGGTAATTATATAAGGATAAATGTTGTACCAAAGGGTTTCGGTAGTGAAAACATGAGTTCATTGAGGATGTTAAAGCCATCTGATGGAATTGATGGTATAAAAGAGTTTGTAATTGATACAGTGAGTAAAGCAGGGTCTAATGCATGTCCTCCTCTGATAATTGGAGTAGGTATAGGGGGAACTATGGAAAAAGCTACTTATCTGTCCAAGAAAGCACTTTTAAGACCGGTAAATGAAAGAAGCAGTTTTGAGCATTTAAAGGATCTTGAGACGGAGCTTTTAGAAAAAATTAATTTACTTGGAATAGGTCCTGCGGGTCTTGGGGGAATGGTAACAGCTCTAGCAGTCAATATAGAAACATTTCCTACTCATATAGCAGGGCTTCCTGTAGCGGTAAACATAAGCTGCCATGCAACAAGGCACAAAGAGGCAATAATTTAATTACTATTTTTGAGTGAGTGACTTAAGAAAATGATTTTGTTGTATAATTTCGTTAGTTGGAAAGTTGGAAAGTTGGGAAGTTGGAAAGGAAGTGGGGAGATGAAAGCTGGGTTTTGGCAAATAATCTTCTCAATTGTAAGTTTTTGTACCATTTTTATAAGGAAGTAGTTTTGGGAGTTGATAAGAATGATTACAACAATTACCACACCTTTTGATAGGGAAACTTTGAATAGCTTAAAATCAGGTGACCAAGTAAGAATAAATGGGATTATATATATAGCAAGAGATGCTGCACACAAAAAAATGATTGATCTTTTGTCAGAAGGTCGATCTTTGCCATTTGACATCAAAAATCAGATTATTTACTATGCAGGACCATGTCCTGCTAAGCCAGGCAAGGTGATAGGCTCGGTTGGACCGACAACAAGTGGAAGAATGGATGTCTATACACCTAAACTTATTGAGTTGGGATTGACAGGGATGATAGGAAAAGGGGAAAGAGATACTGATGTTATTCGAGCTATGATTCGGTATGGTGCTGTCTACTTTGGAGCAACAGGGGGGGCTGGAGCACTTATTGCTCGGACGGTTAAGAGTCAGGAAGTAGTTGCTTTTCCCGAGTTGGGTGCTGAAGCTATAAGGAGAATTGTTGTAGAAGAGTTTCCTGCAATTGTTGTAATTGATGCTTTTGGTAACAACCTATACGCCATAGGTCGCGATAAGTATAGTGAAGGTAAAAGCTAACTCTCACCGCGGCAAGAATATTTTTTTACTACACTATATCATTCTCCACAATCTGAAAAAGTGGATTGAAGTTTTGACAGTGTATATTTTACTTTTTATTTAGTGTATAATAATAATTGAAAATTCATTTACTTTTTAGGAGGTAAATTATTTATGGTAAAAGTAACAAAGGATATGTTAATTTCAGATGTTTTAAAACTTGATAGAGGTTTGGTACCTATACTCTATAACAACGGACTGCATTGTCTTGGATGCCCTTCAGCGACAGCTGAATCATTATCTGATGCATGTGAGGTTCATGGATTAGATATAGATAAACTAATCAATGAGCTAAACGAATACCTTAACAGTAAGTAATTAAATCAACCATGCTAGCGCATGGAAGGAATTAACATAAAATTTCTCTTGACAATTATATAGAGATTGCAGTATTATATTAAATTGTGTGGTTAATATCACACAATTATTTTTGGGGTAATGATGCAATTGCAAAACACCCCCAAAATTACTGCAAGCTTGGGAAAAAAGCTTGAGCACAAAATTATGACCCATTAGCTCAGTCGGTAGAGCACCTGACTTTTAATCAGGGCGTCCGGCGTTCGAATCGCCGATGGGTCACCAAGACAGGGGACGGTTCTGTGTCCTAGGGGCTTTGCCCCAGGACACAGAACCGTCCCCTGTCTTATCAGCGATAAAAGTGAGGTTATAAAATGGAGCATGTATTTATAGTTAACCCTGTTGCAGGTAGAGGAAAAGCGTTAAAATTTATCTCAGAAATAAGGGGTTATTTTAGTGGGCAAAACATAAAGTACACTGTTAAAATAACTAAATATCCAGGTCATGCTACAGAGATTGCAAGAGAATATGCTAAAAAGGGTGCTAAAAGGATATATTCAGTAGGTGGAGACGGCACACTGAATGAAGTAATAAATGGGTTAGCAGATGAAGATTGTAGCTTAGGTGTTATTCCGGGGGGATCCGGTAATGATTTTATAAGAAGTATAACAAATGATTTTAATGATATTATAGATAGGACAGTGAAAGGATCTACAAAAAACATTGATGCTGGTATGGTTAATCGCAGATATTTTTTAAACATTGCTTCTATTGGTTTTGACGCGCAGGTAGTGTATACAGCTAACCGTATGAAGAAGTTTCCACTTGTAGGTGGTCGTATAGCATATACCCTAGGGGTTTTTGGCTCTTTGTTTAAGGCAAAGAGTTATAAGGTGGATGTTAATATTGACGGCAACAAAACAACAAAGGAAATTCTTTTGATTGCTATTGCCAATGGACTGTATTATGGAGGAGGTATGAAACCTGTACCTTCGGCGAAGATTGATGATGGTTACCTGGATGTTTGTATTATTGATAAGAAGAGCTTTCTTGATATTTTAAGATTTTTCCCCAAGTTTATTAAAGGAAGACATGGGGATTTGCAAGGAGTTACATTTGCAAGGTGTAAAAATATTGAAATCGCTTCTATGGGTAATATTGCATTAAATACAGACGGAGAAACTCAATTGACAGATAGAGTTAAGTTTGGGATTGCTTCGGGAAAAATAAGCCTTATCATACCTGAAGAAAGATAAGAAATATATAAACAAATAAGACAAGTATATTTAGTATAATTTATACAAAAGGTTGTTAACAGTTTTTTAACAAATATTACATAAATGTAATATTGAAAGGTCAGATATTATGGTATAATAAATGTGTCACAGCCAATAGTACTAACTTTTTCATTTTGTTCCTCCTTTAATATAGTAGTAGAAAAGGATTATTTAAGTTTAGTTGTTATTAAAGCACTTATTACGGAATCATTTATAGATATTTTTATTTAGTAGTTTTCGAAGTGCTTTTTTTTTGACTTTTTTAAGCAAGCCATTATAAGAGGTATGTTGGTTTTCTCAAAATAAAGCCAAACGTTTTTTATTACACACATATCACACTATTCAACATCTCAAAAAGCAGATTAAAGTTGGATATAATTATTACTTGTATAAATACTGATTTTTGAGTATAATATGACAGAGATAAACAAATGCTTGTATCAAGCATAATAAAACAGTCAGATTTGGTCGTGCTAAACGGGGAGGTAGCGGTGCCCTGAACCTGCAACCCGCTATAGCAGGGTCTAATTCCTACCAGAGACTTTCTCCTGTATGGTCTGCCCTTCACAAGTGGCAATGATAATCGGGTCTTGCGCAATGGAAGGCTGTGAACCCCGTCAGATCCGGAAGGAAGCAGCGGTAAGCAGAATATTTCATGTGCCGCAAGGCTACCTGGTTTGAGTTAACTATGAAGGTTACGCATGTAGGTGCATGACGAAGGCAAGGTGCACGACCATTAATTTTTATAAACGGTGTGAAGCAATCGCTTCACACTTTTAATAGTTCAGATAGTCTGTTATAATTAAAGTTATAAAATTTATAAAATAATTATGTTAAGGGGTGAAAGCAATGTCATATGTGGCACTTTATAATAAGTTCAGACCACTTATTTTTGATGATGTTGTTGAGCAAAAGCATATTGTTGAAACATTAAAAAATAGTGTCATACGTGACAGGATTGCAAATGCATACCTTTTTTGCGGCACTCGTGGAACTGGTAAGACAACAGTTGCAAGAATATACGCAAGAGCGATAAATTGTCTGAATCCGATTAATGGTAATCCATGCAATCAATGCAGCATATGTGAAGGAATTCTTTCGGGAAGTATTCTTGATGTTTCAGAGATAGATGCGGCATCCAACAACAGTGTTGACAATATAAGAAACATACGAGATGAAGTAATGTACACTCCATCCAATGCAAAATATAAAGTATACATTATTGATGAAGTTCATATGCTATCTACTGGTGCATTTAATGCACTTTTGAAAACACTAGAGGAGCCACCCAAACGAGTTGTATTTTTTCTTGCGACTACAGAGCCCCATAAGCTACCTGCGACAATTCTTTCAAGATGTCAGAGATTTGACTTTAAAAGAATTTCAATTGAAAGTATAATATCGCACATTACTGATATTGCTGCTATGGGGGGAGTGAGGCTTGAGAATAATGCTGCAAGGCTTATTGCTAGACTTTCAGATGGAGCCATGCGTGATGCAATTAGTTTAATTGATCAGTGTATCACCCAAGGTAAGGAAGAAATAGTATATAATGATGTACTGACGGTTACGGGTATTGTTCATGATGATTTTATATCAGAATTTGTTGATAATATTATTAAGCGGGATGTGGCAACATTAATTATCTTAATAGACAAGCTTGTAATGGAAGGTAAGGATGTTAACCAGTTTGCTTTGGAGCTTGTTAAGTATTATAGAAACCTTTTGCTTTGCAAAACTGTTGAAAAGCCTGAGGAGCTATTAGATATCCCTCTTGATGCACTTTCTAAGATGAGTAAGCAGTGTGGAGAATACGGTCGCTATGAGATTATACAAATTATAAATGAGCTATCTTCCCTTGAATCAAGGCTTAAATGGGCTTCGCAGCCTCGGGTACTTCTTGAGGTGGAACTTATCAAGATATGTGAAAGCAATTTCAATACCGAAGGTGATGCTCTTTCCTTAAGAATTGCAGCCCTCGAAGAAAAAGTAGGGCAACTATCCCGAGGTATGATTAATATTAAAGGTGAGAATGCAAGCACAGATAATAACAAGGTAAAAGAAAACCTAGAAAATGAGTTTGTAGACGATTCTTACACAAAAGATTCTCCATTTGAAGAGATTAAGCAAAAAGCTCCCCCTTTAAGAGCTTTAGAAAAAAAGACTGTTTTAAAAGATTCCGAGTCCCAAAATGGAAAGAGTATAGATGGTTGGAATCAGATTATAGATAGGCTCATGGAAAGTGGAAAGATGGTAATGTACACTAATTTGCTTGACACTGATGCTGTTTTATTAAGTGATAAACAGGTAGGAATAATTTTTAAAACGAATAGGAAGTTCAACAAAGCAATTGTATCAAAGGCGGAAAACTTGGAAGCTATAAGAGCGTTATTAGTTGAAAAATTAGGTTATGATGTTAGTGTTAAGTGTATTGACGAGGAAGAACTTATTTCAAAACCAGTTGAATATACACAAAATGATGATATACTTAAAAAGGCAAAAAAGATCGCAAAAGAGCTTAATGTGCCATTTAAAATAATAGATGAATAAGTATTTGCCTATACACTAAGAGTATGGAGAACTTTTGTATGGTTATAAATTAACTTTTTGGGAGGAAATTAAAATGGCAAAAGGATTTAGGGGAGGAATCCCCGGTAATATGGGAAATATAATGAAGCAAGCTCAAAAAATGCAGAGGGATATGGAAAAGATACAGGAGGAGCTTGCGGATAAAACAGTTGAAGCAACTGTAGGTGGAGGTGCTGTTACTGTAGTTGCGACAGGCAAAAAGGAAATTAAGGAGATAACAATAGAGCCTGATGTAGTTGATCCGGACGATGTTGAGATGCTTCAGGATCTTATTCTGGCGGCTGTAAATGAAGCTTTGAGAAAAGCTGACGAAATGGTTAGCTCTGAAATGGGTAAGGTAACGGGGGGAATGGGTCTGCCTGGAATGTTTTAATTAAGGGAAAATGAATATTTCGCAGTTGCGATACAATTCCTTAAAAGGAGTGAAGCGTCTTTTTAGACAATGTATGGGTGCTCATTACTAAAGCGTTAATAATTCTAAAGTGCATTTTCATGTGCAAATTGTAAAAAGTAAATATTTAATAAAGTTGGGAAAAGGTGAAAATTAATGAGTGTTCTTTCAGCACCTATTGCCCGGTTGATAGAAGAATTTGAGAAATTTCCGGGAATAGGCCATAAAACAGCCCAAAGATTAGCATTCCATGTGTTGGATATGCCTGCTGAAAAGGTGGAAGTATTGGCAAAATCAATAATCGATGCAAAGCACAAGACAAAATATTGTTCGTCATGTGGAAATTTAACCGAATTAGATCCTTGTTACATTTGCAGTTCGCCCACAAGAGATCACTCTGTAATATGCGTTGTTGAGGACACACGAGCTATCATCGCAATGGAACGTACGAGGGAATTTAAAGGAGTATATCATGTGCTTCATGGTGCCATATCTCCCATGGAGGGGATTGGACCTAACGATATAAATATAAAGGGACTGATATCAAGGCTGAATGGATCTGTCAAAGAGGTAATAATGGCCACTAATCCCAATATAGAAGGAGAAGCCACATCAATGTATATTTCAAAAGTCATTAAGCCTTTGGGGGTTAAAACAACTCGTATTGCTCACGGAGTGCCTGTTGGCGGCGATCTTGAATATGCAGATGAAGTAACACTGTCAAAAGCTCTCGAAGGGAGAAAAGAGCTTTAACTATCAAAATCATTTTTATTTACTTTGTCAACTTGGTTTATCCAGATTTTGCAGAAATGTTTAACAATATTCATAGAATTATTCTATGAGTTTCCTAAGCAGGAAGACACTCAATTGAGTGTACTTAAAGATATTTAAATAACCCAACTTTTTTCTTATCATATGTCTGTATATGTGAAAGCGCTCGCTAAGGCGAGCGCTTTTTATTGCGAAACAATGAGATATTATTATAGATTGAGGTGTCTATTCAGAGGTAGCTTTTCTTTCATGAAGAATCATCTCCAATACTGCAA
>CAYPLH010000005.1:0-143440 GCA_964411505.1 uncultured Clostridiaceae bacterium | reverse complement strand
GCCACGGATGGTGCATATAAAGCGTTAGCATTTTTATATTCTACGAACCGTTAGTTTTCTCAAAATAATTAGCCTGTTCTGTTGCTGCACTATATCATTCATTAAATTCAAAAAAAAGCAGATTAAAGGTTTGTAGATAATGTCTTGCGTGTATAATCAATTTATAGTAGAATACAATAGTAAACGATTACTATATCATAGTAAAAGTCGGAGACATTTATGGATAAAAAGAAGAGTCATAGGAAGAAAGTTACAATATATGATATAGCTAGGGAAGCAGAAACATCTACTGCGACGGTATCGCGCGTACTCAGCAACAGTGGATACCCGGTCAAAGAAGAAATGAGAAAAAAAATTCTGCTAGCAGCTGAGAAGCTAAACTATTTACCAAATAGTCTGGGAAGAATGCTTAAAAAAAGCGAATCCATGGATATAGGTGTAATAATACCCACAATTTCTAACCCATTTTATCCGCAGGTAATTTTAGGTATTGAGCTTGAAGCGCGGCGAAGAAGCTACAATATTCTTCTTTGCAACTCTTTTAGGGATCCTGACACAGAAAAGAAGTATATAACATCACTTGTTCAAAAACAGGTTAAAGGAATAATTATATCCTCAATTGACGAAAATCACATGTTTTTAAAGCAAATGATCGAAAACGAGGTTAAAATTGTTGTATTTGATCAAGATATTGATAGGCTTAAGTGTAACAAAGTAGGTTTCGACTTTTTAAAAGGCGGAATGATTGCTGTTGAGCACCTTATAAAAAATGGTCATAGAAACATTGCTTTTGTTAGCGCTCCGCTTACAAGGAAAAGCAGACGCGAGACTATGGAGGGGTACAAGCTAGCTTTACTAAAAAACGAGCTTCCGTTTAATGAAAATAATATTATTATTTCAGAAACAGAAGAAGAATTTGAAAATGCGACTTATGAATTTGAAAACGGTAGAGGACTTGTAAAGAAATTTCTCGAAATAGAAGAAAGACCTACTGCAATTTTTGCAGTAAATGATATGACGGCATTTGGTGTAATAAGAGAATTGTGGAATAATAATATCTTGGTTCCTGATGATGTGTCAGTAGTAGGCTTTGACAATATTGAAGTTTCTACCATGATTAATCCACCACTTACTACAGTCAATCAACCATCCTTTGAAACGGGGAGATTGGCGTGTAAAACCTTACTTGATTCGATGGAAGACAGTAACTATGGTGAGGTATCAATTACTCTGGAACCATCTTTAGTGGAGAGAAAATCGGTAAAAAATATTACAGTTTAATAGAATTTAAAAGAAACTAATTATAGATATCTGGAGGTAGAGAAATGGTTAAATATAAAGTAGTTGTAACAGATGACCGTTACAACGAGTACGAAGAGGAAAAAAAGGTTTTGGACACTATCGACGCTGAGCTGATTATCAAAAACTGCTCAACGCCGGAAGAAGTTGTGGAAGCATGCAAGGATGCGGATGCCGTATTGTGCAATCTCGCACCCATGCCTGCAGAGGTAATTGAAAAGCTGGAAAAGTGCAAGATTATTGCAAGATATGGGGTAGGCTATGATAATGTTGATGTTAAAGCCTGTACACAAAAGGGTATTTGGGTTGCAAATGTTACCGACTACTGTGCTGAAGAGGTTTCTGATCATGCTCTTGCTTTAATAATGGCTTGCGCAAGAAAAGTGGCAAGAAGAGACAGACAGGTTAGAAGTGGCGAATGGAACATTGGAAGCAAGGATCCGATATACCGTATTGCAGGCAAAACTTTTGCATTCCTAGGGTTTGGAATGATAGGTCGTTGCCTTTACAGAAAGATAAAAGGCCTTAACTTTTCGAAAGTACTTGTATACGATCCATTCCTGGATGAAAAAACAATACAGGATATGGGAGCTGAAAAAGCTGATTGGGAAACAGCCTTAAAAGAAGCTGATTTTATTTCGATTCATATGCCACTAAACGATAAGACACGAGGGACAATTGACAGTAAAGCTTTTGATTTAATGAAGCCTACTGCTATAATTGTAAATACTTCAAGAGGACCGATTATTGACGAGAGTTCCTTGATAGATGCTCTTATAAAAGGCAAAATAAACAGCGCAGGTCTAGACGTTCATACCAAAGAGCCCCTTGACAAAAACAGTCCATTTATGAGCATAGAAAACTGCGTTCTTACTGACCATGCAGGCTGGTACAGTGAAGATTCTATGAAGGAGCTAAAAACCAAGGCAGCTGAAAATATTAAAGCTGTTTTAACAGTAGGACAGCCTAACTATCCAGTAAATAAACTTAACTAAGGCATAGTGAAAACGATTTTGAACAGAATTTTTTAAACAGAGTAGGATTGTGATTGCTGCCTTAAGAAAGCTACATAGTGAATTTCTTAAGGTAAAGTATAAATTAATTTACAAAAAACTAATACGTTTTGTGTAAGGCTCAAGTATAACATTAATATAAAAAATCTGGGATTAAATGAAGATGAAAACCCAAAAAAGGAGTGTTAAGTGTGAATGAAGTTTTAAAGAAAATTGGTGAACTAGGTCTGGTTCCAGTAGTAAAGATAGAGGATGCAAAAAATGCAGTGCCTCTTGGAAAAGCGCTTATTGATGGTGGATTACCGGTAGCGGAGATTACTTTCCGTACTGCTGCTGCAGAACAGGCAATTAAAAATTTAACCTCTGAGCTTCCTGAGTTACTGGTTGGAGCAGGTACTGTTCTTAGCATTGAACAGGTAAAATCAGCGATAGCTGCCGGAGCAAAATTTATTGTAAGCCCTGGATTTAATCCTGAAGTAGTAAAATATTGTGTGGATAACAATATTCCTATTACACCTGGTGTAAGCAATCCGACAGATATCGAAATGGCTCTTAAGTTTAATCTTGAAGTGGTGAAATTCTTCCCTGCAGAAGCTTTTGGTGGTCTGGCAACTTTGAAGGCAATGAGTGCTCCTTATGGAATGGTCAAGTTTATACCGACTGGTGGAATTAATGCGCAGAATGTAAATGAATACCTAGCATTTGGTAAAGTTTTAGCATGTGGCGGAAGCTGGATGGTTAAAGATGACCTTATTACCAATGGTGACTTTGCAAAAATAACTGCTCTTACAAAAGAAGCAGTTAACACTATGCTTGGATTTGAAATGGCTCACATTGGTATTAATACCGATGGCGCAGAAAGCGCGCTTAATATTGCCAAAGCATTTTCCACAATGTTCAGTATGCCGCTTAAGGAAGGTAACAGCTCCAATTTTGCAGGTTCGGGAATTGAAGTGAACAAGAGCATGGGTCTTGGTAAAAATGGACATATTGCAATAAGAACCAACAGTATAAAGCGTGCAATAGCTTATCTAAAAAGAAACGGATATTCAGTAGACATGAGTACAGCTAAAGAGAAAAATGGTTCAATGATTGCTGTTTATCTTAAGGACGAGGTTGGAGGCTTTGCAGTTCACCTTCTTCAAAAATAAATGAAATTGTATGGGTTAAAATAAGAAATAAAGTATATTGAAAGGAGTTTATTTATGAAAGTAATTACATTTGGTGAAATTATGCTTCGTTTGAAGTCGCCTGGTTTTGAACGCTTCTTCCAATCCCCTGTTTTGGAAGCAACTTTTGGTGGAGGAGAAGCCAATGTAGCAGTATCCCTTGCAAATTATGGTATTGATTCTGCGTTTGTTACAGTACTACCAGATAATGATATAGCTGACGGATGTATTAGTGAATTGAGGAGATTTGGAGTAGACACATCTAAAATTGTTAGAGGTCCCGGAAGAATGGGAATATATTATCTTGAAGCAGGTGCGAATCAGCGTGCTTCAAAAGTAGTATATGACCGTGATTATGCAGCTGTAGCATTAGCAAAACCCGGTTCTATAGACTGGAAAAAGGTTTTTCATGGAGCTGACTGGTTCCACATTACTGGTATAACGCCTGCTATTAGTGCATCTGCAGCTGATTTATCAATAGAATCAGTTAAAGCTGCTAAGGAATTAGGACTTACGGTGTCTTGTGACTTCAACTTCCGTTCCAAGCTTTGGAGATATGGAAAAACAGCAGTTGAGGTTATGAATGAACTTGTTAAATATGTAGATGTAGGAGTTGCCAACGAGGAAGACTGTCAAAAATCTCTTGGAATTGAAGTGGATGTAGAAGTTGAAAGTGGAGAGCTTAATGTAGATCAGTACAGGGCTCTTGCTAAAAAGGTTATGGATACGTTCCCCAATATGAAAGTTATGACTATTACTTTACGTGAGAGTAAAAGTGCAAGTCATAATGACTGGTCTGCATGCCTTTATGACAGACAGGAATTTTATCTTAGCAAAAAATATGAAATTACCGACATCGTTGACCGTGTGGGTGGAGGGGATTCTTTTTCGGCAGGTCTTATTTATGGGCTTAATAATTATAAGAGCAAAAAGGATGCTCTTGAGTTTGCAGTAGCAGCAAGCTGCCTTAAACATTCCATTATTGGCGATTTCAACCGAGTAACAGTTTCAGAAGTTGAAAAACTTGCAGGCGGAGATGCATCAGGCAGAGTACAGAGGTAACAACTGCCCATGTAAATAAAGCACGTATATTGGGCTTAAGAAGGTTTGGCTACCTCTTAAGCTCGATTTTACTACAAAAGCTGAACACAGATAAATTGCTGCATCGCGCAAGATGCGCACTTATATTTTTAAGAAATGTTTAATAAATTAAAAGGTTAAGGAGAGATGAAAATGACTAAAATTTCGAAAATCGCTTCAGATTCAACATGGCTAAAGGATAATGAAGTTTTAGAATGCATTAAAGAATCAATTAAAGACAAAAAAGATTCTCTAAAAAAGGTTTTATTGATTCCTCCGGATTATACGAGATTACACTCGGGTGCAGGAAAGATAACTGCAATGTATTACGATTTACTAAAAGATACCTGCAAAATAGATATTTTACCCGCACTTGGAACACATGAACCTATGCAAGATTCCGAAATTGAAGAGATGTTTGGAAAAGACATACCCAAAGAAAGTATAATTAATCACAATTGGAAAACCGATGTAGTTAAACTTGGAGAAGTACCTGCTGAGTTTGTAAACGAAGTTTCTGAGGGGCTTGTTAATGAAAAGATAGATGTAGAAGTCAATAAGCTTCTGATGGATAAATCATATGACCTTATAATTTCTATAGGACAGGTGGTTCCTCACGAAGTAGTAGGTATGGCTAATTACAGCAAGAATATATTTGTTGGCTGCGGCGGCAGCAATATGATTAATGCATCTCATATGTTAGGTGCTTTTTATGGTATGGAAAGAATGATGGGAAAAGATTCTACACCAGTGCGTAAGGTGTTTGATTATGCAGAAGAGAAGTTTATCAAGGATATTCCCCTTTTGTATGTGCTTACAGTCACAACTGCTCCAGAAGGTGTCATAAAAATTCATGGATTGTTTGCAGGTCGCGACAGAAGCTTGTTTGAAGAAGCAGTTAAGTTGGCACAACAGAAGAACCTTACATTTTTAGATGAACCTCTAAAAAAGGTTGTAGTATACTTGGATGATAGAGAATTTAAAAGCACGTGGCTTGGCAATAAGTCCATATATCGCACAAGAATGGCAATTGCCGATGGTGGTGAACTGATTGTTCTAGCTCCGGGTGTCCGTAAGTTTGGTGAGGATGACGAAAATGACCGGCTTATAAGAAAAT
The DNA here is from genome assembly GCA_964411505.1 of uncultured Clostridiaceae bacterium. Lineage (GTDB taxonomy): Bacteria > Bacillota > Clostridia > CAYPLH01 > DUMO01 > CAYPLH01. Next base: position 137,762 of record CAYPLH010000005.1, on the reverse strand, counting down.
ATGGATATGTTGGAAGAAAGAATGTTCTTGAATTGGTTAAGGATAATGATGACCTAAAAGAAAATTTGTCGGTAGCAGCTCATCTAATCCACGGCTCATCAGATGATAGATTCAGTATCACCTATGCAGTAGAAAAACTGACCAAAGAAGAGGTTGAAAAGGCTAATTTTAAGTATATGCTTCTTGACGAAGCCTTGAAGCTTTATGATCCTAAGGTGCTCAAGGATGGAGTGAATACTCTTTCTAATGGTGAGGAAATATTTTATATCAGCAATCCTGCATTAGGTTTGTGGGCAGATAGAAATAAGTTCTAGATTTTTTATAGGTATTTTAGGTGGTGAGCATTCTTGATACTGTTAGCAGAAGACTGGAAGGATTATGAGCTTCTAGACGCCGGTAATGGCGAAAAATTGGAACGCTGGGGAAACATAGTGCTAAGAAGACCTGATCCACAAATTATTTGGCCTTCTAGTGCGGAAACTTCAGTATGGAAAAATGTTGATGCAAGGTATCTAAAAAGTGCTAGTGGTGCAGGACGATGGGAATACCGCAGGAAGATTCCAGATAGCTGGATAATTAAGTATATGGATTTATCTTTCAAAGTAAGACCTACTGATTTTAAGCATACCGGTCTCTTTCCGGAACAGGCTGCAAATTGGAAATGGATTAGCGACAAAATAAGGACAGCAGACAAAAAGATAAGTATACTTAATCTTTTTGCTTACACTGGTGGTGCTACAGTTGCAGCGGCTTTGGCCGGAGCTGAAGTATGTCATGTTGACGCAGTCAAAGGATCAGTTTTGTGGGCAAAGGAAAATCTCAAGATATCTGGTCTTGGAGATAGACCTGTTAGGTTCATTGTGGACGATGTACACAAGTTTGTTAAAAGAGAACAGAGAAGAGAGCACTTATATGATGGGATAATTATGGATCCACCATCTTATGGACGAGGACCAAAAGGGGAAGTATGGAAAATTGAAGATTCACTATATGATTTAGTAAAAGAATGCGCTACGCTTCTTTCTTCTAATCCCCTTTTCTTCCTTGTTAACTCATATACAACAGGTTTTTCTCCACAGGTGGTATCTAATATTCTAAAAATGACTATAGGAAAGCGCTTCAAAAACGTACGTGTGGACTGCGGTGAAGTTGGTATACCTATTAGTGCTAATGGATTGGTGTTACCTTGTGGGATATATGCAAGAGCAAGTTGGTAGTTAGCTGGAAGGTTGGAAAGTTGGAAGGTCGGAAAGGTGGGCGGATTGCTTAAGCCGGAAACTTGATTAATTGAATTTAAAGGTTACAATATTTACAGCAAATAATGGAAGCCACCATTCAAAAGGTAAGGTGGTTAATAATAGAGGGCATATGAGAAAAAACAACATTTCTATAAATATAATATACGAAGATAATCATCTTTTTGTTGTTGAAAAACCTGTAAATGTGCCGGTGCAGCAGGATAGCACTAATGATCCTGACATGCTCACCCTTTTAAAGGAAGACATAAAAAAAAGATATCAAAAACCTGGGAATGTGTTTCTTGGACTTGTTCACAGACTAGATCGTCCTGTTGGTGGTGTAATGGTTTTTGCTAAAACTTCTAAAGCTGCATCTCGCCTTTCGGATCAAATTAGAAGGAGAGCACTTAAAAAGAAATATCTTGCGGTAGTACATGGAAATATTAAAAATAGTTCTGGTGAATATCGCCACTTTTTACATAAAAACAATAAAGAAAATATCGTTTATGTAGTTGATAAAAATACTGTTGGCGCTAAGGAAGCAGTACTTGATTATATGGTACTCGACTATAAGGATGGACTTAGTCTTGTAGAGGTCAACCTTATAACTGGGCGTCCTCATCAAATACGTGTCCAGTTCTCAGCTACAGGCAACCCTCTATTTGGAGATCAAAAATATGGCTCATCTTTTAGTAAACCCGGGCAGCAGATTGCACTGTGGGCTTGTGAAATATCATTTGTGCACCCAACCAGAAAAGAAGAAATGAAATTCATTTCAAAACCTAAAAGTATACATCCTTGGAGTTTATTCTAAATGTGTTATTATAAAATACCAGCTTGGGCAAGCTGAAACTCGCAAAAATGCATTTTGAAATACTGTAACTATTATTTTAAAGTGGATTAAAGATTACTATAATCATATTGACCATGTTTGGCGAATAATATATACTTTATAATGTAATGTTACAAAGTTCGAATAAAAAGGAGGAGCATCTTATGTCAAAATATTTTAAGGATATACCCAAGATATTGTACGAAGGAAAGGATTCAGATAATCCATTAGCGTACAAGTACTACAATCCCGATGAAAAAGTTGGCGGCAAAACCATGAAGGAGTATTTAAGATTTGCTGTAGCTTATTGGCACACATTTATGGGAACGGGCTCAGATCCGTTCGGAGTAGGTACAATGGTGAGACCATGGGACAATATAACAGATCCTATGGATCTGGCAAAGGTCAAAATGGAAGCTGCTTTTGAATTTTTTCACAAGCTTGGTGTTCCATATTTTTGTTTTCATGACAGAGATATTGCACCTGAGGGTAGTAATTTAAAAGAAACCAATAGAAACCTTGATGAAATAGTAAAGCTTGCAAAGAATTTGCTTAAAGATAGTGATGTGAAGTTATTGTGGGGTACAGCCAATGCATTTGGTCACCCTAGATATGTGCATGGAGCTTCTACCTCGTGTAATGCTGATGTTTTTGCTTATGTAGCTGCCCAAGTAAAAAAAGCAATGGAAATTACGCTGGAACTGGGTGGTGAAAATTATGTGTTTTGGGGTGGAAGAGAAGGCTATGAAACCCTTTTGAACACTGATATGAAGCTTGAGCTTGATAACTTTGCAAGATTTCTACAAATGGCAGTAGATTATGCAAATGAAATAGGATTTAAAGGTCAGTTCTTAATAGAGCCAAAGCCCAAAGAGCCAACAAAACACCAATATGATTTTGATTCTGCCACAGTTATAGCTTTTCTTAAATCATATGGATTGGATGATTATTTTAAACTTAACATAGAAGCAAACCATGCTACTCTTGCTGGCCATAGTTTTCAGCATGAGCTTAGGGTTGCAAGAATTAACAATAAACTTGGCAGCATAGACGCAAACCAGGGTGATTACCTTTTGGGATGGGATACAGACCAATTTCCCACAAATATATATGAAACCACACTAGCAATGTATGAGGTTATTAAAAATGGTGGTCTTGGATCCGGTGGACTAAACTTTGACGCAAAGGTAAGAAGGGGTTCTTTTGAGCCGGTGGATCTTTTCTATGCTCATATAGCAGGTATGGATACATTTGCTAAGGGCTTGAAGATTGCGTACAGGATAGTAGAAGAAGGTAAACTGGATAAAATGGTTGAAGAAAGATATGCAAGCTATAAAACTGGAATAGGTCTTGATATTGTATCAGGAAAGACAGGCTTTAAGGAATTAGAAAAGTACGCTCTGGAGAATAATAATATTGTGAATAAGTCGGGTAGACAGGAGCTTTTAGAAGCGATATTGAACAGCTATATACTGGAGGATTAGTGGTTAGTAGTAAGTCGTCAGTAGTTAGCTAGAAAAGTGGAGGTGGCAAAATGGCATATTTAATTGGAGTTGACATCGGTACATCTGGAACAAAAACAGTGCTTTTTGATATAAAAGGCAATACAATAGCTGATGCCACAGAGGAGTATCCTTTATACCAGCCTTTTATAGGGTGGGCGGAGCAAGATCCCCAAGATTGGTGGAAGGCTGTTTGTATTACAATAAAAAGTGTTATCTCAAAAAGCGGTGTGAATCCGGAAGACATTAAAGGAATTGGGCTTTCGGGGCAGATGCATGGGGCAGTTTTACTGGGTTCAAAGAATAATGTCTTAAGAAGATCAATTATATGGTGTGATCAGAGAAGTGGTAAAGAATGTGAACAGATTACAAACCTTGTAGGTCAAAAACGACTCATCGAAATAACGGCGAATCCTGCACTAACTGGTTTCACTGCTTCTAAGGTTATGTGGATTAAGAATAATGAGCCGCAGATCTTTGAGAAGACAAGAAAGATACTGCTACCAAAAGATTATATCAGGTTTAAATTGACAGGTGAGTTTGCTACAGAGGTTTCAGATGCCAGTGGCATGCAGTTTCTAAATGTACCTTTGCGTAACTGGAGTGATGAGGTACTCGAAAAGCTGCAAATTGACAAGACGCTCTTGGCCAAAGTGTATGAATCACCTGAAATAACTGGTGAAGTTACCGGTGAAGCAGCTGAGCTAACAGGGCTTAAAGTGGGGACACCGGTGGTTGGTGGGGCTGGTGACCAAGCAGCAGGGGCTGTCGGAAATGGTATAGTAAGAGGTGGTATAGTTTCTTCAACTATCGGTACTTCTGGAGTGGTATTTGCTCATTCGGACAGTATAACAATAGATCCACTAGGGAGAGTACATACCTTCTGTCATGCTGTGCCGGGTGCATGGCATGTTATGGGAGTTACCCAAGCTGCAGGTTTTTCATTAAAATGGTTTAGGGATAACTTTTGCAAAGAGGAGATAAATACAGCTAAACTTATGGAAATAGATCCGTATGTGCTTATGGATAAGGAAGCAGAAAAAGCTGAACCCGGATGTAGTGGACTTTTATACTTACCATATCTAATGGGGGAGCGGACGCCGCACCTGGATCCTGATGCAAAAGGTACATTTATTGGTCTGTCTGCTAAGCATACCAAGAGAGATTTAATAAGAGCTGTTATGGAAGGGGTAACATATAGTCTCAAGGATTGTTTTGAAATAATCAAAGGGATGGGTGTGGATGTAGAAGAGGTAAGAGTGTCAGGAGGCGGAGGCAAGAGTCCGCTTTGGCAAAAGATGCAATCAGATATCTTTGGATGTAATATTGCTGTGACAAACTCCAGTGAGGGTCCAGCCCTTGGTGTAGCATTGCTTGCAGGTGTAGGTACTGGTATATATGATAATGTACAAGAAGCCTGTGACATAGCAGTAAAGGTAAAGACACGGCAATCACCAGACGTAAGCTTGAACACATTATATTCAAAGTATTATAGTATTTACAAATATGTTTATCCTGCACTTAAGAACAGTTTCAAAGAAATATCATCATTAATTGCTGAAAAGTAGAGATCACATGTGAAGACAAAAACAGGTAATAGTAAGTTTTTAAAACAGATGAACCAAGCAAATATACTTGACCTTATAAGAGTACACGGAGCCATTTCCCGTGCTGAGCTTGCAGAAACAACAGGATTATCGCCTACAGCTGTCGGAGTTATTACATCCGGTTTGTTGAAAAAGGGATATATACATGAAACAGGTACAGGAGAATCCAGCGGTGGAAGAAGACCTATTCTTCTAGGGCTTAAGCCGGATTCCTATTATACTGTCGGTATAGATCTTGATGCAGGATATATTAATTTGTTGATTTTAGACATAACCGGAAGAATTGTTCATGAAGAGAATAAATCCTTTGATGCTGATTTAACCTTTGAAATGGTATTGAAAATTATTAACAAGACAGCAAAGGTAGCGTTGCAAAAGCTTAATATAGATCGGGAAAAGGTCCTTGGAATAGGTATTTCCATCGCTGGTATTGTGGATGAAAAGAACAGGGAAGTACTCCTTGCACCTAATCTGGGGTGGGAAAATATAAAATTGTCTCTTGAACCCTTTGAAGGATTAAACGTTCCATTGTATGTGCAGAACGAAGCACGTTGCTCTGCCATAGCTGAAAACTGGCTGGGAGCATGTCAGGGTATTGACGATTTTGTATGCATAAACATAAGGTCGGGTATTGGTTCGGGCATTTTCGCAGGAGGTAAGCTTTTTAGCGGAACCTATGGTAGTGCTGGAGAAATAGGTCATATAATAGTTAAGGAAAATGGTATTAAGTGCGGCTGCGGCAATTTTGGATGCCTTGAAACTATATCGTCAACAACAGGGATGGTTAAAAAAGCAAAAGAATTTATTATACTAGGCAAGATTCAAGGTTTTAGCAGAAAAATGGGTTTTAGCTTTGATGATCTTATAAGTGCCGCTAGGGACGGAGATACCACAGCCATTTCTGTGCTGGATGAGTCGGCTCGTTACCTTGGTATTGCTATATCATATATTATTAATATTATAAATCCAGCAAGGGTTGTTATAGGAAAAGAGTTCACAAAATATGCAGATCTTGTTTTAGATGCTATAAAAGCAGTGGTAGAAAGTAAGACATTGAAAACAGCTGTTCTAAATATTAGTATCGAAGCCTCAAGCCTATGCGAAAAATCATCAGCTTTAGGTGCGGCAATCATTCCTTTAAAAGTTCTATTTGGAAGGTAAAGTTTGTATTTAATAAATAAAAAAGGTAGTTAGTATTTATGAAGAGAAGCGCATTTATAGTTTATGGCGGAGCTCGATGTTTCAGGCTTTTATTAATTTAGAAAATTGTGGAACAATAAATTAAATGGTTTCGTCAAACGATAATAGATAAATAGGCAAATGAATTTTGCCCCCTTTTTATAACTCAACTTTCCTGCAATACAGATTTTGTACTTTTGCCGACTTTTTAATAGATAATGCGATCTACTCCGCAAAGAGGCTGTAATAGTTTGAATGTATAGGCAAGCAACAGGAAAGTTGAGTTATATTTAATAAATGCTTACTATACCAAAAGTTTTTGTGTGAAACTATAGATTTCATTTCTCTAATCAAATTTTAAAGTTTATGCTGAAATATCTAAGGTGTTTTCGATACAGGAGTAAACATATCTTGGTTCTGAAGAATCAGGGGTATATTCTTGCGGTATTTTATTTTTATTTTTGCTAGTAAAAGAAAGTATAATATACAAAACAATAATAACGGCAATGGCAGCCACAATTATGCGGTTTTTTCGACTTCTTGTGAACCATAGTTTGAATTTTTTAAAGTAGTAAGGCAAATTTTTAATTATGGATGGGGCTTTAAGTATAAAACTAATTAATAACAATAATACCTGCTTTAATGTATGAAAAATCGAGTTGGGGTTATAGAAAAAGTTGTTTTTACACATGGGGCATTTAACAGAAATCTTGCCTTTATCTGTAGGAACACGTAGTTTCTTTCTGCAATGCGTGCATAATATAATTGTTCTATTATAAGCACTGTAATTATTCATTTCATATTTCTCCCGATAAATGTTTCTGTAATATTATGTTTGATTCTAATGGATAGTTATATTATATCATGAATTTCGAAGAAATTGCATGATATAATAGCGCATGTGCATTTTTTGCGTTAGCAAAAAAATCTTGCACGCGCATAAATTCCGCCGGAGGCATATAATATCCTCGGCAAAGAGGATGTTATATCATGAATTTCGAAGAAATTGCATGATATAATAGTGCATGTGCATTTTTTGCGTTAGCAAAAAAATCTTGCACGCACATAAATTCCGCCGGAGGCGTATAATATCCTCGGCAACGAGGATGTTATATCATGAATTTCGAAGAAATTGCATGATATAATAGTGCATGTGCATTTTTTGCGTTAGCAAAAAAATCTTGCACGCACATAAATTCCGCCGGAGGCGTATAATATCCTCGGCAACGAGGATGTTATAATAGTCTTACTACAATCATCACAACTATTACTGCAAATATGAGATAACATAAAGAAAATAAAAGTTGTTTTTTTAAGTCATGCAATTTTATCATCTCCTTATTAATGTAAGCGCTCCATATAAATCAAAATTATTCATCAAGCGTCCTTTTATCCCCTGCCTTGTAAGGTAGGGGATAAAACAATTTTCCCTCAGCGGTGGGCTCAGGCTCAATTGTTACTTTCAGGACATTTATAAATTGTGTTATTATCCAAAGAGTGCAAGCAAAATACCTGCGGCAATGGCCGATCCTATTACACCTGCAACATTCGGACCCATGGCATGCATGAGCAAATAGTTTGATGGATTAGCTTTCTGCCCTTCTATCTGGGACACTCTTGCTGCCATCGGAACTGCAGATACTCCGGCAGAACCAATGAGGGGGTTAATTTTCCCCCCAGATAACCAGCACATGAGCTTACCTAAAAGTAGTCCTCCGACAGTGCTGAACATAAATGCCATAAGCCCTAGGGCTATGATTTTCAATGTTTCGGGTCTTAAAAACCTGTCTGCTACAGCGGTAGCCCCTACAGTAACACCCAGAAAAATAGTTACAATGTTAATCAAAGCGTTTTGTACTGTGTCAGATAATCTTTCCACAACACCAGATTCCTTAAAAAGATTACCTAGCATAAGCATTCCTATTAGTGGCGCAACAGACCGAAGCAAAAGAATGCAAAAAACTGTAACAGCTATTGGAAAGCATATCTTTTCCAGTTTTGATACTTCCCTTATTTGTTCCATCTTGATTTCGCGTTCCTTTTTTGTGGTCAAAAGCCTCATAAGAGGGGGCTGTATCATAGGGATAAGGGCCATGTAGGAATATGCCGCTATGGCGATTGCCGGAAGTAGATCGGGAGCAAGCTTTGTAGTAAGGTATATGGCAGTAGGACCGTCAGCACCACCTATGATACCAATAGCTGCAGATTCCTGTGGTGAAAAACCAAGAGCAGTTGCAATTATAAACGCGATAAATATTCCGAACTGGGCAGCAGCACCCAAAAAAAGTCCGGATGGTCTTGCAATAAGTGGACCAAAGTCCGTCATTGCCCCAATCCCCATAAAGATTAGCGATGGATAAATCCCCATTTTTACGCCTAAATAAAGGTAGTATAAAAGCCCTCCCGGTTCTGTTGAGCCTTCTAAAGGTTCACTCATTAACCCTGTCAGTGGTAAATTTACAAGCAGCATTCCAAAAGCAATGGGAAGCAGAAGTAGTGGCTCAAATTTCTTTACAATAGCAAGGTAAATTAAAACAAAAGCAACAACAATCATGAGGCAGTGCTGCCATGTCAGAGCTGCAAAGCCTGATGTCGTCCAAATCATTTTTAATGCATCTATAAACATTTTATTGTCACCTCGCTATTGTATGACCGCAAGGAGATCACCTGTAGCTACAGGTGATCCCTTGGCAGCCATAATCTGTGCAATTGTTCCGTCAACGGATGCTGTTATTTCATTTTCCATTTTCATTGCTTCCAAGATAAAAAGTATCTCGCCCTTTCTCACTTTCTGACCAGAATTTACTTTTATGCTTAAGATAGTACCCGGCATAGGCGCATTAACAGGGGTGCCCTGTGCAGCATCTGAAGATGCAACTACAGGTGCGGGAGCTTGTGTTGGAGCTGTTTCCGGTTTTACGGATACTTGGGTAACCGGTTCTCTGACAGCAGACTCTTCAGTGCTTATTATACTGGCCTGGCCTTTTTCTACTTCAACCTCATAATTCTTATTATTAATGGTAACAATATATTTCATTATAAAACCTCCTCATTATATATAATAGGCACTAATCTAAAGCTTTTATTAATTTAAAGGAGAGTTCCCGAAGTGGTGTGCTGGATTCATGACTTATAATAGCCATAATCATAGCAGCTGTCTTTTCATCCACATTGACAAGCTTTAACTCTCCTGTCGAATTTCCGCTTAAATCATTATCCTCTACCTTGGTAAGAAAATCCTTTCCAACTTCTGAATCTTCAACTGAGACATTGGTTCTAGCTTTGTCTATCTTGTATATAACATATGTTAACAATCTAACCATACCGTACAGAGTAGCAAGTACCAGAAACACCAATGTAACACTAAAAAAGGATACATTCAAACTATCAATTATAGACATAGAATTCACCTCTCTACTTTCTGATTATGGAATATGAAACCTTCACAGCTGTGCTATCTTCTCTATCCTTAAAAAACTTTTCTGCAATCTGTGGAAAAGCAATATAGGATAGGACATCCTCATCAGATTTGGCAATGTTTTTAAGCTGTTCTTTTGCTTTTTCAAATCCAGGTTCAAGAGTATCTGCAAACCTTGTTGAGATAGGCTTTTCATCACTTAATACCTTGTTCTGCAAATCCAGATTCACTTCTCCGGGTGACTTGCCATATTCGCCTCTTAAATAGGATTTGACTTCACTGGCAATGCTTTTGTATCTTTCACCCATGAGAACATTTAAAGTGGCCTGAACGCCAACCATTTGACTCATTGGAGTAACGAGTGGGGGGTACCCCAAGTCTTTTCTGACTTTCGGTATTTCTTTCAGCACTTCTTCAAGTTTATCCATAGAATTCTGCGCTTTTAGCTGCGCTATCAAATTAGAAAGCATTCCACCAGGAACCTGATAAGTCAATGCGTCTGTTTCAGTACCCATAACGAAAGCATCCATTAACCCGGAAGATACATATTTTGTTTTTATTGGTTTAAAGAAATCATTGATTTGCTTTAATATTTTTTCACTCAACCCAGTTTGATAGCCACTCTGCTTTAACACAAAATTCAAAGTTTCAGTTGCTGGTTGTGAAGTTCCACCCGAAAATGATGAAATTGCGGTATCAATGCCATCACAGCCTGCTTCAATAGCTTTAATGCAGGTAATCGGACCTAAACCTGTTGTGGAATGTGTATGCAGGAATATTGGTATCTTTACTGTTTCCTTAAAGGTTTTTACTAGGTCATATGCCTCCTGGGGACCCATAATTCCAGCCATGTCCTTAATACAGAGGGATGTGACCCCCATATTCTCAAGCTGTTTTCCCATCTGCGCGTATTTCTCAAGGTTATGAATGGGACTGGTAGTATAACAGATAGCTCCTTGGACATGTGCTTTTCTTTTTAAAGCCTCATCCACTGCCACTTCAATATTTCTAAAGTCATTCAATGCATCAAAAATCCTAAAGATGTCTATCCCATTGTTAATTGAGTGGGCAACAAATTTCCTTACTACATCATCAGGATAATGTTTATAACCCAAAATATTTTGACCCCTTAACAACATCTGTAAAGGAGTTTTTTTAACTCTTGCCTTGATCTTTCTTAGTCTTTCCCAAGGGTCTTCATTAAGATATCTGAGGCATGAATCAAAAGTAGCTCCTCCCCAGCATTCAAGGGAGTAATAGCCTGCATTGTCCAGCGTTTCCAAAATAGCCTCAAATTCCGAAAAAGGCATTCTGGTTGCAATAAGAGACTGGTTAGCGTCTCTTAAGACAGTTTCTGTAATGTTAATTTTCATGTTTACTTCACTCCTATAGTATATTTTAAAACCCGCTTCTATGGCATTAACACCTTATTGCCTAGAAGCTGGTTTTGGTGTAAAAGAATAAAGCTTGTACATAAAACGCCTACACTGCTGATTTATGGCAGATAGATTTAGTAAAAAAGCATAATTGACATAAAAAAAGTGAGAAACTCATAATAATGAGCTTCCCACCCTAGAAGTCAAATTCTTGAAAGCAAATTTTATATTAATTTGCCCAACCGTAAAAAGCAATTTTTAATTAAGTTTAGTTTAGCATAAAGACTATTGATCGTCAAGAAAAAAGTTAAAAATTTATCAATCTTTTTCTTTTTTTTTCTTGAAAGTGTTACTCTTCACCTCTTACATATCTCTTCAGCTACCCGTGAATAGCAACCTGAAGGCAAAGAAGAGGGGAAGAGTAAAAATTCAGGACTAGACTTGACGCCAAAAGTATGTTTTAAAGTAGATAAAAGCACTAGAAGCAGATAAAGCTCTCAATTCTGTCTAAGTCTATTCCAAAATACACCCATCTTCTTCCGGTCCATCTCCAACCGGCTGCAGACCTTCTTCCTACAAAAACAAGCCAAGCCCAAAACCGCTGTCCTGAATCAAGCCAAATAAAGACATACCGCCGGACACAAGGTCTTATTGCTCCCGGATCAACAGCAAAAACTCCCGGACCTGCAAAAGTTTGTGCCTGTGATTGAGAGGGGGTAAAAGATGGAGGAGGTGCGGGAGGCTGTCCAGCTCCACCTGGAGATGGTGGACCAAGTTGCGGTCCTCCACCCGGACCGCCCGGAATGCCAGGTCCACCCGGACCGCTGGGGGCAAATGGTCCGCCTGGTCCTCCCGATCCACCCGGCCCAAATGGACCACCGGGACCAAACTGCCCACCTGGACCACCTGGTCCAAATAGACCTCCAGGACCAAAGGGCTGTCTCATCTGTTGATAGTAGTTATAATAACAACACATTTTGCTCAACTCCTCGCAAGATTTAAAATTATAATTACTACTACAGCGTTAATACTTAAAGTGTCTTGACAGGAATAGCACGTTGAATCGTTTTCGGTTATTTTTTAAGTCAAGCACATAAATGCTGATAAATGGATTTAACGCTGTATTAATATATATTATGTTAATTACTTTGATTAGGTTACAGATTGGGTGTGTAATAGATAAGTTATCAGAAACGATGATTGATGCCACTTTGTTTCATTATTGCATTTGCTGTATGCCGTGACTTGATTTTTCCATCTACGGTGAAGTGACGATCTGTAATAGGGCTAAACCAGATATCATGATCCCCTTTCCCATGACGAACGAAAGAACAAGTGTTTTTTGTGAGTATAGCTCTAACTTTTTTCTCGTATTCAGCCATGACATGAAATCCTTTCGTGGCGGTAAGTATTATAGATAAGTGAAATATTACATGAATTGTTGCCATTTAGCTCTAGGAGTTCAGGAATTACAAACCTAACACGCTCCATTAATGCATCAAGGGAGCCTGATTCTAAAACAAGCCCAGGTATATCTTCACTGGTAGCAACCCATACAAAAGCATCATTGTCCCATAAAAAATTAATAACATATTCGTTCATAGCAATCCTCCATCTCCAAATAATAGAATTATGCGGCTATTATATACACGCACTGAATGCTCATCCTACCAAGAATATCAGTAGGTTATTACCTGTCATTTTCTTGTCTACATTCTTCAATATTGTCTTAAGTATAAATCAAAACAATCAGATAGTCAAAAATTCAGCAAAAATATAATTTATTTAATATGTTACTATTGTAGTAACTATACAATATTTCTATGCTAAAAATGTGTCTATTCAGAGGTAGCTTTTTTTCATGAAGAATCATCTCCAATACTGCAATACAGCTTCAGCAATGAAAACAATCAATTTAAAATGCCTTCTCGTTAAGTAATTCCGTGAACTCACTTGCGTTCAAACAGCACGGACATTACTAAACTCTAAGGCATTTTAAATTGTGTTTTCCTAAGCCTCGCTGTAACTAGCCGTATTAGAGATGATTCTTCAGTTAATATGTTTGAGCTACCTCTGAATAGACACCTAAAAATTTATATATGCTTAAAATTTTTAACAAATTGACTACAAGTATTGTTTTAAGTGGTATAATAATTTTTGTTCGCAATTTTTTGGAGCTATATTTTATGAATGCATAATGTATTAGTAAAAACCGTTAACAATAATTTTTTAAGAACAGCATTTAATTAATATATGTAGAGCTTATTTTGGTTTTTGTAAATTAAAATGAAATCGAGGATAGAGAATTTATGATACAGCATAACAGCATAGAAAATGAAGTGAAAAAAAGAAAAACATTTGCTATAATCTCCCACCCCGATGCGGGTAAAACAACGTTAACAGAAAAGCTTCTATTATATGGAGGAGCTATTCGTCTTGCAGGAACTGTAAAAGGAAGAAAGGCACAGAAGCATGCTATGTCAGACTGGATGGAAATTGAAAAGCAAAGGGGAATATCTGTTACATCCAGTGTAATGAACTTTGATTATAACGGTTACCGCATAAATATACTTGATACTCCCGGTCACCAAGACTTCAGTGAGGATACCTACAGGACACTAACAGCAGCTGACAGTGCTGTTATGCTTATTGACGGTGCCAAAGGCGTGGAGGAGCAGACCAAAAAACTGTTTCATGTTTGTAAAATGAGAGGAGTTCCCATTTTTACATTTGTAAATAAATTGGACAGAAGCTGTAAGAACCCTTTTGAGCTTATGGAAGAATTAGAAAAGGTTCTCGGAATAAGATCCTGTCCCATTAACTGGCCTATTGGTACTGATGGTAACTTTAAAGGGGTGTATAACCGAAAGCTTGCACAAATTGAGCTTTTTGAAGCTGGTCGTCATGGTCGGGATATAGTAGCATCAAAAGCAGGTAACGTTGAAGATGAAAAATTCAGAGAGCTATTAGATCAACACTTGTATGATCAGCTTTGCGAGGATATTACATTGCTGGATATTGCAGGAGATGAATTTGATTTTGAAAAGGTGAAAGCCGGTGAGCTTACACCAATATTTTTTGGAAGTGCAATGACAAACTTCGGAGTAAGACCATTTTTGGAAGAATTTCTTAATATGGCGCCTGAACCGGTAGCAAGAAAATCGGATAATGGCTTGGTAGATCCTACAAGTGAAGACTTTTCAGGGTTTGTTTTCAAGGTTCAGGCTAATATGAACCCTGCTCACAGGGACAGGATAGCATTTGTAAGAATATGCTCGGGGAGGTTTGAAAAAGGGATTGAAGTAAATCATGTTAGAATGGGTAAATCGGTTCGTTTGTCACAGCCCCAGCAGTTTTTAGCGCAAGACAGAGAAGTGGTTGGAGAAGCTTATGCAGGAGACATAATTGGTGTATTTGATCCGGGCATATTTAGTATCGGAGATACACTCTGTGACTTGAAAAAAGAGTTTAGGTTTGAAGGCATACCAATATTTCCCGCTGAACATTTTGCTACAGTTATGACTAAAAATGCATTGAAAAGAAAGCAGTTTCTAAAGGGCATTAATGAGGTCGCAGAAGAGGGAGCAATACAGGTTTTCAAACAACCCAATATAGGCGTTGAAACACTTACTATTGGTGTGGTTGGGGTACTCCAGTTTGAGGTTCTAGAGTATAGAATGAAAAATGAATATGGTGTAGATATTGTGATAAACAAACTACCCTTTACTATAGCACGATGGGCAATAACCGATGAGGAAATAACAAGGGATTTGCTGGGGTATACAAATAGTGCAGCTCTTGTTGAAGATGAATACAAACGACCGGTTATACTGTTAGAAAATCAGTGGGCTTTAAACAGGGTAATGGATAAAAACAAAGATATAAAGTTTTTAGACATTCCACCACCGGTTATATGAGAAAAAAATAATCACCCTGCCTACCCGCAGAGTGATTAAGTAATTTAATTTCTCTGTGGTAACCGCACCATGCGGTAACCGATTACCTTAATTATGGCATAAATAGAAAAAAGTAAATATTTCACGAGATATTATTTAATAATTTTTATTATAGTATGATATAATTTAATCAATTAAAATTAGTGGGGTGTTTTTATGGGATTATTTGATTTTATTAAAAACCAATTCATTGAGGTAATAGAATGGACAGACGATTCGTCGAATACGATGGTCTACAGATTCCCGGTGGCGAACAAGGAAATAAAAATGGGTGCACAGCTTACTGTAAGAGAATCACAGGCTGCTGTTTTTGTAAATGAGGGTGTTATTGCCGATGTGTACTTTCCTGGAAGGCATGTACTTAATACACAGAATATGCCCATAATGACAAAGCTAAAATCATGGAAATATGGTTTCAACTCTCCTTTTAAAGCTGAAGTGTATTTTATTAATACTAAGCAGTTTACCAATCAGAAATGGGGGACAATGAACCCCGTAATGATGCGAGACGCTGAATTTGGGATGTTGAGGTTAAGAGCGTATGGGATTTATTCTTTTAAAGTTGCCTGGCCTGAAATATTTCTTAAAGAAGTGTTTGGAACAAGCAGCAAATTTGATACCGAGAGTATTACAGGGCAGCTTAAGAGGTCTATAGTTTCAGGTGTCAGTGATATGCTTGGGGAAAGCAGGATTGCGGCCATTGATCTTGCTATGCATTATGATGAGCTGAGTGCTCAGGGAAAGGAAAAGCTAAAGCCTGTTTTTGAAAACTTTGGTTTTGAGTTGAGCACATTTTTAATTGAAAATATTTCATTGCCCGAGGAAGTCGAAAAGACACTGGATAAGAGGACATCTATGGGCGTTTTGGGAGATCTCAATCAATATACTAAATATCAAGCTGCTGAAGCAATTAGGGATGCGGCGCAAAATCCGGGAGGTGGTGCTTCTGTTGGTATGGGTTTTGGAGCTGGAGCGGCTTTTGGTAAAGTAATGGCTGATGCTTTGGGCAAACAGGATACTAAACAGGATTCTGTCAGCGAAGAGGTCAAAGTATGTCCGTCATGTGGAAAGAGTGTACCTGTGTCCCATAAATTTTGCGGTTCTTGTGGAAAGTCTGTAGATCAAGCTGCAAAAAAGTGTATAAAGTGCGGAACGAATATTAATGTAGATGTGAAATTTTGTCCCCAGTGTGGTTTCAATCAAGAAGCGTCAAAGTGTAAAGATTGCGGAATAAAACTTGCAGAAGGAGTAAAATTTTGCCCCGAATGCGGAACAGCTGTTTAACCTAAATCAGCATTGCAGCATTCATGGCTTTAATCATAAGTAAGCATCAGCTAAGCATATATATAGTTTAATAGGATTAAGCAGTATGTTGATCTGGGGTTAAAAGAACATAGCCAATGTACTTTACTCCAAGCGTCGTTAAGTAAAAATGGTGGATTGGCGGATAATAAAATACTACAGCGTACTCGCATTGAATAATAATGGGTATTTATACGTCTCTGTAAAGTATTGGAAGCGTGTTAATGCCTCTGCTTTAAAGAATAAATTCACGAGTATTGCTGTACTGATTGAGGGGGGTATTATGGAACAGGAAAAGGAGCAATCAAGTGATACGCTAAATCAGAACGATACGGTAAGCAAAGAAGAAACTGATAAGTTTGCATGTCCTGGCTGTGGTGCCAATATGACATTTAACCCGGATACACAGACCCTTATGTGTCAGTATTGTGGTAATAGCATAAATATTACGGCACAGGACGGGGATATTGATGAGCACGATTTTTTGACTGCTAACGATAATGCAAGCTGGGGGCAGGAAAACAGGGTAATGAAATGTGAAAGCTGTGGTGCACAAACTGTTCTGGATACATTTACTACTGCGCAAGCCTGTGCATTTTGTGGTTCCTCCCATGTGGTAAAGCTTGATGAAACTGCGGGGATTCCTCCTGAAACGCTGATACCATTTAAACTATCAGCAAATAAGGCTGCTGACCTTTTTAAAAATTGGATAAGAAGAAGATTTTTTGCACCAAAAGCTGTTAAAATAGACAGTCAGATTAAAAAAATGTCCGGTGTATACATTCCCTCCTGGACATATGATTCGGACACAGGTTCAGACTATGTTGCCCAAAAAGGTACATATTATTATGTAACCCGTACTCGCTGGGTTACAAGAAACGGCAAAAGACATATGGAGACATACCAGGAAAGAAAGATACGCTGGCAATGGGTGAGTGGCGGTTATTCCAGATTTTTTGATGATGTACTTGTAAACGCGTCCAAGAATGCAGATTCAGATCTAATGAAAAAGCTTGAACCTTTTGATATGCAGGAACTTGTTAAGTATGATCCCAGATATTTGACAGGATTTTTAGCAGAAAAGTACAGTATAGGTCTTGACCCCGGTTGGGAGATCGCAAAGAAACAGATAAAGGAAAGCATTCGACAGGGGATAATCAGGCAGATAAATGGTGATCAAGTAAGGAATCTTAAAATAAACACAAGGTACAGTAATATTAAGTACAAACACTTGTTGCTTCCTGTATTTATTGCTTCATACAAATATAAAAACAAAATATTTAGATTTATGGTGAACGGTCAGACAGGGAAAGTTCAAGGATATGCACCTGTGAGCGCATGGAAGGTTGTTGCAGTAGTTGCTGGAGCACTTGCGCTTATAGGATTAGGCTATCTTTTATTATCAGGATATGGTGCGGGAATAAACGTAGGTTATTAGAGAGTTTTTGTACACTATATCATTTTTCGCTAATCTAAAAAAGTGAGGAAGTTAAGAGGCTAAGATAGGCGATTCTAGGAAGAACCGCCTTTAAGCAATATCACAAAAGCATTATGTTCTTTGCCCATACCCGCCCTTTTCCGCAAATCACAACACGCACCTCTACTGCTGTTGCATTTTCTGGAGCTATTGCATCAAAGGAATCCTCTATCCAATCTTTATCGCCAGTAAAAAGTGTTCCCTTAGGTGCTCTTGATGCATCCTCAACAAGGGCACCAAATGAATCAAGGAAGGCCAGCTGTAGATATGCAAAACTACCTGGTAAAAGACCCTCAGTTTTGATTTTTCCAGCCATCTTATAAAGCTTTCCCGGTTTTACTGCAACTATCTGCTGCAGGCATAAAGCACCAGGACGGTCAAATTCCAGACCCGGGCACGGACGAGGTTTTTCATCTTCTTTCCAGATTAGCTTACCACCGCCTTCGGCAAAGCGGTTAAAAAGAATCCAATCTTCAGGATTTCCGTCTTCGCTTCTTGTTTTAAAGAAACCGTTTGTAAGCTTACTATTAATCTTATTAGGATTCCTGTAATTTCTGAAAAGCCATATTACATTTCCATAAGGGTCAACTTCAAGAACTTGGTGACGCTGCTGATCGGATATCAATACATTACCATTTGCAAGCTTGTCTGCGTCATAAAAGTTTGCAAAATATGAAACTTTATATTCCCATACAATATCACCCTCAGGGGTAACTTCTATAACTCTGCTATGTCTTGAATCGGTAATCAGCGTGTTTCCATTTTCCAAGCGATCTGCATCTCTTGGCCAGTCCAAGTATTTATCGGTGCCATCACCATACTGCCAGACTATCTCATTATCTCTGTTTACTTCTATAACTCTTTTACCATCAGAGTCAGCCATGAGTAAATTACCGTTTTTTAAAATGTCACAATTATGCGGATGTTTAATATCTTTATCATACTTCCAGATTACATTTCCGCTGTAGTCAGTAATAACACAACGGTTATTATTTCTGTCGGTAATAGCTAGAGTACCGTCATCCAACAAATGCGCATCATTGGGATAACTTATATGAGTTCGGTCTGAGAGTATGCCTGTATTGTTTCCCCAGGAGTCAGTTGTAAAAACAATTTTACCTTTTTTATTGACTTCAATAACTCGATCGTTATTTGTATCACTTATCAAGGTGTTTCCATTAGGGAGACGTTTTGCGCTATGGGCAAACTTAAGACCTTCTCCAAACCTCCAAACGATTTGTCCTAGTGGATCCACTTCTATAACTTCGCTTCCTTCACCTGCTTCGTTACCGGCATCAGATATCAGTGTGTTACCGTTTTCCAGCCTTTCTACATCGCAGGGGAATTCCACAATACCTTCAAAATTAAATTTCATAATTAATAACCCATTCCTTTCATTACAAATAAATAGACAAGAAGATGCCGTTACGAAAAACTTATAAAACTTTATTAACTTTACTTACTCGTTCAACACATCCAACCAGGGTAAACCTAACATTATTTGATGTGATGCTTAAAGAGGCTTAAATTCCTGTGTAACTAACGGTACATAGCAACTTACATATACCCAAGATCACGGAGCTTTTTCATAAGTCCTTCTTTATCCTGACGACGCCCGCCTCTTTCGCTGGTGTTTTCAAGATCCTGTTCCCATGCGGGAATATCACTTACCTTTGCCGTTGTTACTCTTGCACCTAATGATCTGTATCCCTGTTTATAAAGCGAGCAAATAGGGATATTATATTGAAAATGTGCATCCCATACATCCCTTTCGGTAAAATGAAGGATGGGGCAAAGTCTCGTGTGTTCGGGGCTATATTCTGTAGCAATTCTTGGACTAAAATATTTTTCGTTTGCTCTTGCACCCTGCTCATCCCATCGAATACCTTCAAAGAATGCTTTAATGATATTTTCTTCAAGGTGATTATTGAGTGTTACTGTTTTCATAAGATGGTTTCCAACGAAGGATTCGGGTTCATAGTCAAATTCATCTTCTTCATAACCCAGCCGTTCAACTTCTTTTCTGTTCTTTTCGTCAAGATCCTTAACCTGTACTGTTGCTCCAAGGACACCGCCTGCAGCCCTCGATACATCACTATTATGTATAAACTCGACAGTCACATTGTATTTTGCTTCTACTTCTTTAATGAAAGCTCTAACCTCATCAAACATGTCGCCTTCATCAATGCAAAAGCATTTTGGCATTTTGAACCCTTTTTCCTTGCAGACTTCGGAAACAATATGCAACACCAGTGTGCTGTCCTTGCCTCCGGTATAAGCAATAGCTATTTTGTCCACATCATACTTTTGGAAAGCCTCCTCAACCATTTTTTTAGAATCATTCAGCTTCTTTTCGATAAGTTCCTTTTTAGTCATTATTGGTACTCCTTTCAATAATTTTATTTTTATGAATAATTTCATTGGTTTAATATACTATAGAAGAGTTGCTAACAATGTTGTATATTAATAATAGCACAATTAGTTTACTTTTTGAATGAAATATTTTATCATATTATTTATAAAATATTTCATTAATTCTTATTACACAATAAAGGGGAATGTTATGAGCAGATTTGAATTATGGGAGCTCACACCGGTTATAGATTTTTACATACATCATGATAATCTTAAAGCTTTTGTAAAACCTGTAACGAATGTTTCACAGTGGACATTAATGGTGATAAGTTCAGGTACCTTTACCTATGAATTTAATGATAAAAAGGGTTTGGTATCGGATGGTGATATGTTCTTTGGTCCTCCGGGGACGGAGCTTAAGCGTCAGATCATTACCCCGATGACCTTTGATTACATGCGGCTGGACTGGTATTATCCTAATGGTGCACTTGCTAATGATCACCTGTCTCTTCCTTTAGGAAAGATAAGAGTGTCTAATGCACAGAGGCTTTTTAACAGTTTGCAATATCTTGAGCTTCTTGAATCCAGGGATGACAGATTCAGCAAACACTGGATGAATCATATAGTCTCTGAAATTCTATATATCTACTGTGCTGATGTTTATGAAATAAATATGCTTTTTAACATGACATCTGAAGATGCTCTTATGAATAAAGCGGCAGACATTATTAAGAAACATGCTTACGAAAAGATGAATTTTAAGGAACTAGCCCATGAAATAGGCTTAAGTCCGGTTCAATTTACAAGGCGCTTTAAGGCTGCGTTCAGGATAAGACCCCTTGAATACCTGACTACATTGAGATTAAAACGTGTGCAAAGACTGTTGCTTGAAACTAACTATACATTAAGCGAAATTGCACAGCGATCCGGCTATCAAAATGAATTTTACCTGAGTAAGGTTTTTACTGATACAATGAAAGTAAATCCTTCGGAATACAGGAAGAAATATAAGTAGTGATCTTCCTTCGCTAGGGATGGAAAGCCAAGTATATTTACAAGCCAAGTATATGTATTAAGCACTTTGAGTATACCGATTTATGCTACACTATAAATATTGACACTATCTTGGACAAAATTCAGGTGGAATTCAGTACTGTTCAGCGAATATTCAGTGAATATTCGCTGAACTAAGGTGAATATTCACTTGACAACGGTGAATGTTCATGTTATACTCTTCATAATTTAAGATTAAAACTTATCGGGAGACTTATGTATGATATTTGAAAGTGAATCTATTGAACTAAAAGAAACCCTCACAGAAGACATCAACAAGGAAGTTGTGGCCTTTGCAAACACCAAAGGCGGCACTATTTATATTGGAATCAATGATAAAGGACATGAAATCGACATTCAAAACCTCGATGAAACTTACACGCGCCTTATAAACATAATGCGTGATTCTATAATTCCCGATGTTACAATGTTTGTAAAATATGAGCTTCTAGAAAACAACATCATTAAGGTTGCCATATCCGAAGGCTTAGCTAAACCATATTATCTAAAGAAAACTGGTATGAAACCATCCGGAGTGTATGTTAGGCAAGGTACCGCATCAGCTCAAGCAACATGGGAGCAGATTCGTCTGTTAATTAAGTATTCTGATGGTGATTCATTTGAATCTACAAGAAGCCTGTTGCAGAATTTGACATTTAATGACGCTGAGACTGAATTCAAAAACAGAAACATTACTTTCACAGAAAACAAGTATTTATCATTGGGATTGTGGGATGCGGAAAAAAAATTGTTTACAAACCTTGCATTCCTTCTATCTGACCAATGCGCACATTCTGTTAAGGTTGCAGTTTTCGACAACCCAGCAAATACGATTTTTGTAGACAGGCGTGAATTCACAGGTTCGCTTTTCAAGCAGCTGCATGCTACTTACGATTATTTAATGCTTAACAACCGAACTGTATCTGTTATACACGGGTTGGATCGAATTGATAACTTAGACTATCCACCCGAGGCCATACGCGAAGCCCTGTTAAATGCACTTATACACAGAGATTATAGTTATAGTGGTAGTATTATAATCAACATTAATAAAGAGCGTACAGAGTTCATCTCGATCGGCGGCCTTCCTCCCGGATTGTCTGCAAAGGATATTATGAGTGGAATTTCTCAGCCTCGGAATCCCAAACTCGCTCAAGTTTTCTTTCGTTTAAAACATATTGAAGCATATGGCACTGGTATTCGTAGAATATATGATCTCTACCGTGATTCCAACACTAAACCTGATATCTCTGTGTCAGAAAACACATTTCGCATAACGTTGCCGAATATGAATTTTAATAGTAATCATGCCGGAAACATAAGCAGAGTAACAGATACTACATTAAAATATGCACAATCGGTTACAGCTCAAATGCAGAAGGTTCTTGATTACTTGGAACAATACAACGAAATAAATGATGTTGAATTAATGGACTTGCTAAGCGTAAAAAGAACTCGAGCCTACATCGTAGCTAAGCAAATGTCTGATATGGGTTTAATTGTAATTATAGGACGTGGGAAAAACAAGAAATATATACTCAGCACACGTTAATACCAACAATATCTGTACCGGTAATAAATCTTATTTTGAGCTTAATTTGGATGGTGTAGTACGTTACTTGAGTATAGGAATAATTTCACTACTGATAAACTGTGTAAAATTATGAAAAATTGTTTTTTGTAAAACTTGAATATTGTGAGTAAATATACGATAGAATCTGGTATAATATTCATAATGAAATGGATTACATTTATTATGAATTTACAAAGGGAGGTATTTTTCATGAAATTAGGAGTATTTGCTGTTTTGTTATCACAAAAGAGTCTTGAGGAAGCACTTGATTATCTTTCGAAATCTGGAGTGCAGGCAGTAGAGCTTGGAACAGGCGGGTTCCCGGGCAATGCTCATGCAAACCCAAAGGAGCTTCTTGCTGACGAGAACAAGGTTAATAATCTTAAAGAACTGGTTAAAAAGTATGGTATGGAGATAAGTGCACTTAGCTGCCATGGAAATGCAGTGCATCCTGACAAAGATATTGCCCAAAAGTTTCATAAAGATTTTGAAGACACAGTATTGCTGGCTGAAAAGCTGGGCATAAACAGAGTTATTACATTCTCAGGCTGTCCCGGAGATTCAGACGGTTCGAAGTATCCCAACTGGGTAACCTGCCCATGGCCGGGTGATTTTATTAAAATACTTGATTATCAGTGGAATGACGTTCTCATACCTTACTGGGATAAAGCTGCCAAGTTTGCTAAAGAACATGGCGTGGATAAAATCTGCTTTGAAATGCATCCGGGTTTTTGTGTTTATAATACGGAGACATTATTAAAATTAAGAAGTGCTGTCGGAGATGTAATAGGAGCTAATTTTGACCCGAGTCACCTTTTCTGGCAAGGTATAGATCCGGTAGCATCTATTAGAGAGCTCGGTCCGGCAATTTATCATTTCCATGCAAAGGACTGCAAGGTAGATGAATACAATACAAAAGTGAATGGTGTGCTTGATACCAAACACTATGGCGACGAGGCAAACCGTTCATGGATTTTCAGGACTGTAGGTTACGGACATGGATACCAGGTTTGGAAAGATATGATTAGTGCTCTTAGGGTAGTTGGGTATGATGATGTACTTAGTATTGAACATGAGGATAGCTTAATGTCTGTAAACGAAGGGTTGCAAAAGGCTATTTCTTTCTTGAAGGAAGTAATGGTATTTGAGCAGACAGGTGGAATGTGGTGGGCATAAAGACATGTTTAATATCATGTAATAATGGAGGGTATCATTATGAGTAAGAAAATAAATTTTGGACTTGTTGGTTACAAATTTATGGGGAAAGCTCACAGTAATGCATTACAACGTATTGGAATGTTCTTTGAACCCGATTTGGAAATAGTGATGAAAGCCATATGTGGTAGGGACGAGGAGTGGTTAAAACAGGCTGCTCATAAGTTTGGTTGGGAATCCTATGATAGCTCATGGGAGAATTTGGTAAAACGAAGTGACATTGATGCAGTTGATATTACGGCTCCAAGTAATGTACATAGGGAAATAGCAATAGAAGCTGCAAATAACGGAAAACATGTATTTTGTGAAAAACCCCTGGCGTTGAACCTTAAGGATGCCAGAGAGATGCTTGAGGTTGTGGTTAGGAATAAAGTGAAACATCAAATTGGTTTCAATTATAGGTTTGCACCAGCACTGCAATTTGCAAAAAAGTTAATTGATGAGGGAAAGCTTGGCAAGATCTATCATTTTAGAGGAACATATCTTCAGGATTGGATAATGGATCCTGCGTTTCCATTGGTTTGGCGCCTTGATAAGGATGTAGCAGGCTCTGGTTCGCTCGGAGACCTTGGAGCTCATGTTGTTGACCTTGCAAGGTTTCTTGTGGGTGATTTGAAACAAGTTATGGGAGTGAACAAAACATTTATCAAAGAAAGACCTAAAGTAGAAAAAATGGAAGGACTTAGTGCAAACGCAGGAGCTAATACAAAGAAAGGTCAAGTCACTGTGGATGATGCAACTCTGTTTCTCGCCGAATTTAAAAACGGTGCTTTAGGGTCTTTTGAAGCTACGAGGTTTGCTAATGGTCATAAAAATGATATGTCTTTTGAAATTAACGGTAGTAAGGGAAGCATTAAATTTGAGTTTGAGCGCATGAATGAGTTGCAGTATTTTAATTCGAATGACGCTCAAGGTGAGCAGGGATTTAGACTGATTCAGTGTACTGAAGGTGTACACCCATACATTAATGCATGGTGGCCTGCAGGACATGTCATTGGGTATGAGCATACTTTTGTCCATGAGCTATATGAGTTTGTACAGTCGATTGCTCAAGACAAGAATTGCATGCCTGATTTTGATGATGGTGTAAAGTGTTCACAGGTGCTTGAGGCTGTAGATTTATCCATAGAAAGAAGGGCATGGGTGGATGTGGATAGCATATAAAAGAAAAGTAAACATGGATTAATTTATACGCAAGCAAAATTATATGTATATAAAAGGCTACTACTTTTTTGAACAAAGGAAGTGTAGCTTTTTTTATAAATAATTAGCCTGTTCTTTTTGCTACACTATATCATTATAACTTTTTCTAAAAAGAGGATTGAAGGGTGGAAATCAAGCTGTTTACTTGTTAAATCTCCAATGGTATAATTATGCCAAAGTTTATGTTTGTAGGAGGCCTAATAATGAATAATTCTTGTAAATCAGGTTACTGTTCTGAAAAGGGGCTAATTAATGAACAAAAAGGTATACTTCCCCAGGACTTTAACTTAAGCGACAGTCTGAGTTTTTATATTGATCATCTAAAAAATACTTTACTTCCATTTTGGCTGACAAGATCCATTGATTATGAATACGGAGGCTATTATACATGTTTTGACAATACCGGTGAAACGCTGGTAAGCAAAGATAAATATACATGGTCTCAGGGTAGAATGGTATGGGTATTTTCCAAACTATCCAGCATGGAATGCTTTAGCCAGGAAGAGAGGAAAAAGTTTTTAGAGCTTGCAAAGCTTGGCGCAGAGTTTCTAATGAAAAACTGTCTTCTTGAAAATGGTAGCTGTACTTTTCTTATGAGCAGGGAAGGTGTTAAAAAACCTGTAAGTGAAGGTTCAGATCTTGATATAAGTATTTCTGCTGACTGTTTTGTTATTTCGGGCTTATCCAGATATGCAGCAGTAAGTGGAGACAAAAAGGCGCTTCAATTTGCTGAAAAACTATACGAGTCGGTGCTCAAGAGGCGAAAAACGGGGAATTATAAAACTGAACCGTACCCTACGCCAAAAGGATATAAAGCACATGGCGGGCATTCTATGACAATGCTTATAACTTCGGAGGAGCTTGTCTTTGGTTTGAAAGCACTGGGAAATGAAAACTGGGTGCAGGTGGATAAATACGCGGATGAGTACATGAATGCAACCCTCGACTTATTTATTGATGATAACGGAGTGCTCCATGAGATGGTGAATAATGACGGGTCGTTTGTTACGGATACTCTTTTGGGAAGGTATATAAATCCGGGGCATATATTGGAGGACATGTGGTTCATAATTCATCAGGCTCTTGAAAAGGAAAATCAGAATGTTATTCAGGAATGCTGCAATATAACTAAGAAAACTTTTGATATTGGATGGGATGAAAATTTTGGCGGATTGCTTCTTTTTGCCGACCAGGATGGCGGGCGGCCCAAAGGCAGCATAAGTGGAATAGAAAATGAAAAAATGGTTAAGAAGGTTTTAAATGACTGGAGCAGTAAATTATGGTGGCCTCACTCGGAAGCACTGTATACGACGCTTCTTGCCTACTTCTTAACGTTGGATGAGGATTTCCTTGAGCTTTATAGGAAAGTGTCCGAATATACATTTAAGACTTTTCCTAATCCCAACAAAGAAATTGGTGAGTGGATACAAATAAGAGACAGGGAAGGGAAACCAGAGCAAAAGGTAGTGGCATTACCTGTGAAAGACCCATTCCACATAATAAGGAACGTTGTGCTTATTATTGATTTATTGGAGAAAGAAATAAGAAAAATGAAAAAGTAGCATTAAAACTTGCCGGACAAAGAAAAAGGACTTACTCAGGAACCGCACATTAGATTAAGAGTTAAGTCCTTTTTGTTGTTAGGGTTACTTCAGTCTTGTGATGATATAAGGTAAATTTTGACCAAATAAAGAAGGAAATTGGATATTATTGTAGAATATATTCATAGCTTGCTTTTATAAAAGTAATTTTGAAGTTTGGGTGTCATATGAAGTCTACATTTAAAATGAAACGATTTCACTTGTTAGAATATAGCTATTCCAATCTATAAAGCTTCAAGTGGGTTTCAAAGCTGTATTATATAATTAAGTGTGCTTGATGCCCTTGGAGTTTATTATTCACGACGTAGGAGTATATTAATTGGAGGATGTATGGAAAAGAATCTTCATAGTGGACATAGGGACAGAGTAAGGCAAAGGTACTTAACTGATGGGCTAGATGGTTTTGAGGATCATCAGGTGTTGGAGCTTCTTTTGTTTTTCTGTATACCACGCAGAGACACAAATGAGCTTGCCCACAAAATGATGAAGGAGTTTGGGAGCCTGTCTACACTTTTTGAAGCAGAGCCTAAAGATATCTGCAGCCGATGCGGTGTAAGCAAAAACACAGCTATACTTGTGTCTATAATACCTTCGCTTGCAAGGAGGTATTTTACGAGCAAATGGGGAGAAAAGCCGGTGCTTTCAAGTTCTACCCGCGCGGGAGAATATGTCGTTTCGCTTTTTGCCGGAAGGACATATGAGGTTTTCTATATTATTTGCCTTGATTCACAAAACAGAGTGAACCATGCAGCTTTAGTACATGAGGGGACTATAAACGAAGCACCAGTATATCCGCGAATTATAGTTGAGACAGCTTTAAGGCACCAGGCAAACAGTGTAATACTGGCACATAATCACCCAGGTGGTAGCCTTATACCATCCAAACCTGATATTGATGTGACAAAAAAGATAACCAATTCACTTGAATCTATTTCAATCAGGGTAATGGATCATATAATCGTTGCAGGAGATAAATACTTGAGTTTTGCAGAAAAAGGACTGCTTGGAAGCGTTTGAAAAAGCAAATTATATGTTGTTTATTTTATCATGAGTGGATATAATAAAATGAAAAAAGAAAAATACTGGGAGTTTTTTTAAAATAAAAACTTGTTATAAAAAAGGAATGAAAATTATTGGCAAAATTAAACTTAATGGCAACATGCTTGTTTGGTATTGAGTCAATTGTAGCGCGAGAGCTTAAGAATCTGGGATATGAAGATACTCACGCTGAAAATGGAAGAGTAAACTTTGCGGGGGATGAGATGGCAATATGCCGCTCTAACATATGGCTTAGGACTGCTGAAAGAGTTCTTTTAAAAATCGGTGAGTTTAAGGCGTTAACCTTTGATGAGTTATTTGAAAAGACAAAAGCATTGCCTTGGGATGAATGGATTCCTGAAGATGCACAGTTTCCTGTAATAGGAAAAACGGTAAGCTCACAGCTTGCAAGTATCCCAGATTGTCAGGCGATTGTAAAGAAAGCTGTAGTTGAAAAACTTAAGCTAAGATATAAAAAGGATTGGTTTGACGAGACTGGACCTGTATATAAAATAGAGGTTGGACTTTTAAAGGATACTGCAACATTAAGTATAGACACAAGCGGAGCAGGGCTTCATAAAAGAGGTTACAGAAAGCTTGTTTCTGCAGCGCCTCTTAAAGAAACTCTGGCAAGCGCAATGATTCAGGTAAGCAGATGGAGGAAAGACAGGGTATTGATTGATCCTTTTTGCGGTTCGGGCACCATACCAATAGAAGCCGCAATGATAGGGCTTAATATTGCACCCGGTATTGACAGGGAATTTGTTGCTGAAACCTGGTCTCAAACACCACCGCAAATGTGGCAGCAAACGCGCAATGAGGCGCATGACCTTAAAGAGATGGACAATGAGCTTTTTATTCAGGGCTCAGATATTAACGATGAGGTTATGAGTCTTGCACGGTACCATGCAAAGCTTGCTGGAGTAGAGCAGCATATTCACCTTCAAAGAAGAGATATGCGGGAAATCAGTTCTCATAAAAAATATGGCTTTATTATATGTAATCCACCCTATGGTGAAAGACTAAATGAAAAGCGTGAGGTGGAAAATCTGTACAATGACATGGGAAAGGTTTTTTCCGCACTAGATACATGGTCGTATTATGTTATCACTTCTTATATGGATTTTGAAAAGGTTTTCGGGCGAAAGGCAAATAAAAAGAGAAAGCTTTATAATGGGATGATAATGTGTAATTATTATCAATTTTTTGGGCCTCCACCCCCAAGGATAAAAAGGACTACTTCTAAAAGCAGTTGATTACATGGGTGAGTAACAGAATATAGTGCGAGGTAGTCGTATACAACATATCATTTAAAATATACTGGAAGCTTTGTATTTAGCTTTATGTATTTATTTTTTAAAAGACATAATGTAAGCTAAATCACATTCCATTTAGCTTGCAAAAGAACGTTAAGGGGTTTTAGATATGCGGTTAAGAGTACAAAAATCTAATATGAGCGGATGTATTAATATTCCGGGGTCAAAATCCCATACAATAAGGTCATTGTTTATTTCCAGCATAGCAGAGGGGACATCCAGGATTCATTATCCTTTGTTATCCCAGGATACATTTTCAGCTGTGAAGGCATGCACAGCTTTTGGTGCAAAAATCAAACAGGATAGTAATTCTTTTATTGTAACTGGGTTTGGTGGAAAACCACAAGTACCTGAGAATATAATTGATGTGGAAAATTCGGGGACTACGTTAAGACTGGCTATGATGACTGCAGGGCTGGTTGATGGAACCACAGTTTTTACAGGAGACAGCCAGATTAGAAAAAGACCGCTTAAGCCATTAATTTGCGCAATGAATAATCTTGGCGCATCGGTTTTTTCAACACGCGGTAATGGAATGGCTCCTATAGTTGTTAAAGGTTTGGCAAAAGGCGGGCATACAGAACTAGATGCTGTTACCTCACAGTATCTTTCATCAATACTTATAAGTGCGCCGCTTCTTACAAACGATACAGAGTTAACTGTTGTTAGGCTTAATGAGGTTCCGTATGTGGAAATGACATTGTGGTGGCTTGATAAGCAAAACATCAAATACGATAATGACAATTTTAAACATTTTAGAATATATGGAAATCAGAAGTATTCTCCAATGGAGACTACAATTCCCGGTGATTTTTCCTCAGCCACATTTTTTCTTGTCCTAGCGGCAATTTCAAAGGGTGAATTTGTTCTTCAAAACCTTGACATGAGTGATTCACAGGGCGATAAACAGGTTGCGGCTATACTTGAGTCTATGGGCGCAAAGCTTGAAATTTACGGAAAAGGTATAAGGATCAAGGGCAGCGAGCTTGTAGGCAAAACTATTGACATGAATGCAATACCCGATGCTCTTCCTGCAATGGCTGTAGCAGGATGTTTTGCAGAGGGAGAGACTCGTCTGATTAACGTACCCCAGGCAAGATTAAAGGAGACCGACAGAATAAGTGTTATGTGCAAAGAGTTAAGGAAGCTTGGCGCAGATATTTTTGAGCTGCCTGATGGGCTTGTTATCAGAAAAAGTAAGCTTGTGGCCGGTTGTGTAGATGGTCACTATGACCATAGAGTGGTTATGGCGCTAGCTGTGGCGGGTCTAAATACTGATGGAGAAACGATAGTGGATACAGCTGAGGCGATGAATGTGACCTTCCCGGAATTTCCTGACCTTGTAAAAAGGTGTGGAGGGAATATTGAGTTAATGTGAACTACATCACTATTGAAAATACGGAGGATTCCCTTCGGATTCCCTAAAATTAGGGCTTTTAAAAGTATTAGTAATAATAATAATAATAATAGTAGTAGTAGTATTAGTATTAGTATCAGTACCAGTGCTAGGTTGTGGTTCACAGGTATTTTGGAGTGGTAAACTGGAAGGATGAGATGTTTTGAAAAATGTTGTACTAATTGGGATGCCTAGCTCAGGGAAGACCACTGTAGGTAAAAGGGTTGCAAACATACTAGGGCTTCAATTTAAAGACACTGATGCTCTTATAAGTAGCTTTGTTGGTAAAACACCAGCAGAAATTGTTCGTGAATCGGGAAGAGAGCGCTTCTTGAAAATTCAAGAAGAAGCAGTATGTAAAATAAAAGGTGATAATCAGGTTATTGCCACTGGGGGAAGTATGGTTCTTTGTAAAAAGTGCATGGATCATCTTAAAAAAGAGGGAATCACAGTGTTCCTTAAAACAGACTATAATACTATGTTAAAAAGACTTACCCCAGAGCGTAAGTTGGCTAGGGACAACAATCAGAGCCTGCATGGCATGTATACAGAGAGGCTTCCCTTATATCAAGAGTATGCGGATATTGTTATTGATTGCTCCCGAAAAAAGGTTGATGAAATTATCGACGAACTTATAGATGCCTGTAAAGATGAAGGATTCGGAATCTATGAAACAGGAATTTAGTACTACTTTTAAAAAAAAGCTTTGCTTAATTCATTAAATGCACATAGTGACTAATACGCAAAAAGTATGTTAGTTAGACTTTGTATACAATATATAGTGGCCAAATGATTTAATTGGTTGTATATATTGTATACGAAGTTAGTTCAACTTGCTTTTTGGGAATAATCACATAGTAGGAAATTAGACCATGTTCACAGTCTGTATTCTGTATCAAGATTAATTTGATTTCTTGCCGTAGTACCTGCCGTAAGGCATAGAACCAGAATAATAGACTTTGAGAAAAGGAGAGATTTAATAATGCTTGGTAATTCCTTTGGAAGATTGTTTCGAATAACAACATCCGGTGAGTCATATTCAGGGGGATTTAGAAAAAATGAAAATCTGACTCCTGAGCTTTATGGAGGGCTTTTAACCATAGTTGATGGTGTACCTCCTGGTATCAAACTCACAAATGCAGTGATACAGGAGGAGCTTGATAAAAGAAGACCTGGACAGTCGAGCCTGGATACGCCTAGGAAGGAAAAAGATAAGGTTTACATAATATCCGGGGTTATGGAGGATGATTTAACCACCGGAGCCCCGGTGGGATTATTGATTCCTAATGTAGACATTGAAGATAATCAAATAGAAAACCATAGAAAATACAAGGATCTTATACGCCCGGGTCAAGCAGCATACACTTACTATAAAAAATATGGACAATATAACGATTGGGCTGGCGCAGGTCGTGCTTCAGGGAGGGAAACTAGCGCACGTGTAGCAGGAGGAGCAATTGCCAAAGCTGTACTAGATCGCCTTGGTGTAGATGTAATAGCGTGTGTAACTGAAGTTCACGGAATAAAAAGCTCACTTGTAACCTACGAAACAGCAAAACGCAACTACCGCATTAATGAATTGAATTGCCCCGATCCTAAGAAAGCAGAAGAAATGATAAATGAACTCCTTAAAATAAAAAGCGAAGGAGATTCATGTGGAGGAATTGTTGAAATATTTGTAAGAGGTATACCTGCAGGATTGGGGGAACCTGTATTTGACAAGCTGGATGCTGTTATAGCTCATGGGCTTATGTCTATTGGCGCAGTAAAAGGACTGGAGTTTGGAGAAGGTTTTGGTCATGCAAGACTAAAAGGCTCCGAGTCAAACGATACACCATATGTTGATGAGGAATCAGGGCGGGTAAGGTTTAGAACAAACAGGGCAGGCGGGATACTAGGAGGGATATCAAACGGTGAGGATATTCGTATTAGGGTGTGCATTAAGCCTACCCCAACCATTTCGATAAATCAGAAAACGGTTGATGTAGGAAAGCTTGAGAACACAGAGGTTATCTTCAAGTCCAGAAATGATCCTTCAATACTACCACGAGTTTATCCTGTCTGTGAAGCAATGGTGCGCATGGCTATTTTGGATGCATGGTATATGGCAAAAGGTTACCGGTCTGTTTGTGAAATTGACGAAAAATGGGACACAATGTAGCTGTTTTAAGCTTACTATAAAAATAAAAAGCTCTGGTCTCCCAGAGCCTTTTATCCTAAGTATTGGACTTAATTAACCTTTTCTTTTAACCCTTTTCCGGCTTTAAATACTGGAGCATTTGATGCTGGTATTGTGATCTCTTCTCTAGTCTGTGGGTTTCTTCCTTTTCTTTCTGCTCTTCTTCTAACCTCAAAAGTTCCGAAACCAACCAGTGTTACTTTTTCTCCAGCTTTTAGTGCATCTTGAATAGAATCGATTACTGCGTTTAAAGCAACTTCACTACTCTTTTTACTTAGCCCGGATTTAGCTGCTATTGAGCTAATTAAATCAGTTTTATTCATGGGCAAACCCTCCTATATTTGGAATTCGACATTATTTTATAATGAAAATACTACCAAGTCAAGCGTTATAACGCAAATTAGTATTAAAGTACTAGCATTTTTGCAGAAAATTCTACAAATTATCATTTTAAATAAAAATTATCAATCTATTTCACCAAAAAATGTACTAAATAACCTATAAAAAAAAGCAGCAAACAACGTATCAGACAATAAATACACACCATAACATTTTTACGCAATGCTTATTACTCCTTTCACAATTACAGTTTGCATTCCATACAATATTATTAAAGGAAAAATCATAAGTTTTTTGTTTTAATTATGTAAGTAAATGAATGCATGAAATGCCGGAAAGGTGGTAACATTATGAAAACTAGGCTGGTTAATATAAACTATGATAGACAAAAAGCTCTGGAGCATGCTCATCAGTGGGCGTTTGGACGCAATCCTAAATATCTGAATTTTGATAAGTTAGGCGGCGATTGTACAAATTTTGCGTCACAGGTGATATATGCCGGAAGCCAAGTTATGAATCATACTCCGGTATATGGGTGGTACTATTTAAGTTCATATAACAGAACTGCTTCATGGACTGGTGTTAATTATCTTTATAATTTTCTTACCGGTAACAAGGAGGGCGTGGGACCTTATGCAGAACAAGTTGATGTTAGAGATGTTAAGCCTGGAGACATTGTTCAGCTTTCATTTGAGGGTGGCAGTCGATATAACCATTCTCCGGTTATTGTAAAGGTTGGAAATGTCCCGGATATCAGCAATATATTGATTGCGACCCATACCATTGACAGGGATAATTATGCGCTTTCAAATTACAATTGGCGGGGTATAAGATTCCTGCACATAATTGGAGTAAGAAAAGGATGAGTATAGTGAGGTTGCTAAGGAGCAATAGGATATCAAGGATAAGTCTGAACCATAACCTGTTTACGCTGACAAAAGCTTTTCAATATCTAAAATAAACAGAGTACGATCTCCCTTTTTCACAACTTCACGTATGAATTTTTCTTCTTCTAGAGACAGCGATTTAACCGTTTCCATCAACTCTGATTCATTTATTGTTACTATATCATTTGCTTCATCAGTTAATAAACCAACCTTTATCCCGATTTCGTCAAAAATTATGATTCTCGAGGATTCATCTATTTCCTTAAAAGGAAGCCCCAATTTGGTTCTAAGACTTATGAGCGTATATATTGTCCCTCGTAAGTTTATCAGACCTTCGATATATGATGGTGCTTCGGGAAGCTTAAAAACTTTGGGAGGAGTAATTATTTGATTTACGCGACTTATTTCTACTCCGTACTCCCTATTCTCAACTTTAAACACAACAATTTGTCTATCCAACTTTTTACTCGCTACCACCTTTTTAAAACCACCTTTCTAACTACTGCAGTACACTATTTCACATGTTACTAATTTATGTCCGGTAGCTGCCGTTTATTTTTACGTAATCATAGGAAAAATCACATGTCCACATTCTGTCTTCAAAAATTCCTTGGTTTAAATTTATTAAAATATTTATTTCTTTTTCCATTAGTATATTTTTTGCTTTGGCTTCGTCAAAATTAACCGCTGAACCTTTATTGCACACTATTAAATCTCCAATATATATATCAATTTTATCTGGGTCAAAGTTTGCCCCTGAATAGCCTGCAGCAGTAAGAATACGGCCCCAGTTCGCATCCTCTCCGAACATTGCAGTTTTCACCAAAGGTGATTTTGCAACTGCATTGACTATATTATAGGCATCCTGTTCTGTAAGAGCACCTTCTATTTTAATCTCGATGAGTTTTGTTGCTCCTTCTCCATCCATTGCAATCATGCGCGATAGCTTTGCACACACATCTTGAAGATTTTCTACAAAGCATAAATAGTCTTTATTTTCTTTTGTTATTTTTTCGTTCCCAGCTTGGCCATTGGCTATAGCAGCTACCATATCGCAAACACTTGTGTCACCATCAACTGAGATTCGTTTAAAGGAGAAATTAACACCGTGTTTAAAGCCTTATTTTAACACCTCTTTTATATATTGATGTCACTTGTAATAACACCAATCATGGTTGCCATGTTGGGGTGTATCATTCCTGAACCTTTTGCCATTCCGCCCAACTTTATCTGGTTGCCATTTAACTCAAATTCACATGTTACATGCTTTGGAAAGGTATCGGTTGTCATAATGGCCTCAACTGCATCTATGCCTCCATTATATGATAGGGCTTCAACTGTTTTTTTTATGCTTGGTAGGATATAATCCATTTTTAAAGGAACTCCAATAACTCCGGTTGAATTAATGAGAATTTGTTCGGGAGAGCAGCCTAAATACTGTGAAACTGTTTGAGTAATTTCTCTGGCGTTTTTTAGACCTGATTCGCCGGTACAAGCATTGGCATTCCCACTGTTTATTATCATAGCTCTTGTTGCATCATTATTGATATATTCCATGGATAATTGAAGCGAATGACCTTTTACAATGTTTGTAGTAAAAACCGCTGCAGCAACTGCATTTACATCAGAAAAGATCAAAGCAAGATCCTTTTTGCCATTCTTTTTTAACCCGCATGCTACGCCGGAAGCTTTAAAACCCTTAGGATATGTAATACCGTTATTTTTCAAGTAAATATGTCCCCCTCTTAAAAACAGCAAAGCATTCAAAAACCTATTGTGATACCTGTATCAAAAAGATATAATACAGAGGTATAATGCAAAAGGTAATAAATAATCATTGCACAAATCATTGAATGATTAAATTATACCAGAAGTTACCTTTAGTTTTCAACACGAATAATGCATAATTTAATTCGATTTGTTAGAAATATTAATATTGGTGTAGCAACTAAACAGAATAACTATTTTGATGCAGGGATGGTGTTCATGACAGATATGTTTTTAAAAAGGTTAATTATTTCAATTAAAAGGGTTGAAAAGGCAGTAAAGTTTGTAGTAATTCTGATCTTTTTGATGCTGGTTTTAACTACTTTTGGGTGTAACTATAGTGATGGACTGGATGAAAAAAGCAAAGCAGGAGAAAGTACAGGGATTTCCAATATATATAAGCACGATTCAAAAATTGAAGTAAGTGATGGTTTGAAGTCTAAGTTTGACTCTGAGGCTATTTTGGAACAAATAACTGAAAACAGTGATATAAATGATAAGCAAAAAGCAAGTGAGAATTTGTTTTTCAATGAGCCTTCTATAAAACCAAGTCAGACTTTTATCAAAATATTCAAAAATGACAGGGTTCTGGAGTTGTATGGAGATGAAGAATTAATAGGAAGGTTTAAAATTGCACTTGGGGGACATCCAAAAGGTGATAAAAACAAGGAGGGTGACAGCAGAACGCCTGAAGGAATTTATTATATTTGCACAAGGAATCCGAATAGTCCGTTTACATTATTCATGGGGATCAGCTATCCTGGTATCGAAGATGCAAAACGAGGATCGGACAGTGATTTGATAGATAATAGAACTTTTGAAAAGATAAAAGAACATATAAATGGGAAGAAACAGCCACCCTGGAATACTGCTCTAGGAGGGGAAGTGGGAATTCATGGTGGTGGTACTTCTGGCGACTGGACTTTAGGCTGCATTGCTGTATCTGATGATGATATAAGAATATTGTGGGAGTATTCGCCAATGGGGACTGCGGTTGAGATTAAACCGTAGTAACCTCTACGTGTTCGGAGATTTCAGAGATAAAGAGCTTTGATTTATTAAAAAAATGAGAGGACGATTCTAATGTTTTTAAGCGAGAAAATGAAATTAAAATTATTGAGTTCTTTAGTAAAGACTTTTGCAGATGAAGAACCGACATATGGGCAACAGTGTATGGGATCAATGCTTGGCAATGAAGTGTATTCTTTTCAGATTGCTTATTACTGGTCAGCATTAAGAAGGAAAAGTATTAGGTTACATGTAAATTCAGAGCTTGCTCCTTTTGTTTCTATAAGAAAAGTGGATCTTGTACCTTCCGAAATGCCTTGTTACATTGATCACGATGAAAATGTATTAAGAACTGCTCCAGGTTTATATCCTGACTTACTTACACCGATAGATAATGAAGAAATTGTGGTCATACCTGGGCAGTGGCGTGCATTATGGGTTACAATTGAACCAGAGGGATATATAAAGTCGGGTAATTATCCGGTTGAGATTGCATTTTTTGAGAACACAGAGGATGAGGCAGTCAAAGTCGTATACCAGCTGCAAGTTATAAATGCACTACTTCCCAAGCAAAAATTAGTGCATACTGAGTGGTTTCATACAGATTGCTTGGCAACTTATTATAGGGTTCCGGTATTCAGTGAAGAACATTGGATGCGAATCGGACAGTTTATACAAACTGCAGTAAAACACGGAATTAATACAATACTTACACCCTTGTTTACACCGCCCCTAGATACCGAAATTGGAAGTGAAAGACCTACCGTTCAACTAGTGGATGTTATAAAGTCGAATGATTCGTTTAGTTTTTGTTTCAAAAAACTTAAGCGTTGGATAGATTTGTGCATATCAAAGGGTGTTGAGTATTTTGAATTTTCTCATTTATTTACTCAATGGGGCGCTAAGAATGCACCTAAAATAATTGCAACCGAAAACGGAGAATCAAAACGCATCTTTGGATGGGATACAGATGCTGGTGGTGAGGAGTACAAACTTTTTCTATCACAGTTTCTTCCAGAGCTAAAAAAGTTTATAAAGCGTAATGATCTTGAGAAGCGCTGTTACTTTCATGTTTCAGACGAACCTAAATTGGAGCATTTTGAAAGCTATAAGATTGCAAGTAACATTTTACAAGAACATTTAGAGGATTACCCTGTTATTGATGCACTGTCAAACTACGAGTTTTACAAGAAAGGAGTTATAAAGAACCCTATCCCAGCCAACAATCATATAAAGGAATTTATTGAAAACGAGGTTCCAGATTTATGGACTTATTACTGTTGCAGTCAGTATAAAGAGGTCTCAAATCGATTTTTCAACATGCCATCAGCCCGGAATAGAATTATAGGGATGCAGCTTTACAAGTTTAAAATAAAGGGTTTTTTGCATTGGGGTTTCAACTTCTGGTACAGCGTATTATCCCGTTATCCTGTGGATCCATATCGAGTAACAGATGCGTCATATGCATTTCCATCTGGGGATGCATTTCTAGTCTATCCCGGCGAAGATGGACCTATTGAATCTATAAGGTTGGAGGTTTTTAATGAAGCACTTCAGGATTTGCGTGCACTTTTGCTTCTTGAAACATTTATAGGTAGAGAAGCTGTCATAAGTATCTTAGAAGATGGTTTGGAAGAACCTATTACTTTTGGTGAATATCCTAAAGATGCTGAATGGTTATTAGCTAAAAGAAAGACGATTAATAGTAGAATTGCTGAATTTGTGTGACATAAATAGCATAAGGTCATTGTTCATTTGATTGATTTATAGAGGGGGAACTGTAACCTAATAAGGAGCGGAATATATTTTTAAAAATCTTCCCCTTGACGTTTAGCAAATCTATGCTGTATTATATATGAAAGTTAATATTTTTAAAAGTCAATGAACAAGAGGAGTAGATTGTTATGCCCCAAAGAGAGGAGAATCCACCGGCTGAAAAGTTCTCTGGGAAACAGACTGTTGAAGGTAGCTTGGGAGCACCGGCGCTGAAATTTTAGTAAGTACCGGCGGATTAATCCGTTATTATTTATTAAGAGCCTATAGGGAATTTTGGTGGTACCGCGGAAGATGCCTTTCGTCCATGTTTTGGATGAAGGGTTTTTTTAGTTTTTAGAGTACTAATTTATTTAACAAGATTTAAACTTTATGATTATGAATCATAAAGTCATGATGTGATTTTCTAGTAGGATAAAAATACTTTGAATTTCATTAACATTAGAAATTAAACCTAAAATGGAGGTTGTTATAGTGAGCACAAGGAAAAATATTGATAAAATATATGACCCAAAACAGGTAGAAGACAGGTTGTATAATGAATGGATGGAAAAAGGCTATTTTCATGCTAAGGTTGATAAAACTAAAAAACCGTACACAATTGTGATTCCACCACCGAACATTACGGGACAGCTTCATATGGGGCATGCTCTAGATGAAACGCTACAAGATATTCTTATCCGCTGGAGAAGGATGCAAGGATATTCGGCACTGTGGCTGCCCGGAACTGATCATGCCAGTATTGCAACTGAAGCTAAAATTGTTGAAGCAATGGATAAGGAAGGCATCACCAAGGAAATGCTTGGTCGAGAGCAATTCCTTGAAAAAGCCTGGGAATGGAAAGAACTTTACGGTGGAAGAATTTCTGAGCAGTTAAGAAAACTTGGAAGCTCCTGTGACTGGGCGCGCGAACGATTCACCATGGATGAAGGATTATCTGAAGCTGTAAAGGAGGTATTTGTCAGATTATATGAAAAAGGGTTGATTTATCGGGGTGAGAGGATTATAAACTGGTGTCCTAAGTGCAATACTTCAATATCTGATGCAGAGGTTGAGTATGATGAGCAAGAAGGTAAACTATGGCATATAAAGTATACAGTCAAGGAT
This sequence comes from uncultured Clostridiaceae bacterium, assembly GCA_964411505.1. GTDB lineage: Bacteria > Bacillota > Clostridia > CAYPLH01 > DUMO01 > CAYPLH01. Next base: position 98,065 of record CAYPLH010000005.1, on the reverse strand, counting down.
AGTGAGGAATATATTGTTGTTGCGACAACAAGACCTGAAACAATGCTAGGAGATACAGCGGTAGCAGTCCATCCTGATGATAAAAGGTTTAGTCACCTAGTTGGAAAAACTGTAATTCTGCCTCTAGTAAACAGAGAGATACCAATAATTGCTGATGAATACGTAGAGATGGAATTTGGTACAGGAGCGGTTAAGATAACCCCCGCGCACGATCCTAACGACTTTGAAATAGGTCTTCGGCATAACCTTTTACAGATAAAGGTTATTGGAGACGATGCCGTGATGAATAAAAATGCTGTGCAATATGAAGGATTTGATCGTTATGAAGCTCGCGAACAGATTGTTCATGATCTTCATAACCTTGATTTGATTATTAAGATTGAGGATCTTACTCATAATGTTGGGCAATGCTACCGTTGCAGCACTGATATTGAGCCTGCTATTTCTATGCAGTGGTTTGTTAGTATGAAGCCTCTTGCCAAAAGGGCAATAGAAGTTGTTAAAGATGGCACTATTCAGTTTGTACCTGATAGGTTCTCCAAAATATATTTTAACTGGATGGAGAATATTCAGGATTGGTGCATTTCAAGACAGCTATGGTGGGGACACAGAATACCAGCATATTACTGCAAAGATTGTGGTGAAGTAATTGTATCAAGACAAGATCCTAAGAGGTGTACAAAATGCGATAGTTCAAAAATTGAACAAGACCTGGATACTTTGGATACATGGTTCAGCTCAGCACTATGGCCTTTTTCAACGCTGGGGTGGCCTGATAAAACGGAAGACCTTGATTATTTTTACCCTACCAGTGTTCTTGTCACAGGCTATGATATTATTTTCTTTTGGGTGGCAAGGATGATTTTCTCCGGAATGGAGCAAATGGATAAAGCACCTTTTAAGCATGTATTTATCCACGGCATTGTAAGGGATGCTGATGGACACAAAATGAGCAAATCTCTTGGAAACGGTATAGACCCCCTTGAGGGAATAGATAAATATGGTACCGATGCTCTAAGGTTTGCATTGATTATTGGTGTTTCTCCAGGTAGTGACTTGAGGTTCTCTGACGAAAAAGTAGAGGCAGGTAGAAACTTTACTAACAAGATATGGAATGCATCACGGTTTGTTCTTATGAATTTTGATGAGGAAATTAACTTTTCAAAGGTGAATTTTGACAAGTTTACAATTGCTGATAAATGGATATTGAGTAGAGCTAATAATGTAGCTGCAGAAATTACTTCAAATTTGGAGAAATTTGAGCTTGGAATAGCCTTGCAAAAGATTTATGAGTTTATCTGGGAAGAGTTCTGTGATTGGTGCATTGAGCTCACAAAACCAAGACTTTATGACAGCGAAAGTGATTCAAGGCTGGAAGCACAATTTGTTTTGAATTATGTTCTGGGTTTGTCCATGAAGCTTTTACATCCCTTCATGCCATTTATTACTGAGGAGATATACAGACATTTAGTAAATAATGACCCGAGTATAATGATTTCAGAGTGGCCAGTAAGTTGTGATGAGTTCGATTTTCCTGAGGAAGAAAGAAAAATGAGTTTGATTATGGATGCTATAAGAAATGTGAGAAATGTAAGATCTGAAATGAATGTCCCGCCATCACGCAAGGCCAACTTGATTGTTGTAGCAGAAAACCCTGAAATAAGAGAAATTTTCATAGAAGGAAAGAGCTTTTTTGAACGTCTTGCAGCAGCATCAAATGTAACTGTTCAACCTGACAGATCTGGAATAGCCCAGAGTTCAGCTTCTACTGTTGTTGAAGGTGCTGAAATTTTTATGCCAATGGAGGATTTGATTGACATTGAAAAAGAGATTGAACGGCTTATTAAAGATAAGAAAAACTTGCAGAGTGAAATTGAAAGGGTTGATAAAAAGCTTGGAAATCAAGGATTTGTATCTAAAGCACCTGCTGAGGTAGTTGAAGCAGAAAAGGTTAAAAAAGAAAAGTATACTAAGATGTACAATAAAGTAGTTGATAGACTAAATACACTCAAAGAGTAATCAAAAGGGCGGTGAAAACTGCCCTTTTATAAGTGTGGTGAAATTTTAATTGGATCAGCTTTGCATAATAAAGAAAAAAAGTGGGCAGTTAACACTGCCCTTTTTGTAGTACTGATTATTTGCGAAACTCAGTACCCTGTACCAAATCAGGTACGTTTATACCAACACCAACACCAATACCAAGTCGTAATCACTAATTCAAAGTGATCAAAAAAGTTGTTACGTTTGGTCACATTTATATTTTAGTATACAAAACGTCACATGTCAATAGATTACCATTTTTTATTCTTAAAACTTATTCTGCTTGATAAACAGTAATTTCTATGTTAACATTAGGTCAAAGGTATTGCCAAATATTTTTATGAAGCTAAAAATAGCTTCATCCAGAGTGAAGATGCTTTCTTGCAATCCGTACTTTACAACGTATTGTAAGAGAGCTTCTTTTTACTACACTATATCATTCTTCACAAACTAATCTTCACAAACTAAAAAATCGGATTGTGTGCGTGATAATCCAGCCTTGATTTTAACTTAACAATCCTATATTATGGTATTAACTTTTTTGCAAGTTTTTTATGAGTTTGAAAATTGCTGGCTATAACTCCCTGCATGGTGTACAGCCGGCAGGGCATTGTAATAAATTTATCCATTTTAAGAGGTGTGTCTTACATGGACTATGGATTTGTCAAGGTTGCAGCAGGTGTACCCAAAATGAGGGTAGCTGACTGCAAATTCAATACAGAGAAAATAATAGAGATGATTTCCCTTGCAGAGCATCAAGGCATGCAGCTTATTTGTTTTCCTGAGCTTTCAATAACAGGATATTCATGTGCCGACCTTTTTTTTCAGCATGTTTTGTTGTCCGAGGCTGAAAAGAGCCTTTGCACACTATTAGAGCTAACTAAAAACTATAATATAGTTTCTATTGTTGGAATTCCTGTGGCATTTGAAAATAAAATTTACAATTGTGCCGTTATATTTCAACAAGGTAAATTACTTGGTGTTGTTCCAAAATCGTATATACCTAGTTACAGTGAGTTTTACGAGCAGAGGTGGTTCAAAAGCGGCAAGGACAAGAAAAGTTGCACCATAAAGCTTTGTGGCATTGAAATACCTTTTGGAGTGAATTTGCTTTTTCAGGCAAGAAGTAATCATCAGATTTGCTTTGGAGTGGAGATTTGTGAGGATCTATGGGTTGCTATACCTCCAAGCTGTTACCAAGCTATAAATGGTGCGGTTTTAACATTTAATCTTTCGGCTAGTAATGAGTTTGTGGGCAAGCATGAATATAGAAGGCAGCTTGTTTGCCAACAATCTGCAAGATGCATTTCGGGATATATATATGTATCAGCTGGTATCTGGGAATCAACAACTGATGTGGTTTGCGGCGGACACGCATTAATTTCGGAATACGGAAGTCTAATAAATGAATCAGAAAGATATAAAGATGAAAGTCAGCTTTTAACAGGTGAAATAGATGTTCAAAAATTGATTATGGATCGTTCTAAAAATACCAGCTTTGGTGTCATGGATGAAAAATTCGTCTATGAGAAGATAGCTTTTGATTTAAAAGAAATAGATGTTACCAGTCTTGAAAGAGAAGTTTCTGCACATCCTTTTATACCACAGGACTTATGCAAAAGAAATAGCTGCTTAAGTGAAATATTCAATATACAGACTTCTGCCCTTTATAAAAGAATGAAGCATGTAGGAGCAACGAAGGCGGTAATAGGTATTTCAGGCGGTCTTGATTCTACTCTGGCTTTATTGGTTTTAGCAAAAACTTTTGATAAAATGTGTATATCACGAAAAAATATTTATGCAGTGACTATGCCGGGCTTTGGTACAACTGACATTACTTATAAAAATGCTATAGAGCTTATGAATTCGCTTGGTGTTAACATTAAGGAAATTGATATTAAGCCTGCCTGTCTTCAGCACTTTAAGGATATCGGACATAACCCTGATATTCACGATATAACCTATGAAAATGTGCAAGCAAGAGAACGCACACAGATAATAATGGATATTGCAAACAAAGTTGGAGGACTGGCCATTGGAACCGGAGACCTTTCCGAAATGGCCTTAGGATGGTGCACGTACAATGGTGATCATATGTCCATGTATGCAGTGAATACCGGCGTTCCAAAAACATTGATAACACATCTTATAGAATGGATTGCAGACAAAGCTGTGGAAGAAGGCTCAAAGGATGTTCTTCACAGAATAATCAATACTCCTATTACTCCTGAGCTCTTGCCCCCTGATTCAAAAGGGAATGTAAGCCAAAAAACAGAAGATATAATTGGACCTTATGAGCTTCATGATTTTTTTCTTTATCATATTGTAAGGTATGGTGCACCACCTGAAAAAATCATATTTCTTGCGGGGCTTGCGTTTAAAAGCAAATATGATAAAAAAACCATTAAAAAATGGCTTAAAGTGTTCTATAAAAGGTTTTTTAGTCAACAGTTTAAAAGATCATGCCTGCCTGACGGTCCTAAGGTTGGCTCGATAAGCCTTTCGCCAAGGGGAGATTGGAAAATGCCAAGTGATGCTGAAGCAAGGCTATGGCTTGAGGAGTTTTAAATGAGTTTGGAAGTCTTTTGACATATGAGAGAAAATTAAAGCAGCAACGACAGAAAGGATGATGTAAATGGAAAAAATAAACTTTGATAATACAAGAGCTAGTGAGTTTGTAAGCGACAGAGAATTAGAGTACTATAGTGAATTTGTTAAGAAAGCTCATGAGATGTTGCATACTGGAAAAGGTCAAGGAAGTGATTTTACTGGGTGGGTTGATTTACCCAATGATTACGACAGATCTGAGTTTGAAAGGATAAAGTATGCTGCCCAAAAAATAAAGTCCGATTCTGATGCGCTTGTAGTTATTGGGATAGGCGGCTCATATCTTGGCGCAAGAGCAGCCATAGAAATGCTCTCGCATAGTTTTTATAATAATCTTTCAAAGGACGAAAGAAAAACACCTCAGATATTCTATGCAGGAAACAATTTAAGCTCGACTTATCTTGCTGATTTGTTTGAGATATTGAAGGATAAAGATATTTCAGTTAATGTAATATCAAAATCAGGCACCACAACTGAACCTGCTGTTGCATTCCGATTGTTCAAAAATTATATGGAGCAAAAGTATGGAAGGAAAAAGGCTGCTAAGAGAATATATACTACAACTGACAAATCGAAGGGAGCACTTTTGTCACTAGCTCGGGAAGAAGGATATGAAACCTTTGTGATACCTGATGATATAGGTGGAAGATTTACTGTTCTTACAGCGGTGGGACTTTTGCCGATTGCAGCTACTGGGCTTGATATAAATGAAATAATGAGAGGAGCTGCCGCTGCCTGTGAAAAATACAGCAGTGATAATTTATTTGATAATGATTGTTATAAATATGCAGTGTCTAGGAATATTCTATATAATAAAGGTAAGACAATAGAGATAATGGTAAATTATGAACCAGCCTTGCATTACTTTACTGAATGGTGGAAACAGCTTTATGGTGAGAGTGAAGGGAAAGACAAGAAAGGTATTTTTCCAGCTGGCATAGATTGTACTACAGACCTTCATTCCATGGGTCAATATATACAAGATGGTTTGAGGAATATTTTTGAAACCGTCTTGAAGGTGGAAAATGTCAAAAAGGTTATTAAAATCGAAGCAGAAGTAAATGATTTGGACGGACTAAATTACATTTCTGGGAAAAATATTGACTATGTGAACCAAATGGCTATGGAAGGTACAATTCAGGCACATACTAACGGAGGCGTACCTAACCTTTTTCTTAAAATCCCTGAGCTGAATGAATTTTATTTTGGCAGTCTTGTTTACTTTTTTGAAAAAGCCTGCGGAATAAGCGGATACCTTATGGGAGTTAATCCCTTTGTTCAGCCAGGTGTTGAGGAGTACAAGAAGAATATGTTTAGGTTGTTGGGGAAACCCGGGTATTGATTGATTTTAGAAAACAATCGGTTTTCTTAAAATTCAATAATGTTAGTGTTTTATATGGGCTACAAAGTGCGTATAGTTAAATATAATTAATGGAAGGAGGAGCTGCAGTTATTTTGTGCAGCGGTTTTCAAATGGTTGAAGTAGATTACAACGAATTTTTACCCAAAGTGATTGAACAGTTAGGTGGAGGTGGATTGTTTTTAGCATCCGGTATTGAAAAACCTAGTGCCATGGTAATTGGTTGGGGGAGTGTGGGGATATACTGGAAAAAGCCGGTATTTATTGCTCCAGTGAGGTTTTCACGCTTTACACATGGGTTGATTGAAGAGACAAATGAATTTACTGTAAGCATACCTTTTGGAGGCTTAAAAAAGGAGCTGGCATTTTGCGGAAGTAAATCTGGTCGTGATGTGGATAAGTTTAAAGAAATGAACCTTACTGCTATGCCAAGTCAGAATGTAAAAGTTCCGGTTATAGGTGAATGTGACCTTTTTTATGAATGCAAAGTTATATATAAGCGAGATATGGTTCTTGAAGCACTTGAGGATGTTTCAACAAATAGATGGTATGCCAAGGGAGATCCACACACTATGTACTATGGTGAAATAGTTGCGTGTTATAAGAAATAACAGGATTGCCTGCGTGTCCCTGCACCTTTTTTATTGTCTAGGAAAGTATACTTTCCTAGACAAAGGGGATTGCAAAGGGGAATCCCCTTTGCTGCTTTAAGGAGGGTGCTCAAGGATGCGGAGCATCCGTCGAAGGGAACCATAAGGTTCCCTAGCGAAAAAAAGTGGCGTAGCCCACTTTTTTAAAAGCAGGTGATACATAGGGAAACTAGTCCAGTCTCTGCATCGGTAGATTTGGATGGACTTATGGCAATTGAAAAACAGTTATTTCGGGTCGTGACATAAACCGGAGTGGGAATATAACATTTCCTAATCCTCTGTTTATGTATATATTAGTACCCTGTACTTTATGGAGACCTTTTTGTATTCCAACTTTACACAGCTCGTCATCACGGAGCATTTTAAACTCAAGAGAAAATGGAGTCCACACTTGTCCGCCGTGAAAGTGTCCGCACATTAGAAAATCAACTTTACCTTTAGGAAATTCGCAGACAATATCAGGATTATGAGAAAAAGCGATATTCATAAAGGCGTCTTTTGAGCATTGCGTAAATGGCTTATATAAATCAACATATCCGGATTTTAGATCGGAGAATCCAATAAGATTATATTTTATCTTTCCTTTTTGTACAACCTCACTGTGGTTTTCCCAGACTTTTGCTCCGGTTTTCTCAATTCTGGTTATGAAATCATACAGTCCATTTTTATCATTTTTGAAAGTTCTTATATCGTGATTACCAAGACTTAACAGGGTTGGAACCCCTGTTTTGATTTCTTCAAGAAACTTGATAAAGTCAGGAATATGCATGGGGTGATCAATATAGTCACCTGTTAAAATTACATAATCAGGTTTTTCATCAATGATAGCTTTTCGTACTTTTTCAGCTGGAACTTTTAGCATATTGACATGAATATCTGACAATTGAATTATTCTAAGACCGTTCTTGTTTTTAGAAAGATCAACCTTTTCTATTTTAACATTAGCTGCTTCAAAGCGCATATAAATAAGAAGTAGAATGATAACTACCAAAACTGAATATATGTATATCATTAATTTTATTTACGTCCCTCCAGCAATATACTTACTTAAGTTTTTCTTAAAGCTAGTATTGTCGTTTGTTAATCTATAACCTAGTGCGCTGCTTAACTCATTTCATAAAACATAAATACATTGTGAACAACATATAAACAATGAAAACTTAAAGAAAACTAAGTGTATTAATATATTACACCATTATAGTATTATTTATCAATGAAATTTTCGATGAAGGATACAAAAGGGGAAGGGCATGAAAAAGAAATACTTCTTTATGCAATATTGGAATTATTTAAACCCAAAATTTTAATGGCGTACCAATCCCTTAATCTTTGCTTCTCTAACCAGAAAATCATATCTTAGCTGACATGAGTTAATTTCATGTATTGCACTTTCTGTAAGCTTTGGATCGGTAGTAAAATTAAACATGGTGTTGGCACTTTCAAGCTGCTCTTTTACTTTTTGTATTTCTTCAATAAGCTTTGTGTTCTCATCATCAGGTGCATTAATCTGCTCTATTTGTTTTTTTGAGAATTTCTTAAATAACATTTTCTAATCATTCCTTTTCAAATTGTGTTGTTTTTTAAAAAGCTATTTGTTTGGCAATAGCAACCAAATGGACCACTAAGAGTGGCTGAGTGCAAGCTCTATTTCCTGCATATTAATTCAACTAGGGCATGTTAAAATTACTTGTGCAACTGTTTCTATATATTATAAATATTTAGGAATGATTAAAAAGATGACTAATTAAGAATGAATATTTTCAACAGATTGTGTGGCCCTTTGTTTATAGGCAGAGCCCTATCTTTACTATAATGATGAAATTAGGTGTGATTAACCGCGTCATGGTTACTATTGCACAGTTATATCTCAAGTTATAGAGGGTCTGAACAGAAACCCCGTCATGGCACACTAATTACTTTGGGCGAACAAACGTATTGAACATTATTTTGTAATAGTGTATGATAAAGCTGTTTAGTTAATAGGTTGGAATAACTTAATCACATAAAGATGTAATCCTAGGAGGTTATAGTATGTATGCAAATCCTTATGAAAGCTTGAACTTTAAAAATAGAGAGTGGTTAAAATCGAATTTTCATATACATGCTGGTACCGGACCTAATACCTGCGGTGCTAATGAAATAGATGATGTAATTTCTGCATACAAGGAAGCTGGATACGATGTTTTGACAATTTCAAACCACCGTTTGTATACAGATGCTAGCGAATATCAGAAAAAATACGATATGATTCTTATAAATGGCTATGAATATAGTGATCACCCTCATATGCTCTGTATCGGAAACAAAACTGCTGTAGAGGGCACAAACCAGTTTGCTGTCAATGAGTGCTTAAAAGAAGGCGGCTTTGTTATTATGTGTCATCCAAATTGGCAGAGAAAAGAATACTGGTCATGGGCAAATCTTATGGATATGAAGGGTTATACTGGGATTGAAATTTTTAACTCAGTTATTTTCAGACTCAAGGGTACTGGACTTGCGACGGACACCTGGGATTTCCTGCTTTCGCAGGGAAAACTTGTATGGGGATTTGGAAATGATGATTTCCATAGATGGCATAACTTGGATAGGTCGTGGAACGTTATTTATGCTAAAAGAGATCAAGAGAGTGTAAGAGAATCAATTGATGCAGGGAGCTTATATGTTTCTACTGGACTGATTCTACATGAATTCTCATTTGAGAATAATACTGTTAGACTGCATGCAACTTCCAAGGATACTTATGTCAAGGAGAACAAATATGTCTTCATTGGCAAAGATGGCAAGATATTAAAGGAGATGACTGGCGAATTAGGAGAATACAAAATGGAAGGTAGCGAACTGTATGTGAGGGCGCAGGTAATTAGCGAGCATGGTGCAATGCTTTGGACACAGCCCATATATGATAGGGCTAAGTTTTTAAGACCATAGGCGGTTTTGCGCATTTTATCACGTGCTAAAAGTAAAACCACTAATCGGTGGTTTTTAGATAAACCCTCACAATTTTAACTTAGATAATGCATCAGCTAAGCTGGAGTTGATTGCTTTATCTGAGCCTTGCTGCTGTAAAAATCTGTTGACATCTTTCTTGCTTACCTGCTCGCTTTTTCTCTTTTTGAATGCATCCAGCTTTTCTTTATGTCCACATGAACACGCAAAAGTTTTGTTTTCACCTTCTCCTAGGATATTCATCTTTTTGTGACAATTAGGGCATCTTGCGTTTGAAGTTTGGGACAGCATTTTTCTGTAGCCACACTCGCGATCAGGACAAATAAGCATCTTGCCTCTTTTTCCATTCACTTCAAGTAGAAATTTCCCACACTCGCATTTTTCTCTTGTGATATTATCATGTTTATATACACTGGTATTTACAATTACTGAACGTACCAGCTTTGATGCATAATCTCTCATTTCGGAAATAAAAGCTTCTGGTTTTGTTTTGCCCTTGCTGATAGTTAAAAGCTGCTGTTCCCACTTTGCGGTTAGTTCTGGTGATTTTAAATCAGGTGGCACAAGCCCTATAAGTTGAATGCCTTTTGAAGTAGGAGTTATTTCTTTTCCGTTTCTTACTACATAGAAAGTGTCAAATAGCTTCTCAATAATATCTGCTCTTGTTGCAGGTGTACCAAGACCACTGGTGTTTTCAATAACATCTCTTAGAGCTTTGTTATCAAGGAACTTGCCAGGGTGTTCCATTGCAGTGAGTAAAGTAGCTTCAGTGTATCTTGCAGGAGGTTTTGTCTTTCTATTTATTATTCTGACAGACATCAACTTTTCCTTTTGTCCTTTGGTAATATCGGGGAGTGATTGGTCATTATCTTCATCATTTTCATCGTTTATATCATCGTTGCTATATTCAGTACTGCCATAAATAGACTTCCATCCATATGATTTGATAATTTTCCCGCTGGCACAGAATAATTCACCTTTAACATCAAGTTTTACAGTGGTTTGCTCATACTCGCAAGGAGGACTAAGAATTGCCAAGAATCTTTTGACTATTAAGTCATATATGTTGCGCTCCTCTGCATTGAGAGAGGATAAAATCAAATGCTGCTCAGTGGGTATGATTGCATGATGATCTGTGACCTTGCTGTTATCTACTAAACGTTTTGTTGTGTTGATCTTTCCTCTTATTAAGCCCTGGGCATCTTTAGCATATGGTCCTTTAGCGATGCCTTTCAGCCTGTCAATAAGTGTAGGGACAATATCGCTTGAGATATGCTTTGAGTCAGTTCTAGGATATGTCACAAGTTTATGTGTTTCGTATAGTCGCTGCATAATAGATAATGTTTTTTTTGCTGAATAACTAAATCTACGGTTGGCATCACGCTGAAGTTCTGTCAGGTCATAAGCAAGGGGAGGAAGCCCCCTTTTTGCATCTCTTCGTACTTCAATTATTTCTCCTATCTGGCCTGATATATTTTTTACTATGCTGTCAGCAAGTGCTTTATCAAATACTCTTTTTTGCCCGGAAGTCTTATCCTGCCATTGCACAGTATATCCGTTTAGTGTTGCAGTTATTGTCCAGTAATCCTTAGGAAGGAATCTTTTTATTTCATTTTCACGTTCAACTATCATTGCAAGAGTTGGAGTTTGAACTCTGCCAGCGGAAAGCTGTGCATTATGCTTGCATGTGAGTGCCCTTGTTACATTTAGTCCTACAAGCCAATCGGCTTCTGCTCTGCTTTGCGCAGACATATACAGGTTGTCATACTCCCTAGATGGTCTGAGGTTGTTAAAACCTTCCTTGATTGCTTTATCTGTTTGAGATGAAATCCATAAACGTTTGGCAGGCTTTTTGAAACCCGCTTTTTGCATGATCCATCTGGCTACCAGCTCACCTTCTCTGCCTGAGTCGGTAGCAATGATAAGTTCATCGATGTCATTTCTATGCATCAGACCTTTAACTATGCCAAACTGCTTTGATGTCTGTTTGATAACAACAAGTCCCATTTTTTTTGGTAGCATTGGTAGGTCTTCCAGATTCCACGTTTTATATTTATCACTATAGACTTCAGGTTCAGCCAAAGTAACCAGATGACCAAGTGCCCATGTGATTATATATCTTTGACCTAAAAGGCAGCCATTGCCCTTTTGGGTGCAATTTAACACCTTTGCAACGTCTCTTGCTACAGAAGGCTTTTCAGTTAATATCAATGTTTTTCCCATTTTGTACATCCTTTCGTTTAATAAATTATATCATGAATTTCGAAGAAATTGCATGATTATATGATATGACCTAATTGTGAACAAAAATTAACAAATGAAAATTGATGAAACAAGCATTTTGTGCTATAATTTCACTTGAATAATTTTTAACAATCAATCAATTTTCATGTCATAATTATGATAACTTAATAATGGGGGCGATTCGATTGGGCAAAGATAAAAAACCAAAGGTAGACTCAGGTGTAAAAACATTTTATGTTATTGCAGGTATAGTTGTTTTGGCTTTAATTTATATGTTTGTTTGGCTGTCGACACCGAAGGATGTTGCTAAAGTAAATAAAAACACGGTCAATGGTTATGAATTTAGCTATTATTTAACTCAATATGTACAGCAAGCTCTGAAAGATAAAAGTCCTTATACCAGCACACAGAGCTATCTATATGAAGATACCGGATATGGAAGTCTCATGGATAGTTTGAAGCAGTATGCTTTAACAGAAGCTGTGCGAACTGAAATTTTGCTGATAAAAGCAAAGGAAGACAATTTTAAAGTGGGAAGTAAAGTATTAAAGGAAGAGTGGAAAAATTTCCGGAGCAGTCTGGAAGAGGAGGCAAGAGCCAGAGGGATAAGTCTTGGTGATTATGTTAAAAACTTCTATGGTGTTAGTTTGAGAAGAGCAGAAAAAATATACAAAGATAATATAAAAACTCAAAAATACATGGAAGCTAAGACTGAAGAGATTGAGGCAGATGAACAAGCATTAATTGAATACTATGAAAAGTATAAAAACTCTTTTGATAAGGCAACCGTAAGGCACATTCTTGCTTTAGTTGAAGAGGGTGCAAATACTGATACTGTTGCACAAAAAGAGAAGCTGGCGCAAGATTTATTGGGCAGGGTAAATAGCGGAGAGGATTTTGCAGCTTTAGCAAAAGAGTACAGTGAGGATCCAGGCTCTAAAGACAACGGAGGTATGTATACAATACAGTATGGGCAAATGGTACCCGAATTTGAGGATTGGACATTCTCTCACAAAGCCGGTGATACGGGGATTGTGAAAACAATACATGGTTTTCATGTGATGAAACTGGATAGCGTATATAATACTCTTGATTCACAAAGAGATGATATAGAAAAATCGTACAAAATGACTGAATACCAGAAGAAATTGGATGAAGCTATGTATGGAGATGAATTTACAATTGAGTTTTTGAGCGGTTTTGATTCAGCATATTAATATTACATGAGACAGTTTTTATATTAATTGCTTTTTAAATTATTCCATAGATTTTGATGTTTGCACAGTGTAAAGAAGATATAAACACTAAAGCCTTTGATTGCATATAATGAAATATGATCATTTATGTAAAGGAGGCTTTTTCTATTGGCAACAATACTTGTATATAATAATTATTCAAATAGTTTTGAACGCTACCAAAGGGCGGAAAACCAATCAATGCCCTATAATACAGGCAACACTTTATTGGTTAGAGAGTTTAGGGGCAGTTCTGATTCGAATGTACTGTGGACTGATGTACGGACCATGGAAGCTTGGAATTCAACACGAAATGCTTGGGGACGAAGTATTTATGTAGGCTATGCTTTTAAGCGAATCTGGGAAGGCGGGCATGGATACCAGTCACAGCATTATGCTGGTGTAGCACTTGATCTTGCACAAACAGCTACACAGTCTGAAAGAAATGAGCTTAGAAACTTAGCTGCAAGTTTAGGTGTTTGGGTATACGTTGAGCCTGCATATCTTACTCCAACGTGGGTACATGTCGACCGAAGGCTTGGACCTCCGGCATGTGTAGCAGGTTACCCTCTGGTAAGACTTGGTTCTGTCAACCAGTATGTTCTTATCCTTCAGGATGCACTCAATGCACTTGGTTTCACTGGATCAGGTCTTGATGGTATTTTTGGAGGGGGAACTAGGAATGCTCTGATAGGCTTTCAGAGATCAAGGGGGCTAAGCCCTGATGGTATAGCTGGATGTGCAACATGGACTGCACTTACAAGAGCTTCCAGAGGTATTGGAATTACCCCTACTGTTGTGAATCCATGAATAAATTAAGGAAGTTGGACTACTTTATTACTTTGGAGCCTATAAGACATCTGAGTGAACTACATCGCCACTGTTAACAGCTAGCTAAAGAAATATAGTAAGAGTGAGCTGTACCATTAAATCTCTTCGAAAATTATATTGAAAGTAAATTTCCATTTGATATACTATATGTAAGTATTTAATTCTTGTGATATGATCGTAAGAAAGTCACAATGTGACTTTCTGCTGCTAGCTACGCACGCATAACTTGCAGCAGCTAGGATGCATAGACGAGTAGCAAGCGAAGCTTGCAATTTGCCCCTTCCTAGGCGGGACTCAAAAGTATAGTTTTGAAATTATTAACCACAAGGTTAAATTTTATGGTTACTGTAAAGAGTGCAAAGAAAAAAAGACAAATTAGGGAGGTTATTTAGTGAAAAAACTAAAAACAGCTGTTGTGGGATTAGGAAGAATAGGTTGGAAGTTTCATATTCCACATATCATATCACATGAGGGATTTGAACTTTGTGCATTATTGGATCCGCTTCAAGAAAGGGTAAATGAAGGCATCGAAGAGTTTTCGGTGAAAGGCTATACTGACTTTTCAAAACTAATTGAGAATGAGAAGCTTGATCTTATTGTAATTGCATCTCCAACTCCTTTTCATGCAGATCAAACAATAGCTGCAATGGAAAAGGGAATAGATGTGTTTTTGGAAAAACCAATGGCGCCAACTCTGGAAGAAGCAGATAGAATGATTGAAGCAAGCAAAAAGCTTCAAAGAAAACTGATGGTTTATCAACCTCATAGGACCGCTGCTGAAACGCAGGCAATAAAATATATAATTGAAAAAGACATTATTGGTCCTGTATATATGATCAAAAGGAGCATTTCAAGATATCAACGCAGGAGTGATTGGCAGACACAAAAGAAGTTTGGCGGAGGTATGTTAAACAATTATGGAGCTCATTACATAGATCAGCTTTTGTATGTAACTGGGAGCAAAGCTTTAGATATTTCCTGCCACTTAAGAAGTATTGCTACTCTCGGAGATGCTGATGATGTGGTTAAAGCAGTAATAGTGACAGAAAACAATGTAATACTTGATCTTGATATTAACATGGCTTCATCTCAGCATTTGACTCCATGCATAGTTTTCGGCGAACGTGGAACTGCGGTTTTGGGGAGAAATGTCAAAGGAGATAGGACATATAATGTCAAGTATTATAATAAGGATGATCTGAAAAACCTTGAACTAAAAACTGAACTCGCTGCAGAAGGCCGGAGCTACGCAAATAATGATGAAATTCCGTGGAAAGAGACTGAAGTTTTACTGTCTGATTTTTCGCGTATTAATTATTATGACAAATGTTATGAATATTATGCCGAGGGTAAAGAACCCTATGTCAGGCTTGAGCAAACACGAGAGGTTATGCGCGTAATTGATACTTGCCATAAAATTGGGTGGTAAAATATTATCCACAGCTCTAAAAGACGCTGATAGTAGTTATTCACAAGTTTATGCACAATATCCACAGACTTTACATTCACAAAACATTCGTTTTGTGAATGTAAAGTGGATAAAGAGATTTCCTGTATGAGTTTTTTAGGGTGAAATTAAATTTACCAGGATAAAAATTGTTTTTGAGAATAAATATAAATAAAAGTATTTTAAGTGTTGTTTTTTAGGGTAACAATATTAATAAGCAATGTAAATTTCGGCCATATAGTTTATGTATCAGTAAGATTTTAACTGCTTAAAGTAAAGGAAAGGAGCTGGCACATATGAAAATTATCATTACCGGCAGGAATTTTGTAGTAACTGAAGCGCTCAAGGAGAGAGTTCTAAAAAAAGTTGGTAAAGTTGAAAAGTTTTTCAAGCCAGAAGCAGAAGCTCAAGTTAGAATGAGCATCCAGAAAAATAGACATATTATGGAAGTGACTATTTACTTCAATGGTGCTGTTTTAAGAGCTGAGGAATCCAGCGATGACATGTATACTTCTTTAGACAAGGCAGTAGATATTCTTGAAGGGCAGCTTAGAAAATACAAAACTCGCCTAGAAAAGAATCTACATAAGAATGCCTTCAAAACTGATGAAAGCCAGAAAGATTCTAAAAGAGGGACAGCTACAGACGAGGTAACCGATTTTAATATAGTAAAAACAAAGAGGTTTGCGGTAAAGCCCATGGATATGGAAGAAGCGATACTTCAAATGAATCTATTGGGACATTCGTTTTTTGTATTTTCTAATGCGCATACCAATGAGGTTAATGTTGTGTATAAAAGAAAAGATGGAGATTATGGTTTGATTGAACCTGAGTTTTAAAATTCAAATTGTGAGAAGCCATATCCTCTAACATGGGATATGGCTTTTTTCAAAAGCAGATTAGAAGAAGTGGGTAGATTTTTTGATAATCTTAAGTTTGATATGCTTTTCTATATACGCCTCCGGCGGAATTTATGATATAATGTCCTCGTTGCCGAGGACATTATACGCCTCCGGCGGAATTTATGTGCGTGCGATTTTTTTGCCAAGGCAAAAAACGCACATGCACTATTATATCATGCAATTTCTTCGAAATTCATGATATAATTGCGTAAGAAATTACCTTAGGTCTTAAGGCATTTAGTTTTCATTTTTGATGTTTATGAAATCAGATTTACATAAGAGGAGAAAAGTATGAATTTATTTAGTGGATTGAATAATGAGCAAAAACAGGCTGTAATGCATGTGGATGGACCACTTTTAATACTGGCAGGAGCAGGCTCGGGAAAAACAAGGGTACTTACGCACAGGATTGCTTACCTAATAGGGGAGAAGGGCATAAATAGGAGTAATATACTTGCTATAACATTTACCAATAAAGCGGCTAATGAAATGAAGGAAAGAGTTGAAAAAATTATTGGTGAAGATTCAAAGGATATATGGATTTCTACGTTCCATTCTGCATGTGTGCGTATTTTGAGACGAAATATTGATAAAATTGGATTTGAACGTAATTTTGTAATATATGATTCGGCAGATCAGAAAACACTGATTAAGGATTGCATTAAGCAACTAAATCTTAATGAACGAGACTTTGAACCAAGAGCAGTGCTAAATGCTATATCAAGAGCTAAGGATGAGTTGATTGATCCAGATGCATACACAAAGATGAATGAATCAAATTTTAGACTAGCTATAATTGGCAATATTTATACCTTGTATCAAAAAAGATTGCGCCTTAACAATGCACTTGACTTTGATGATATTATTCTGCATACAATCAGGCTTTTACTTGAATATGAAGATGTACTTCGATACTACCAGTACAGATTTAAATATATTATGGTGGATGAATATCAAGACACAAACACCGCTCAGTATACATTGATTAGTCTTTTAGCGCAGGAGCACCGCAATATTTGTGTTGTTGGCGATGATGATCAGTCAATATACCTTTTTAGAGGGGCAAACATCAGAAATATATTAGACTTTGAAAAGGAATTCCCTGATGCTAAGGTTATAAAGCTTGAGCAAAACTATCGTTCTACCAAAACGATACTGGAAGCAGCACATAGCGTCATCCATAATAATACAGGGCGTAAGGACAAAAAATTGTGGACAAAGAACGATGAGGGTGGCAAAATTAAGAGCTTTACAGCGGATAATGAACATGCGGAAGCCTTGTTTATTTCCAGAGAGATTAAAAGACTTCATTCTGATGGAAAGAGTTATGACGATTTCTCCATTCTTTACAGAATGAATGCACAATCTCGTGTAGTAGAAGATACGCTTGTAAGAGAGGGAATTCCATATAAAATTATCGGTGGTTTGAGGTTCTATGACCGAAAGGAAATAAAGGATGTACTTGCATACCTTAGAATAATTCAAAATACTGATGATAATATTAGCCTTAAGAGAATTATAAATGTTCCAAAGAGAGGTATAGGGGGTACTTCTGTTGATAGAGCTGAACAAATCGCTGTTATAAATGAAGAAAGCATATTTAAAGTAATTTCATCGTCTATAAACTATCCAGAGCTTCAAAGAGCAAAGCCAAAACTAGATTCATTTTGCAAAATGATATTGGAGTTAAGAAAGATAAATGATCAGGTTTCTGTTGCTGAGCTTATAGTAAAAGTTATAGAAGCGTCAGGAATATTAACAGCTCTTGAGAAGGAGAATTCGATTGAAGCAAATACAAGAATAGAGAATATTAAAGAGCTAATATCAGTAGCACTGGAATTTGATTCTCAAGAAGATACCGGAGGATTGGAAGGTTTTCTTGCACAAATTTCTCTAGTTTCTGATATTGATGGCTTGGAAGAGGAGACTGATAGTGTCGTTTTAATGACGCTCCACAGTGCAAAAGGGCTTGAGTTCCCAGTGGTATTTATTACAGGTATGGAAGAAGGAGTTTTCCCTAGCTATCGTTCCGTTACTGATGAAGTGCAGCTTGAAGAGGAAAGAAGACTATGTTATGTTGGCATAACTCGTGCTAAGGAAACGCTTTATTTACTTAACGCAAGGAGCAGGACGCTATTTGGCAATACATCATATAACTCTGCCTCTAGGTTCAAGAAGGAAGTAGATGTATCTCTTACGCAGGATCTTAATGTGAATCCTACAAATGTGAATTCTACAAGGGAAAGCAGAAATTTCGGAGGGTTTGGCTCGAAAATTACTGCTGTAGCACAGCCATCTTTGAAATCAGAATCCTTAGAATTTGACTTTAGTGTTGGAGATATGGTTGTACACCGCAAATTTGGTGTGGGGACAATTACTTCAATAGAAGAGGAACAGGATGATTTTAAAGTAGAAATCCAGTTCAGAAAAACAGGAATGAAAAGACTTATGGCGAAATACGCCAATCTTGTGAAACTGTAGAGTCCAACTTACTCTTAACAATAGACTGTTATAGAGCAATAGGCTGTTATAGATAAAAAAGGTTCTATGATTTTACACTTGTGGACTCCAAAATGCATGAACAGCGTAAGAATCAAGAATGTGGAAAAGTTGGGGTATGGTATAGTTGCATGCTAAGTTAATTATATGTTTCATAACATACAATTTCATCCAAACTCTTTCTGAAGCGGGCATCAGGGGTTTCAGCTGGATATCCAAGGGGTGTTAGCGCTACGACTCTGACACCTTTTGGGATATTTAAAATTTCTTTTACTTTTTGTTCATCGTAACTTCCAATCCAACAGGTTCCAAGGCCTTGCTCATAAGCCTCAAGTATGAGGTATGCTGTTGCAATAGATAGATCTACTGTGTGTCTTAATTGCCCACAACGCATGATACTCTGCGGATCTGCACCACAAGCAACTATTACACAAGGTGCCTCAGATAAAAATTGAGAAGATTGTGTAGTATCACCAATCTTTTTTATTTTATCAGGATCTTTTACAACAATGAACTTCCAAGCTTGGGTATTTCTTGCAGAGGGGGAAAGCCTAGCAGCTTCTAGCACCTTTTTTAATTTCTCGTCTTCAACCTTTTTGGAACTATATTTTCTGATACTTCTCCTGCCTTCAATAGCAGATAATACATCCATAAATAAACCTCCTCTTGGAATTTTACTGTTTTGCAATTTATGTTTCAATCCACGCCCTATGATATGGGCAACCTTTCTTCATGATAATATTATACCATGAATTTCAAGGAAATTGTATGATATAATAACCTCGTTTCCGAGGTTATTATATTGCCTCCGGTGGAATTTATGCGCGTACAACCTTTTAGAGCGTAGCGAAGGTAGACTTTTTACACCTGTTCCATAAATACTGGAGTTTGGTGCAATTATTTTTTCTGGTAGTAGGATATTCAGATTGAAATCACATACGAGAAAAGGTTATAATTAATATTAGTTGACGACTTGGCATATTATTATCTGAGTAGTAAAATGATTTTTACTCATTTAAAGTGTATCAGCCGCCCACTCGTGTAGTTTGAAGTATAGTGCTATTTTTGTACCTAGGTTCCAAACGAAAGGAAGAAATGAACATGCTAAAAAAAGTTCTTGTAGTTTTTTTGATATCAATGATTCTTGTAATGTGTAATCTTGTAGTGTATGCCCAAAATACGCCTGTTCCAAGCCAGGATATAAAAATTATAATTGATGGGGAGCTTTGTACATATGAAGATACACCTATTATTATAAGCGGTAGTACGTTTCTTCCATTAAGATCGGTAGCCGTTAGTCTTGGAGTCTCAAATGATAGTGAACACATTATCTGGGATGATTTTTCAAAAAGTGTGCGTTTGCTCCATGATGGAATCGAGATTAATCTTAAAATAGGAAGCCTGGAAGCAAAGATAAATGGTTCACCTGTTGTGCTGAATGCTGCGCCAGTGATATATAACGAAAGAACCTATGTACCTTTGAGGTTTATTGCTGAAAGCTTTAAAAGAAAGGTTGTGTGGGATGATGGTCTAAGGGCTGCTCTAATTACAACTGAAGAACAATTTAAAGCAGTAAATGATATTATCCAAAAATCAAGTGAAGTTATGCTGGCTATCAAAAAGGCGGTCATTTCAACAGATTTGAAATTACAGATTCTTCAACAGGACTCAATTTTACCACTAGATGCTCATATGTCAACTAGATTTGATCGCGAAAATAAAAAGCTTCATTTGAACATGAGTATTCCTATTATTCAAAACTTAAGTTATAATACCTACTTTGTTGAAAATACGTTATACGAGCAGAATATGTTTACCGGGAAGTGGACAAAACGGACTATTTCAGATCAAGGCTCCGATATTTTGTTCGAAGACAATATAGATATAGTGAACCTTTATGACAGTGATTCTCTTTGCGCTGGGCTGGTTGCACGAGAAAACACGGAAACAGGCAAATACATACTTGAGGGGAATATTTATCTGGTTGAGCTCTTTAATAAAGTAAATGAAAACTCACAGCAAATTTTAAAATACGAGCTTGCCAGGTACTACACAACTGTTTATATTGATAAAAACACATACATGATTGATAGTATGGTGATGGATATCAGCGGGAGTCTGGATTCGGATCTTGGTGAGGGCAAATATAATGCAGAAATTACAAGCACGTTTTCTGATATTAACGGAGATATTGATATAAAATTACCAGAAGGTATTTAGACTTTTTGCAGCAGTCTCATTAAGTCTGAGTTTTCATTCAGTTATTGTTCACAAAGCAATAGGGTGTGAACAATAACGAATAGACACATGGAACTAACTATTATTGCAAAAAACAATAGTTAATTCATTAACAATATGTTAAAATGTTATTTAGGTTATCTAATAATGTGATTATGATCCAGAAAGGCACAGAGTGACTTTCTGCTGCAAGTTATGTATGCATAGCTTGCAGCAGCCTTCCAAGGAAGGCTGGATAATCATATTAGATTGCACCAGATTGCAACTTCGTTGCAATTTCCTGCAGGTTAGCCTGCAGGAATAAGTCGCAAAGCGACTTACTGGGGAGCAATCATAAAGTCTATTGAGTTGATATAAACTTATATGGGAGAGGATCTTTTTGAAGATTATTGATATAGCAAAGGTTTTAAATGCTGAGATTTTGGTGCCTGGCAATGATATGGAAAATGAAGTATTTTCGGTTTGCGGTTCAGACTTAATGAGTGATGTTATGGCCTATGTCAAGGATAATGTAGTTTTGTTAACAGGTCTTGTCAGTCCTCAGGTAATCAGGACAGCAGAAATGATGGATATAAAAGTAGTTGTGTTTGTGCGGGGAAAAAAACCACCGGCTACCGTTACAAAATTAGCTCAAGAGAAGGATATTATTGTCATGTCAACCTCTGAAACTATGTTTACAGCATGTGGCAAGCTATATAGTTCGGGAGTAACAGGCAGAGGTGATTAAGTGGGTGGAGGAATCATTCGAAAACAATATGATATACCGGGTGAGGATCTTGCGGCAGCAGGTGAAGCTTCTAGTGATGCAAAGAAGATGCTTGTACAACTTGGGGTTAATCCTTTTGACATAAAAAGAGCTGCAGTCTCGATGTATGAAGCTGAAATTAACGCAGTTATACATGCAAATGGAGGCAAAGCAGATGTTGTAATTTCCACTGAAAGTATAAAGATTATTATAAAAGATGAGGGACCTGGTATAGCTGATTTAGACCTTGCATTACAGGAGGGATACTCAACCGCTACAGATAAAATACGTGAAATGGGATTTGGAGCCGGAATGGGGTTACCTAATATTAAAAGATACGCTGATGAACTGGATATTCAAACTGAACCGGGCAAAGGCACGGTTGTTATGATAAAAGTATATTTTAGTTGAGAGTTGACCAACCAACTAAC
The DNA here is from genome assembly GCA_964411505.1 of uncultured Clostridiaceae bacterium. Lineage (GTDB taxonomy): Bacteria > Bacillota > Clostridia > CAYPLH01 > DUMO01 > CAYPLH01. Next base: position 75,890 of record CAYPLH010000005.1, on the reverse strand, counting down.
TAACTAGGAGGTGGTTAAATGGAAAAGTACTTTCATTCGGTGACACTGGATAAGGATAAATGTAAAGGGTGCACAAACTGTATAAAAAGGTGTCCTACTGAAGCAATAAGAGTAAGAAAAGGGAAAGCAACCATAATCAATGAAAGATGTATTGATTGCGGCGAGTGTCTTAGAGTTTGCCCTTACCATGCCAAAAAAGCAATTACAGATAGCTTTGACGCGATTAATAATTATAAATACAAGATAGCAATACCAGCACCTTCTATCTATGGTCAATTCAAAAATGCTAAAAGCCGCAACTCTATATTAACTGCTTTAAAGTCTCTTGGTTTTGACAAAGTATATGAGGTTGCAAAAGCAGCTGAAATTGTGACTGAAGCATCAAAAAAGCTGATGAGTGAAAAAGGCTTAAAAAGACCTGTCATATCTGCAGCATGCCCGGCAGTTGTACGGCTGATTCAGGTAAGGTTTCCTGCACTTATTGACAATCTTCTTAAGTTGGAATCTCCTATGGAGGTTGCTGCAAAAATAGTGAAGAGCGAGGTCGTTAAAGAGAATATTTTCAAGCCTTCAGAAATTGGGGTGTTCTTTATTTCTCCGTGCGCTGCGAAAGTAACCAGTGTAAAAGCGCCATACGAAAAAGAGAAATCATCTGTGGATGGGGTAATTGCAATAAAGGATATATACCTTAAAATGCTTGAAAATATAGAAAATCAGGATTCAGAGGGAAATCTTGAACAGTCCGGCTATGAGGGTATCAGATGGGCTAGCTCTGGAGGCGAAGGTCTCGCTTTGGGTACTGATAAATTTCTTGCGGTTGATGGTATACATAATGTTATAAAGATTTTTGAAGAAATTGAAAATGAAGAGCTAGAGGATGTTGATTTCGTTGAAGCCCTTTCATGCACAGGGGGGTGCCTTGGCGGTCCTCTTACTGTTGAAAATGTATTCGTTGCAAAAAGCAAATTAAGAACCTTTATCGATTCAGCTAAAGCAAATAAAAAAACTGTTAGTGTTAACGATCCAGATAAGTATGAGGAGCACAAGGATTTGCTGTGGACCGGAAATGTATCCTATAGACCTGTTCTTAAACTTGATGAAGATATGGAAAAAGCAATATTAAAGCTGGAACAGCTTGAAGTTATATGCAAAGGACTTCCTGGACTTGACTGCGGTGCCTGTGGAGCTCCTAGTTGCAGAGCTCTTGCAGAAGATATAGTTAGGGGAATTGCGAATGAGACCGATTGTATTTTTAAGTTAAGAGAAAAAATTAGGGAATTAACAGCACGTATGATTGCACTTGAGAACGTGTTACCTCCAGTACTGAACAATAGAAAAGAGGAGAAGGAAGGGAGGGAAACCGTTACAGTAAAACAAACATCGTTATAAAATAGGGAAGGATATTAAGAAAAGTAAACATAGGATTTTATAATGTTTTTAGGGTTTTATAAAGTTTGTGTAACGGTATGTAATTGAAGGTAAGAGAACTAGCGCAAAAACTGAATTTGAGACTTTTTGCAGGAGAAGATGGGCTTGAAAGGGAAATTTCCGGAGTATACATTGGTGACCTTTTAAGCAGGGTAATGTCTAATTCTGAAAGCGGAAGTGCATGGATTACAATACATACTCATGTCAATATTGTGGCAGTTGCATCTCTTAATGAGCTTTCGTGCATAATTATTCCGGAGGGTATTGAACCCGAAGAAAACACTTTGGATAAAGCGGTAGCTGAAAGTATACCGATACTGGGGAAAAAAGTAAGTTCTTACTCTCTTGCCTGTCGCATTTATGAATTGGGGATAAAATGAAAGCGGCTGTTGATTTGCACATTCATACAGCATTATCGCCATGTGCCTCCGAGGATATGACACCGAACAATATTGTTAATATGTCTGTGCTAAAAGGTCTTGACGTAATTGCGATTACTGATCATAATTCCTCTGCTAACTGTGAAGCAGTTATCAAATGTGGTATGAAAAAGGGGATTATAGTTGTTCCGGGAATGGAACTGGAAACGCAGGAAGAAGTTCATTTGCTTTGCCTTTTTGATAATATCATTTCATGTATGGCTTTTCAGGATATTGTAAGTTCATCGCTGCCTGATATAGAAAATAGAGAAGACATTTTTGGAAGGCAGACTCTAATGGATGAAAACGATAGAATTACCGACATAAACAGGCAGTTATTGCTGACTGCCACTACTCTAAGTGTTGAGGAAGCAGCGCAAAAGGTTGCGAATCTAGGAGGCATTATTATCCCAGCGCATATTGACAGGCAATCCCACAGTATATTGTCTAATCTTGGTATGATACCTGAAGATGTGGGTTTTACTTATCTTGAATTATCCCGTAGTGTGTGTGTTGTTGATTTTTTAAGAGACAATCCGGGACTATCCCATTTTCAATTTATACGTAGCTCAGACGCCCATGAACTTGGAGATATTTTAGAAAGAGAAACATTTCTTGAAATAGAAGCAAAAAACGCAAGATCAATCATATCAAAATTGTGTGCACAGCATGGATGGCGGTAGCTTTAGAAGTATTTTGTATACAATAGACTTGATATAATCCTCAGAAGCTAACAATTTCGGGAGTTTTTCAAAAAAATATACATAAAAATTTCTAATTTATTTTTTAAAATAGTATTGAATTATTAGTTTGCATCTAATATAATAGAAGCGACAATTGTTATATTATTAACGTATTTCGTTAAATACTTAACAATGTGGTATAAAAAGTGAAATTAAAATAATTGTATTTGGATTAGGGGTGATCTGAATGAGTGAAACAAAGTGCTGTGGTTGTGGAACTATGAAGGATGAGAGAATGGATATGCTGGATGAAATAATCAAAAAGCATGTTCATGAAAGAGGTGCACTTATCCCGGTTTTACATGAAGCGCAAGAATTATTCGGTTATTTACCGATAGAAGTACAGAAAAAGATATCTGAGGGACTTGATGTTCCCCTTGCAGAAATCTATGGTGTAGTAACATTCTATACACAATTCTCTTTGCAACCTAAAGGCAAATTCAAAATCCAGTTATGTATGGGAACTGCTTGTTATGTTAAGGGTTCTGGAAAAATTTTGGATAAATTAAAGGAGAAGCTTGGTATTGATGTAGGGGATATAACAGAAGATGGGAAATTTTCTCTTGAAGCCTGCAGATGTATAGGCGCTTGCGGACTGGCACCTGTAATGATGGTTAATGATGATGTATACGGTAGGCTGGTTGCAGATGATATAGAAGGTATTATTAGTAAATACAAGGATAACTAGCATGAAAGATATTTCTCTTCATCTATTGGATATTGTGCAAAATTCACTGACAGCTGATGCCAAAAAGGTCACAATTAGCTTGAAGGTGATTGACAATAACTGGATTGAAATTACAGTTATGGATAATGGAAAAGGAATGGATAAAGAAACTTTGGATAAAGCAGTAGATCCTTTTTCAACAAGTCGGAAAACCAGAAAGGTAGGTTTGGGTATTCCGCTTTTTAAAGCATCATCCCAAAGATCAGGAGGAGAATTTTTCATCAATTCAGTTAAAGGTAAAGGTACAGATATAAAAGCATCTTATAGTATTAGTAGCATTGATCGTCCTCCCCTTGGAGATATTGGGGAAACAATTGCATGTCTAATCTTAATGGCACCATTGGTTGAACTCGAAGTAGATTTGGTTAAGGATGAAGAAATTTTTAAATTAAACACCATTGATTTGAAAGAAAGATTAGGTGAAGTTCCACTAGATAATAGTGAAGTAATAACTTGGATAAAAGAATATATAAATGAAAATGTTAACAAAATGTTTGGGGGTGTTCTGAATGAAATCATTGGCTGAACTTGAGGCAATCAGAAACAAAGCTCAGGAAAAGATCGGCTTAAGAAAAAGTAAAGATGGTTTTAGGATAGTTGTTGGTATGGCAACGTGTGGCATAGCTGCTGGTGCAAGACCTGTCATGACTGCATTTATGGAAGAACTGAAAAAAAGAAGTATTGAAAGTGCGACAGTTACTATGACTGGATGTCTGGGTGTATGCAGAATGGAACCAATGGCGGAATTGATTGACACAAATGGGAAAAAGGTTACCTATGTAAAGCTGACACCTGAAAAAGTCAGGAGAATTGTAGCAGAACACGTGGTTAATGGAAAACCATGTCTCGAATTTACAATCGGGCAATACGAGGGAAAGGAATAGGGGGGATATCAATGCAAGTTTTTAGATCTCATGTTCTCATATGTGGAGGTACAGGTTGTACAGCATCCGGCTCTGTAGTTTTGCATGAAGAATTTGAAAAACAGCTAACAAAGAACAACCTTGAGAATGAAGTAAAAATAGTTTTAACAGGTTGTTTTGGATTTTGCGAAAAAGGTCCGATCGTAGTGGTCTACCCTGAAGGCTGTATGTACACCATGGTTAAGTCCGAGGATATAAAGGAAATAGTAGAAGAGCACCTTGTAAAAGGAAGAATAGTCCAGAGGCTGCTAGTTTCGGGGCATGCAGAGGAAGAGTCCAAAGCAGATATAACAAATTTAGAATTTTTTAAAAAACAAAAAAGAGTTGTGTTAGGAAACTGTGGTGTAATAAATCCTGAAGAGATTAATGAATATATTGCTTATGATGGATATAAAGCGCTTGGTAAGGTGCTAACTGAAATGAAGCCTCAAGCAGTCATAGACCTAATCAAACGTTCAGGTTTGAGGGGAAGAGGTGGCGGAGGGTTTCCGACTGGGTTGAAATGGGAATTTACTGCTCGTGCACAGGATGATCAAAAATATGTTTGTTGTAATGCTGACGAAGGTGACCCCGGTGCTTTTATGGATAGAAGTATTCTAGAGGGAGATCCCCATTCTGTTATTGAAGCTATGACTATTGCAGGTTATGCAGTTGGCGCAAGCCAAGGCTTTATTTATGTTAGAGCTGAGTACCCCATAGCAGTTAAAAGGCTGAATATGGCAATTGATGAAGCTAAGAGGCTTGGTCTTCTTGGTAAAGATATTTTTGGGTCAGGGTTTGATTTTGACCTTGAAATAAGGCTTGGAGCGGGTGCCTTTGTTTGTGGTGAAGAAACAGCGCTAATGACATCAATTGAAGGGAAAAGAGGGGAACCTAGACCTAGACCTCCATTCCCAGCAAACAAAGGATTATGGCAAAAACCTACATTGCTTAATAATGTTGAAACATATGCTAACATACCGCAAATTATTTTAAATGGTCCCGAATGGTTTTCCTCAGTCGGAACTGAAAAAAGTAAGGGTACCAAGGTTTTCGCACTTGGCGGAAAAATCAATAATACAGGTCTTGTTGAAATCCCTATGGGCACAACCTTAAAAGAGGTTGTATACGAGATCGGTGGAGGAATTCCCGATGGAAAGAAATTTAAAGCTGCACAGATGGGTGGACCTTCTGGCGGCTGTATTCCAGCCGAGCATATTGATGTAAAGATTGATTACGATTCCCTTATACAGCTTGGAGCGATGATGGGCTCCGGTGGAATGATAATAATGGATGAAGAAACCTGTATGGTTGATATAGCCAAGTTTTTCCTGGAATTTACTGTAGATGAATCGTGTGGAAAATGTCCGCCATGCCGTATTGGTACTAAGAGGATGCTTGAAATTTTGAACAGGATAACAGATGGTGAAGGTACTCTTGAGGATATTGATAAGCTTGAGATTCTTGCAAAGAATATAAAGGCATCAGCTCTTTGTGGACTAGGTCAGACAGCACCAAACCCGGTGCTTAGCACACTCAGATATTTTAAAGATGAATACCTTGCGCATGTTAATGAAAAGACCTGTCCTGCCGGAGTATGTAAATCAATTACAAGGTATGTTATCCATGAGGATGCATGTAAGAGCTGCGGAATTTGTGCTAGGAACTGCCCCGTCGGATGTATTTCGGGAGAAAAGAAGAAGCCTTATAAGATTGATCAAGATAAATGTATAAAATGTGGCGTATGCATGGAAAAATGTCCATTCAAGGCCATATTTAAAAATGCTTAAGAAAGGGGAGTGGAGTTGATGGAAATGGTTAATATTACTATAGATGATAGAAAAATTAAGGTTCCAGACAATTATACCGTCCTTGAGGCTGCAAAATATGCGAATATAAAGATTCCTACACTTTGCTATTTGAAGGGTATAAATGAAATCGGAGCATGTAGGATGTGCGTTGTTGAAATCAAAGGTGCAAGAAGTCTTCAGGCAGCATGTGTATACCCGGTATCTGAAGGTCTTGAGATTTATACGCAGACACCAGCAGTAAGAGAATCTCGTAGAGTTACATTAGAACTTATACTGTCAAACCATGAAAAGAAATGCCTGACTTGTGTCAGAAGCAGAAGCTGTGAATTGCAAAAACTAGCTGAAGAGCTTCACATAAGTGATATTCGTTTTGAAGGTGAGACTTATGAACTGCCGGTGGACAACTTTTCCCCTTCAATTGTAAGAGATCCTAACAAGTGTGTACTTTGCAGGCGCTGTGTAAGTATGTGTAAGGATGTTCAAGGGGTTAGCGTAATTGATACTACAGAAAGAGGTTTTAATACAATTGTTTCATCAGCCTTTCATAAGACTCTCAATGAAGTGCCTTGTACAATGTGCGGACAATGTATTGCAGTATGTCCCGTAGGTGCATTGAGGGAAAAGGATGATACAGACAAAGTATGGCAAGCACTTGCTAATAAAGATCTGCATGTAATAGTACAGACAGCTCCCGCTGTAAGGGTAGCTTTGGGCGAAGAATTTGGATTACCTATAGGCACTAGAGTTACCAGCAATATGGTTGCATCTTTGCGCCGTCTTGGGTTTGAAAAAGTTTTTGATACTGATACTGCAGCCGATCTTACTATTATGGAAGAGGTTAATGAGCTTATTGAAAGAATACAGACCGGAGGAAAGCTTCCTTTGATCACATCATGCAGTCCTGGTTGGATAAAGTTTTGCGAGCATTATTATCCGGAGTTTTTGGATAATCTGTCAACATGCAAGTCACCACATCAAATGTTTGGTGCTCTTTTGAAATCCTACTATGCAGAAAAGATGGGAGTTGATCCTGCAAAGATATTTGTAGTATCCATAATGCCATGTACTGCAAAGAAATTTGAAGCACAAAGACCGGAATTGTCTGGAACCGGATATCCTGATGTAGATGTTGTTCTGACTACCAGAGAGTTGGCAAGAATGATTCGTGAAGCAGCGATAGACTTTAAGAATCTTCCTGAGAGAAATTTTGATGATCCAATGGGCGAAGCCACAGGAGCAGGTGTTATATTCGGAGCTACTGGAGGAGTTATGGAAGCCGCACTTAGAACTGCTGCTGAGTTATTAACTGGCAAAAGTATAGGCAGTGGCGATTGCATTGAATACAATGAAGTCAGAGGCTTAAAAGGTATAAAGGAAGCAACAATAGAATTAGGAGGACTGACCTTAAAAGCAGCTGTAGCTCATGGTCTTGGAAATGCACGTAAGCTTCTTGAAAGAATTAAGGCAGGCGAAGCAGAGTACCATTTTGTTGAAATTATGGCATGCCCTGGTGGCTGTGTAAACGGCGGCGGACAGCCTATTCAGCCGTCCGAGGTAAGAAGCTGGATTGACCTTAGAAGTGAACGAGCCAGAGCAATTTATGAAGAGGACAGAAGTATGCATGTAAGAAAGTCCCATGAAAATATTGCTGTGAAAAAGATGTATGAAGAGTACTTTGAAAAACCGGGAAGTAAAAAAGCACATGAGCTTTTACACACTCATTATAAAGCAAGACCTAATTACCCCGGTGATGATTGTTGTTAAAATCTTGCTCCATTTTTAAAATAGGAGCGTCAGACACCCCAGGACCGATTCTACATTCTGTAGAGTCGGTCTTGTTTTTTTTGAAAAGTGAATTGAGTATCCATTCACTTACCTTGATAATTTACCGTATTTGATATAGTATATCTTTATGAAATATAGAAAGTGGTGTTTTTGCTTGCTGGATGAAAAATCTCCAGTGGCTCTTTATCACCAAGTTAAAGAGCTGCTTTTGGATAAAATAAAAAACAATGAATGGCCGGTTAATACTAAAATACCTTCTGAGAGGGAATTGTGTGAGATATATGGTGTAAGTAGGATTACAGTACGCCAAGCACTTAATGATCTTGAAAAAGAAGGATATCTATATAGAAAACAAGGCAAGGGTACTTTCGTTACATCTTCTAAAATAGAACAGAGACTTGCAAATTTTTATAGTTTTAGTGAAGAAATACGAAAAATGGGCTATACACCTGCCACCAGCATACTTGAGTTTAAATTAACGGATAGTAATGAAAGTATATCTTCTCAACTTAATATAAAAAAGGGTGATAAAGTTTATAGTATAAAAAGACTTCGAATAGCTGATAGTGAACCATTTGCACTAGAGGTATCTTATATTCCTTATGACCTTTGTCCGGATATTAAAGAGGAGGAAATATCAAATCATGGGCTTTACAACACGATAGACAACAAATACAACTTGCGACCGGATGAAGCTGAAGAGACCTTTGAAGCAGTTCTGATTAACAAGAAGGATGCTGAAATATTAAAGACAAATAAAGGTTCTGCAGCTCTATCCATAGAAAGGTTAGCTTACTCAAAGGGGAAGGTTGTTGAATACTGTAAAAGCATCATCCGAGGAGACAGATTCAAATACAAAGCATTTCTAAAATGAAAAGTAACAAAGTCACATTATATAGAATTTGTGTGTTCTATATGGTATTGAAATAGGATTGTTTTATGTATATAATGGATATAACAACATAACAATCAAAGGTGGAGCTTTACAATGAAATATGATGCATTAGCGATTGGAGAATTAAATGTGGATCTGATATTGTCCGGGATGACACGGATGCCTGTTCCCGGTCAGGAGATCCTTGCAAAAGGCTGCTCTTTGACGTTGGGTAGTTCAACAGCTATTTGTGCAAGTGGAATTTCAAGGTTGGGTCTTAAGACAGGTTTTGTTGGTAAAATAGGCAGAGATAAGTTCGGTGATGTAGTTTTAGAAAACCTAAAAAAGAATGGTATTTTTGTTGACAATATCATAGTTGACGAAAATATTAATACTGGAATTACTGTATCATTAAGCTCCGCATCAGACAGAGCACTGGTTACCTATTTGGGTTCAATTGAGAGTCTTAAGCTGCAAGATATTAATATGGATTTACTAAAAAGCACAAGGCATATTCATGTAGGCTCGTTCTTTCTTCAGAATAATCTACGACCTGGGCTTTCAAAGCTGTTTAAATCTGCAAGAGAACTGGGTGTCACCACTTCTCTTGATTCGGGCTGGGACGACACAGGTAATTGGGACTATGGTATTTATGATGTACTTAAGTATACTGATATTTTCTTTCCAAATGAGGAAGAAGCACCACGTATTACAAAAAAAGATGATCTTGATGAAGCCCTTGACCATCTATCTCAATTTTGTAGAATAAGCGTGATAAAGTGTGGACCTGACGGTGCAATAGCTAAATGGGGAGATAAGGTTTACAAACAAAAACCCTTTGATTTAAAGGCAGTTGACAAAACGGGAGCAGGTGACTCCTTTAATGCAGGTTTTATATATGCTTTTTTAAAGGAGCTTGACATTAAAGATTGCATGACCTATGGAAACGCATGCGGATCTATCAGTATTACAAAACTTGGTGGAGCTTCTTCATGCCCAAGTATTGATGAGGTGGAACAACTCATTAAATCAGGCAAATTTATAGTTTAGATAAAATTTTGCTCTTTAACTTTAGGAATGGAAAAATACTTAATAATACGTATAGTTTTATTTTCAACTTAGCTATTAAGATGCCTTCTAAGACTATAAGATGAAAGATGAGTTGGTATCGAATACTTAAGGTGAAGAATTTATTATATCTGAACAATTTAAGGAGGAGATAGTTATGATTCTCGACGGACATATACATGTTAATAGACAAGATGTAGACACAGAAGAATTAAACAAGAGGTTATCTAAAGCTGGAATTGACGGTGGGTTGCTCATATCATTAAGACCACAATCGTTTACCCAACAAGCCAGATCATATCCAAATACAATTGAACGCCTTGATAATCTGATCCAGTGGACTTATGGCAATGAAAATTTATTTCCGTTTTTTTGGATTGACCCACTTGAAGATGATGCACTTTCACAGGTTGACATGGCAGTTGAAAGGGGCGTAATGGGATTTAAGGTTATTTGCAATAATTTTTATCCTTACGATCCTATCGCTATGAAAGTTTTTAAGAGAATTGCTGATGTAGGAAAACCTATTTTATTTCATTCGGGAATCTTATGGGATGGCATGCCATCAGGGATATATAACAGACCATCTAACTTTGAAACACTTCTTATGATAGACGGACTTAAATTTACACTTGCTCATGTGTCGTGGCCATGGTATGATGAAAATATTGCAGTATATGGAAAATTTTTAAACGCATATTCCAAAAGACCGGATTTGTCTGTTGAGATGTTTATTGATGTTACACCAGGAACACCTCAAATTTACAGAGAAGAGGTGCTAACCAAACTTTTCACTATAGGATATGACATCGACGATAATATAATATTTGGGACTGACTGTAATACCAATGAATATAATGTTAATTGGGCAAAAGACTGGATTTTGCGAGACAACAGTATTTATGACAAATTGGAAATAAGCTGCGAAACTAGAAAGAAGATATATTCTGAAAATCTCTTACGGTTTGTAGGTGTGATTGATAAAAAAGTTGAACATAAATCATTGAAGTCTGGAGAATAGAGATATTCTAAGCACTAATTTTATCAGCAATTACTAAGACAAGGATTATTTAATATTAGCAAAACTCCTACTTTTGTGCGTTAACACGAAAAGTAGGAGTTTATTTTGTTGCACAAAAGTGATAAAGAGTTAAACTAGTTCTGTACTTTTGCATGATAATACATTAAAACATTCAATAGGCTTATTCATAGGCTATATGGGACATTGAAAATTATTGCACTATGACTTTAAGGCACAACTCTTTAAGTGAGTTTAAAAAAATCATGGTGTATAGCACAATAATATGTTCTGTATAAATACGACAGTGAAACATTCATTTTATCCTTTTTTAAATAGCACGTTGAAGAATTCGTAATATTTTAAAAAGGCGCATAAATGCCGATAATTTAATGCTTGTTTCGCTGTAGTGATAATTAAATTTCATATTCTTTTAAGGGGGTAAAAAAAATGGATGGAAGTGTGCAGATTTTTATTGCGATGCTTTTATATATCGCAGTAGTTATTGGAATTGGTGTATATTATGCAAAACGCGCCAATGAAAGCAGCGACAACTTTCTTATAGGGGGACGGTCGTTAGGTCCTTGGGTGACAGCCATGGGAGCAGAGGCTTCAGACATGAGTGGGTGGCTACTTATGGGTCTTCCAGGCGTTGCTTATTGGTTTGGATTTAGTGATGCGGCATGGACAGCAATCGGTCTGGGAATTGGTACATATTTAAACTGGCTTTTTGTTGCAAAAAGGCTGCGCGCATACTCTTATACTGCTGGAGATGCAATAACAATTCCTGATTTTTTTAGTAACAGGTTTAGAGAAGATAAAAAGATTATATTGACAATAGCTGCACTATTTATATTGGTTTTTTTCAGTGTTTATGCTGCAAGCTGCTTTGTTACAGTAGGAAAGTTATTTAGTACTCTTTTTGGGATTAAATATTTATACATGATGATTGCCGGTGCTCTGTTTGTCGTACTTTATACTTTTATTGGGGGCTTTCTTGCAGAAAGTGCATCGGACTTTATGCAAGGGATTGTAATGGTTTTTGCACTGACCGTTGTTTTTGTGGTTGGAATATCTAATGCAGGAGGCATTGTGGCAGTAGTTGAAAATGCCAGAGCAATACCAGGCTTTTTTGACTTCTTTGGTATAGCCCAGCCAGTGGTTAAAGATGGAGTTCAGCAAATTGGAGCAAATGGTAGTCCTTTATTTGGTGAAGCAGGAGCATATGGGCTTTTAACTATTATATCAACATTATCATGGGGACTGGGGTATTTTGGTATGCCTCATGTTTTGTTAAAATTCATGGCAATAAATAAATTAGAAAACATTAAGTTGTCAAGGAGAATTGCGGTAATATGGGTTGTTATTTCACTTACAGCAGCAGTTGCAATAGGTATGATAGGAAGAGTGCTTTATCCTAATGCATTGCTTACACAGAGCGATTCTGAAAGCATATTTATTCTAATGTCTACTAACTTCTTCTTGCCGTTTATTGCAGGAATTGTTATGGCAGGTATATTGGCCGCAACTATAAGCTCTTCTGATTCATATCTTCTTATTGCTGCATCAGCTTTTTCGAAAAACATCTACCAAGGTATCATGAAAAAAGAAGCAACGGATAGGCAGGTTTTGGTTGCATCAAGAGTTACCTTGATAGTTATAGCAATTATCGCTATGATTATTGCGATAGATGAGAACAGTGTTATATTTACGGTAGTTTCCTTTGCGTGGGCTGGTTTTGGAGCTACATTCGGACCTATAATGCTCTTTTCCCTGTTTTGGAAGAGAACTACTAGAAGCGGTGCGATTGCTGGTATGATAGCAGGTGGCGGGATGGTGTTTATCTGGAAGTTACTTATAAAGCCTTTAGGTGGTATATTTGGTATTTATGAATTACTTCCTGCGTTTGTGATATCGGCTGCTGTGATTTATGTAGTATCACTTCTGTCTAAAGAACCTTCCAGGGAAATACAGGAGGAATTTGAAACGGTAAAAGCATTGCAAAGTGTATAGGTATTAAATAAAAAAAGCAATAAAGGAGACATTGTCTTAGGTGATAATGTCTCCTTTTAAATTATACCTTTTTCTTTTTTCTATAGAAAACGTTGATTCAGCTTCTACTGTGCTCTAACCTTTTTTAAGTTAGCGAATCTTGGAAGTCCATTCACAATAGGAGGACAGGATTCGCCTTGGATAAGGGGAAGAGCATACTTAATAAATTGTTCATTCAATCCGTTTCCTTCATCGTTGATCCATTCTTTTGGTACTCTCTTTTCAGTATTTGCAACATCAGTTAAGTCAATCAGCTTGATATTGCATTTATATTCAGCACCTTCAGCTCTTTCAAATGCGACCATTTTGTCGGTAATTCCATTTACTGCGTTTATAACGGCAGCCTGTCCGGCCATAAATGCTTCTTCTACATCGGTTTTTGAAGCTAGATGGGCTGCACACCTTTGGAGAAGGCTAAATTCAATACCACGCACCTTAACGCCACTCATTTTTTGTTTAACAAGATCTGCCAGTGTATATGCCAGACCACCAAGCTGTGAATGACCAAAAGAATCTTTTGAATCAGCAAGGTTAGAGCCATATTCTGAAATGTATTTTCCAGCACTATCCTTTATGCCTTCTGAAACAGCTACGATTACTTTACCGTTTTGTTTATAAACTCTTTCAACATCTGAAAAGAACTTATCAAGACAAAATGGAAGTTCAGGAAGATAAATTAAATCAGGGCCAAAGCCGCCATAAGTGGCAAGAGCGGTTGCTGCAGTAAGCCAACCTGCATTTCTTCCCATAACCTCTAAAATGGTAATTTGACCTTTGTCATATACAACAGCGTCATGGTAAATTTCCATTGTGGAAGTTGCAATATATTTGGCAGCACTTCCGTATCCAGGACAATGATCAGTGCCAAAAAGGTCATTATCAATTGTTTTTGGTACACCCATAACTCTACATTCATATCCCGACTTTTGCATAAATTTACTTATCTTATTGCAGGTGTCCATAGAGTCGTTTCCGCCATTATAAAAGAAGTACCTGATGTTATACTTTTTAAATACTTCTAATATTCTTTTAAAATCGGTATCATCCTTATCAGGATCAGCCAGTTTGTATCGAACAGATCCCAATGCAGACGAAGGTGTGGTTTTTAACAGATTAAGCTCTTCTAAATCTTCGAAACTCATATCATAAAATTCTTCTTCAAGAATACCCTTAATTCCATGAGCAGCTCCGTATACTTTATCTATTGCGTTTTGCTTTAAGGCTTCCTGAATAACTCCTGATGCACTGGAGTTTATTACTGATGTTGGACCACCGGACTGACCAAATATGCAATTACCTCTTAATTCTGACATTCATAAAACCTTCTTTCCATTTAGTTTTTATATCTTAAAGACTTGCTTTTTTATATTAAGCATATCTTTATATGTAGAGTCATTCACCTTTAGGAGAATTTATCAGCACAAAAAATATAACATAGATAAAAATATAGCATAAGGTTTATTAAAATGCAATTTTTATTGTTAAATTTTCAACAATATTTTAAAATAAACTTGATTTGTAGGACTAATCTGGTAAAATTAATAATGACAAAATATTAACACATAATTCACATTGTGATTATAATCTCAGGAGATATTTGATAGAGTTTAATAATTACGGTGTACGTTATTTTTATTAATTTTATTATGCTAATTTGGGAACCATATTATTTATTATTACCGAAAAATGGTTCTCTTAAAAATAAATAAGGAGTTGGAGAATATGCCATTAGTTACTACAAAAGAAATGTTTAAAAAAGCATATGAAGGCGGATATGCAGTTGGTGCTTTTAACGTCAATAATATGGAGATCGTTCAGGGGATAACAGAGGCTGCTAAGGAATTAAACGCACCGCTTATACTGCAGGTTTCTGCAGGAGCCAGAAAGTATGCAAAGCATGTATACTTAATGAAGCTTATTGAAGCTGCTGTTGAAGATACAGGACTGCCTATCTGTGTTCATCTTGATCATGGAGAAGACTTTGAAATCTGCAAATCATGTATAGACGGCGGATTTACATCTGTTATGATTGATGGTTCAAAGCATCCTTTCGAAGAAAACATTCGCGTCACAAAAGAGGTTGTTGACTATGCCCATTCAAAAGGTGTTGTTGTTGAAGGTGAACTTGGCAAGCTTGCTGGAATAGAAGATGATGTTAACGTATCTGAGCAAGATGCTGCCTTTACCGATCCTGATCAGGTTGAGGAGTTCGTGCAAAGAACTGGTGTGGACTCATTAGCAATAGCTATAGGAACAAGTCATGGTGCATACAAATTTAAAGGTGAAGCAAAACTCAGATTCGACATTCTTGAAGATATTCAAAAGAGGCTGCCTGGATTCCCTATTGTGTTACATGGCGCTTCATCAGTTATGCCCGAATATGTGGAGATCTGCAATAAATATGGTGGGAAAATGCCTGGAGCAAAAGGAGTTCCGGAGGATATGCTAAGAAGAGCTGCTTCACTGGCAGTTTGCAAAATTAACATTGACACAGACTTAAGGCTTGCACTTACAGCTTCGGTTAGAAAACATTTTTATGAAAAACCAGAAGATTTCGATCCCAGACAGTATCTTGGACCTGCAAGGTCAGCTATAAAAGAGGTTGTTGGACATAAGATTAAGAATGTTTTAGGTTGCGATAATAAGATTTAAGTTTAGTTTAAAGGTAAGCGCAGTAAATCTATTTCAAGTAGTAAAAAAGAAGACCGGTCAGCATAAGTGTAAAAGCTTTAACGACCGGTCTTTTTGCGTCTACATTCCATTATTCGTACGATATAATAAACATGTTGACCTATATCGTGCGGCATGATAAAATAATCGTACGATATAATCGTACGAAATGGTCTTGGTAATATATTTATGCTATTCTAAAAAAGGAATATTAAAAAGGTGGTGTATCACGGTTCTTCTCCGATGACTAAAGTCACGGATCAACGAACCTCAAGATTATGAAAAAAGATGAAGGTTACAAAAACATAATTACTGCAACGGATTTAAAGAAAAACCTTGGCAAATACCTAGAGTATGTTCAGAATGATAATGAGGTGATTGTTACAAAAAACGGAAAGAAAGCGATTAGGCTTTCACCATATATTACAGATTATGACCGATATTTTGCAATAAAAGAAAAAGCAGTTGATTATATTTATGGTGGAAAGAAGGTTTCCTATGAAGAGTTTATGGAGATTTATGAAAACAGCGAGCTGAGAATGGAGTTTATTAATGGTGAAATTGTGCTGCTAGCATCACCAAGCTCCTTTCACCAGGACATATCAGGTAGTATGTATATAAGATTTAGGGAATATCTTACGGGGAAAAAATGCAAGGCTTTTTATGCCCCATTTGATGTACACTTTTATAAAATAGGTTTTAAGGAACCTGATGTGATGCAACCCGACCTTTTAATAGCTTGTGATACAGATGAAAAGATCAATGAGAATGGGCGGTATATGGGAACCCCATCCCTTGTTGTAGAAATACTCTCCCGTAGCACTCGCTCAAAGGACATGGTGGATAAGTTAAACACATATATGCTTTCAGGAGTGAAGGAATTTTGGGTTGTAGACCGCAAGAATGAGACTGTGCTTGTTTACAGCTTCAAGGAGTATAAGGTAGATAACTTAGCTACCTATAAGAAGGGAGATACCGTAAAATCGAGCTTTTTTGAAGGCTTGGAAATGAAAGTATCGGAGATATTCAGCTATTAAAGGCTAGCTCCGCCTAGCTCCCAAAATGCTGCTATTTTTATATATCCCAGCATACTCAATTCCATTGATAGCAAGAAGTAAGGGTTATTTTTAGCGGAACTCCGCGATAAAATACTCTTGATAGGCTGTTTTCAATTATTCAAATATTCTTCCAGCACAGATTCTATTTGTCTGTTTATTTCATCAATATCGACAGAGTCAACTGGATCGTTTGATATCTGATACCGCTTCTTAAAATCCAATATTCTATAAACACTCTCATCTATTCTTTCTTCGGATATAATTCTATCCTGTGCTGCCTTTATAAGAGCATCAATTACTTTTTTTTGATTCTGGTAGCCATGACAAACCAGTATTATGTCACAGCCTGTATTTATAGATTTTATAGCTGCCTTTTCTATATCATAATTCTTAATTATAGCACCCATGGTCATATCGTCGGTAAATATGAGACCATCAAATCCCATTTCCTTCCTTAAAAGCTCGGTAATTATTACTTTTGAAAATGATGCCGGGTTTTCATTATCAAGTTTTGTCAAAAGAATATGAGCTATCATTATTGAATCAGCTCCGTTTTTAATTGCTTTTTTAAACGGGACAAGCTCAATTTCTTGTAGCCTTTCAATGTCATGATTAATTAATGGCAATCCTATATGAGAATCCACCAAAGTATCACCATGCCCTGGAAAGTGTTTTACAACAGAAATTACATTGTTAGAGACAATACCCTTCATGATTTGGCTGCCAAGTTTGCTAACCGTTTCAGCATTGGAACCCAGTGATCTGTCACCTATTACGGAATTTTCGGGATTGCTGTTTACATCCAGAACAGGAGCGAAGTTTATATTAAATCCAAAGGCTTTTATCTTCTTTGCAAGAAGGTCACCGATTTTAAAAGCAAAATCCGTGCTGTTAATTTCACCGATTATCTTACCTGCGGGTATATTTAAAAGTTCATCGGTAACCCGGCTTACTCTGCCACCTTCTTCATCCACAGATATAAATAAAGGAATTTTACTTTTGGAGTTTGCATTTTTTAATGAGTTGGTTAAGTCAAGAAGCTGATTAGTATTTTTAATATTGCGACTAAATAAAATGAAGCCCCCAACCTTATACTTCTCAATCATTTCTCTTGCATCATCGCTGTAAGTATAGCTGTTAAAGCCAACTATCAGCATTTGACCGATTTTTTCCTCCAAAGTCATACTGTCAACCTGCTTTTTTATATAGTCAACCTCATCAAAAGATGGATTGACTGATTGCGACAGATTTGGTGAGTGTGTAGGTTGAGTACTCTTTATACTATTATTGTCGTGTTTATTTGCGTTTTTTCTAAAGCAGCCAGCAAGTGTGAATATTAGCGCAATTACAGCTCCGATGATTATTGTTTTTTTTAGCACTTTATTAATTCTCCCAATGGTCAAAATAAAGCAAAAAAAGCTCCTAAAGGAAGCAAATCAAAAGCCTTACCCAATAGAAGCCATACGATTATTACTAACCTTACGGATTCCCAGAACTTGATTTGTCTTAAACTAAAAATTTTTGTTATAGTTATATTCCAAAGCCACATTAATAAAGCACTCGACCCAAATAGTAAAAGCGTCCACCAAATAACTACCCTAACAATCAGAAACATGCCTGTTGGATTGATAAGAGTAGGTAAAACATTGTTTCCAATGCCAGATCTATAAACATAACTATCCAATATATCACCCAAAGAAACCTCTCCTTTGCATAAACGATTATTATACCCTCGTAATGAGGATGATGAGGTTATTATATCATGAATTTCGAAGAAATTGCATGATATAATTGCGCATGTTTTAATCTGCTTTTTTGATTGTAATGAATGATATAGTGTAGCAACAGAACAGGCTAATTATTTTTTTGAAAACTAACGGCTCTTGGAATATAAAAATACTAGCGCTTTATATGCGCCATCCGTGGCGCATAAAGCTAAAAAAACATCCTGTTTTTTTCACGCATTTTTATATTCCACTCACCGAGTTTTCTGTCAAAATAAAGCCAATTGTTCTTTATGCTACACTATATCATCATAACTAAGAAAAAGACGGATTGAAGTTGCGCATGTGCGTTTTTTGCCTTGGCAAAAAAAATCGCACGCCAAATAAATAATTACTTCTGAATGATAAAAACATGGGCCTAGTGTGGGAAGTGGTCAGAGAAAAATTTCCGCTAGTCATTGACATACTTTTTTAATTTTGATACTATTATTAACAAAGGTACCTATTTTAAAGAAATAAAAGATTATTTCTTTTCTTGTGAAGTGTCTGGCAGTTTAGTTATTTAGCTTTATTTTAATTGTTAAAACTTGCTGGATTATTAAAAACAATGAGTAGAAGACCTCTTACTCTTATGGATCTTGCGCATAAAAAGCAAGACCTATAAAGAGGCGATTGGAATTAATAAGCTGAATTTTTGCTTGAGCAAAATACGGGGGAACCACCGGGAATATTTCCCGGGCGATCTATTTTTAACGTGTTAGGACGGAGCCTGTATAAAAAAGTTATCAAATAATGATGTATCCAGGTTTTTGTTATATAGATCAGGGGTGAATCTGAAGTATTCAGTAGGGCGAATCCTTTTTAGCCCGAACCCATCAGCTAACCTCGAAAGCTTTAGGAAAAGGGATTAATAAATATGCCTTTTTTTATAACAGCTGAATACTAAGCGGCTAAAAATTGCTGTTCAGTTTATTTCAATCCGGAAACAGGTTGATATTAAAACTGATTAACAATTTTTAGCCGCTTTTTAGTTTGGAACGTTATGCGAAGCCCGCACTTAAAAGTATGCGAATAAAGGATACCGCTAGGCTCTTAATTTAGGGCAGTCAAATTTTTTTGGAGGTGTTGTTATTTGATAAATAAAACAATGAATAATGATTACGGTGAAAGGTTCAGACATATTAAGGATAATATTACTGATTATTTGGAAGTTAAAGATGATATAAAAACAGGCATTGAAGATGCTGATACAATTAAGATTCAGAGAAAGAAAATATTGAAGTATCTTGGAGCGTCAGCAGAAGATTGGAATGATTATATCTGGCAGCTTAAAAACAGATTTACCGATCCGTCTGAAATTGCCCAGATAATCGATTTATCTGCTGAGCAAATGGATAATATTAAAACAATTTCAAAAATGTACAGGTTTGCCGTATCACCTTATTACCTGTCACTTATTACCCCGGGTGATAAAAACTGTCCAATAATGAGGCAATCAATACCTTCCATAGAGGAAATTAATGATAAGGGCGAAATGGATCCCATGAATGAAAAAATTTCATCTGTGGAGGAAATAATAACAAGAAGATATCCGGATAGATTAATAATAAAGGTGACAAATGCATGTGGTATGTTCTGCAGATTCTGCCAGAGAAGACGGATGATTGGTGAATTTGATACAAATGTTTCTAAAGAAAAAATTATTCGTGCAATAAACTATATAAGAAACAACCAGGAAATAAGAGATGTTCTGATAACCGGAGGGGATGCATTTATGATACCCGATGATATGATCGAATGGCTACTTTCAGAGCTTAGAAAAATAAAGCATGTTGAAATTATCCGTTTTGGAACCAGAACACCAGTAACACTGCCACAAAGGATAACTTCCGACCTAGTAAGAATTCTTAAGAAGTATCATCCCATCTATGTTAATGTACATTTCAACCATCCCCGGGAGATTTCATCTGAGGCTAAAAGGGCTTGTGAAATGCTTACAGATGCTGGAATTCCCTTAGGAAACCAGATGGTTCTTTTGAATGGAGTTAACAATAATAAATATGTTGTTAGAAAGCTAAACCAAGCACTTTTGAAAATTAGGGTTAAGCCCTACTATATTTTTCATCCCAAAAATGTAAAGGGAACAAGCCACTTTTGGTGCAATATACAGGAGGGAATGGAAATTATGGAAAGCCTCCGGGGCAGGACATCAGGAATGGCCATACCCTCATATATAGTAAACGGACCTCAGGGGCTGGGCAAAACGCCTATTTTGCCAAATTATATGTTATATATGGGACAAGATAAAGCTGTTTTCCGAAATTGGAAGGGAGAAATCTTTAACATTAGCAATGAGGCATAAAATTTCAATCTGCTTTTTGTGAAGAGTTATGTGCGGTAGCAACAGATCAACAGGCTGACTATTTAGGAAAACCCAACGGATCTCGGAATATAAAAATACTAACGCTTTTATGCACCATCCGTGGTGCATAAAAGCTAAAATAATAACATGCTTTTACACATTTTTGCATTCCTAGATCTCAGTTTTCTATCAGAATAAAGTTGTTCTTTTTGCTACACTGTACCATTATTACTTTTCAAAAAAAAAATGGATTTTAGGCTTTCACATATAATAGGAAGAGAGCTTTATGTGTTTGATTATCCTTTTACCTGATGCTTTAAATTCATTATCAATTTTCTTATTAACCGAATGAAGTGATAAATCAAAATTAGAGCTTCCATGGCAATAAGAATTAGGAGAAGATAATATAGATCCTTATTTTCCTTAAGCCTGTTTAAAAATAGGGATGACGGTGTCTCCTGCAAGTGAACTGCTTTGTCTGGATAAAGAGGCACATTGATTTGAGTATCATCATATAATGTATAACTGGCCGTCCCGATAACAGTTTCCCTAGTTACAGGGGGAGTAATTTTTTCAGGAACATTGAACTTAATCTCTTTTATTACATCTATGCTATCATCAATAGGATGGGTGTAAAGTATATCCTGATTGCTTACAAGGTTAACCTCAGTATTGCCTACCATTAATGATTTATTGATTGTTTGATTTCTAAAAACCAGTATATCTGATGTGTAATATTCAAAACCATAATCAAGAAGCTTTATCGAATCATCATACAAGCTTTGCTGTGGTGTATCTAAAACTATACAAATAAGTCTTTGTGCGTTTTCTCTTGCAGTTGTAATTGCGGTATGCTTTGAAGGATGATTAAATCCTGTTTTACCACCATCGGTAGAGTCATAAAGTCGAAACATTTCGTTGCCGTTAATAAAATAATCATATTTATCTCCATCAATCCATGTCATACCTCTATATGCAAACATAGAGTTGAAGGTTGGATTAGTGATTGCATACTTTACAAGTGCTGCAAGATCCCGTGCAGTTGTATATTGATTTTCATTTAGTAGTCCTGTTGGATTTTCAAAATGTGTATTATTAAGTCCGAGGTCAGCTGCCTTTTTATTCATTAATTCAGTAAATTTTACAGTGTCTCCACCAACATGCTCAGCTAATGCCTGAGAGGCATCATTAGCTGATGTTAGTAATATTGTACTTACCAATTGACGCACATTATACTTTTCGCCTACTTTAAGCCAAAGTAGAGAACCTTCTGCATTGGCAGCTTCCT
The DNA here is from genome assembly GCA_964411505.1 of uncultured Clostridiaceae bacterium. GTDB lineage: Bacteria > Bacillota > Clostridia > CAYPLH01 > DUMO01 > CAYPLH01. Next base: position 53,961 of record CAYPLH010000005.1, on the reverse strand, counting down.
TGCTGACAGTCACATCTGAATCAAGATTCCCATGTTCAATAGTAAGCAGCGCTGTCATTATTTTATTTGCACTTGATATATGTAGTTTTTTATCAGGTTCTTTTTCGTACATTATTTGCCCTCTACGGGATTCAATAAGTATGGCAGATTCAGCTGCAATTTCGATCTTTTTTGGAGTTGCACAAGCACTCAAATCAAAACCGGTCAGAATAACAGCTATGACTAGTGCATAGACAGCCATAATTTCTATTTTTACTTTTGAGAAAAATGCTTTACGGTTCGGAAAGCATTTTAGGATCTGGGATTTTAAGTAGTTTATAAACATGAAACCTCCGACCTTTAATGTAATAATCATATTATATAATAAAAGAAATATTATACGCAACACAAAAGAGCTTTTAAAAAGCTAATTGTTCTTTTTTGTTGCTGTTCACACCCAATTGTTTTGTGAACAACATCTCTAATACTGCAATACAGCTTCAGCAAGGAAAACATTCAGTTTAAAATGCCTTCTCGTTAAGTAATTCCGTGAACTCACTTTGTTCAGACAGCACGGACATTACTAAACTCTAAGTCATTTTAAACTGTGTTTTCCTAAGCTTCGCTGTAACTAGCTGTATTAGAAATGATTGTTCACTTAATGGATCCAACTTAGATTTTATATGCCATAGGGAAATACTCTACCGGTAATAATACTTAACTATTTTTCCACCAGCACAGCATTTAGCTCTACACCCATGATTAAAATAACACTGCTCCAGTACAACCATAACAAAAGTATAAGTATCCCACCTATGCTCCCATAAGTAGCAGTATATCCGGTAAAGTTGTTTATATAAAAAGAAAATGCCAGTGAAATTCCAACCCATGCGATTGTAGAAAAAATAGATCCAGGTATTACCTCCTTGAAACAGAGTTTTTTATTAGGTAAAAAATAATACAACATCAAAATAACAATAAAAACAAAAAGCAGTGATACGATGTACCGGACTATGTTCCAGATTCTTCTAAAGTAATATGAATAGCCTGCTGCCTCGAATATATATTTCCCAATCACTTCTCCAAAGATTATAAGGAAGAAAATTATAATTATAACAAGTGCTAGTCCTATTGTATAAAAGATTGTCATTGACTTAACCATAATAAAATGTCGGCTTTCAGCATGGTTGTATGCTTTGTTGAATGCTATTATCAAAGCTGAAATTCCATTGGATGAGGCCCACAATGTACCCAGCATGCTTATTGACAAAAGCGTACTACTTCTTTTGATTAGAATATCCTTTGTAATGTCTATTACCATGTGATAGGTTGCATCAGGCAGAATACCAACAAGTCCGCTTAAAACTCTTTCATTGGTAAGCGGAGTATACCCGACAAGAGTAAGGACAAATATCAGAAAGGGAAAGAATGCGAGAACAAGCGAATAGCTAAGTTGTGAGGACAAAGCTGGAACTTCATCAAAAATAAATCTATCATATAATTTTTTCAAAAAATCATATAACTTGGGTTTTCCTAGCGTCATTACTTTCCTTTGCATTTTGGGGTCATTGGCTTTTAATTTTATGATCAAGTTGGTCAAAACTATTTGGTCAAAAAACTATAATGATATGGTGTAGCAAATCAATTTGAGCTGCTACTACACATATCATTATTCATTAAAAAAGTTCTAGAGCACTAAATTAATTTTCTAAAGGTTGTTCTCAATAATTTTAGTAAGCTCAGCTTTTGGTCTTGCACCTATGACTTTTTCTGCAATTTGCCCATTTTTAAATAGTATAATAGTAGGAATACTCATTATTCTGAACTTGGTCGCCAGATCACCTTGCTCTTCAATATTTACCTTCCCGATTTTAGCTCTTCCATCAAAATCTGAAGCCAATTCTTCAATTATTGGAGTAACTGCTCTGCAAGGACCACACCATTCAGCCCAAAAATCCACGAGAACAGGTTTATCCGAATTTAGCACTTCACTGTCAAAATTATCTGTAGTAAAAATTTCAACTTTATCACTTGCCATTTTTAAAACCTCCAGTATTGTTTGTAAAATTACTTATTATAATTGCTTCCCATAGAAAGTCACTTGGTGATTATTCCGGGTTATAATCATACTATTAAGTATCATAGTGAAAAATATAAACTGGTTATTGCTGAAAAAGGTATCGAATGCTTATATTTTTTACTGTACTTTTAGTATATATTAATATTTAAAATATATTTACCCAAATAAAAAAACCTGAAACACAAACTATTTTTAAGAACACTCATGAAAAACACATTTGTTAAGTCCGGTGTTCGGGACATTATGATTTTAGCTATGCAAGGAGAAGGCCATTACACTGTCTTTCTTTCAGTTATTTATATTGATAAGCTAAAAGCTCATTATTTTCGGTGCTAATTATGAATTTATCGGTAACATACAAAAACTCACCTGTGAATTCGATTTTTTTATTTGAAGGAATTTCATAAAGGCAATGCAAGTTCCGATTTAACTCAAATATTTTTCCGCTGTCAGTCGTAAGAATGTTATCTTTTGAAATTGGTTTACCGGGATCCATAGAGTTCCATTCTAAAAAAGGTTGATCAAACTTACCATAGTATATCTTAATAACAGAGTCTGCGTCGATCTCTCCCACAAAAATATAGTCATTGTCTCCCACACCTAAAAGCATAATGCTTTTTTCTATAGATAAAGGTATTATTTCTGAAATTTCCCCATCCCATACTGATAGATTGTTCTTTTTATCCTGAAAAACAAAATGGTCTGTCAGACTAAATTTAAAGAAGGATATGGAGCTATCAGTACTAAAAACATAAGAAATCTGATCTAATATGTTATACCTGTATATATCAGCAACATTAGCATTTGTTTTAACTTTCATATATATGACGTTTGTTTTTGTAGAATACTTAATATCTACAGCTTTACTTCCTGATGGTAGCTTGTACATAGCAGGAGGAAAACCATGAAGCCTATCAGTTTCAATATTATAGGTGGCAAGCTGTACTACACCATCTTCTGTGTCTGGAGCATGTACAGAATAAATCAGGGTGTTTCTGTCGTTTAGCCATTCAAAGTATGAGATGACAGCATCAAAGGATTGTCTGTCTCTAATGCGGTCAACAGCTAGAAAGCTGTTATCCATAGTATAAACGTTAACTTTGCTTTCTAAGTTAATTATTTCTATCTTATTATCCTTGAGAAATGCTGCGTGACTCCCATCAAAGGACACTTTGCACTCTGTTGCTCCATCGGGGAGCGCTAGTTTAATTATTTCACCTTTTCGTAAGTCGTGGCTTTTGTTGCTTTCTTCATATTCGCTCATGTTCATCGAATCTCTATCGACTTTTTTAACAAGAAAAACATTATTGATAAAAAGGAGGACTAAAAACTGTATAATAACAGATATCAGAATCCATTTATAAATTTTAGCTGATTTTCTAAAAAAATTGTTCATTCTCTACTACTCTCCCTTCCATCAGGTAATACCATAAATATGGACGGAACACTTCGTTCTCCTAGACTGTCACTTGGCTCGTTTATTACTTTCCCATTATAATACATAGTAGTGGAAGAACCACCGTCAAGATTTGCAGCATTATATGCTCCATTTTCAAGTAATATATCCTGCACATCTCTTAGTGTAGCCCCAAATCCGGATGTTACCGACCTTCCATCGATTACAAGTAAGAGTACAACGCCATCTATAGTCTGCCCTATGGCAGTTCGTGGTGCGATACCCCAACCACCATCATTATTTCCTGTTATAGCTGGTTTGCCATTTAATATAAGAGTTGGTCCGAAGGTTATAGCTTCATTAACACTCATTTCTTTAAGAACCTCAAGAGTGTATTTGCCGACAACAAGCATACCGTTGTCCCTAAAGCCTATTATCTCAACCCTTTCACCTAGTTGAGTATCGTTATATATAATATTACCATTGTGAATTATTACTCCATAAGGCTCACCTACCCCTGTCCAGTTTTTATCAACTAGCCCACCAGCATTAATGGCTGCGACAGCACCATACCGCTGTGCAATAGTACTTGTTGGTTCACCTTCAGAAGGCAGCTGACTTGAATATCCAACCTTGACTCTAGTCGGGTCATACACTTTAATAAGTTTACCCGAAAGAATACCACCCTCTATATTTATAACCTCAATTTTATTTATAGGATTAGGATCAATATTGATATCTATTATGTCTTCACCAAGATCCTCAGCGAATTCACTTCCTACAATCCGCTCAATAGCACTGTCTGACAAGAAAAATTTAGCGATATATTGGTGCTTCCAAGTTGCCCATGAGGTCCCAACAATTGTATTTTTTATATTTCCAAAGGGTCCATAGAAAATTAAAAGTGGCATTGTAATAGCGGCAAATACCAACTGAAAAGCAACGAATTTTACAATAGCCATCCATGGGATCTTTCTCTTAAGGTCAAAAAGAGCTTTTTTCATACTTTTTCTTTTTGCTCGGTTTTTAGTCTTTCTTGGAGCCTTATTTGCTGCTTTTGGGCTATGAGAAGATCGCCTTCGACTGTTTTTTCTATGTTGTTTATTTTTTTCTGAAACCTTCACTATTATTGACCATCCCTTTATAAAGCAATTTGTTTAATACTTATTATACAGTAATTATTATTTTTTTAAAGCATAGTAAATGATTTTTATTAGTTATAAGAAGGATTTTTAATAAAAATATTGAATATATACACTTAATAAGAGTGTTTGGAGGTTTTAGAAAATGGCTGGAGAAAAAAGATTTAGGACTTGTTTCCTAGGTGGATTTAACAAGACTGATGTAAATGTGTACATAGAAAAGATATTACAGGAGTTTGAAGAAAAGCTTAAGGAAAAGGATAATGAAAGACTGGCATTAAAAGAGCAGTACAAGCAGATTAATGTAAAATATGTTCAATTATCTGAAAAAGCTGAAGAAGTTTCACGTGAGAGAGAGAAAATTGCAGATGCATTAATCAAAGCTCAAGAAAAGGCTATGAATATTGTCGAAGAGGCAAAATTACAGGCTAATGAGGAAAAGAAGAGCTTAGAGAGCATCATAGAGCATGAGAAGGAGAAACTAGTAGATATAAGAGAGCAGGTTAAGAATCTAAAAGGTTTGGTTTCTAACGTTCTTAAAGATTTTGACAGCAAGCTTGAGGTGCTGATTGAGCATGAAGCTTTCAAGGCCATCACAGAAGAAGAATCTAAAGAAGAAGCCGCTGCTTTTACAGGCGAAATGCTTTAAAAAGGAAAATTAATGTTCACATGCCTTACAAAATTAAGTGAATAAGCATCTTAAAACGCAGCTAGTTACAGCAAAAGCTTAGGGAAAAAAAATGTTTTCCTTGCTGAAACTGTTTTCGAAAAAAGCAATGGGGTGTGAACAAGAACAAAGGAAATTTTTTTGCTGTATGCTTAAAGAGTTCTTGCAAATAATATAATAGTAAAGTATAATATTTTTAATTGCCTAGGAAGTTATACTTTTTGAGGCAATGGGGATTGCAAAGGGGAAACCCCTTTGCTGCTTTAAAGAGGGTTTTTTTGGATGCGGAGCATCCGTCGAAGGGAACCATAAGGTTTCCTAGCGAAAAAAAGTGGCGTAGCCGACTTTTTAATTTAATAAAAAATATTAAAAACATTGATGGGGAAGAGTACATATTGGAACCTTTTTAGAGAATCGGGAAGTGGTGGAATCCCGTAAGTAAAAAATATGGAAGGCAGCCCTCGGAGTTTCCTCCCTGAGAACATTAACCTTGAATAAGGTTGATAGTAGGGGATGGACGTTTACCCTTCGTTATAGGGGGATAGTATGAATGTACTGGTAAAAGTGGGCACTTTAATAGGTGCTAATCAGGGTGGTACCGCGGAAAACAAACTCCTTCGTCCCTTTAATTGACGAAAGGAGTTTTATTTTTGTAATAAAAGGAGGTATTTTTTAATGCGCGAATTACTTGATGTTTTGGAGAAGAATGGTAATTACAATGTGGAGCAGCTTGCAGTAATGCTTAATAGGAGTGTTGAAGATATTATAACTGCTATAAAGAAGCTGGAGGACGATAAAGTTATTATTGGGTACAAAACACTTGTGGATTGGGAAAAAACCGACAGAGAGCTTGTTACCGCATTAATTGAGGTTAAAGTGACACCTCAAAGAGGAGAAGGGTTTGACAAAATCGCAGAAAGAATCAGTAGATATCCTCAGGTGAAATCTTGTTATCTTATGTCGGGCGGGTTTGATCTCACAGTTATTGTAGAAGGTAAAAGCATGAAAGAAGTAGCTTTGTTTGTTGCAGAAAAGCTTTCAATTTTAGATTCTGTGCTTAGCACATCTACCCATTTTGTGTTGAAAAAATATAAAGATTATGGTATGGAATTTGCTGAGGAAGAACAGGATGACAGGGAGGTTATTGTACTATGAAGATGTTTGACATGGTGTCAAGTTCAGTAAAGAATCTGCCTCCGTCGGGTATAAGAAAGTTTTTTGATCTAGCTAATGAAATCAAAGATGTAATTTCATTAAGCATTGGCGAGCCGAGCTTTGTTACGCCTTGGAATGTCAGAGAGGAAGGTATATACTCACTTGAGAAGGGGCGCACCCATTATTCACCTAATGCAGGTTTTATGGAGTTGAGGCAGGAAATTTCGAATTATCTAAAAAAGCGGTTTGGCATTCAATATGACTCCAAAAACCAGATAATAGTAACTGTAGGAGGTAGTGAAGGAATAGATCTTGCACTAAGAGCTCTTGTGGGTCCGCAGGATGAGGTTATAATTCCTGAGCCTAGCTTTGTAGCTTATAAACCTCTTACTATGTTAACAGGAGCAAAGCCGGTTACTGTAAGCCTACGGGTTGAAGATCAGTTCAGACTAACTCCAGAACTTTTAGAACAGCATATAACCCCAAGAACCAAGGTACTTATCCTAGCGTTTCCAAACAACCCTACTGGTGCTATAATGAATTATGAAGATATTGAAAAGATTGTTGATGTAATTAAAGATAGAGATATTATAGTAATATCAGATGAGATATACGCAGAATTAACTTATGAGAAAAAGCATACTTCAATAGCTTCGTTTCCTGGAATGAAAGATAAAACGCTACTTATAAATGGATTCTCGAAAGCTTATGCTATGACAGGTTGGAGACTTGGATATGCATGTGGTCACCCTGATCTGATAGCAGCAATGTATAAAATTCATCAGTATGGAATAATGTGTGCACCGACCACTGCGCAATATGCTGCTATTGAGGCGCTTAAAAATTGTGATGATGATATTATGATGATGGCGGAGGAGTATAACAGAAGAAGAAGACTTATGTTGGATGGGTTTAGGAATGCAGGCTTGGATTGTTTTGAACCGTTGGGCGCATTTTATGTATTCCCTAGTATTAAGTCTACAGGAATGAATTCAAACGAGTTTTGTGAAAGGCTTCTTATGGAGGAGAAGGTGGCTGTAATACCGGGAACAGCCTTCGGAGAATGCGGAGAAGGATATATAAGAGCTTGCTATGCAGCTTCGGTGGAGAACATCACTGAGGCAATGAAAAGGGTTAAAAGTTTTGTAGCAAGACACATAAAGTAATTAAGATTTGATATAATTATGTAGAAGGAGTTGAGAAAATGCTTGAACTTGAACAGTATAAATCAGAAGTGAAAGACTTAAAGGAAGTATTCAACGAAATGGGGAATTCACTTTGACACAGCTGGGCTGAAAAATAAAATTGATGAATTGGAGCAAAAAGCAAGTAACCCAGCTTTCTGGGAAGACATTGAAAATTCGCAAAAGGTCCTGCAGCATACAAAGATGCTAAAAGATAAACTTGAAAGATACAAAAAGATTGATGCGTCCTTACAGGATTTGGAGGTTTTGATCGAGCTGGGACTTGAAGAGCAGGATGGAAGTGTTAAAAATGAAGTTGGCGAAGGGCTTGAAAGGCTGAAAAAAGATATATCAGCCTTTAAAATTGAAACTCTACTCTCTGGATCATATGATAAAAAAGACGCTATATTAACACTACATGCTGGAGCTGGAGGAACAGAAGCGCAGGATTGGACCCAGATGCTTTTAAGAATGTATACCCGCTGGGCTGAGAGTAAGGGATATTCAACTAGAATTCTTGATATTCTTGAGGGTGATGAAGCGGGCATTAAGAGCGTTACTATTGAAGTTAATGGTCAGAATGCATATGGATATTTGAAGTCAGAGAAGGGCGTTCACAGGCTTGTAAGAATATCACCTTTTGATTCATCGGGAAGAAGACATACTTCCTTTGCATCCATGGATGTGATGCCTGTAATTGATAATGATATTAACATAGATATAAACCCAGATGATCTTCGAGTTGACACATTTCGTTCTAGTGGTGCTGGTGGGCAGCATGTTAACAAAACTGAGTCAGCTATCAGGATAACACATATACCCACTGGAATAGTTGTTTCCTGCCAAACTGAAAGATCACAGCATCAAAACAGGGATACTGCAATGAAAATGTTAAAATCAAAGCTGATTCATCTAAAAGAACAGGAGCATAAAGAGAAAATTGAGGATTTAAAAGGTCTACAAATGGAAATTGCCTGGGGAAGTCAGATAAGATCGTATGTTTTCTGCCCTTATACCCTAGTTAAGGATCATAGAACAAATTATGAGCAAGGTAATGTTAACGGAGTAATGGATGGAGACCTAGATGGTTTTATAAATGCATATCTTGTTGCAAACTCATCCAAGTAAGTGAATTTTAAATAATATAAAGTAGCAAAGGGGATTCCCCTTTGCAATCCCATTGTCTAGTAAAGCATACTTTCCTAGACAATAAAAAACATTGCTATGTCACTCATCTAGTGGGTTCATCTACTAATGTGAAGACTAATTTATTTTCATCAAAGACCACCTTTGCCTGATTCATTCGAAACATGCTTACTGTTCTACTAGGCTGAGCTAACATAAACACATTAATTTTAAACTTGTCTTCATCACTAGCTGTGTAATTTACAATTTCATAATCAGGATACTGCTCGTTATATATTGATCTAAGCCTATCACTGAGGAAATTAAGCGGAGTATATGATAAAGCATTGATTTTGCCCGTTTCAGTTTCAGGATTAATTTCTAATATAAAATAGCCTGAGGTGTTGCCGAATTCGGCAAATACAGGGATATATTGTTTCTTGGCTTCGGTATAAGTAGATTTACTGAAATCTATATCAGAATTTCTAAAATATATGTCAACTGATTTTGATACGAAGTTTTCAAGAAATATCTCGCAATAGTCCATTATTGTCTTCGAATGATCAATTCTTTCAAGTTTCCAATTAAAATTGTTGTTACTTCTGTCTACAGCTATACAATAATTTTTTTCAATGTATTGTAAATCTTGATTATTGCGGTACTCAATTTTAAGCGTCATATCTTTTTCGTTTGTTTCAATATCTCTTACCTTTTTTTCACTGTATCTTGATTCAAGTAGTGAAACTGCTTCTCTAAGAATATCCCGATTTAATATTCTTTGCAGAAGCTGCAGGTTATCGTTCTTTAATTCGGTAGAAATAATATAATAACCACTGTCAGGTATGCCTTCCACCAAAACCATAATACTTTTCCTTGAAGGATCCATATAAGCAGGGTTTTTAACTTCAACATCAAGACGAAAACTTGATTTAAAATATGATTTAACTGCGTCAATTACTCTTTTTGCAGATTCACCAATCAGTTCATCTTTTATTAGAGTTTCAGGATCAACAAGCCCAAACGTGCCGCTTATAGTTTTCAAAATCTCTCCAAGGTTAATGTCATAAAGGGCACCATTTATTGTCATATATTGGCTGACGGAAATAAACATTGAGTAAATATCGTTATCTTTAATAATATCAACTGCATAGCACAACTTGTTTTGCTTTCCTGAATCCATAAAGTTGATCAACCTGTAAACAAATAAAACCTCATCATATTCTTTAATACTGCTCCGAAGAAGTCTACTGCAGTTATCCAAATAGGGTGCATTATATCCATATAAATAGTGTTCGATATCTTTTTTTGTTGTGCTTGTAATAAACCCCATAATATCATCTGTCGAAAGTTCAGGATTAATCTTAGCTTCGGATATCACTATATTGAGTGGACCAGAATAATCTGGATTATTTATCCTAGTTTTTTGTAAGCTGTCTTCGCTGGATTGCTGTAAAAGCCATTTGTTGGGGTAGGAAATGGTATAGCCCTTCTTTGGATTGACATATTTTATGAACGAAAAACTGTTAACATCAGTTCTGCGCTCATTCTTTAAAAACTCAAGGGAAGCAGCAATTTTTGCAAACTCCTCTCTCACATTTCTAGAAGGCTCTTTAAATCTGCTATTAAGCTGAATAATAAAGAGCTTATCATTATGAACAGTTAGAAACGAATCAATGTATTCAGGAATATCTTCGGAAAATACAGTATATTTAAGCCGCTCATATTTTTTCCCCGAAAGATTCACTTCAGAATACTCAATATCTTGAATACTGTCTTCTAATGAAAGCTTCATAAGATTAATTTTGTTTTTTATTGTGTCATATTTTTGCGCAGGTTCTACAGAAATAGAAAAGTAATCAGCGTAGCTTATTTTAAAGCTCTTATAATCATAGGGCTCTATAATATTGTTTTGCATATATGGGATGGCTGACGAAGGGTATAATATTCTATATCCTGATTGCTGATTAAGCAGCGCTGTGTAACCAATATTAACATCCGAAAGATCAGGATAAATGCCAAGTTTTGCATCATTCATGCTTGCCCAGTCAGAAAAAATCTCAAGTTCGTTTTTCCCTAGCTTCTGACCTTCAATTTCAATTGATAATACTAGTTCAGACATTCTTTTCAAGGCAGTAGGATTTAAATTTTTATTCTCTGTTACAAAATCTATGGTGTAAATAGAATTTGTTGAATATACCGGTACAGATATGCTTATATGTGTGCTTTCTTGTGATTGCTCCTTGCCAGAATGAATTGTATTATATAGAGTAATTGTTGCATTTTGACCAAATAAAGTTTCATCGTACTCTGCGAAAATTTTCATGTTTGATTCTTCGTAATCAGGAGGGTTTCCTCCGTAAAGAAAGGAAGTTTTATAATACTCCTGCATTGCTCGAAAGTAGCTTTTCTTATATTCTACCAGTTCGCCAAATATTGTTTTCTCATCAGATTTATAATCGTTAAGATAGCTTCTCATAGCCATAAGGGATGTTTCGTCCATAATTTCACAGGAAATAAAAGATTCATAAAAATTGTTTTTATCTTTTAGATAAAGAACTTCATCCTTGATAATGTCACTGTCATCAAAATTTATGGTCACATGAGAAGGGATATTTATTTTGTAGTTGCATGACAAATTATTAAGGACCGAAAACATAGAACTGTCAACGGTGTTTTCAGGCAGTATGTATATTACACTCATATCATCAGAAGTTTTTATAGATAATCCGTATGTATCCTTAAAAAAGTCCATTGGTATATAAAACTCACCATTAATGTATTTTGGTGAGTTAAGTAGATTGTCTATTATAAAAATATTTTGATAATCTCCATATTCAATAAAAACAATTCGTCTCTTGCTGTCAACATGATATTTTAAATTTAGAATTTCAGATATTTCTGGAGCATAGAAATAGTAACGGTCATCGTCATTTAAAAGTGGGTGCACAAGAGTATAAACTTCAGCGTTATAAAACACTTTCGTTTCGCTGCCATCGGTGATACCTTCCATGCAAATTAACAAAGGTAAAACCAAAATAACTAAAAAACAGACTAATATTTTTGTAAAATGTTTCATTCTATCCCCCATAATATGTGCATTAGCCTTTTAAGAAAAGATATAATGATTGTCACCTTAAAAGTACATCCCAAAGTATAAACTTTTTGGTTAATAATCATTTTCTATACCGATAATTACTATAATCATATTATCAGAGTTTACCCCGCTATTCAACATATGTAACTGACTTGTAAATTAAGTGAAATATTGCATGTTACTGTGCAAAACTGCTTGAGGAATTACCTATATATAGAGTATAATTATTCAGTAACAATATTTAAGACAGGAGTGGGAGTATGAAAAAGGAAAAGGCTCTTTCAATGGACTTCGGAGGACACAAGAACCCTACTTCATTTATTGAAGATTCCATAAAAAAAATAAAAGAAAAGGTAGCAGACAGAAAAGTTCTTCTGGCTTTATCCGGAGGAGTGGATTCATCTGTTGCAGCAGTACTTATTAATAAAGCAATTGGTAAGCAGCTTGAATGCATATTTGTAGATCATGGTTTACTAAGAAAATATGAAGCCGATGAAGTGGAGCTTGTTTTTAAAGACCAGTTTGATATCAATCTAAAAAAGGTAGATGCAAAAGAAAGATTTCTTAAGCAATTGGAGGGCGTAAGTGACCCTGAGAGAAAACGCAAGATCATAGGTGAAGAGTTTATTAGGGTGTTTGAGGAAGAAGCAAAGAAAATAGGCAAGGTTGATTTTCTTGCACAGGGAACGATTTACCCCGATGTGGTTGAAAGTGGCGTGGGTAATGCAACGCTAGTGAAGAGTCACCACAATGTTGGAGGTCTGCCGGATAATGTAGATTTTAAAGAAATTATTGAGCCTCTTAGATATCTTTATAAAGATGAAGTAAGAAAGGTTGGAGAAGAACTGGGAATACCTGCCCATATAGTATGGAGGCAACCATTTCCAGGACCGGGACTAGCAATTCGGGTCATTGGAGAAATTACCCGGGAGAAGCTTCAAATACTTAAGGATTCTGACTTTATACTCCGAGAGGAGATTAAAGCTGCAGGTTTAGAAAGATCCATCAGTCAATACTTTACAGTGCTTACAAATATGCGAACAGTAGGGGTTTTGAAGGATGAAAGAACATATGATTATACAGTAGCAATAAGAGCTGTCTTAACATCAGACTTTATGACAGGCGACTGGGCAAGGATACCCTATGATATTTTGGAGAAAATCTCAAATCGGATGGTTTCTGAAGTTAGTCATATTAACAGAGTTGTCTATGATATAACCAGCAAACCACCGGCATCGATCGAATGGGAGTAGGAAAAAACCTCGGAGCTTAGAGATTAAAGGGCCTCCGAGGTTTATTTGCACTTTTTGAATACAATTTATACAGCGTATAAATACAGAGAAATTTCATGCGTCTATACCTGCCTAGCAAAAAAAGTGGCGAAGCCCACTTTTTTATTTTTCTTTGTAAAACTCATCTACAGTGTTGAAAAATGCTTCAATGTTTTCCCATTTGGAAAGAGGGGGAATGTCACAACCGGATGAAATCACAAAGTTTGGATATTTTGAACAGCTCTTTAGCAAGCTTAAAGTTTCCTCACTTATAGACGCAATTGTTCCGTTCCTAAATTGCTTTGCAGGAGATATATTGCCCATTGTAACCACGCTTTTTGGAATGTGTGGCATCATTTCACACATATCAATAGCATCTCCAAAGTGATAAGCAGAGCTATTTGTACCTAAAATAGACTTTATCATTTGGATTGTAGCACCGCCGCAATTATGATAGACAACAGCAAAATAATCATCTTTGACTGCATCAACAATTCTCTTGACATAAGCAGAAGAAAATTCCTCTGCTAAAGTGGGAGATAAAAGTCCTGCAAGTGGTTCTGCCATAAACACACCATGAGCACCAACTGCCTTATAAGCCTTACAGTATTCTATAATAAACTCAGTAACCTTTTCTAAAACAGTGTGTACCATATCAGGATCATCGTAGCAATAAATCATTGCTTCAGATACATCCATTAAACGACCTGCTAAAGAAAAAGGGCCTATAATACCAGCAAATACAGGTTTGTCTTTAATTAAATCCACTGCTTGCTTAATTGCTTCAATATAAATGCCAGTTCTTTTACTACCTACTTCGGGAACTTTTAAAGCTTCAGCTTCCTCTTTGGTTGTAATAATTCCACCTATAACTGTAGGAACTTCATCATCTGAAAACTTAATGTTTGAACCAAAACATTCGGCTTCAACCGATAAATCCATCATACTCACTGCAGCTGCGGAATTAACTTTATCTGCAATTAACTTCATACCCAGAGCTTGGTTTTTGCTATCTGATATAAGATCAGTAACACTTATATCAAGAAGCTGAATTGAAGGAAAAGATAAAACAGGCATTGCTTTTTTTGCTTGAGATGCTATCATTTGAGAAAACCAATTTGACATATTCATATTTTATACCGACCTACCTTTTGTTAGTATTTATTTTAAGTTAACATATAAGCAAAGATAGTTTCTTGTAAAATCTAATGAAAAATAAAATTATTTTGACGATAGGGTTGAAAAAACACATCTTATTGTAAAAACACAAGCTATATGTTAAAATAATCAAGAAAAACAGGTTGATTTTTTACGAGAGATATATTGTGACAAACAGGTAATTAGAGTGCATAAGAAGATGTGGACAACTGATTTGACTAAAATATTGAGAAAGCATAAAACGTTACTGTTCAGAAACTCTATAACTTGAGATATAACTGTGCAATAACGGAAACTACGCTTCATTTGCAAGAGCTGTATAGTTCAGTTCGGGCAAGCCGAAACTCGCAAAAATGCGTTTTGAAATGTAACTTTGTTGCATTTTTGCTCAAACAGTCGGCTTGCTTTTCCTCACTCTGACTATACATCTCTAAGCTGCATTTCGCTAATGTTTCCTAATATTGCACAGTTATATCTCTTCAGCTGCCTGTGGACTGTAACCATAAAACTAAGCAAAATTTTTCAAATTGTTCATGGAATGCAAGTAAGATAAAATAAAAAAGTAGGATTATATGGAGTTAAATGAAAGGATATTTACAAAATGAATAACAAACCCAAAGCAGCAATTATAATGGGAAGCGATTCGGATTTTCCGATTGTGGAAAGCTGTATCAAAATACTGCATGATTTTGGTGTTGAAACTAATGTAATGGTTTGTTCAGCACATAGAACACCAGACAAAGCATCTCGGCTTGCAAAAGAAGCTGAGGCAAATGGTTTTGGTGTAATAATAGCCGCCGCAGGCAAAGCCGCTCATCTTCCTGGTGTTTTGGCAGCTTATACTGTACTGCCTGTAATCGGTTTACCAATAAAATCATCAACCATGGATGGTCTAGATTCTTTATTGTCAATTGTCCAGATGCCAGCGGGAGTTCCCGTTGCAACAGTAGCCATTAACGGTTCGGAGAACGCAGCACTTTTGGCAGTGCAGGTACTATCATGTGGTTATCCCGGACTAAGAGAAAAAATGAGAGAATATAAAAAACAGATGGAAGTAAAGGTTGAAGAAAAAGATGAAGCGCTCCAAAAGAAGCTGAAAAAGCGGAGTGGATGAATGAGCAATTATCTATAATACAGCTAGTTACAGCAGAGCTTATGAATGAGTGCACTACTACTTAAGTGAGCACAAGCAATTCACATGTGGTACAATGAGACATTATCATAAGTGGATCATACTTGATAGTGCAAAGCGATTTTTTTATTGAAAATGTCGGTGGATGTTGTATAATAGAAGGGTATTTTTAAATTTGGGAGATGTTTGCATGCTATTGATGGATAATAATGTAAAGTATAATAATAAAGGATATTCAATTGATGAATTTGATAGCGACGATGGTACTTTAAGAGAAGAATGTGGTGTTTTTGCACTGTTCAGCCAAGATGACATTGATGTGGCAGAACTGACATATTATAGTTTGTATGCTCTTCAGCACCGAGGACAGGAAAGTGCCGGCATTGCTGTTAATGACAATGGTACAATTTCGTATCATAAAGATATGGGACTTGCCCCCGAGGTATTCAACAAAGACATACTTGCGCGCCTTAAAGGTCGTATGTCAATAGGTCATGTGCGTTATTCATCTATTGGTGCAAATAACCGAGAAAATTCACAGCCTACAGTTATCAAATATAAAAGTGGACAAATGGCACTAGCGCATAATGGTAATCTCATTAACGCGTCAGAATTAAGGCACAAGCTTGAGGAAAGTGGTGCTGTTTTCCAGACTTCCAATGATACCGAAATTATGGCCAATTTGATTTCCAGACACAGAGTATCTAGTGACAGCACTGAAGAAGCAATAAGCAAGATGATGAAAGAAATAAAAGGATCCTATGCAATTGTTATAGTTACATCAAATAAGGTATTTGGTATAAGGGATCCAAATGGGATAAGACCCCTATGCCTTGGGAAATTAAACAACTCCTATATATTAGCTTCAGAATCCTGCGCAATTGATGCTATAGGGGGAGAGCTTGTTCGAGATGTCAGACCTGGTGAGATTGTAGTTATAAATAAGAAAGGATTAGAGTCAATCCAAACCAAGGCACCCAAACAAACAAAGCTTTGTATATTTGAATATATTTATTTTGCAAGACCTGACAGTGTAATTGATGGAGTAAGTGTTCACCGTGCAAGAGTAGAAGCAGGAAGAAGGCTTGCAATGGAGCATCCAGTGGAAGCTGATCTGGTTATTGGAGTGCCGGATGGCGGAACAGATGCGGCTCTTGGTTATTCTAGAGAAAGTGGAATACCTTATGGGCATGGTCTTCTTAAAAATAAGTATGTGGGAAGAACTTTTATACAGCCTAATCAGGGTCTAAGAGAAATGGGGGCAAAGATAAAATATAACGTAATCCGTGATGAAATTGAGGGCAAGAGAATAGTTATGATAGATGATTCAATTGTCAGGGGAACTACCACAAAAAGGATTGTGCAAATGTTGAAGAATGCAGGAGCTAAGGAAGTACACATGCGGGTGAGCTCACCTCCATTCAAATTTCCTTGCTATTTTGGTGTTGATGTTTCGTCAGGAAAAGAACTGGTCGCAAGTGAGCATTCAGTTGAAGAAATAAATAAATTGGTTGGGACCGATACACTTGGGTATTTAAGTCTGGAAGGGGTTTTAAAAACTCCTATTGGGTCTAAATGTGGATTTTGCAGTGGGTGTTTTAATGGGAAATATCCAATGGAAGTACTTGGTGTTTGTAATAACTTTTCATGTGGTTAACAAGGAGGATGTAAAATGACATCTTATAGAGATGCAGGTGTTGATGTTGAAGCAGGTTATAAGGCAGTTGAACTGATGAAAGAACATGTGAAAAAAACTCACAGTCCACAAGTTCTAACTGATATAGGCGGGTTTGGAGGTTTGTTTTCTATTGCCAACAAAAAGTATAAAGAGCCGATTTTAGTTTCAGGTACTGATGGTGTGGGTACCAAACTTAAGATTGCTTTTTTAATGGATAAGCATGACACAGTTGGTATAGACTGTGTTGCCATGTCCGTCAATGATATTGTCTGCAGCGGTGCTGAGCCATTGTTTTTTCTCGACTATATAGCAGTAGGGAAAAACGAGCCAGAAAAGGTTGCCGAGATTGTAAAGGGCGTTGCTGATGGCTGCTTAAAGGCAGGATGTGCATTGATTGGTGGCGAAACAGCCGAGATGCCTGGGTTTTATTCAAAGGATGAGTATGATATTGCAGGCTTTGCTGTAGGTATAGTTGATAAAGCACAAATAATTGATGGAAGTACTATAAAAGAAGGTGACCGTTTAATCGGGATTGCTTCATCCGGACTTCATAGCAATGGCTATTCATTGGTAAGGAAGCTTTTAAATCCTTCTCGTGAAAAGATGTCCGAATATGTAAAAGGTTTTGAAAGTGATCTTGGAACAGAATTATTAAAACCTACGAAGATTTATGTTAAAACAATATTGAATCTAAAAAATAAGTTTAATCTAAAAGGGATTTCTCATATAACCGGTGGAGGTTTTGTTGAGAACATACCAAGAATGGTTCCCGAAGGATTAAGAGTAAAAATAAATAATGATTCATGGGCGATACTTCCTATCTTTAAATTGCTTCAGGAAATAGGAAAAATTAGTGATGATGATATGTTTGGTACGTTTAATATGGGTATAGGAATGGTTATAGCAGTGAGTAATAATATTTGCGAAGATGTGATTGCATATCTTAAAGAAACTGGGGAAAATGCATATATTATTGGAGAAATCGTTAAAGGAGATTCAGGAGTGGACATATGCTGAATATCGGAGTGCTAGTGTCAGGAGGAGGGACGAACCTTCAGGTAATAATTGACAGAATAAATGATGGATACCTTAAGAATTGTCGTATTGCTACAGTAGTGTCAAGCAAAAAAAGTGCATATGCATTGGAAAGGGCTAGACAGCATGAAATTCCAGCTGTTTACATACAAAGAAAGAAATTTGGAACACTAGACGACTATGACCAAGCCATAATTGACCGTTTTGAGGAACATAAGGTGGAGCTTGTAGTTATGGCAGGTTTTCTTACTATTTTAGGAAAGAGGTTTAATGAAAAATACAGGAACCGAATTTTGAATGTGCATCCTGCACTTATACCTTCCTTTTGCGGAAAAGGGTATTATGGTTTAACCCCACATATTAAAGCTCTGGAATACGGTGTAAAGGTTACCGGTGCTACTGTTCATTTTGCTGAACTTGAGACTGATACAGGTCCGATTATACTGCAAAAAGCAATACAGATTAAAGAAGAAGAGACCCCGGAATCGCTCCAAAAACGTGTTATGGAAGAATGCGAGCAAATAATACTGCCGGAGGCAATAAAGCTCTTTTCTGAAAATAAGTTGGTTGTTGAAGGAAGAAAGGTTCACATATTAGATTAAAGATAGAAGAAATCAGGTTGTAAAAAAACTTGTGAATATGAGAAATAGCGCTAATTAAGTAGAAATCGCAAGGAGGATTGTAAATGAAAGTATTGGTAGTTGGTAGTGGAGGACGGGAGCATACACTGGTTTGGAAAATCGCTCAAAGTTCTAAAGTTCAGAAAATTTACTGTACTCCCGGAAATGGAGGTATATCTGAATATGCAGAATGCCTACCTTACAGTGCTATGGATATCGATGGAATTGTTAAATTTTCAAAAGAGAAGGGTATAGATCTTGTAATAGTTGCTCCGGATGACCCATTGGCAGCAGGGATGGTTGATTGCCTTGGGGCGGCTGGAATCACGGCTTTTGGTCCTAATAGGGAAGCTGCGATTATAGAGTCTAGTAAGATATTTTCCAAAAATCTTATGAAAAAGTATGGGATACCAACAGCGCGATATGAAACCTTTGATAATTATGACCATGCGATTGAATACTTGCGGCATCAGCAGTATCCCATAGTGGTTAAAGCTGATGGGCTTGCACTTGGGAAAGGCGTAATAATTGCACCGGGGTTTGATAAAGCACAGGAAGCCATTAATAATATGATGTTTAAAAAAGTTTTCGGAAGTTCTGGGGAGCGAGTTGTACTTGAAGAATTTCTGACTGGAACGGAAATTACCGTTATGGTATTTACCGATGGAAAAACTATTATTCCTATGCTCAGCTCACAAGATCATAAACGTGTGCTTGATAATGATATGGGACTTAATACAGGTGGTATGGGTACTTTTGCACCTAGCAGACATTATACCAACGAGGTTGCGGATTATTGTATGGAGAAAATATTCAAGCCTACTATTGATGCATTGAATAAAGAAGGCAGAATGTTTAAGGGCGTTTTATATTTTGGACTCATTTTAACTAATGATGGCGTGAAGGTTATAGAATATAATGCGAGATTTGGAGATCCTGAAGCTCAGGTAGTAATTCCACTTTTGAAAAACGATTTAATAGATATTTTTGAAGCAGTTATTGATGAAAGACTGGATAAAATAAAGATAGAATGGGATAGAAGGTCTGCAGTTTGCGTGGTGGCAGCATCTGGAGGATATCCCAAAAAGTATGAAAAAGGTTATGAGATAACAGGCCTTGAAGAAGCAGCATCTCACCCTGATATTACGATATTTCATGCAGGGACAGTTAAAAAAGACGATAAGTATTCGACAAACGGAGGAAGGGTTCTTGGTGTAACAGCTTTAGGAAACGACTTGCCCGACGCAATAAACAATGCCTATAAAGGCATAAGTAAAATTCATTTTAAAGATATGCACTATAGGAAGGATATTGGGAAGAAGGGACTGTAGGTTAAACTCATTGACGGCTTGTAACAACCCATAAAATTACTTCCTTTTACATGTATTAGTCTAAATTCAGAGATAAATGTTTAATATAAAATATCTACAAAGGAGATGGGAAAATGGTAAGGCTTTTTAACAAGCATAATCATAGGAGAAGCTTTTTACTTGATGGTTTGTGGAAATTCAAAACAGACCCTGATAGAAAAGGTTTTGAAGAAAAATGGTTTGAGGAATTCCCACAGGAAAGTGTTGATGTGGCAGTACCCTCATGTTGGAATAATGAAATGGAACTGTATGCTTATGAAGGTGCTGCATGGTACGCAACAACCTTCCAGAATACAAAGAGAAACCTAAACATAGCTTTTGAAGCGGTGACAGGTCAAGCTGAAGTATATCTTGATGGAAAGCATCTTGGCGGTCATTATGGGGGATTTACAGGGTTTAACTTTGTCCTTGAAGATATAGATCCTGGCGTACATATATTGGTCGTTTATGTTGACAACACACATAATGATATCGATACATATCCTCTTTCTAAGGTTGACTGGTATCACTATGGCGGAATTACCAGAAGTGTTGAGGTTATGGAGCTTGAAAATTACTGGATTAAAGATTTTCAAATAAAATATGATCTCGATATTAATTTGGGCAAAGCAAAGCTTTTTTTTGATGTGAGTACTGAAAAGTTAGGTACTGAATCTTACAACACACCAAAGACAGGAAATTTAAATGTTTATGTTAATGACAAAAAGCTCTGTTTAAAGGGTATAGATTTAAACATATCTTCAAAAAACACAATAGATGAATATACTGTTGATAATATATTGTTATGGGATATAGAATCACCAAATCTTTATAACATTAGGTTTGAAATTGAAGCCGGCGGAGTTATTATTGATGATGTTATTGAAAGAATAGGCTTTAGGAAAGTTGAAGTTAATGGCAAGAAAATATTGTTAAATGGAAAAGAGCTCTGCATTAAGGGAGTTAACAGACACGAGGATCATCCGGATTGGGGATTTGCTCTACCACTTAAAATTATGAAGAGGGATCTGGATATCCTTAAGGATATGGGATGCAACGCTATACGTGGCTCTCACTATCCCAACTCGCCGGTGTTCCTAGATCTATGCGACCAAGAAGGTATGCTATTTTGGGAAGAGATCCCCATGTGGCAATATTTTGATAGGCATTTTACTAACCCAGTAGTGGTGGAAAGAGGGCTTAAAATGCATGAGGAAATGGTAAAGCGTGATTACCATCACCCCTCGATAATCCTTTGGGGGATGCATAATGAAGTCGAATCTACATGTCAGTCGGCATATGAGGTTACTAAGAAGTTTGTCAGCCTGGTAAAGGAATTGGATCAGACTAGACCCATTACTTTTGCAAGCTGTAGGCCAATGGAAGATATTTGCATGGGACTTGTGGATATCATTAGTATAAACGCATATTTAGGATGGTATAGAGGCGGAATTGAAGAATGGCCGGTCTTTTTAGATGAGTTTAAGCAGAGGTTAAAAAGTTTGGGTTTATCCGATATGCCACTTCTCATTTCGGAATTTGGTGCAGGCGCAGTTTATGGCGAACACACCTTTGAGGGACCAAAATGGACGGAAAATTATCAAGAAAAATATCTTGACTATACACTGAATCTTTTCTTGAGCGATCCAGACATATCTGGAGTTTATATATGGCAGTATTGTGATATTAGAACAGCAAGGGAGCTGGAGCTAGGAAGACCGAGAAGTTTCAATAACAAGGGTATTGTTAATGAATACAGGAAACCCAAGCTTGCTTATTGGACAGTGAAGAGAATCTTTGGTAAGTAGAGTAATGGCAATTTTTTTTAGAAGATTGAAACTCAGGTTGAACAATAAAAAAAGGCTGCAAGCAGCCTTTTTTATTGTTGAATTACTCTTGACACTTTTTGTTGTTCAGGGACAGCTCAGACAAATCGCAAAAATTCAATTTTCTTGAATAAAAAAAGCCTGATATTAGTTAGCTGTTATCGAAGATAGGCGTAAGGTACCACATTAGTAACAGCAGTAGTACGAAATGTACCTATTGTCCTTTAATGTACCTTTACATATAATTTACCTCATGAAATAATCTAGTTACCATGAATAGTATTACTGTAGATTCAAGCAGTTTTCATTTAATGAAAGATTCATATTAACAGACAACAGAAGGAAGGTACATATGGTAGAGCGAGAAAAAGAGAAATTACAGATGCTGATGAAGACTAAAGCACAATTAACTCTCATTATACTTAGTATTGTATTTTGCAAACGCTTTTTAAGATGTGTTATTATTTAAAAGCAGGACATGAGTCAACAATTAACATGATATGGGAGTGTTCATAATGAAAATAAAAAAAGTTAATAAACAGATATTTTTTCGTTATCTGATTTCATATATAATTATTTTGATTATTCCGATTATAATGGTGTTTTATGCATTTTACAAGACTGTTGGGATTGCTGAACAGAATGTTAAGGAATATTCGTTGTTGACTCTTGAGCAGAGTAAAAATTCATTGGATAGCAGCATTGCCGAACTTAAAAATATGGTTCAGCAGATAGTTTTAAACGAAGATATTACCAAGTTGGTAGACAGAGATTTATCAAATAGCAACACCACATACGATTACTGGACTATTCGGAAAATTTTAAGTAATTTTAAAATATCTAATAATTTTACGGACAGCATATATCTTGTACTTAAAAATGGTGATGCTATCATATCGGATAGTTTTTCCTTAAGGGATCTTCATTTTTTCTACAATAATACTTTAAAGTATGAAGGCATTGAGTTTGATAAATGGAGCGACCTAGTTTGGGGAAACTGCCATAATGGTACAATTATACCGGCATCCACCATAACGTGTAATGGCAAACAGGAAAGAATGGTAACCTATATGCATTCAGTTCCCTCCAATGGTGTCAATGATGCTCATGGTACAATAATTGTTCTTATTGATGAAAAGAAATTTACCAGTTGCATAAAGGACATGGACAAAAATGGGGGATGGGCCTATATAGCTGATGAAAACGGGGATGTGATTGCATATGTTGCAGATGACATAAGCATGATAACCCCGCCCTGGGAACTCGGCAGGGAGATAAAAAATAGTAGTAATTTATTGATGCAACATATAACTTCTGGTTATAATGGATGGACCTATGCTGTTGCTTACCCTCTTGGTGAAATTATGTCCAGGGTTAATTATATCAAGATGGTTATTGCAATTGTTATTTTAATAGCTATTCTAGGCGGTATTTCAATAGCACTGCTGTTTACCAATAAAAACAGTAAACCTATAATAAGCATGATTGATACTTTCAGAGAAAATTTTGAAGGAGAAATAAACAGTGACGCTTATACATTTCTGCAGGGATCATTAAATAAGCTGATTAAAAGCAATAAAATGCTGAAAGAGGATATGAAAGCAAAAATACCATTATTAAAGGCTGCCTTTATGGATAGATTGCTTAAAGGTGGCTTTAATACAATTGAAGATATAAGAATTGCGTCATCAAGTCTTGAGATCAACTTGGAAAATAAGCATTATTTAGTTGTTATGGCTAAAGTAAATGGTTATGGAAGCATAAAGGAACGGAAGAAATTATCTGAACTTAATATGGCTAAAATCCTGATTCACCGGGTAGTTACCAGGCTGGCAGATAATGAATTGCAGGTGCATGATCTGGAAGGAGAAAAAATCGCCATACTCTTTGCTTTTGACGATGAAGAAAAAGTTCAGATAGAACAGTGGATAGAAAGCTTAGCATGCAAGGCAGCCCAGATGTTATCCAAGAATAACAAAATAAATGTTAGTTTCAGCGCTGGCACTTTGTGCAGTTCGCTCCTTGAGGTGTACAAGTCTTACCATGAAGCTAGGGAGGCATTAGAATATGCAATTTCAGACAATGGTGAACATATTGTTTGGCATGATAAAATCATATCTGAAATTAATTATTTCTATTATTATCCTATAGAAGCAGAAAATAAAATTATGAATCTGGTCAGGATAGGTGACGCACAGCAAATCTTTAGTATACTTAATGATTTATATTTAGAAAATACAAAAAAGCGTCTGCTTTCCAAAGCTATTACAAAATTTTTAGTTGAAGATATGAAAGTTACAGTAATCAAAGCAGCTTCACAAATTAAATCATTTGAAGATGAAGATAGGACAAAAATTATTGATGAAATGTCTGGTTTAGAAAATAGCAGTACAATTGAAGAATTTTTAGAGAAACTTAAATGTTTGTATTCGGATCTTTGTTTGAAATCAATAAATAGCAATAATAGGGAAGAGTTAAAAGAACAAATACAAGAATTTATTAATTCTGTTTATTGTGAGCCCGATTTAAACCTATATAAGACAGCCATACAATTTGATATGACAGAGAAATATTTTTCTAAACTGTTCAAGGAGCTTATGGGGCTTACGTTTTCCGAATATCTTGAAAACCAAAGATTGTCAAAAGCAAAAGAATTCTTAGCTAAATCACAGTATACTGTAAATAATATTGCTGAGCTTGTAGGATATACCAGTGCCCATTCCTTCAGGAGAGCTTTTAAACGGGTATATGGAGTTCTTCCGACAGTATATCGGAATTTTGACTAGCGAGAGCAAATTTTGAAGGGTGATAGATAGATTTATTTGGTTCTATGTTTATAGCACCGATAGATAGTGAGGAAACTTCATTCAATTAGCATAGTAAAAATACCTGATGTACCATTTTTCTGAACTGTACCTTTACAAAAACCTGCAATGCGTGGAATAATAAAAATAGCTTCTTAACAAATTTTGTTTGTAGGTTAATATTAAACTACAACATGTAAAGCAGAAATTTCTTAGAAATAATCAAAATTTAATATGTAAAACAAAAATGTTGTTAATTTAAAGGGGTAAAAAAAGTATGAATAAAGCACTAGGCTCAAAGGAAACAGCTAAGAGTTCACAAGAAGTGGTAGAGATGAAAACTAAAAAAAATCAACGTTCAGCTTTTGCCAAAAGCTTTATAAAGGGATGGCCTTTATATCTTCTCTTAATTGTACCCATACTGCATACCATAATATTTGAATATATACCTATGGGGGGATTGGTGCTTGCATTTAAAGAGTACGATCCGGTAGATGGATTCAAATCAGGGCGTTGGCTTGGATTTAGTAATTTTATAGTTTTTTTTAAATCATATAATTTTGTAAGAATAGTCAGGAATACAATTCTAATCAACTTATATGAACTAATAGCCGGATTTCCGATACCAATAATTCTTGCCATATCCATTAATGAGGTTAGAAGTAAGTCATTTAAGAAAAGTGTTCAGCTAATAACTTATGCGCCTCATTTTATTTCTACAGTAATTCTTGTGTCAATTGTAATGCAAGTATTGTCGATTCATACAGGTATAGTAAATAATGTAATTAAAGCATTAGGTCATACTCCTATAAATTTTATGGGTGATGCAAAGTACTTTAGACATATTTTTGTTTGGTCTGGCATATGGAAGAATATGGGGTACAGTTCAATTATATATATAGCGGCACTAACGGCAATAGACCCAGAGCTATATGAAGCAGCGAAAATTGATGGCGCAAGCAAATTAAAGAGGATCTTTTATATAGATATACCCGGTATATTGCCAACCGCCATAGTTTTGCTTATATTGCAATTCGGAAAAATGATGAAATTAGGTTTTGAGAAAGTGTATCTGCTGCAAAATGATGTGAATATTTCAGCATCTGAAGTAATTTCTACATATTCATATAAAATTGGACTTGTACGTGGTGATTTCAGTTTTGCTACAGCAATTGGCTTTTTCAATTCGGTAATAAATTTGGTGCTTATCGTTGTCGTGAACAGGATTGCACGCAAGGTTGGAGAGACAAGCTTATGGTAGAATTCATGGATTTTAAAGTGCCTGATAACTATCACAATGCGTACAAGGATATAAATTAGTTAAAGTATTCTAATAATACTGCAAGGGAGTCAAAATATATGAGTAAACAGATTATGAAAAGCAATTCCGATAGAGTATTTGATATAGTAAACTACTCATTTCTCACAATTATTTTAATTATTGTGCTGTATCCGTTAATATTTATAATAAGTGCTTCATTCAGCCATCCTTCTGCGGTCATGTCCGGCAGAGTGTGGCTATTTCCGGTGGACTTCAATCTCATGGGATACAAAGCAGTTTTTCGTCATAAACAGGTGTTGACCGGTTATTCAAATTCCCTTTATTATACTATAGTAGGTACTACTATTCAGCTTGCTGTGACAATAATGGCAGCATATCCACTATCACGAAAAGATAAGATATTTGGAAAAGGGGTAGTAATGTTTTTCTTTACATTCACAATGCTTTTTGGAGGCGGTATGATTCCAAACTTTTTGCTTGTACGGGCGCTTGGGCTTTATAATACCAGATGGGCTCTGCTTATTCCGGGGGCATTGGGCGTATGGAACATGATAATAACAAAAACATTTTTTCAGAGCAATATTCCCGATGAGCTTTATGATGCAGCGTCCATAGATGGAAGTGGCGAAATACGGACATTATTTAGTATAGTTCTTCCGTTATCGGGTACCATTATAGCAGTAAATTCATTATTCTATGCGGTTGGTAAATGGAACGCTTATTTTAATGCACTATTGTATCTAAGAGATGCGAAGCTTTTTCCGCTGCAAATATTTTTGCGAAATATACTTGTTATAAATCAGGTTGATTCAAGTATGATTGAAGATGTGCGTGATATAGCTGAAAGACAAGGATTAACCGAGCTATTAAAGTATTCTCTTATAATTGTTGCAAGTTTACCTGTAATGCTTGCTTATCCATTTGTTCAAAAATATTTTGTGAAAGGTGTCATGGTAGGTTCAATCAAGGGGTGACTCAATATCCATACAGCATAAATTAAGTGGCAGGAGGTGATACATCATAGCTCCAAATGGGTTACCATCTTTTGATTATAGATGCATTTATGTACTAATGGTTTTATTTTTAAAAAAGTCAAAAATGTAGATCAGTAAATTTAAAATGAATGGAGGAAGAGTTATGAAAAAAATATTTACGTTAGTTTTATGTGGAGTTATTTGCCTTTCCCTTTTAATATCAGGGTGCGTGCAAGAAACTCCCAACGGGACAACCGCTCCGCCAAACACGTCCGGAACGATCCAAGAGGATACATCAATAGTAACAGCACCGGGTGAATTCCCTGTTACAAAGGAAAAAACAACAATGAAATTTATGGCTCCTCAGGTGCCTCAAATTGAAGACATTTTGACAAATCAATTTACAGTGGAATACGAAGAAATGACCAATGTGAAAATTGAGTGGGAGATGGTGCCAAACGCCAATAAGAACGAAATGAAGAAGTTATCCCTGTCCAGTGGCGATTATCCTGATGTATATTTTGCAATGGGAGTGACACAAGCAGAAGAGATGACATATGGGCCTAGGGGAATATTTGTACCGCTTAATGATCTGATTGATAAGCATAGCATGTATGTTAAGCAGTTAATGGAAGACTGGCCTTCAATTGCTGAACAAATCACATTACCCAATGGTAATATTTATTCTCTGCCTCGTGCAAGAGATACTTATCAAGCACAATTTTCTCAAAGGTATTGGATGAACACTAAGTGGCTTAAAGAATTAAAGCTTGAGATCCCTACTACTACAGAAGGGCTATACCAGGTGCTGAAGGCATTTAAGGAAAATGATCCTAACGGCAATAATAAGATGGATGAAATCCCACTGATTATAGCGAATCCAGCAAGAGCAAGCTATATTACTAATGCTTTTGTATATGATAATACATCTAATAGACTGGTCATAGATGGTAACGATAAAGTAAGTGTGGCATATACTACAGATGGATGGAAAAAGGCTCTGGAATATATGCAAAGACTCTATAAAGAAGGCTTGATGGATCAGGCTTCATTTACTTATACCAATCCGCAGATAAAAACGCTTGTTGAAAACGCAAATGCCGAATTGGTAGGCGGTGTAACGGGGCATTATTCATCTACTTGGGCTGATAATTTAGGTGAAAGAATAAAAAGCTTTGAGGTAATTGCGCCTGTAAAAGGTCCTGATGGGGTACAGTATGCATACTGGGCTCCGTATATGCATGATACCGGTACCTTTACAATAACAAAAGCAATGCAAAACCCTGAGATAGCAGTGCGTTGGGTTGACTGGCTTTTCAGCTTTGAAGGAACAAACAGATCAAGACATGGTATTGAAGATGTACACTGGGAAGTTCCGCCTGCGGGAACAAAAAGCTATACGGGTAAAGAAGCTACTTGGAGATTGCTTGAACTTCGTGAGTCTGTTTCCAACTATTGCTGGAATGGTATGATATTTCCACATAATATGTGTATCCACGGAGATCAAGGAGATTCACCGGATGGAGGAGAGAGCATGCATTACAGAGTTGCACTGGAATATGCAAAGTATGCACCCGAAAAAGTCTATCCGCCTCTTTATATTCCTGAAGATGATGCGAGTGAATACAACAAGCTTGGAGTTGACTTAAGAGGTTTGGTAAATGAGACAATGGTCAGGCTTGTAACTAGTAATGTTGACATATCCAGTGAATGGGATAAGTATTTAAGTGATCTTGAAAATATAGGACTAAAAAGATATCTGGAATTATCTCAGAAGTACTATGATAATTTCCTTGAGATAACAAAATAGAATTTTGTTGTGAAGGTCTGAACATTTTTTGACCGCTCGCGGGAGCTACACGCACAAAATGTCTCCAATGTGCGTTCTGTGTCCTAAGCTCTCGCGAGCCTTTAATAAATCTAGATACTTTTTTTAGTGCAATTTAATAGGTTTAATTCGAATTACAACAAAAAAGGCAGAACACTAAAAAGCAGTGCAAAGAGAGGAGCGGTTATAAATTCGTTTATATATAGTACGACATGCAGATCCTGATTATGAAAACAACACAATAACTCCCGAAGGGCATTTGGAAGCAAAGGCTCTTGCAAAGCATTTCAAACGTGAGGGGCTTGATTTAATATACAATTCTCCTATGGGTAGAGCGATACATACCATGCAATACACTGCAGAAGCGCTCAATATGGATTCACATACACTGGAATGGACAAGAGAGCTTCAGGATATGAAAATAGAAGTTGACGGGTTTGGTCCTGCAGTTGCCTGGAATTTGCATGGAGAGATAATACGAAACGTGTTGCCGGACATAACAAATGATAATTGGCACAATTTGGAGTATGTAAAGCAAAATCCAAACATATACGAAAAATACAGAATGATTGTAAATGAATCAGATAGCTTTTTAAAAATGCTCGGATATGAACGAGAGGGATATAAGTACCGGATTGTTAAAACAAATAGGCTGAAGATAGCGGTTTTTTGCCATGCAGGTTTTGGAATGGCATGGCTTTCCCACTTGCTGGAGATTCCCCTCCCGCTGGTGTGGTCAGGTTTCTGGCTGGCTCCAAGTTCGGTAACTACCGTCCTATTTGATGAAAGATCTGATAAATGGGCAGTTCCCAGATGCCTTGGAGTAGGGGAGGTTTCACATCTGTATGAAGCGGCACTTCCGGTACAGCCCAGGGGTATACTTGAAAATTTTTATTAAGCAAGTGTTTGATTGTGCACCTGTGTTTTGGTATGAATTTTGTACAAACGTCATTGAATAGGTGAAATTGAAAATACAAGCCGGGGAGGACTACTGTTGAAAAAAAAGATTGTACAAAAAACCAATATTGTTTTTATTCTAGCCGATGACCACGGAGCTTGGGCTATGGGTTGTTCAGGGAATAATGAGATCAGAACTCCCAATCTTGACCGTTTGGCAAAGGAAGGAATTAGATTTGAGAATTTCTTCTGTACATCACCTGTCTGTTCTCCTGCAAGAGCATCAATTTTAACAGGCAGAATCCCCTCGCAGCATGGGATACATGATTTTATTGCCAGAGGGGGATTAGGCGAAAATTCAATAGAGTATTTACAGGGACAAAGTGGTTATACTGATATTTTGTCAGAAAACGGTTACACGTGTGCACTCAGTGGAAAATGGCATTTAGGGGATAATATAAAGCCTCAAAAAAGCTTTTCTCGCTGGTACGCCCATCAAAGAGGGTCTGGTCCCTACTACAATGCTCCAATGATAAGAGATGGAGAGATGATAAACGAACCGGGGTATATAACTGACAAAATAACCGATGAAGCATTGAAATACATTGATGAATTCAAAGATAGTGTTAACCCATTTTACATAAGTGTTCACTACACAGCCCCTCACGGTCCATGGATTGATAATCATCCGCAGGATATAGTTGAGTCCTATGAAGATTGTTCTTTTAACACCTGTCCACAGGAGCCATTGCACCCATGGTATGCGCAATTGACACGCAAGGTTCAGCCTAATATTCGTGAAAACTTAAAAGGTTATTATGCTGCTATAACAGCTATGGACATCAATATTGGACGGATATTGAAAAAGCTTGATGATTTGCAACTGCGTGAAAATACATTGATATGCTTTATGGGAGACAATGGGTTTAGTTGTGGTCAGCATGGTTTCTGGGGTAAAGGTAACGGTACATTTCCTCTTAATATGTACGATTCATCGGTGAAGGTACCAGCAATTTTCAGTCATCCCCGGCGTATACCTCAAAATGTTGTAAGTGATGCAATGCTTAGTCAGTATGATTTCATGCCCACACTTCTTGAATATGTAGGTATTGCAAATACTGAAGCGAACATCTTGCCAGGAAAGAGTTTTCTTCCTGTACTGGAGGGCAGGTGCGCAGACGAGAATGAAAGTATTATTGTATGCAATCAGTTAGATAATAAAGCTGTTTACGATGAATATGGTCCGGTACGGATGATTCGGAGTAAACAATATAAATATATTCATAGATATCCTTATGGACCTCATGAGTTCTATGATTTGGTTAATGATCCCGATGAAAACAAAAATCTAATTGATGACCCGAGTAAGCACAAAGTCATTAAAGAAATGAAATCTTTGCTTGATGAATGGTTTTTTAAATATGTAAGACCTGAGCTGGATGGAAGTCATGAAGCGGTTTATGGGAGGGGACAGAGAACCCTGGCAGGACCTTTTGCAAAAGGAGCTCAGGCTTTTAATAAATTGAAGTAATTTAAAGGGCGGAGGAGGACAAAAAAAGTGAGAAGCACTAACCGAGTATTGGTGGCCATATTGGTAATCGCAGCTACAATTGCATCTATAGGTGCGTTTTCGGTTTTTTCAAAAGAAATACAACATGGACCATACCTTACTGAAATGACCGCTAATTCAGTAAGAATTACCTGGTTTACCGATACAATATCGACGGGTACGGTAGAGTATGGTTTATCGAGTGATTCACTGGAACATTCAGTCACTGAAACAAATAAAGGTATTGTAAGTATGGGATACCGGCATACAATTACTTTAGATAATCTTAAGCCTAGAGAAAAATACTATTATCGCGTTGTGGGTAGAGAAGTTAAAAACAATACAACATGGTCCCCAATAATCGGCGCAAAGGATAGTGGGGAGATTTACAATTTTACTACTTTCGATACTGAAAAAAATGGTGTTAAGTTTTATTTCCTGACAGATGTTAAAGGAGATACTGATAGACTGGATAATTTACTTGGGATAATCAATACTTCTGATTGTGACTTTGTAGTGTTTGGTGGAGACCAGTTTAGTACTCTGGAAACTGAATCTGATGTATGGGATTGTCTTATAGGTCCCAGCACTTTACATTTTGCAAAAAACATACCGTTTTTCTATTGCAGAGGGGATGACGATTACAAGGGGAGTTTTGCCAGAAGTTTTAAATATTACATCCCCACAAATAATAAAACAATTCGACCTGGTGACAATGGCAAGTATTATTATGGTTTTAATCATGGCAGAGCAGCTTTTGCCGTATTGGATACGGGATCGAAGGAACCGGATTCACTGGATTCCTTTAAGGGAACTATGCTATGTCAGCCGTATATGAAGGAAGAGTATACTTGGTTAACGGAATACATGGCATCAAGCGATTGGACAGATTCATCTTTTAAAATTGTTTTTGCTCATAATCCGGATTTTGGGTATTCATCGGAAGATTATAAAAGCTTATTGACAGATTCAGGTACGGACTTGGTTTTTACCGGTGATCAACAGGAGTATGTCCATCACACACCTAATAGTAGTGAAGATTATCACAAGGTTATACTGGATAGTGACAAGATAGCAGAAGTATACATTGTAGATAATGAGATAACTGTAACTGTGTTAAATTCTGAAGGTGTGGAAGTTGATACGTTTTCAATTGAAAAACGGGAGGGAATACAGTAATGGTTGACAAAAATAAGATTTTCAAATTTATTGGAATTGCTATTCTGGTTTGCGCTGTAATAGTATTCTGTGTCTATTCCTTGCAAAAGTCCGATTTTTCAGAAAAGACAGCAAGTATTCCGGACCAGACTTTAGATCTTCCTGATCAAACTTCTGTTCCACCTGTTCAAAACTCTGACATCAACATAGCAGAAGGTCCGTTTATTACCGCACTGACGGAGAACGCTGTGATTATTTCATGGCAAACTGATGTGGATACGATAGGGAAAATAGAATATGGCATCGATGGAAATTATTCAAATGTTGTAACAGAATGCGAAGATGGGCTTGCAGCTGTGAATAAGCACCATATTGTAATTATAAATGGCCTTCGACCGGGGACAACATATAATTACCGTACTGTATGCACTGAGGTTAAAAGCCTTGAAAAGGATAACATAATGTTGGGTAATACCGCTATTGGCGCTGATTACAGCTTTACCACACATAGCACTGCTGATGATGATTACAGTTTCTGCTTTATTACAGATACCCATGAATACACAAAACGGATTACACGCCCTTTAAGTCTGGTACCACAGGATTATAGCTTCGTGGTACATGGAGGAGATGCCTTTGCACAAATCCAGACGACAAGAGAAATTAATTATGCACTTATTGAGCCATGTGTGGAGACATTTGCAAAATTCAAACCATTGTACTTTGTTCGGGGCAACCATGAATATCGTGGCACTTACCCGGATAAGCTTCTGGAATACTTGCCGACACTGACAGGAGAATGGTATTATTCCTTCAGAAAAGGTGATTCAGCATATACTGTTATTGATACAGGAATTAGTGTTGATGATAGTGATCAGAGGTATGGTGGATTAATACAAAGCACGGAATACCGTCATAATCAATTCAACCGGGCAAAGGAGCAATTTAAGTCGGATGAATGGACAACAGCTCCAATGAGGATAGTCTTTGCACATATACCGTTTATGACAAATAAGGAAAATACTGATCCTGTAGGCGGTACCCAAGCATGGACAGATTTAATGAATGATGCGGGTGTCAAGCTTGTAATTTCCGGACATCGGCACATCTACAGACTCGATCTGCCCGATGAGGAGAAAAATTATCATCATCTTATTGTTGGGCAAAATCAGATTGCAAGGGTAGAAATCAAAGATAAAGCAGCTACAGTTACCACATATGAATTTGATGGAGAAATTGTAGAAACGTTCACAGTATATTAATTAAATAGAAGTCAATTGTAACAACCCGAAGAAACTTCAAGGCAAAAAGCACTAAAGGTACCAATACTCTTTAATTGTACCTTTACATGCCCTGGATCCAATGAAATAATTGAAATGATTTTTGGCGGACAATTCACACAAGCGCCTATTTTTGGCACAAAAATTGCAACAAAATGGATTTAAGCCATAAATGGTTTTTTAAAACGTTGCTTTGGTAAGGGCAAATTTATATTGCACATAACAGAAATGGAGGTTAAAAATGCTTGAATTATGTATGACAACCTGTCACTATAACGAATTATCTCCTGAGGAGGCAGTAAAAAGATTTGTAAAAAAAGACTGGAGATATATGGAGCTTTCAAGTGAACATGGCGGAACGCTTTTAGAAAGAGGTAATCCTGAAACATCCGGGAGAGAGTTTCTGAGGTTTTTAAAAGATACCGGAGCCTTTATACCCCAAGGACACCTATGGTTAAAATGCGATATTGCAGTAACAAACCAGGATGAAGTAATCGACAGTTTAAAAAAATGGATTGATCTTTACCTTGCGGCAGGTATTAAAAATGCCGTGCTGCATGCAGGAGGCAGGGAGCTGTTAGAAAATGGGTGCGAAGTTGAGAGGATAGATGAACTGCGTTTAAAAGGTTTCACAGAAATAGCAGACCATATAAAGGGCACTGATATGGTAATCTGCATTGAAAACACAAATGTATTACGAGATGCGGACGGTATTATAGATCTTATTAAACGTGTTGGAAGCGATCGGCTCGGAATATGTCTTGATACGGGACATCAGAATAGGTTTGGTGGTTCGCAGGCAGAATTTATCCATAAAGCTAAGCCTTATCTTAAAGCGCTGCACATAAATGACAACGAAGGAGTTCATGATCAGCACATGATGCCCTATGGAAAAGGCACTGTTGACTGGAATGAAGTAGTTACCGCATTAAAGGAGATTAATTACCAGGGAGTTTTCAATTTGGAAATTCCAGGAGAAAAAAGGTGTCCGTTTTCGGTCAGAGATGCGAAGCTGGATTATTTAAAAACAGTTCTAACTCTCATGTTAGAGGGAGTAACAGAATAGGAAATTACCAAATTCAAATAATCTCTAAAAAAAGTGATGGAACGGTTATGTTTGAAGCAATTGCCATGCAGGGATTTTGTGTATGGAAAATTGGAAGGGAGTGGAATTGTTATGAATTCATTGAATACCAAACAACGTATTTTAAGGATGTATGATCACAAGGACGCTGACAGGATACCTATATGGGATAAGCCATGGAAAGGCACAATTAGACGCTGGGAATGGGAAGGAATGCCCAAAGGAATGGATTATAGGGACTATTTTGGTATAGACAAAATTGCTGAGATTGATGTTGACAACTCTCCTCAGTACGAATGCCGCATAGTCGAAGAAACGGATGATTATAAGATTTATACAACCAAGTGGGGTGCTACTCAGAAAGAGTTTAAAATGGATGACTCGACACCTGAATTTGTAGATTTTACAATAACTTCACCCGATAAATGGTTGGAAGCAAAAAAGAGAATGGTTCCGAGCAGTGACAGAATTCCATGGGATCATTTAAAAGCCAACTATAAAAAATGGGTTGAGGATGGGAACTGGATAGTTGCTAACTTTTGGTTTGGTTTTGACGTAACACATTCGTGGACAGTCGGAACCGAAAGACTTCTTATTGCACTTATTGAAAATCCTGAATGGTGTGCTGACATGTTCAATCACTTTCTTGATTTAGACATAGCATTGTATGAAATGATCTGGGATGCAGGCTTCAAATTTGATTGCATAAAATGGCCTGACGATATGGGTTTTAAAAACACTCAATTCTTTTCGATTGCCACATACAGGGAACTTTTAAAACCGGTTCATAAGAGAGCTATTGAGTGGGCACACAAAAAAGGCATTAAGGCACACATGCATTCCTGTGGCAATATTAATCCTATTGTGCCTGAATTAATCGATATAGGACTGGATGCGCTGCACCCACTGGAGATAAAGGCAGGTATGAACCCGCTGGAACTAAAGCATAAGTACGGAAAGGAACTTGTATTGCATGGGGGAATTAATGCTGTGCTCTGGGATGATATTGACTCAATAACTACAGAAATAGATAAAACAATACCCAAGCTGAAAGAATCAGGCGGCTATATTTTTTCAACAGATCATTCTGTACCGAATATTGTTACTTTAGAAAATTTTAAGCTGATTATTGATAGGGTTAAGGAATTAGGAAGTTATTAGTCATCAAACGCTCAGTAGGTTGCGGTAAAAGCTTTCACTAAAAGAGAGTAAGTAAAAGTTAAACCCTTATAAGGGTCTAAAAGGAATGGAACAAAGGTCCATCCCCAGAAGTAAATTTTTAAAGCTATTTGTGTGTGATAACGAAGGGAGATTTGGTGTGAACAAGAGGGAAAACTTTTTAAGAGCTATACATAGAGATGATCCGGAGTCAGTGCCCTATGGTTTTGGACTGTGTGAATCACTTAAAAGATCATTTCTGGAAAAGACAGGTTTTGAAAACTTTATGGAGTATTTTGATATGCCCTTTCGGTATATAGAAATTCTTCCATCTAAAAATCCGGTTGATTATTTAGAATACTTTAGCGACCTGCCAAAAAATTCATATATTGATGAGTGGGGTGTTGGGCACATTCGGGGCAGCATGGAACATTTCACAAAAATGGTTCATCCAATGGAAAGCTTTACTGACTCGGAGCAGGTTTGGAATTTTCCGCTGCCTGATGTTTTAGAGGACTACAGGTGGGAAGGTTTCAAGGAAAAAGTCAGTGAAGTTAAAAGTAAGGGCTTGGCTGCCATTTACAGAGCTATACAAGTTTTTGAACCAGCCTGGTATTTAAGAGGAATGGAAAACCTGCTTGTGGATATGCTGACAGATGATGATATGGCAAAGGCATGTCTGGATAAAATGACGCAGGTAAAGGCAAAACTAAGTGCAAAAGTTGCAGCTGCAGGTGTTGACGCTATTTATTTCGGTGATGATGTAGGAACACAAAAAGGGATGATGATGGATATAAAGTTGTGGCGCAAGTGGCTTAAGCCTACTATGGCAACAGTTATTAAAGCAGCTAAGGATATCAATCCTGATGTTATTGCTATATATCATTCAGATGGTGTTATATATGAAATTATACCCGAATTGATTGAAATTGGTATTGATGTACTCAATCCCATACAACCTGAATGTATGGATCCGGTTAAGGTAAAAGAAGAATATGGCGACAGGCTTTCATTTTGGGGGACAATTGGTACACAAACTACTATGCCCTTTGGTACACCAAAGGATGTTGAAAGTGCAGTAAAACACATGGTTGAAACTGTTGGAAAAGGCGGAGGGCTTGTTATTGCTCCGACTCATATGCTTGAACCGGAAGTACCGTGGCAAAATATTGAAGCGTTTGTAAGTGCGGTAAAAAGGTATGGCAGGTATAGATAGAGAGCTTTTAAAGGAGGTTTCAAAAACATTGAATTTGTCAAAAAACTACAGATTGGATCGCATATTGCATTTAAAGAACACTGCTGCATATGATACATCAGATATGCTGGATATGGTATTCTATTTTCCAAGAATAAATGAGACTGCTCTTCGTTTCTGGTTAATGACTGATGCAGAAAGTCCTATTGTTTGTATTGACGATATAGTATTAAAACCAGTAAGTGTAGCCCAAAAACAGCCAAGATGGATAGATCTGGGGGTAACTGACAAACTAAGCGGGCATTTTGGGCAACTGCGAATATATGGAATGAGTCCGGAGCAAGCTGATAGTTCGTATCTGGTTATAACACATCAAACAGAAATTAAAATTTCAGGCACGATAAGTGACGTGGAGCGGAAAATATGGGGAATATCCCGAAGTGATGCCGGTACAACAATGATTTCACCTTCACGTATTACTGCAGGTCAACCAACCAATTTTACTTTAAGGTACTTTTCCGGACAATATGGGTTACCTGCCGGAAGCAGAATACGCTTTGCAGTGCCGGGCTCATTTTCGGGACCTCAGGTTGAGCATCCTGATGCCGACGGGTTCACAAGTTTTGAATGCACTGAAGGTTATGATATTTATATTGAATCGGCAGAAAAATCACTGGAAGCACATGTTGCGGTAGATATTATCTGCTACCTGCCAAAAGGTCTTCCGCCAATGGGAAATATTGTAGTAAATTATAAAACAGCTTTTACTTATTTGTTTCCACTGGGATTTTATGAGAATGATCGCAGATGCTGGTACATAAAATTAGCGCCTTTTTGTGCGGCAGTTGCTGTTGATGATAGGAAAATTTTTGTCAGTCTGGAGGAGAAAAACAATCACACAGTCGAATTTGTTCCTGGCCGATGCGAACGCTTGCACCTTTTTCTTCCTGGCAGGCGAAAACAAGGAAAGGAAGTTTACCTTAAGGGTATTTTTACCGACAAATACAGAAATATACCACCTGAAAAAGGTGTGTATCCAAGGATAGAGCTTTATTTAACCGATAATGCAGGAACTGTATTTTTAGGTACACCATCCGGTTATTATAAAGATTTTTATTCTTTTCAAATACCTTTGCCGGATTTAGCTCTTGGAGTATACCGGGTAACCGCAATAAATACTGACACAAGGCAGGTAGTTGCTATAAGTAATCCCCTTGAGATTATTCATAAGGATAGCACTGAAGATGAAATTTTTTGGGGTGAAATTCATGGGCATAGTGAAATGAGTGACGGAAGTGGT
This sequence comes from uncultured Clostridiaceae bacterium, assembly GCA_964411505.1. GTDB lineage: Bacteria > Bacillota > Clostridia > CAYPLH01 > DUMO01 > CAYPLH01. Next base: position 15,561 of record CAYPLH010000005.1, on the reverse strand, counting down.
AGATATGCAGAGCTGTACAGACATGCGCATGACGTTGGTTGCTTGGATTTTGCAGCAGCGAGTGACCATGCTTGCTACTTCACTGACAATGAATGGATGCGCATGCAAGACATAACTAATAGCTGGAACAGGCCAGGTGAATTTGTAACGTTGGTAGGATACGAATGGGCTGGCAATGAAGTGCATAGAAATATATATACATCAAATGACAGGCTCAAACTTTTTCGTGGTATGTATAAGCCCACAAGCTGCATAAAAACCGTATGGGATTACTTCAAAAATGATGATAGTGTTGTAGGCGGTCCCCATGCACCTCTTGCCCACGGATTAAAATGGGATTATCATGAACCTTCGGTTGAAAGGTTTATTGAGATTTATTCTATGTGGGGCGCAAGTGATTCTTACAATAATCCTCTTGTACCTCCTTTTATAAGGAAACCAACTTATTCAGCTGATGAACTGCTCCAGCAAGGTGCACACCTGGGCTTTACCGGTGGCGGAGATTGCCATGAGGGGCATTGCGGCTTTTCGGTTGAAGATCCTGAAGGTCAGGGAAAAGTTCCGCACACCTTTGCTCACGATTTATTTTATCGTTGTGGAATGACAGCAGCCTCTATGAAAGCTTTGGACAGGATAAACCTAATAAAAGCTATCAGAAACAGGAAAACCTATGCCACTACAGGAGCCAGAATTTTACTTTCTTTTACTGCCTCTGGCGCAAAAATGGGAGAAATTATACAAAGTGACCGGGTGACTATTGATGTGGCAGTGCATGGATGTGTTCAAATTAAAAAGCTTGTTATTATAAAAGATGGGAATGAAGTTTATGAAGTGAACCCGGGAGTACTGGACGCTGCTTTTTCCTGGGAGGATCCTGATAATCCTGTGAAAGAGCATTTTTATTATATAAGGGTAGTACAGGAGGATAACCAGATGGCATGGTCCAGCCCTATCTGGATTTCACCAACTACACCTATGCAAAATGTGTAGCGCAGACAGTTTTCTAAGCTGTTACCTTAAAATCAACATTTGGAGGAGATACTTACAATGAAACTGGAATATGGCCTGATTGATGAGAGCTTTAAATATATATATGGTAACAGAGATTTTGATAATAGCAGGCTTTGTTTTGAAAATAAAGAAATTGAACTGGTATCAGCCAAAGGTGATTGGTCTTCATTTCAGGTAGTCGTTAGGGCAAAAGAAGATATAACGGTTTCTATCAGCAAAAACCCTTATTTTAATCCTTTAGGTACTTTGTCCAATGTAAGGATTAATGTTACCCTGCCTGGTTTGCCTGATGCAGACATCAAAATGAATTTTATTGGACTGATGGAAGATGACGACAGGCTATTAAAATCTGATATTTTACTTAATCAGGAATCCTTGGTTGTAGAAAAAAATAAAGCACAGCCTGTTTGGGTTGAGATAAGTACTCCAGAAAATTGCAAACCGGGAAAATACACAGGAAAAGTGGAGTTTTATACTCATAAAATGTTTGATTGTGAAATCAAGCTCGGTACCTTAACCTTCGAAATTGAGGTCAAAAATATAGTTATGCCAAGACCGCATGAATACACCTTTTATCTGGACTTATGGCAGCATTTATCCAATATTGCAAGAAAGCATGAAGTAGTATTGTGGAGTGAAGAACATTTTAAAATAATTGAAGAATATTTAAAAACGCTGGCAGAATTGGGGCAAAAAAGCATTACTCTGATTGTTTCCGAGATACCTTGGTCCGGTCAACGAAAAATGCGCTGCAGAAACTATTTGTCAGACTTATTTGAATATAATATTGTCAGGATAGAAAAGGATGTGAACGGACAGTTTAAGTATGATTTTTCTATTGCGGAAAAATATATCAAACTATGTATACAATATGGTATTTCAAAAGAAATAGAATTATTTGGACTAATCAACATCTGGCTTGCTGAAGAGGACGGGTATACAGGTATTATAGAAGACTATCCTGATGCTGTACGGATACGGTATTATGATAAATCAGATGGATGTTACAAATACATGTACTCTAAAGAAGAGCTTAAAGCTTATATAAAAGCATTGGAAAACTTTTTTATTGAAAAACAGTGGATTAGTATTGTACGGGTTGTTGCAGATGAACCTTCTGATGAAGAATTATATATGAGCAGGTTGTCATTTTTAAAGGAGACAGCTCCTTCATTTAAATATAAGACAGCTATAAATCATGCGGAGTTTATCGAGAAAAGCAAAAACCTTATTTCGGATTTTGCACCCATTTTACCTGCAGTTTTTGAAAAGATGGATCTGATAAAAGATATTATCGGCAATTTTAAAGGCAGAATGTTGTGGTATGTATGCTGCAATCCGGATTATCCTAATACCTTTATTATGTCTCCGCTCCTTGAAAGCCGGTTAATAGGTTTACTGACAGCGTTTTTAAATTTTGATGGTTTTTTAAGATGGAATTATACCGCCTGGCCGGAAAAACCCAGAGAAAAAATATACTTAAATTATCCTAAATGGAAAGCAGGGGATACAAATTTTGTTTATCCGGCATGGAACGGAAAACCTTTGCTTAGCTTGCGGTATAAGCATTTAAAGAGGGGCATTGAGGATTTTGAACTAATACAGAGAGTACGGCAATATCACCCGGATCATAAAAACATACTGAATACTATTTGGGATAGAATATTCAGATTTAATGACATTAAAGATTTCTATACTCCCGCCATCGATGTTAATGAACTATACAGTCTTGATTATGAAGATTATGTATGGGTACGAAAAACACTGCTGGAAGCGCTAGAGCAAGTTTGTTAGAAATAAAACAATATAAATGTAAGTAGGTGTATGTTAATGAAGAAACAAAAGAAGAATGAACTTCAATTATTTGCAGAAAATATCAGGCTTGAAACAATGAACGAGTTTTGTCACCTTGGTTTTGGGCATGTAGGTGGTGCAATGTCAATAATTGAAACGCTGGCTGTTTTATATGGAGAAGTCATGAATATCGATCCTAAAAAACCGGATTGGAAAGACCGTGACTGGCTTGTAATCTCAAAAGGACATGCGGGACCCGCTCTATATGCAACGCTTGCACTAAAAGGCTATTTTCCAAAAGAAGAGTTACTGACACTTAATCAAGCAGGGACTAAACTTCCAAGCCATTGTGACAGAAATTTAACAGTTGGAGTAGATATGACAACCGGCTCTTTAGGTCAGGGGATGTCAACCGCTATAGGTGTTGCGCTAGGGAACAGGCTTGATAGAAGGGATAATTATACCTATCTTATTTTAGGAGATGGAGAATGTGACGAAGGTCAGGTTTGGGAAGGAGCACTGTTTGCCCCTCATTTTAAAATTGATAACCTGATTGCTTTTGTAGACCGCAATAAACAACAGTTGGATGGATTTACCAAAGACATTCTGGATTTGGGTGACATTGGAACAAAGTTTAAGGAGTTTGGATGGCATGTGCAAGATGTAGACGGATCTGATACCGGAGAAATCTATGAAGCGATACAAAAGGCTAAGGAAGTAAAAGAAATACCCTCAGTTATAATACTTGATACTAAAAAAGGCAAGGGCTGCACTTTTGCAGAGGATGTTCTAAACAACCATCATATGATAGTGTCAAAAGAGCAGGCAAAAGAAGCTTTAGATTGTATCAAACAAAGGATTGATAAACTAAAAGCATCAATCCAAGGTGTAGAGCAGGAGGTGAAAATTTGATGAGCGTATTATTAGCTAACGATTATGTAAAAGAAGAATTTATGATGAGAGATATATATTGTGAAACATTGCTGGACATAGCAAAAAAAGATGAAAGGATCGTTACTCTGGATGCTGATTTGATGAATTCAATAGGCATGAAAGCTTTTCAGAAGGAGTTCCCAGACAGGACTATCAACTGTGGAGTTCAGGAAGCAAACATGATTGGAGTTGCTGCTGGTTTATCAGCTACAGGCAAGGTTCCCTTTGCTCACAGTTTCGGACCTTTTGCAACTCGCAGGTGCTATGATCAGATATTTATTTCTGCTGCATATGCGAAATTAAATGTAAGGATTGTGGGCAGTGATCCTGGAATAACGGCAGCATACAACGGTGGTACACATATGCCCTTTGAGGACATGGGAATATTGCGGAATATTCCAAGTATAACACTAATAGAGCCCGTGGATTCAGCTATGTTGAAAAATATATTACAGCAGATAGTTAATCTTTATGGAGTTTATTATATAAGACTGATGAGGAAAAATGCAATCAGAATATATGAAGATGGATCAGCATTTGAAATTGGAAAGGCTGTAAAGATAAGGGAAGGTAAGGATTTAACAATAATATCCAGTGGGGTGCTGGTTGCAGAATCAATTGAAGCTGCCAAAAAGCTTGAAGCAAAAGGGATATCTGCAGGAATTCTTAACATGTTTACCTGGAAGCCTATAGATAAACAAGCTGTAATAGAATGTGCCAAAACTACAGGAGCAGTATTAACAGCCGAAAACCACAATATATATAATGGTTTGGGGTCTGCTGTAGCAGAAGTACTGGGAGAGAATATACCGGTTCCGCTTGAAAGAGTTGGTTGCCTGGATAAGTTTGGCGAAGTAGGTCTTGAAAACGACCTAAAAGTAATATTTAAAATGACAGCGGATGATATTGTTAAAAAGGCAGTGAAGTTGCTTGCAAGAAAAAAAGCATAGGTAGGTAAATATACAATGGTTTTATGCTGTAGAACTAGCTGAAAAAATAAATATAAGGGGTCATGAAATTATGGAAAGCAGTAAAAAACCTAATATTTTATTTATAATGGCAGACCAGCTGCGTCAGGACGCATTAGGCTGCACAGGTGGAATAGTCAAAACACCTAATATTGACTCCATTGCAGGCGCAGGTGTTGTATTTAATAATTGTGTCACAAATGCACCTGTATGCATTCCGGCAAGGGTTAGCCTGGCTACCGGATTATACCCTCATAACAATGGGGTATGGACGAATTTTAAATACACCCTTTCAGAAGATAGTGACACCTGGATGAAGGAAATTAGGAATCTGGGGTATAGAACAAGCCTGTTTGGAAAGACTCACCTTCATCCGCATCGTGGCGATCTCAGACAGCGGGAGTATCTTTTGCATGCGTATGGTCTGGATGATGTAAACGAAATAGCAGGACCCAGAGCAAGTACAAGATCCATGAGTCATATGACAGTAGAGTGGGAGGACAAAGGTTTGTGGGAGCCTTACAAGAAAGACCTAGCTGATAGATTTAGAACCATGCCATATATAGCAAGACCTTCAACTCTACCCCTTGAGTATTACGCAGATGTATATGTAGGTCAGACTGCTAAAAAGTACCTTGAAAAGTATGATAGGGAAGAACCCTGGTTTTGCTGGGTAAGCTTCGGTGGTCCTCATGAACCTTGGGATGCACCTGAGCCTTATGCTTCAATGTATGATCCGGAGACTATGCCTGATCCGTTAAAATTCAGTGAGAAAAGTAAAGCAATAGATAATGGATATTTAAGGCAAAGACTGGATGAATCATCGCCGCTTTCCAGTAAAGATATCAAGAGCATGAGAGCTAATTACGCAGGTAATGTGACATTGATTGATGATCAGATAGGAGAGATACTCTCAACCATAAGAAGCAGGGGTGAACTGGATAATACTGTAATTGTGCTTACATCAGATCATGGTGAAATGAACGGAGACTATGGTTTACTATATAAACAGATTTTTTTAAATAGTTCGGTTCGTGTACCTTTGATAATACGTACGCCAGAAACAGCATATAGCAATAGAGTTAATAATCAGTCGGAAGCCCTAGTTGAAATGTTTGATATAGGTCCGACTCTTGTAGAGCTTGCTGGCGGGCGAATAGAATATAAAAACTTTGCCACTTCAATATGCCCTGTGCTTACAAGTGAAAAAGCATCCTGTAGAGATTATGTAATTTCCGAGATTCAAAATGAAATAATGATAATGAATCACGATTGGAAAATGGTATTAAACAAGGAAGGACAGCCTTACTTATTGTTTGATCTTAAAAATGATCCAAACGAGACAATGAATCTTGTCGGTGCAGAGAAGGTTAAATCTATTGAAGAGAGTTTAAGTTTTCTAATCTTACGAAAACTTTTAGAATGCTGCAATAATCTAAACGGAAATGACTAAATAAAGGTATTAAATATACAAAGAGTTTAAAGCGGGAGGGGTAAAGGCACCTCCAAGCTTTCGTTACCATAAGAAAGGAGTATTAATAATGAGAGGTTTAAAAGAGAAGCTTGTTGTTGTAACCGGTGGTGCCAGGGGCATTGGCCGGGCAATTGCAGAGAAATTTGCAGAAGAAGGATCGAAAATAATAATAGGTGATATTAACTATGATCAAGCAAAAGAAACAAAGAAGGAATTTGAGGATGCAGGTCATAAGTGCTTTGCATATAAACTTGATGTAAGTAAAGTTGAAGAAATCGAGAAGTTTTTTTCTGAGCTTAAGCAAAAGTTCGGAAAGATTGATGTGTTGGTAAATAATGCTGGAATTCAGATTCGAAATCCATCCACTGATTTTCTTGAAAAAGACTGGGATTTACTTATGAGTATTAATCTTAAAGCAGTGTTTTTCTGCAGCCAGCAGGCAGCAAGGATAATGAAGGATAACGGTGGCGGTGTGATTGTAAACATATCATCAGGTACTTCTACGCAGACAACCCCGGGAAGGGCTCCTTATGTAATAAGTAAGGCAGGTGTTAACGCACTGACAGCAGTTCTTGCGAGTGAATGGGCTAAGTATGGTATACGTATGAATGCAGTGGCTCCAGGCTGGATAATGACCGAAATGGTGAAAGATGGCATGAGATTGGGTGTTGTCAGCAATAAACAGCTTATGGCAGCTATTCCTTTTAAACGCTTGGCAGATATGTCTGAAATTGCTGATTCGGTAGTGTATCTAGCATCAGATAATTCCAGTTATGTAACCGGTCAAACCCTTTTTGTGGACGGAGGGTGGAGTTCATTGGGTTTGCCGGATATTGATCTTTAAAAGGAGGGTAAGAAATGGATCTCAATGAATTGAAAAAAATTGTTGTTGAAGCAAATAAAGAACTGCCCAGAAAGAATCTTGTGAAGTATTCCTGGGGAAATGTGAGCGCAATTGACAGAGAAAACAGGATAATAGTTATCAAACCTGTAGGTATACCTTATGATGAGCTTACAGTTGATAATGTGAGTGTTGTGGATTTGCAGGGAAAAATTTTAGAAGGACCTCTTAATCCTTCGGTGGATCTTGATATTCACAGAGCTCTATATGAGAATTTCACCGAGATTAATGCAATTGTGCATACTCACTCCACTTATGCAACTGTACTTGCGCAGCTTCGTAAGCCTCTTCCATGCTTTGGGACTACACATGCAGACTATTTTGCCAGGGAAGTTCCATGTGTTGGCGAATTGACAGCAGAAGAAGTGGATGGAAGCTATGAGTGGAATACAGGTATGGCGATTGTAAAATACTTTAAGGAGCATGATATAAAGCCACTGGAAGTTCCAGCTGCGCTATCACCTTTCCACGGTCCGTTCACATGGGGAGGGGATGCATGGGATGCAGTTCATAAGTCGGTAGTGCTTGAAGAAGTATCAAAAATGGCTGTGAATATGTACAGTATTTCTCACGACCCTAAGTTTCTGCCGGAATATATGCTGAACCGCCATTATTACCGTAAGCATGGAGCGAATGCATATTTCAATAATGATGATTATGGTGCAGGCATGATAAAAAGATAAAACTAAGATGATTGGCAGATAAATGGTTTTTTATTAGGGCTGTAGTTAAGAAAAAAGAGTATTTACGGGGGTAAAATCAAATGAAAAAAAGACCAAACATTATTGTATTTTTTTCTGATCAGCAGCGGTATGATTCGGTTGGCTGCTATGGTCAGAAGCTGGATGTAACACCAAACCTTGACAGACTTGCAAGGGAGGGTGTGAAATTTGAGCATGCTTTCACCTGCCAGCCTGTGTGCGGACCGGCAAGGTCCTGCTTGCAAACAGGGAAATATGCTACTGAAACAGGATGTTTTGTAAATAGGAGACCTCTTAAAGAGGACGAGGATACAATTGCAAAAAGGCTGAATGCAGCAGGATACGAAACTGCCTATGTTGGCAAATGGCATCTTGCCAGCCACCATCATGCTAATGAATTATTCATAACAAAACCAATTCCAAAAGAACGCAGAGGCGGGTACAAGGATTATATTGCTATGGCTGATGTGCTGGAATTTACTTCTCATGGTTATGACGGATATGTTTTTGATAAAGATGGAAACCGGATGGATTTTGTAGGCTATAGGGTAGATTGCATGACAGACTATGCTATATCTTATATCAGAAAAAAACAAAGTGAAGATCCTTTCTTCCTGTTTATTTCATATATAGAGCCTCATCAGCAGAATGATACAAATCTTTGTGAAGGTCCTGACGGCTCGAAAGAAAAATTTAAAGATTATGAGGTTCCAAAGGATTTGTTGGTAGGAGAATATGAAGGTGATTGGAAAGAAAACTATCCTGATTATCTTGGAAGCTGCCATAGCCTGGATTACAACCTAGGCAGAATTATTAATACACTCAAGGAAAAAGGAATTTACGATGATACGGTTATTGTCTATACTAGTGACCATGGTAATCACTTTAAAACAAGAGAAGGCGAATATAAACGCCAGTGTTTTGATTCCAGTCTGCGTATACCTATGATTATAAAGGGAGCAGAATTTGCTGGAGGAAAGACCTATACAGAGCTTGTCAGTCTTATAAACTTGCCTCCTACAATAATGGAGCTTGCAGGTCTTAATGTACCCGAATCCATGCGTGAAGAACCGCTTCAAAATATATTAGAAGGAAAGAAGTGGCAGGATAGTGTGTTTTATCAGATTAGTGAAACTGAGCTTGCTAGGGGAATCAGGACAAAGCGTTGGAAATACTGTGTACATGCCCCGCATAGGCAACAGCTACTGCATATGGCAGAAAAATTTGATGCACAGCAATATCATAACATGCTAAAAAACTCCTTACCGGATAGTGAAGAATACGTTGAGCAGTATTTGTTTGATTTGGTTGCTGATCCAATTGAGGAAAATAATCTTGTTGATAAGGCAGAATATGAAGAGGTACGCAAGGTACTAAGAGATGAACTAAAAAGACGTATGGTAAAAGCCGGTGAGAAGGAACCCACAATATATTCATGGGGGCATAAGCTTGACAGCTAGAAAAAGAAGGTAGCCTAAAATGTTTTGCTGTTTAGACATTCATACAAGTAAGCTTGCATCATAAATGAATGAAAACATATGAATACTTTTAGGCTAGAGATGTTGTCCATAAAATCATACTACCTACGAACAGTAACCGGTAGTTGATAAAAAATAAATATCTTAAAAGAGAGGAGTGCAGTATGAAAAAACCAAATGTGCTATTAGTATATCCTGATCAAATGCGATATGATTGTACATCCTTTGCTGGTAATCCGACAGTTAAAACACCTGGGTTTGACTACTTGGCTCAAAATGGTGCTTATTTTAAAGGTGCTTTTACGTCGTTCCCTTTATGCTGTCCTTTTCGTGCTTCGCTAATGACCGGGAAATACCCACACAAAAACGGCATGTTTACAAATCACTACCCTATACCGCTTGATCAAGTTTTTCTTCCGGAACTAATGAATAAAGCAGGATATAATACCGGGTGGTTTGGTAAATGGCATCTGAACGGTGGTAGAAAATTTGATTTTGTTCCCAAAGAGTACAGGCTGGGTTTTGAGGATTTTGTTGGCTATAGCAGGGGACATGACTATTTAAATGGAATCTATTACCGGGACGATGATTCACAGCCTTACAGATCAGAAAAATATGAACCCGAATATCAAACGGATCATATTATCGACTTCATGTCCCGATCAATTAATGAAGCGAAACCTTTTATGGGAATGGTATGCTTGGGTCTTCCCCATACACCTCTTGATTCGGCGCCTGAACATTATCGCAGCTTATATTCACCTGATGAAGTCGAGTTGCCGGATACTGTCCCCCCTTGGGAAGTTAAAAATGCTAAAGCTTACCGGGCAAAGTATTATGGTTTAATTGCATGTGTAGATATGCAACTTAAACGTTTAACAAATTGGTTAAGAGAAAACAATGTTCTGGATGATACTATTTTTATCGTTGTAAGTGATCATGGTGACATGTGCGGTGAGCATGGGCTAAAATACAAATCCTCTTACTACAGCGCTTCTATGCACGTTCCTTTGATAGTTCACTATCCATCGCTTATACCGCATGGTAAAGTGATTGACCAGTTGGTTGATCCTTCTGTGGATCTGATGCCTACCATACTGGAAATGTGTGGATTGGATATTCCCCAATGTGTTCAAGGAAAGAGCATTAAAAATATTCTGATCAATGGAAAGGATCCAGAACGTGAAGAGTACGTTTATTATCAGCTACTTAAAGTATATGATGATGCATGCAGAGTATTGGATATGCAGGAGCATAAAAAGTATCCTGAAAGAGGATTAAGAACAAGAGAGTACTTATATGTGGAAAAATGTGGGGTTCCTTTTGCACTCTATGATTTGATCAAGGATCCGGAAGAGAAATATAATTGTATAAATAATGTGGATTATCTCAACGTTGTTTATGGTTTGAGAATGCGTCTGAAGGAGGTAATGGAAAAGACTGAAGATGACTGGTCAATTGGGGCAGTTTTGCCGCCTCCTGGTTACCAGAACCATGATGAAAGCATAGAGTTTCATAAAAAAATATATGCAAGTGCTATGCTTGAAAGATAAGTATGAGTCTTAAGCTTGTTGGAATTAATTGAGCGAAAGAAGCAGGACATGTATATAAGGTGTTATAGAAATCAGGCTATCAGTGGGGGGAAAGAGTTAGTTTATCAAACGCGCGCGGGTTTTCACACGAAGTGCGGCGCCGGTATTTTCCATCCTCGCATTTCTGCCAAGACATCTTGGGGCAGACGAACTTAAATGTCGGACTGCCACAACGCAGATGTGATGTATTACCTTCCGGTTTCATGGGAAGCGCTGTGTCATTGGGGCAGCATGGTATACCTTCGTCATTCAACGTGCAGTCCGGGTATGAGAGAGATGACCTTGGATTCAATGGTATAAACGCTTTCTCAAAACCGATACCGCCTTGTCCGAGGAGTTTTCCGTAGATATCAATCGAGTCAAAAGCAGAGTCCCCAAGGAACACACTTGGTTTAAAGTCAGGGTGTTTCTTGAAAAAGTCTTCGAGGGTTGGGACCAGGGCCTTGGCATCAGCGAGGGACTTGTCCTCGTCAGGAGCGTCAGACTTCTTGCTGACTTCAATCTCCGGATGGGCAGCGATATAATCCGCATCATAGAAGGCAATGTCGCGCACTATACCAAGCCCGTTGGTAATCATTCCGAATTTGTGTGCGTAGCAGAAATGCCCATTGATGTACATCTGCTTGACCTCAGGATTTGCGAATGCGTGCGTTGGCATTGATGCGTAAGCGGCCTTCATGCTGATAGAAATGATACCAGAATGTTACTGGAATGAGGCTATCAAGGTCGAGATTTTCGTCGAGAAGGGTGAAGAACCGTGGTTTGTCGTTAGTAAAGGATTCGAGACAGTCGGTAAAAATGTCGTTAAGTGATAACTGTTTCGGTCTTGGTGACATAAGATTATAGCTCCTCACTGTACGTGACATAATGTTACTTATCAGTTATATTATACCACATTTCAGTGAGGAGTTATATAGAAAAATATTGCTAGACCCGTTGAAATTTAAGGGTTTTGAGTTTCACAATTAACTATTAAATTAAGAGAATAGAAAGGATTGATAAAAGAAATGAAAAGTAAACATTTATATGGTAGTATCTTCAAAATGTTGGTTATAGTAACCATTGTTATGCTGGCTTTTACATCGTGCACTCCTTTTATTGTATCAACTGATACTACAAGCGAAACAACTGCATCCAAAAGTCAGACAACAGAAACTGAAGCTCAATCAAATGAAACCGGCGCTTCTGATGTGGTAGATGAAAGCCTAGGTGAACCGGCTGATGCGAGAACAGTAGATATCATTGAAATTACAGATTTTCATGCTCAAATACAAGCAACCAATTTTTTTCCTGTTGCATCAGCTCTCTACCAAGAGGTTAAAAAGATAACCGGGGCAAGCACTGATGGAAGTCTTTTAACTGATGGAAGCCTTGTATTAGGGTGTGGGGATTTATTTGATGTTCCACCTATGTCCAAAGAGCTGAATGGATTGCCTACAAGATACATACTTGAGCGGATAGGAATGGAAATGACTGCCCTTGGCAATCATGAATTTTATTGGGATATGGATATAATAAACAATATAACCTTAGGCGATTCTCAAATTCAGATATTATGCTGCAATTTACTTGATACCAATACAAATGAATTATTTTATGAACCCTACAAAATATATGAAAAAAATGGTGTGAAAATTGCAATTATCAGTGCAGCAGGCAAAGAAACATTAGCGGCTCAGCAGGATAGGGCACCGGAAAAATTTATTGCACTTGATCCGGTTACTGAGATTAATAAATATGCTGCACAAATTAGAGAGGGAAAAATGGCTGATGTTGTACTTGCTGTTGTACATGATGGTGGAAATGTAAAGGATGGAGTTAAGTCAGGTGAGATTTTTGAACTGGCAAAACAATTGCAAGGAATTGATGCTCTTTATGCAGGTCACAGCCACAAAATATATGTAGCTGATGAGAACGGAATTGATGTACTGGGAGGTGGAAAACATGGAGAAGGGTTTATACATACCAGGATTACTGTTTCAAACGATAATTCCGCACCTGTGCTGACTCATGAGTTTGTTTATGCTCCTGATATCGAAAGCGATCCTGAACTGGTTGAGCTTGACTCGGTTATTGAGTCAATTATTGCCCAGGCACATGAAGACACAAATTATGCATATTTTGATATAATTGGGACTACTGAAAAGGACATTACAAAAGATATGTTGGTAAGTCCATATGGCGAATCGGAGTTGGGTAATTTCGTTACAGATGCAATGAAGGATTTTGCAGGTACAGAAGCTGCTATTCACAGCCACAAGCAATTACATAATATCCTGACCGGCAATGTAACAACAACTACTCTAGCCAATGTGTCAAGAAAGTGCAAGTTATGGACATTAGAAATACCTAAAAGTGACCTTAAGAGTATACTTGAAAATACATTTAAGGATAACTCTGATTCCGGTGTGCAAGTATCCGGCCTTAAAATAAAATATGATATGACCAGACCGGAAGGTGATAGAATAGTTGACATAATAAGGGGGGATGGAACAGCTATTTCTGACGATGAGGTTTTGTTCATCGCAATTAATGGGCGTGCAACAAAGCTTCAGCAGGAAGAGTTCGGTGCATTTGATGATCCAAAATATAATGTGGTGATTATTGAAGTTCAAATATCCGATACAATGGCAGAATACCTGCATAAAAATAACGGAGAGTTTAAGATAGAGTTAAATAACCGAATAGAGAATATTAATATGGAGAACGTTGTTACAGATAATAGTGGAAGGCAGTAAGAAGAATGATTCGCTGTAAATAGCTGTAGTAGAGATGTGTATTCATTTAATAGATACGGTGACTCTGAAAAGCAGCATAAGAAATGTTATAGTTTCTGGTTCATCTATGAAGAAAATTTGACTTCATCAAAAAGTAATGATATTCTTGCCATGGTATATGCGCAAAACCGTATGAATTTACTGTTTGCGCATATGCTGTAAATGAAGGACTGTAAAAGAACGCTAATTTCTAATTCGCATCTTAGGAAATCCGGCAGGAAGTCGGAAAAGAAGTAACTATAAAAAGATTTTTATATGTATGTAACATTGTGATAGTATAAAGTAACCTATGAAAAAACATTGTTTGGGGTGGGTACAAAATGAGAGAAATTCACAAACCAAATATAATATTTATATTAATTGATGATATGGGTTGGAGGGATTTAGGGTGCTTCGGAAGCAGCTTTTATGAAACTCCGAACATAGACAAATTAGCGAGTGAGGGGATGGTATTCACCGCTGCCTACGCTGCTTGCCCGGTTTGTTCGCCTACAAGAGCCAGTATTTTAAGTGGAAAATATCCCGCGACAGTAGGTGTTACAGACTGGATTGATTTTGGTGGTAATTGTCATCCATGCCGTGGAAAGCTTGTAGATGTGCCTTACTTAAAACAGCTGCCGCTATCGGAAAAGAGCTTGGCAAAGGCATTATTAGAAGGTGGTTATAACACATGGCATGTGGGAAAATGGCATCTGGGGGGTAAGCCATTCTATCCTGAAAACCATGGGTTTATTAGGAATATAGGAGGATGTTCATGGGGACATCCCCATAAAGGTTATTTCAGCCCATATGGAATCGAGACTTTAAAAGAAGGTCCTGATGGAGAATACTTGTCTGACCGCCTGACCGATGAGGCTGTAGACTTAATTAAGACTAATGACGGAAAGCCGTTTTTCTTGAACCTATGGCATTATACGGTCCATACTCCAGTTCAGGCTAAACCGGAAGATGTGGAGCGATTTGAAAAAAAGGCAAAGGAAATGGGATTAGATGCTATGTGTCCCTTTGTAGAAGGTGAATATTTTCTGACGGAACATAAAAAAAGTGAACGTGTAAAAAGGCGAGTTATTCAGTCAGATCCGGTGTATGCAGCTATGATTTACAATCTGGACGAGAATATAGGAAGACTTTTACGTGCACTGGAAGAGACTGGTCAGACGGAAAATACTGTTATAATATTTACTTCGGATAATGGAGGTTTATCAAGTGCTGGACGTTCACCAACATGTAATTCGCCATTGAGTGAAGGAAAAGGTTGGATGTATGAAGGCGGAGTCCGTGAACCTTTGATCATAAAGTGGCCGGAGGTGGTAAAGGCAGGGAGCACTTGCGACGAACCGGTGACGTCCCCCGACTTTTATCCTACAATTCTGGAAATAGCAGACTTGCCTCTTTTACCTGATCAGCATGTGGATGGTGTAAGCATGCTTCCGTTGCTTAAAGGGGCGAATAAATTGCAAAGAGAAGCTATTTACTGGCATTATCCCCATTATGGTAATCAGGGAGGAACACCTGGGTCATCTGTGCGTATGGGAGACTTTAAGCTGATAGAGTTCTTTGAAGACGGCAGATTAGAACTATATAATCTCAAAGAAGATATTGAGGAGGAGAATAATCTGGCAGATCAAATGCCCGAACTGGCTTCAAAGATGCATAATATGCTAATAAAATGGAGGGAAAGTGTAGAAGCAAAGATTCCACAGCCAAACCCTGATTTTTTGGGTGATTAAAAGATATGTCAGAATTATGCTGCAGTAAAATTATTGACAAAAACTTGGTGGATTATTCCGTTTACACTAAAGAATATTCACTCCCTCTCTTTTTTCAGATACACATAAGACAATGCAAATTTTAATACAACAAGATTTCTTAGTAAGGGAGGAGGCTAGTAACAGTCGAAAGTTTTTTATAAAAATTTGTAAAATAATATAA